>JBKQHJ010000001.1:0-3306 GCA_052148835.1 Bryobacteraceae bacterium
ATCAGCCTATCGGTCCGCTCCATCTTTTGGTGGCGGGCGCCCCACATCATCCTACCGGTCCGCTCCATCTTTTGGTGGCGGGCGCCCCACATCATCCTACCGGTCCGCTCCATCTTTTGGCGGCGGCGCGCGCAGCAGCGGCGGAGGCGGTTTCCACGCTAGCGGCGGCGGTTCTCGCGGAGGCGGGTTCCACGCGAGCGGTGGCGGAGGCGGATTCCACGGCGGTGGCGGCGGATTCCATGGCGGTGGCGGAGGCGGTTCTCACGGTGGCGGAGGTCGTCGCTAACCGTTCTCCGGGGCCTTATTCGCACCGCAAGGAGTTGAGCGGATCCACTTTGGTGGAATGGTACGCCGGCACCGAGCTCGCAATCAAGGCGACGGCCGTCCACAGAAGCACCACTGCAGCGAATGTCGCTCCATCGGTGGGGCTCAGTCCATAGAGGAAGCCGCCGAGTAAGCGAGTCAGCAGAAGCGATGAAGCGAGGCCGAGGCATACGCCAACCATTGCGAGAGCCAGGCCATCGCCAATCACCAGCCGAAGAACATCGCTTTTGCGCGCTCCCAGCGCCATCCGAATTCCAAACTCCTGCGTCCGCTGCCTGACTCCGAAGGCGATCACGGCGTAAAGCCCAACCGCCGCCACCGCCAACGCCAGCGCGCCAAATGCGCCTAGCAAGGACGCTTCCCAGCGCACCGGCGCAAGCGACTGGTCCATCTCCGCGGCCAAGGAATCGACTTGGTAAATGCGCAGCCGATTATCCAGTTGCCGCAGTTCGGTTCGCAAGGCCGTGGCGTATCGCGTGGGGTCGCTTCCGGTCCTCACCAGCAACGCCACGTATAGCGCGAAGCGCTGCTTGATCGAAAAGAAGACGTATGGCCGGTCGATCGAATCGAGCGATGCGTACAATGCATTTTTCGCAATGCCCACGATTTCGGCGCGCTCGCCCTCGCCTTTTTCGCAGCCGCGGCCAATCCTGACGCGCTTTCCCACGGCGTTTCCGCCGGGCCAATACGTCCGGGCCAGGGCTTCGTTGACGATTAGGACCGGGGACGCCGAGGAATCGTCCGTCGATGAAAACCCGCGTCCGCGCACCAGCGGAATTCCTAAAGTGGAAAAATAGTCCGGCCCGATAATGTTTGCGCCGGCCGTCATAGCCGGCTGGGATCTGGCTTCCTCGTCCGGTACGACACATTCGGACATCGCGATCAGCGGCGAAGCATAGGACAGCGTCGCGCCGCTCACGGCAGGTAAAGTACGCGTACGGGCCAGAACGCGGCGGTAAAGCTCCCTGCCCGTGGTTTCATTGAACTCCGGTTTTGGAACAAATAGTCTGGCGGACATGAGGCCGCGCGGGTTGAAGCCCAGATCGATCCTGGTAGCCCTGTGCAGGGCGCGAATGAAAAGGCCAGCCACGATCAAAAGCACCAGCGAAAGCGACACCTGCGCCACAGCATAGACATTGCGGAGTGTGAATCTACGGTGGCGAGTTTCCAAGTGCAGACCGCTGCCTTTCAACGCCGGGACCAGGTCCGTCTTGGAGATGCTCAGCGCTGGCATCAGACCGAACAGAAAAGTGGTGACAATGGACGCGCCCAGGACGAACGCGAGCACACGCCAGTCAATCGAGAGATCCAGGCCAAGGGCAATCGGAGACGGCAAGGACAAAAGCTCTCTCACTTCGATGCGGTTCGTCCAGATAGCCGCCGCTAAACCGGCAGCCGCGCCGAGCAGGCTTAGCAGCAGGCTCTCGATCAGCATCTGCCGGCAAACGCGCGCGCGGCCCGCGCCCAGAGCGATCCGTATCGACAGTTCGCGCCGCCTGGCCACGCCTCGCATCAATAGGAGTGTGGCGATGTTAGCGCAGGCGATCAAAAGCACAAGCGCGACCACGACCGCCAGCATGGTCATCGGTTGACCAACCATACGGCGAGAGCCCGGATCGGACGCGCCCCGCGGCGTTTCTACCTGGAGCGCCGCCACACGTCCGCCGGGGCGCGGATATTCCCGGCGCAACTGCGCATCCACAAGGTTGAGCTGGGCCTGAGCTTCCGCCGGTGCAACGTCGGGTTTGAGCCGACCGAACACCATTACTTTGCCCTCCAGCCGATCGCTCACCAGCCGGGCCGCGTAATCGTTGTGCCGCGCGTATTGGACCAGCGGCAGCCACACGTCGGTCACGATAGGCGGGCCCATGCCTCCAAACTCCTTCGTCGCCACGCCAACCACGGTGTACCATTGCGACTCCACGCGGATCCGGCTGCCGATAGCTTGCGGAGCGCCTCCGAATCGGCTCTGCCACAAGCGATAGCTGATCACCGCCGGGAACTGCTCGCCGGTCGCGCGCTCGTCTTCCGTAGAGAACCATCGCCCAAGCGACGTCCGGGAGCCCAAGACCAAACCGTAATTGTAGGAGACCGCCTCCAGCAGAATCAGCTCGCTGGCGCCGCTGTCGCCAACATCCAGCGTGCTTTCGTTTGAGGTATCGGCGGCGAGGCCGGAAAACGCGGTGGCGCGTCGCTCAAAATCGAGAAAGTCGGGGTACGAACAGGGGCGATTGCCTGCCCGGTAAATCGCCACCAAACCGCTCGGGTTCGCTCCAGGCAACGGCCGCAGCAGCAGCGTATTCAGCAGGCTGAATATGGACGTGTTGACGCCGATGCCAAGCGCGAGCGTGATCGCGGCCGCGGCCGTGAAACCCGGGCTATGCCACAACTGGCGAACACCGTATTTCAGGTCTTGCCAGACTGCCTCCATGCAAACGACCATTGCGCGCATGTCAGGTTATTTGACACCGCAAACGACGGCCGTGTTCCCGCGGACTTTATGAGTAACGAAGCAGGGCCTTGAAGCCGAAATCCATGTGTTGTTGGATATGGCAGTGAAATAGTGTCGGCCCGGGTTGGTCGGCGGTAAAATCCACGCTGGCGCGCCCGTAGGTGGGCACCACAACGGTATCTTTGATCACGCCCGAAGTAGCTTTGCCATATATCTCGGCGATCTCCAGTTGGTGGCGATGCAGGTGCAACGGATGCGCATCGTCGGTGCGATTATGAAACGTCAGCCGGTAGCGCGCGCCCTGTTTGAGCATAAATTCCTGCTCGTGGGGATAGGATTTGCCGTTGACGGTGAAGCTGTTGAATTTTCCGGCGCCGCGCGGCACCTTTTCAAACAGCATGTCCAATCGCTCCGCGGGGGCCGGTTGCGACGGCGGCTTGCCGAAAATAGTGTAGTCCCAATTCGATTTGGGTGGCGCCGCCCACTGGGGGGTGCGATGTTGATTGGCGTACTCGATCACGATGCCCAAG
>JBKQHJ010000002.1:0-3703 GCA_052148835.1 Bryobacteraceae bacterium
CGTACATGCGGCACTGGTTGTACACAACGTCGCCAGCGACGATCAGGCCGATCGATGGAACGTGTAGAGACGTCGAATCGGGACTATCGGTGCGGCCCTGCTCGATGATGCGCAATTCGTGGCCCTCGAGAGTGAACGTGTCGTGCTCATAGGGCTCGGGTGGAACCAACTTGGTGGCCACTTGCCCAGGAAAGAGCCGGCGGGCCAACCGCTCCACTGGGGGAGAGAAAGACATCTGCATGGCGTTCACCGTCTTGGGCGTTGCTATCGCCCGAGCGCTCGGGAAACGGTCGAGCAGAATGCTTAGACCGTAGAAGTGGTCGAAATGGGCGTGCGTTATATAGATGGTCTCCAAGTTTCTGTTGTGCAGAGCAACCCAATCCGCGAGAGCCTCGGCCTCAGCCACTGTTCCCATTGCGTCCACCAGCACCGCGTCGTACTCGCCGAAGATTAAAGTCGACGTGATAGGGTCAAAGCCGAGCGCTTCGCCGAAGGGCTTTGGCCGCTCGCCCACCATAGTCTTTCCCGGGGCCGTAAAAACGTTCACACTAAGCGTGTTCGACGCGACAGGCGCGGTCACGCGCGTGGCCTCTTTCAGTCCATTTGTGCCGTCCATTTGGTACTCCTTTCGATGTCAGAGCGAGTGACTGTTCAAAGCAAAATTGGCAGAAGCGCGACGACGAATCCGTTGGACGAACGTATCGATCAAGACCAAAGTACTGGCTCGACACTGCAGCCCGGAAGGCCTCAAGAGAACATCCGCAACCGTTTAAATCCGAATCCCATCCGGGCCCAGCGCTAACCGTACTTGAGCTCGGTGCTTTGTCCGACCTCGATAATATATCCGTCAGGATCGCGGATGTAGCAGCGAATCTCGCCGTACTTGGGTATTGGCTCCGTGATGAACTCGGCTCCTCGACTTTTCCACAATTCATAGCACGCTTGGATATCCGCAACGCGGATATTCATAAAGCCGTTGATCTTATCCGGGTCGGGGACGCTGAGCGTTACCGACGGCTTGTCGGGGGTCGGCCCGCCCCCGACGTTGACAAGGAGCCAAGTATTCGCGATCTGAATGTACGCGGGCGCGCCTTCGCTGTCGCCGCTGCTCAGAATGCGACCGCCGAAGACCTTCTCATAGAAGCGAGCCGACCGGTCGATGTCGGCAACGGTGAGAAAATGTGCGACGGTGAACCCCTCGCGTGGGGGCATCTCATAGCTCTTCTGTCCGACTTGTACTGCGTTCATTGATGTCTCCTTTCGATACGGTGCTGATTACAAATACTTTCCCGAGTCCCGCTCCCATTCATAAAAAATCGATTCGACGCCAGCTAGTGCAGCAGCGATTCCCAATTGGCAGGAACTCTCCCTGCCGGTCCAGGTGATGGTTGATCCTCCGGATGCGAATGTGGCGGAAGCAACTCCACGCCCTTGATCATCCCCCGCTTCTCGTAATCGTAGAACCAATGCTCACCCGGCTCGAAGCTGGCAATGATCGGATGCCCTGTTGTCGCCGCATGCTTGGACGCATGCTGGCTCGGAGAACTGTCGCAGCAACCTATGTGCCCACACTTCGCACACCGACGGAGATGAAACCACCAGCCTTTCGGTGACGCTAGGCATCCGACACACCCATCGCCACTCGGCTTCGAAGCGGGGTTGATTCCGCGCTGGGCCTTTTTCATTTCCAATTTTCCTTCCGTGTCCTGGCAAGCAAGCTTGGCTTCGAGCGCGTCCCCTCCGCAACGTGCGGAGTTCGGAACCGCGTCGGCGGCGGCTTAGCGCGCGATTTGGCCTAGGACCAACTTCTTCATGTCTGACTTCTGAAGTTCCTTCAGCGCGTCTCCCGCTGCCGAGTGGTTGTCATACACTGCGAACACTGCGCGTCACAGCGCCTTTGGTGGTAGCATCTCTTGTGCTCTTTTGAGGATGAATGCCCAGGTCGTGCCATGACGTTTCCGCGAGGTTGCCGTCGTAGTAGTTTGCAGCTCTCTCGATGTTCGCGAACGCCAAAGCACGGTCGGCATCGGAGACGTCGATGACTTGATCGAACCGCGCGACCGCGTTACGCACATGTTGTGCGTCGGTCAGTGGTTCTTTACGCTGCTTCGGAAACGCGTAGACACTGTCTGGTAGGTCACTCTGCATCGTGAGCCGTCCGTGTTTCTCGTGAGGTTTCCAAGTCGCTTCTGGCATGTCTTTGCTATCCTCTCCTTGATATTTGGCTAGAGGGCGGGCGCGTCGGCCCTTGCCTAAGCGGCGGCGTTGAACCGTATGCCTTCCTGCGCGTACTCCATGGCGGGGCTCCGCGTGATCGCCTCGAGTCCGCCTTTCGTCACGATCATCGTCCTGCGTTTTGTCTGCATTGTCTTCGGCCACTCCTTATCGTTCCGGCAGTTGCACTGCGAGAGAGGCAATGGAGTGACCGTCGCTAAATCACTGAAAACCCGCAGTCCCGCGCGCCGATCGATACTCAAATGTCGGCAATGTGAGTCGGTGGTTCGACAGTGTCTACGTTGCCCTGTGCGACTGATGCTCACGCGATTGACGAGTTCATTCAATGGTACTGCTCCGGGACACTAGCGCTCGACGCCGAAGAGGCCGGCTCTCCCCGCGATAAGACCGTCGACGCTGTATCGACCCGGTCCAGAGAAGATCAGCCAAACGAGTATCAAGATGTACAGCACCTCGGGGAGGTACAGGAAGTCGTCGAGCCAGGCGAGGAAACCGCTCGCCTGGATGCTGTGGATCGAAGTGGTGGCGACCGCGACGATCATGTCTCCCGCGAGCATTGCGGCGCACAGGGGCGTGAGGAGCCCTAGCGCCAGACCTGCCCCGCACGCGAATTCGACCGTGGCGACGAAGAGTGCGGTTGCGTGCGGGAACGGGACATGTATTTGGACCATGGTCTTCTCAAGCACGCCGAACTGGGCTCGTACAAATAGCTTGGTTCCGCCGGAAATACAGAAAAAGATGCCGATTAGGACGCGGGCCGCAGTCACGGGCATCCATTCCGCGGCGCGGAGCATCGTCAATACGTTCTGGATTACGTGTGTCATTCAACAGCCTCCCTAAATAGCTTCGCTAACCCACAGCCACTCCGCCAGCCTTGGGATCGTTCTTGCGAACGATGAAGGAAAGCAGAAACATGATGCTCGCCGCGATGGTCAGCAGTATAAACACGTCGATGTAGGCGAGGGTCTCTGCTTGCCCGCCCACGAATCGGTAGAGCAGACCGCAGGCCAGCTTGGGTGCGTCGGCCACGCTGGCGCCCGAGTGCACCAGTTGCAGGCTCAAAGCTTTGACCTGGTTCTGAAGAGACGGATCGAACGGAGTGGTATGCTGCGACAGCACCTCCTGGTGAACTTGCGCGCGCCGCGCCAACAGTGTCGTGACCAGAGAAGTTCCCACGCTGCTGCCGATATTGCGCATGAAGTTGATGATGCCGGCATCGGGGCAACGCCTGTACTCGCCATGTTGCACTCGCTGTCTTCGGCCGCGTCGCGTCGCGAGATCTGGTGGATCTACGGAGCGCGCAACCGCGCAGAGCACCCGTTTGCGAAAGAATCGCGCGGCCTCCTGCAAACCCTCGTGCACAGCCGAAGCCACTTTGTCTACAGCAAGCCCGATTCAGGGGATGACCCTGGTGTCGATTACGACTCGGTTGGGCATGTGTACACGCCGCTGCTCGATCGGCTGGGTG
>JBKQHJ010000003.1:0-3943 GCA_052148835.1 Bryobacteraceae bacterium
GCCGGAGCGGTATCCTCGCCATCACCAGAGAGGACCGGCGTCATCGAGATCGAGTTCGCCGGCGGCGGGCGGATGCGGATATCCGGGCCGGTCGACGCTTCGACGGTGTCGGCTCTGATGAAGGCGCTGGCGAAGGGCAAGCGGCGGCGATGATCCCGGCCCCGAGCGGCGCGCGGGTTTGGCTGGCGGCCGGCCATACCGATATGCGCAAGGGCTTTGATGGCTTGGCGGTGTTGGTGCAGGAGGTGCTCAAGCATGATCCGCACAGCGGGCACCTGTTCGTCTTCCGTGGGCGCCGCGGCGGCCTGCTCAAGGTGTTGTGGCATGACGGACAAGGCATGTGCCTGTTTGCGAAGCGGCTGGAGCGGGGGCGCTTCATCTGGCCGTCGCCGGCCGACGGCATGGTGACGATCTCGCCGGCGCAGCTCGGCTACCTGCTCGAAGGCATCGACTGGCGGATGCCGCAACAGACGTGGCGACCGCAAGCGGCGGACAAGCGCTGGCGCTCGATCCCGGCAATATCGAGGCGCTGGTCGGCACCGCAAATGTTGACTATGTTTCTGCTTTTTTTTCCTTCACCGACGATCGGGTGGCACGTGCCGCGGCGGCCGAAGTGACGTTGACCAAGGTGTTGTCGCTAGCGCCAAATCATGGCTACGCCCAATACGTATTAGGCGGTGTCTATATCTACACCAATCGTGCCGCGGAAGCCATCGCCAAGTGCGAACATGCGCTCGCGTTGGACCGAAACCTGGCCGCAG
Organism: Bryobacteraceae bacterium; assembly: GCA_052148835.1. Classification (GTDB taxonomy): domain Bacteria; phylum Acidobacteriota; class Terriglobia; order Bryobacterales; family Bryobacteraceae; genus Palsa-89. The sequence continues at coordinate 762 of JBKQHJ010000003.1, forward strand.
CGCATGCCATGATCGGGCTTGCCAAAGTCTTCACCGGGCGGGCCGAGGAAACCGAAAGCCATGTCCTTGAAGCACTACGCCTTAGCCCGCGTGACATCAATGCCAACAGGTGGATGGCTGCCGCCGGCATCGCCAAGCTCTATCTCGGCCGCGACGAGGAAGCCGCCGTTTGGCAGCTCCGGTCCATCGATGCCAATCGAAATTTTCCCAACTCGCATTTCTTTCTCGCCGCCGCCCAGGCGCGCCTTGGTAGGATGAGTGAGGCACGGGCCGCGGCTAAGGCGGGCCTCGCTCTCAACCCGACCTTCACCATCCGCCGCTTCCGCGTCAGCGCATTCAGCGACAACCCGACCTTCCTCGCGCAACGCGAGCGCGTCTACGAAGGGATGCGCAAGGCCGGGGTGCCGGAAGGATGAACGTTTGGTGATTTTTCCCCGTGAACGACGTGATGAAGCCAAGCTGCTCACGAAGGATGAGGCGCGGCGGACGGCGGCGAACTTCGCCAAGCTGCCCGAGCTGCCCGGAGCTGCTACCGCGGCCATCGCGACGCTAATCGAATGCAACACCAATCCGCTTAGCTCTTCTCCATGCCACGTGGCACCGCCGCTGAATTTGATCGCTTTCAATCACTAGCGTGAAGTCATCCGGAATCGGATTCGCAACTTCAAGACAGGCTCCAGCTACGGAGACATCGCGGACCGTGCAACTGATTGTGCCACCGCTGTTGAATGCAATCAGTCCCGGCTTCAGGATGCGGCGTCGCCAGGTTTTTCGTCTTGCCGACATGGAAAGGCAGCTCGGTTGTGGCGGGGGCAGACTTAGCCTAGATCCGCGCCCGCCTGACACTAAGACACTCGAATTTATAAAACGGTAATGACCATGACCGCCGTCTCCGGCACGGTTTCGCCGGATAGCATCTTCATAATTTCTCTAGTGATATTAGGGGGTAACTCCCGGTCGCGCCACTTGTCGGCGACTGTGTGGTCGTCGTGGCCGGAAGGGCAATTTGCCGATCTAGGGAACCAAAGGACGAAGCGCGGCGCATGGCGGCGAACTTCGCCAAGCTGCCGGGGCTGCTGCGGCGGTCAGCTCCGTCCCGTTAAGCCTTGGAAAAATATATGCGCCGGTCTAAACGAATATGACTTGCCACAATTTTGGGGCATGCCATCGAACGCGATTTATGCATTCCGTTTCACAGGAGGATTAGGGTGATCCGGTGGCTCTCGGCGCTTGCGCTTATTGTGGGATTGATGACAACGCGTGTCGTGGCTGCGCCTGCACCACCAGAAGTGGCTAAGGCGGTGACGTTCATCTTTCTTGCAGATGAACATGGTAATCCGCGAATCTATCGCGAAACTCTCGCGCCGGTGGTGAATGGCACAGGTTTTTTCGCGGTGGTCGAAAACGAGAATGGTCCTGGGGTGTATGGATATCTCGTTACGGCGAAGCACGTGTTACAGGATGAACAGGGCGAATACTTTCGGCGGGTGTTCGTGCGGATCAACGATAAGAACAATGGCTCCATGTTTGTACCCATTGATTTGCAGCCGACCGGCGTCAATCAAAACGTTTTCACGCATGGCGATCCTACAGTTGATATCGCGGTTATCCCGGCGCTGCCGGACGAGAAGCTATTCGACTTCCTTACGGTTCCAATGTCGATGATCCGCACCAAAGAGGATTTCAAAAACACAAAGATTGGGCCTGGGTCGGATGTGTTCTTTACAGGATTATTCGTTCCTTACTACGGTGAGAAAGCTAACGTGCCGATTTTCAGATTTGGAAGGGTGGCGATGCTCCCGAGTGAATGTGTCCATTGGCGAGATTCCGTGTCGAAGCCGCCAGTGTGCGTAGAATTGTATTTGCTTGAAACTATGTCATTTGGTGGCAACAGTGGCTCTCCGGTGTTCTTCTCTCAGGGAATGGACCGCGAGCCGGGCAAAATCTATGCTGGGTCGGAGATAACTCTTGCAGGTGTGATGCGTGGAAACTTCAACGAACCACGCGTCGGTGGATTCGTTCAAACACCGAACGCCGTAGCGCCCGTGATTGGGCAAAATGTCGGGATTGCAGCCGTGACCCCGGCTCATCTCTTGCGCGACATTTTGCTTTCGGATGAATTAAAGAGATTCCGCCGCGACAATCCGCTAAAGGAACCTGAGGCACCTAAGCAGTGACTGCACCGCAAGTTGGTTTAGCTCCGGCGGGCGCTTCGGCGACCAATCGGTTGAGCAAGGACGAGGCGCGGCACATGGTGGTGAACTTCGTCAAGCTGTTGTGGCTGCTGCGGCGCGCCGTTGTTGGCCTGAAGGTGCCGCGTGTTCACCGTGGGTTCATTTGAACCGCGATAATTTGCCTGACGGGGTAGGTTCGGGGGACCCGCAGTAGCGAGGTCGCCATGAAGATCCCCTTATTGATTGTTCTCACGGCGGTTGTGGTCGGGGTCGGCAGCACCCTGGCGATTATGAACAACTCGTGCAAAAGCAGCCATCACGCTTGGTGCGCTCCAACGTCCGACATCCGACACCACACAAAGACCGGACTAGGCTAGGCGTGTCGCTTCTCTGCCAGGTTGCTCACTGAGGACGAAGCCCGCCGCATGGCGGCGAACTTCGCCAAGCTGCCGGAGCTGGACCGAAAGGCGGACAGCCCGCAGAAGACCCCGCGCTGCCTCTGGCCTGGCTATGGATGCGTTCTGCCGCTCCGGGCGCTATCATCTCCATGGTCAACCGGGCGGGAACGCGTATCCTGCCCTTCTGCAGGCGCGATCTCAGAGCGGGTCATATGACGAGACCGCCGAAGACGCGGTTTTTGCAACTCAGAAATGCAAGCAATTACAAGATGATGCTTGGTGCCTCCACTTTCTGCCCGACCCTCTCGCAGAGGTAGACGTAGGTTTCACAAAAAAAACAAAAAATACCATGTTTTTTCAATATGATATGGCGGAGGGAGTGGGATTCGAACCCACGATACGGTTTCCCGTATACACGCTTTCCAAGCGTGCGCCTTCAGCCACTCGGCCACCCCTCCGGTCAACGTGGAATGTCCGCAATAGAGCGAGGCGGCCTCAAGTGACAACCCGCGCATGGAAGCATGATCGTGCCTACACCTGAAACCCTCGGCGTCGTGCTCGCCGGCGGGCTGGCGCGCCGCATGGGCGGCGGCGACAAGGCCCGCATCCG
>JBKQHJ010000004.1:0-20619 GCA_052148835.1 Bryobacteraceae bacterium
CTTTGTCCGCTTGCGATACTGAAATGGCGCAACCCACTGGCATAACCGTTCGACTGGATCGGCAGAATCCCTACCTGCGTATCGACGCCGTCAATGTCTATGTTCGCGACCAGGACCGGAGTCTGGATTTCTACCGCGATCAGCTTGGATTCGATGTGGCGTTGGACATGCGTCTTCGGTCCGGTTATCGTTTGGTAGCGGTAGCGCCTCCTGACGGCACGACGGTGCTTCGGCTGATCGTGCCCGCGCCGGAATCGGAAGAATACAAACTTATCGGACGCCACACCCCGATCGTGTTCCTGACGGAAGACGTGGTGGCCAAATTCCGCGAGTGGAGCAAGCGAGGGGTCCGCTTTCGCTACACGCCGCGTCTGAGGCGCGTGCAGCACGATCCACGCATGCCGGCCGGCGAGCCTCCGATTTGGGGCGGCGTATTCACGCGCTTTCAGGATATCGACGGGAATTCGTTTTCTCTGGTGGGATTCGATGAGGTGAGCCGCGCGCTGGACGAACAACGACGCGCCACTGCCGAGAAACTGGAAGCCGAACGCCGCGCGGCCCAGGAGATCGAGATCGCGCGCATGGTCCAGGCCAGGCTGTTTCCGCAAACGCTTCCACCCCTGGAGACACTCGAGTATGCGGGCGCTTGTGTGCAGGCTCGCCAGGTGGGCGGCGATTATTACGATTTTCTGAACCTCGGTCAGGAGCGGTTGGGGCTGGTGGTGGGCGACATCGCGGGCAAAGGAATCGCCGCTGCGCTCTTGATGGCGAATCTGCAAGCCAATCTGCGGAGCCAGTGCGCCACCGCGCTGGAACATCCGCGGCGATTTTTGCAATCGGTAAACCGGCTGTTTTTCGATAACACCATCGAAAGCGCCTATGCCACTCTGTTTTTCGCCGAATACGACAACCGAGCGCGGCGCCTGCGCTATGCGAATTGCGGGCATCTTCCGGGGCTGATCTTGCGTTCCGAAGACAAGCTGGATCGCCTGGCGTCGACAGCCACGGTTCTCGGACTTTTCGAGGACTGGGACTGCGAGATCGGCGAAAGCGCGCTCTTGCCGGGCGACACACTCGTCCTCTACACCGATGGCGTCACTGAAGCGTTCAACGATGGAGGCGAGGAATTCGGCGAACAGCGGCTGATCGAGAGCTTGCGCCGCAATCGTAGTCAGCCGCCGCGTGGTTTGTTAGAAGCGGTTCTCGATGATGTGAAGCGGTTCAGCCCGTGCGAGCAGCACGACGATATTACGCTGGTAGTGGCGAAGTGTACCAGACCGGACGAGCCGCAAGCTTCGTTGTTCTGAGACTGCGTAAATCAGCAGCTATACTAAACCCAGGTGCTCTAAACATGCATGCCCACGATTGCTCGGCTTGGCCCATATCGTGTGTTCTTCTTCAGCAACGAAGATCTGGAGCCGCCACACGTCCACGTTCAGCGGGACACATCGCTGGCCAAGTTTTGGCTGGAGCCGGTTGCGCTGGTATCCGCCACGGGCTTCTCGGCGCGGGAGCTGCGACATTTAGAGCGGCTTGCTACCGAAAACCAAGTCGCGTGGCTGGAGGCATGGCATGAATTCTTCGGCCGTCGAGATTCGCCCGAAAGCTCGTGAGGTTTCGGTCACCGACGACGAGTTAACTGTCTCCCTCGCTGACGGCCGCAGAATCTCGGTTCCACTCGCTTGGTTCCCGCGACTCCTGCATGCAACTTCCGAGCAACGACGAAACTTCGAGCTACTCGGCGACGGCGAAGGTATCCACTGGCCAGATATCGACGAGGATCTAAGTGTGGCCGGACTGTTGCGCGGCACCGCGTAAGGATGTAGCTGCGATCAGCCCTGTTAAGGCCGGTGGACCAGGAGTCGCATGCAGGACTCAATACAAGACTTTATTGCGGAGCTCAGCAACCCGCGCGCAATCGCCCTGCGTGAATCTACCTGCAGCGCACTTGCTGAAGCCCTCGCTGCCACGGGCGCAGTGCTCTGGGCTTTTGGACTTGCGGATCATCCGCGCCGGGCGATCGCTTCGGCGATTCAGATGGGTGGTGAGATGGCTCGTGGCGCCGTCCTGCTCTTGCGTGACGACAACCGATATGCTGCCGCCGCACTCGTCCGCCAGGTAGTTGAGATTGAGTACCTTCTGTGCTTGTTCACGTTGGACAAGGATGAACCCCTCAGATGGGCATCATCGGATCTGGAGGCGGTGCGCAAGGAATACCAGCCATCGCGGATGCGTGAGCGCTGCGGCGGCCGGTTCCGCTCAACTGAGTATTCCAGTCACTGTCAAGTTGGAGGACACCCAAGGTTCGCTGCCGGTTATGTGCTTCCGGAACACATACGAACAGGTCCATTAACCGACGCAGTTATATTCGCAGCTGGATGGGTCGACTTGGCACAGCACCTCGTTCAGGTGTGGCGTTGGGTCGAAGAGATTCTTCATATCTACAACCTTCTTGACGTCGGCCTGGCACAATCGTCCCTCAGCTCGGCAAAGGCATCAGTCGATCTGTGGCTGCGCGAGGACAAATGTGCTCCGCTTCTTACAGAAGCAGAAGTACTGCTACTAAAACAGACTTCACAAGCCAATTCCGCCACTTAGGATGAGCTGGCGCCATCAGTTGCGTGGCGAGGGGCCCGCACACCGCCAGCTCCACATGTCGGTGAAAGATTAAGGGAAAAAATCACCGCCAATCACAAAGGTAGGCCTGATGCGCCACATGGCTTGCACCGGCCAGCAACGGTCACGACCAATAACCAACAACCCATCACCGCCCGCTACAATTCATTTGTGCAACTCACCCCGGTCGACTGGCTAGTAGTCGCGCTCTACTTCCTATTCAACCTCGCCATCGGCTTCTACTACAAATCGCGCGCGGGGAAGAGCGTCACCGAATTCTTCCTTTCAGGGCGCAACGTTCCCTGGTGGCTGGCCGGCACGTCGATGGTGGCTACCACGTTCGCCGCCGACACTCCGCTCGCCGTCACCGGCATGGTCGCGATGGGGGGCATCGCGGGCAACTGGCTGTGGTGGAATTTCATCGCGAGCGGCATGCTCACGGTCTTCTTCTACGCCCGCCTGTGGCGCCGCTCGGGCGTGATGACCGACGTCGAATTCGCAGAAATCCGTTATTCGGGCAAACCCGCCGCCTTCCTCCGGGGATTCCGCGCGCTCTACCTCGGTATTCCAATCAACTGCATCATTCTCGGATGGGTCAACCTCGCGATGGTCAAAATCCTCGAACTGGTGCTTGGCGTCACCAAGCTCGAAGCACTCGCCATCGTGATGGGAATGATCGCGCTCACGTCGTTCATCTCCACCCTGTCGGGCCTGTGGGGCGTGTTGGTCACCGATCTTTTTCAGTTCGTCATCAAGATGGGCATGGTCACCGTGCTCGCGGTCTTTGCGGTGCGCGCGGTGGGCGGCATCGACGGCATGAAGGCGCAACTGGCGCTGGTGGATCATGCGCGCGGGCCCGGCCAAGGTTCCGTACTGAACTTTGTGCCCGACCTCCACTCGGCTTGGATGCCCATGATCACGTTTTTGGTCTACATTTCGATGAACTGGTGGTCCACCTGGTATCCGGGCGCCGAGCCGGGCGGCGGCGGCTACGTCGCGCAACGTATGTTCAGCGCCAAGGACGAAAAGAACTCGCTGCTCGCGACGCTGTGGTTCAACATCGCGCATTACGCCGTGCGTCCGTGGCCGTGGGTTTTGGTCGCACTCGCGTCGCTGATTCTTTTTCCTGGCCTGGCCGATCCTGAGACCGGCTACATTCGCGTGATGATCGCCTATCTGCCGCCATCCTTGCGCGGACTGATGATCGCCGCCTTCGCCGCGGCCTACATGTCCACTATTGCCACGCAATTGAATTGGGGCGCCAGCTATCTGGTCAACGACTTTTACCGCCGCTTTTTGAAGAAGTCGGAAACCGAGCGGCACTACGTTGCGGCATCGCAATGGGCGACCGTGCTTCTTACGATCGTCTCGGCCGTCGTTACGTTTTATCTCGATTCGATCGCCGGCGCCTGGAAACTCCTGCTGGTTACCGGCGCTGGCACCGGCGGCGTGTTGCTGTTGCGCTGGTATTGGTGGCGGATTAACGCCTGGAGCGAGGTTTCGGCCATGATCTCGGGCTTCGTCGTTTCGCTATTTATGCAAACGGCGTTTGGTCTGGATAAAGACCAACCGCGCGACTTCGCCTGGATCATGATTGTGACCGTTTCCATCACCACCGTCGTCTGGCTTGCCGTGACGTTCCTCACGCGGCCCGAATCCAAGGAAACGCTGGTCGCCTTCTATCGCCGCACGCATCCATCGAAGGCCGGCTGGCGCCCCATCGCCGAACTCGCTCCCGACGTTCGCCCCTCCACCGGCGGCCTTTCCAATCTGGTCGATTGGATCTGCGGCTGCCTGCTCATCTATGGCATCCTGTTCGGCACCGGCAAATTGCTATTGAAAGATTTCACCAGCGGCGGCCTCCTTCTCGCCATGGGCATCGCGGCGGGCGCCGTCATCTACTGGGACCTCTCGCGCCGCGGCTGGAGTACAGTAGTGGAATAGGCGTGAGATCGCTAACCGCAGTTTTGGTTCTTGCGTCGGGATGTCTCGTATCGGGATGTCGCGTACTTGCGGCCGATAAGCCGCTCGCCATCGTGCACCCGGTGTTCGCGCGTAGCGAAGACGGTCCGCCCGAGGCGTCCGACGAAAATTTCGTTCCCGGCGAGACCGTCTATTTCAGTTGCCAGGCCGAGGGCTATCGCAAACTCGACAAGCCCGACGATTTCGGCAAGCAGAACATCTCACTCAAATTCCAGATCGAGGTTCGCGACAAAAGCGGCGCTCTGCTGAAGCCGATAAAGGAAGACAAGGTCGACACCACGGTCACCCAGGAAGACAAGAACTGGATGCCGAAATTCCGCGACGCGATCGTCGTACCGCCGCTGGCGGACACGGGCGAATATACGGTTCTGGTGAAACTTTCCGATGAGCTCGCCAAAACTACCGAAGAGAAGCGCGCCGTCTTCCACATCAAAGGCCGCGCTGTGGCTCCGAGCGATACGTTGACGGTCCGCAACTTCCGTTTCCTGCGCAATGAGGACGAAGACCGGCCGCTGGCCGTTGCCGCGTATCGTCCGGGCGATTCGGTGTGGGCTAAATTCGACATGACGGGCTATAAGCTAGGCGAAAAGAACCAGGTTGATATTGAATACGGGCTGACGGTGCTGCGCGAAGACGGCTCTGTCGCCTATTCCGAACCACAGGCCGCGAATCAAAAAATCCAGACATATTATCCCCAGCGCTATCAGCCCGGCGAACTCAACTTGAACCTTGCCAAAGATCAGCCGCTCGGAAAATACACCATCGTGCTGGCCGTGCATGATAATCTCGGCCAGCAAATGTACGAAACTCGCGAGACATTTTCGGTCGAATAGCCACTTCAGGGTCAATGGCCCTTTTCCGGACCCGCAGTGCCGCTGTCTTTGGAATCGAAGCGCACTTGATCGACGTCGAGGTGGATATGTACCCCGGCGGAAACGCGCGCGATTTCATTACCGTGGGCATGCCCGATACGGCCGTGCGGGAGAGTCGCGAGCGCATCAAGTCCGCACTGCTGAATTCCGGATTCGGTTATCCCAACAAATCCGTCACCATCAACCTGGCGCCCGCCAACGTCCGCAAGGAAGGCGCGGGGTTCGATCTGCCCATGGCGCTCGGCATTCTGGGCGCAATGGGAACTATCGGCCGTCCTGATAAACACATCGACGAGCACATGTTGGTGGGAGAGCTGTCGCTCGATGGCACGCTGCGGCCCGTGCGGGGTGTGCTCTCCATCGCCGTCTGCGCCCGCCGTCAGGGCATCCCCAATTTGCTGGTTCCCGCTGACAACGCCGCCGAAGCCGCGGTCACCGAAGGTGTGCGAGTGTTTGGCATGCGCCATCTGGCTGAAGTGGTGACGTACCTCAATCAACCCGATCAATTCCAACCCACGGCCTGCTCGGTGCCCTCCGCGGGCTGGTCCGAAGAAGTTTTACCGGATTTTCGCGATGTTCGCGGCCAAACCAGCGCCAAGCGCGCGCTCGAAGTGGCAGCCGCCGGCGGCCACAACGTGCTGATGATCGGGCCGCCCGGCTCGGGTAAAACGATGCTCGCGAAACGATTCGCTGGCATCTTGCCGCCGCTTACCTTTCAAGAATCGATCGAGACCACGCAGATCCATAGCGTCGCGGGGCTGCTTCCGCGTGGGGTCGGGCTGCTCGGTCGCCGGCCTTTTCGATCGCCGCACCACACCGTATCGGACGCGGGGCTCATCGGCGGCGGCTCTGGAACGCCGCGACCGGGCGAAGTCAGCCTGGCGCATAACGGCGTCCTCTTCCTGGACGAGCTCCCGGAGTTTCCGCGCAACGTGCTCGAAATGTTGCGGCAACCGCTCGAAGAATCGTCGGTGACTCTCGCGCGCACCAACATGACGCTGTCGTTTCCGGCCGATTTCATTCTGATCGCCGCGATGAATCCTTGCCCGTGTGGTTACTTCTCCGACACGACGCGCGAATGCCGCTGCACCGGCGCCATCATCCAACGCTACTTGAGCAAAGTGAGCGGGCCGCTGCTCGATCGCATCGATCTGCATGTGGAGGTTCCGGCGGTTGCCTACAAAGAACTGCGCGGCAAAGATCACGGGACGACGTCGGATGAAATGCGCGCCCGGGTGGAAGCCGCTCGCACCGTCCAACGCCGCCGTGGATTCTACAACGCCCGCATCCCGGCCCGATTGCTCAGAACATTTTGCGCTCTAGATGAAGCGGGCGAGCGAACGCTCGAAATGGCCGTGCGCCGCATGGGCTTAAGCGCCCGTGCTCACGATCGGATACTAAAAGCCGCCCGCACCATCGCCGATCTCGATCACTCCGATGCCGTCTCCGCCAAGCACTTGGCCGAAGCCGTGCAGTATCGAAGCCTGGATCGAAGTTACTGGAGCTGAACGCTTTTAACAAACACCTAACTGCAAGCCGCGAAACGTGCTCGGATTGCTGGAAGTCTAAAGAGCATGAGGTTACGACAAATGAATAAAGTTCTGTTTCCAGCATGCTTTGCTTTCCTTTGCATTAGTACTGTGAGTGCGCAAGAAGTGTCTCATTTTTCGTTCGAACTGGGCGGTGGTTTCACGCAATCCGTCGGCAATACCGGAAGGTACCTGAACGACGGATGGAACGTGGAGGGCGGCGTCGGATTTAACTTTTCGAATTACGTCGGCGTCTTGGGCGAACTCGGCTATACTTCGCTCGGATTCAATGGCACGACGCTAGGTAACCTTGGGTATCCGGGCGGCGGTGTGGATATCTTCTCCGCGACCCTCGATCCGATTGTGCATCTCACTCCCAGGAGCCATTTTGATCTTTACGCGATCGGCGGAGGTGGCCTTTATCATTGGTACGAGAATTTCTCAAGGCCTGCGGGCGTTGTGACCCCGTTCGACACAGGATCGCTCCCGGTCGTGATTCCCGTCTCCGGAGATGCCTATTCGGTGAACAAGCCCGGCTGGAATGCCGGCATGGGCGTGGCGTTCGGTACCAAGTGGCACGGCAAGCTGTTCGCCGAGGCTCGTTACGTACACGTTTTCCTGAACGGCAACCAGCGCGGCGACTATGTGCCGGTGACGTTCGGCTTCCGCTGGTAACTGGCGAGTAACTCCGCAGTTACAGCGCTGGCGAATAATATCCGTGGCGATAATAAACGTGTAAGTCGGGTATTTCCGTCCGGCGACTTACTCGAACCTGTATGATCCGGTACTTACCGTCACGCGCACCATTTAGGGGCGAATAGCCCAGCAGATACTGATTACGAAGTTGGTTGCCGATGCGGGCGCTGATGGAAGGCAGATCGTTCAGGCTGGTTACTGGATACTCACGGCCCCCGCTCTCGTCCGCGAGCTCGGTGAGAAGTTTGGGTCCGTTTTGTTCCTCGGTGGAATGCTTGGGCGTGTCTTCGGGATCGAAGATGCCCATCGCATAAACCTGCAGGTCCGATTCGAGGATCGCGGTCTTGATCTCGCGCGCGTTATGGCGGCTGCGATTATCTCCACCGTCGGAAACGATCACCAGCGCCTTGCGGCTGTTGCGTGCCTGCTTCATCGCACCCATCGCCAGGTGGATCGCGTCCAGCAGGGACGTGCGCCCGAACGGCTTGATATGCGCGATCCGATCGTAGACCTCGTCCGGGTCCGAAGTAAACGGGACTGTTAGCTTCGGCCGGTCGCTAAACTCGACCAGGAAAAATTCGTCCTGCGGATTGGACGTCTTGAAGAATGCCGCGGCCGCTTCGGTGGCCTTCTGGATCTTGTTTCGCATGCTGCCGCTGATGTCGAACACCAATCCGATGGATAGGGGCGCGTCTTCCCGGGCGAAATTCGTGATGGGCTGCTCCACGCCGTCTTCGAAGACCTTAAAGTCCTCTTTGTTCAGATCCGTGATCGGCAGTCCCAGGACATTAGTGACTTGAGCCGGCACCAACACCAGCGCGGAATCCACTCGTATGTCGGCTTTCGGAAAAAGAGTTTGGCCAGAGGAAACGGCTGGCCGGATACGGGGAAGAATGGAAACCGCGGTATCGACGCCGGACGCCTGGAACGCCCAACAGGGGGAGCACACAAGTATGACAACAGCGAGGCGCGCCGCGTACTCATGAGTGCGAGCCATTGGCAGATTGTATCCCAATCCATGCCCGGGCGTGCAATCGGCCATCGGAGCTTTTTGTACTAGCCGGGCTATGAAACTTGCCGGATGCTCTCTGATAACCTTGTCGATGCGTGAAGTGGTTCTTCGCAATTCTATTGCTGGCGTGGAGCGCCGCCGCTCAGAGCTTCGACAATCTTCGTATTGACAAGGTGGCGACGGGCTACGCGTTCACCGAGGGGCCCGCGTGGTCGCCCATGGGTTTTCTCATTTTCAGCGATATTCCGAACAACAAACTTCTGAAGTTCACGCCCGGAGAGCCGGCTAGCGGTTTTCGGGAAAATTCGAATGGAGCTAATGGCAATCGATTCGACGCGCAAGGCCGCCTTTACACCTGCGAAAGCCACACGCGTCGCGTCACGCGCACCGACAAGAAAGGCAAAGTGGAAGTCCTGGCCGAGCGCTGGCAGGGCAAGCGGCTAAATGCGCCCAACGATCTGGCGATTCGCAAAGAGGGCGATGTTTACTTTACCGATCCGGCCTTCGGCAACCAGCAGGACGCGCGCGAATTGGATTTTTTCGGCGTGTATCGCATCTCGCGCAAAGGCGAGTTGGAGGTGGTTGCGAAGCCCAAGGGGCGCCCCAATGGCATCGCGTTGTCGCCCGACGGCCGAACGCTTTACGTAGGCAATTCCGACGAGAAGAATGTGCGCGCCTACGACCTGGATAAGAGCGGCGCGGCCTCCAATGAACGAACTCTGATCTCGGGAATCGAGGGCGTGCCCGACGGCATCTGTGTCGACGAGAAGGGCAATCTGTATGTGGCCGCCAATCAGATTCTGGTGTATTCGCCGGATGGCAAACCGCTCGGTATGATTCCAACCGAAGAGACTCCATCCAACTGCACGTTCGGCGATCCGGATTTGGGATCGCTGTACATCACGGCGCGGACCTCGCTGTATCGCGCGCGGCTGGACGTGAAAGGCATCGCGTATTAACCCAGTTGATATTCGCGAGGACAGCCGGCGTTATCCCTCGCGCCCGTTCCTGGGCGTTGGGGCGTTGATTTTTGAAGACGGCAAGATCCTGCTCGTCGAGCGTGGGAAAGAACCTCTGAAAGGCTACTGGTCCATTCCCGGAGGAGTTGTCGAAACGGGTGAGAAGCTGGAGGGAGCAATTCGCCGCGAGGTGGCGGAGGAGACCGGCCTGGACGTCGAGCCCTACTCGATGTTCGAAATTTTCGAGCGTATCATTCCAGATGCGCAGGGCAAACCGGAGTATCACTACGTCTTGATCGACTATTTGTGCCGCAGGGTGGAGGGTATTGCCGCGCCGGCCAGTGATGTGAGCCGGGTGGAATGGGTGGCGGAACAGAACCTTCGCGAGTATCGTCTTACAGACGGAACGTTGGACGTGATCGAGAGAGCCTTTGCAAAACTTCAGCGCTGATTTGTTGGAATTCTCGCCGGTGCGCGAGCTCGTAGGGCGGTATGTCGGCAGTCCGCTCGGCCGGGCGGAACTGGAAAAGTTGGAGCCTGGTGTCGATCGCGCAGCCATCGAAAGTGCCCTGGCGGACGTGGCGGAGGCCATGGCCTACTTGAGTGCTTCGCGGCAGCCGCAGGCAGCCTCTCGGGGATCGGCGATTCGTCTGCGCTTCAACTCCATTCCCGATGTGTCGGTGGCGCTCACCATCCTGCGCATCGAGGGCGCTGTGCTGGAGCCGAAGCAAATTCTGGAACTAGCCCGGTTGATCGAAGAGGCGGGCGAAATCCGCGCTGCGCTGAAGCTGGCGTCCGAAAAATATCCGAGGTTGGCTGCCCATACGGAAGCGACGGCCGATCCTAGGCCCGTACTGCGCGATGTGCGCGGCAAGATTCTTCCGGATGGCACTGTGGCCGACGATGCCAGTGTGGCGCTCAATCGGTTGCGCCGCGACATCGAACGCCAGCAGAGGCAGATTCAAACCTCGCTCGAGCGATTCTTGCGGGCCCATCGCGACGACGGCACGCTGCAAGAGGAGTTCATCACGCTGCGGAACGATCGCTTCGTGGTGCCGGTAGTGGCCGGACAACAGCGCAAGGTTTACGGCGTCATTCATGGATCGAGCGGCAGCGGGCACACGCTTTTCGTCGAGCCTTTGGAGACCATCGATCTGAACAATGAGTTGGTGCGGCTGCGCGAAGAAGAGCAGCGGGAAGTAGCCCGCATTCTACGCGAGCTGACGGAACTGCTGCGAGTCAACGGGCCGCTGGTGCAGGCGCTGGTGGAAGCGATCGGCCGGCTGGATCTGCTGTTCGCCAAAGCTGAGTTCGCCTCTGATTTCGATTGCGTGATTCCGCGTTTCAGTGCGGAAACGAATCGGCGGCTGATGCTGAGGGACGCGCGGCATCCGTTACTCCAAGACGTGCTGCGGCGGCAGAAAAAGCCGATCAGTCCGATTTCGCTGGCCCTCGACGAGAAGCAGCGAACGCTATTGATCAGCGGACCCAATACGGGCGGCAAGACGGTTTCCATGAAGACCGTTGGTTTGCTGGTCCTGATGTCGCAAGCGGCCCTGCCGGTGCCGGCCGCGGAAGCGGAGTTCCCGTTATTTGAGCAAGTGCTCGCGGACATGGGCGACCAGCAGTCGATCCAGGAGAGCCTCAGCACTTTTTCGGCGCACATCGCGCGGGTACGCGAGATGCTGGAGACCGTGACACCGCAATCTTTGGTTCTGCTGGACGAATTGGGGCGCGCCACGGACCCGGAAGAAGGCGGACCGCTGGGCGTCGCGATTCTGGAATCGTTCCGCGCGCACGGCGCGTTCACTTTCGCCTCCACGCATCTATTGGCATTGAAGATTTTCGGCGCGACCACGGAGGGAGTTTTGAACGCTTCCATGGGCTTCGACGAAAAAACACTTCAGCCAACCTATGTTTTGCAACTGGGCGCGCCTGGGAAGTCCGCGGGGCTTGAAATCGCAAGCCGTCTTGGACTTTCCCCAGACTTGATTGCTCGCGCGCGGCAGCGGATGTCCACCAGCGAGCGCGATATCGCGGTCTTCCTGAATGAACTGCACCAGCGGCTGCGCAGAACAGCGGTGGAAGAGCAGGACTTGCGAGAACAGCGCCAGGCTTTGGAAGCACGCGAGCAGGAGCTTGCCAACGAGTTCGCGCGGCGCGAAAAAGCCAAGTTCGCCGAACTCGACGAGCGCTTGCGGTCCGCGCTGGCCCGATACGAAGCGGAAAATCAGGAGACCATCCAAAAGGCCTTGGCCGGTGCGGAGCAGCGCAAAGCGGCCGAGCAAGCCGAGCGTCGTGTGGCGAAAGCCAAGCGAGAATTCGAGGAGCAGGCTCGAGTGGAGGTGTTCGGAGAAGCTCCCGTTCCCGCGCAGCGCTTCATTGCGGTGGAGGAAGGTGCGCGAGTCCGGCTGAAAGGCGTTCGCGAACCGGCGCGCGTGCGTCGCAAGCTTTCAGGAGGCTTGCTCGAAGTGGAAGCGGGATTGATGCGGATGAAAGTAACCACCGACGATGTCGAGGAGGTTTTGCCGCCGGCGCCGGAAAGCGCGCGATTACCGAAGAATGTGTCATTCGAAGCGGCGGGTGAACCGGGGCCCCGCTGGGACGTGACTTATCGCGAGATCAACATCATTGGAAAACGCGCCGAAGAGGCTCGCGACGAAGTGGACAAGTTTCTGGATAGCGCGTCGCTGGCGTCGGTGGATCGCGTGCGTATCGTGCACGGCCATGGCATGGGAATTTTGCGCAGAGTGATCGGCGAGTTACTGGCCACAAACCCGCACGTGGAGAAATATTATCCAGCCACGCCCGCGGAAGGCGGAACGGGCGCGACAGTGGTCGAGTTAAAATAAGGTCATGTCGGCCGTGAGTCCCTTAACCATCGAAGATTTTGAACGGCTCCCAGACGCCCTAGCAATTAATCACGAGCTGGAAGATGGGAAATTAGTGGAAGTGTCCGGAAACACGCTGATTCACAATCGGCTTCGCGATGCCTTCATATCGCTGTTACGCGACTATGTTAAGAAGAACGGACTTGGCGAGATCGTTTCGGAGCAGGAATTTGACTTCGGAGGAAACGCTCATGGACCAGATGTGAGTTTCTTCGGCACGGACAAGCTGAGGTTGTGCGATGGAAAGCGGCGGGTCCAACGATTTGTTCCCGATCTGGCGATTGAAATCGTTTCGGAGAACGATACGTTCAAGAAGCTCGTAAGGAAGGCAGATCGGTATCGAAAATGCGGCACGAATGAAGCATGGATTATCGATCCCGATTCTCGAACAGCCTTCTTGTATTCCGATGCGCTGAACATCATTCTCCGTGAGAATGGCATTTTTCAATCCAGCTTGATTCCGGGCTTTTCCATTCGCCTCGGCGATCTGTTCGATCAGCTATGACGCTCGCTCAGCAGCAGGAGTTCGACGCGCTGGTCCAACATGCCAAGCTGGCGGGGCAGGCGCGCGATTGGCACGGCGCAAGGCAAGCCTGGGCAAAAGCGCTGGAGCTGGTTCCTCCGGATTCCGAGGAGTATCGTCTGACCAAGACGCGGATCGAAAATATCGATCTGCAGCTTTCTGAAAAAAGCGGCTGGGCGAAGCGGTTCGGAAGGCTCGGGTCCATCGGCACCTTTTTGGTAGTGGCGTTATCGAAGGGTAAATTGTTGTTGCTGGGGCTGACCAAGCTCAGCACGTTCGCCAGCATGCTGGCTTTTTTCGCGGTGTATTGGTCGCTGTTCGGCTGGAAATTCGCGCTTGGTTTCGTGATGTCCATTTACATCCACGAAATGGGCCACGTGATGGCGCTGCGCAAATACAATATCGCGGCGAGCGCTCCGATGTTTATCCCGTTTTTCGGCGCATTCGTGCGAATGAAGCAATATCCGGGTAATGTCGGTGAAGACGCACGCGTGGGTTTGGCCGGGCCAATCTGGGGATTGGGTTCGGCGATAGTAGCCTGGCTCGCTGCGATCGCCACGGGACTTCCGGTCTGGTACGCGATCGCACACACCGCCGCATGGCTGAATTTGTTCAATCTTCTTCCGATCTGGCAGCTGGATGGCGGGCGCGGCTTTCGCGCGCTCACTCGAGTGCAACGCGGCATCGCGGGAGGCGTGGCGATTGCCGTCTGGGCATTCACCCACCAGACCATTCTCCTGCTGATCGCCCTTGGCGCGGGCTATCGGCTGTTCAGCCGCGATTACCCGGCGGAAGAAGATAATGTCGTGCTCACCCAGTATGTCGGCCTGATTGTTTTGCTGTCTCTATTAATGCTGATGACCGACCGAAACCTGAGCGCTTCATTTTAGCTCGGGGTTTTCTTCTGCAAGTAGTAATGAACCGCGGGCGTCACGATCAGCGATAGAACCATCGAGGCCGCGATCCCGCCAATTACCGCGATCGCCAGCGGCTGCAGCATCTGCGATCCAGCTCCGAATGCTAAAGCGAGGGGAATCATCCCAGCCGTGGTGGCGAGAGCGGTCATCAGAATGGGGCGCAGCCGGCGCTCGCCGGCGAGGATCATCGCGTGTTCGGGAGCGGCGCCCTCAGCACGGAACTTCTGATCGGCATCCAACAGCAGAATGCCGTTCTTGGCAACGATGCCGATCACCATGATCAGGCCCATAAAGGAAGAAATGTTGAACGTCGTATTGGTGATGAGAAGAGCGAGGAAAACCCCGGACGTTGATAGCAATGCCGAGGAGAGAATCGCCACCGGAGCGCCGAAGTTGCCGAATTCGAAGAGCAGCACCGTGAACACCAGCACCACCGCCAATATCAACACCACGGCCAGATCGCGAAACGACTTCTGCTGCTCCTCGTAACCGCCGCCGTAGACGATGCGGATGGCCGGCGGAATGTTCAGATCCGCGATGGTTTTCTTCACCGCGGCAATCCCCGCGCCTAGGTTCACATCCTCCAGCCGCGCCGTGACGGCGAGCATGCGCTGCAGATTTTCACGCAGGATCTCGGTTTGGCCTGGGAGCTCTTGGATGGTCGCGAGAGCGCCCAGCGTAGCGCGGCTGCCGCTTTGGCTCGACAGCAAGGTGTTGCGGATCGCTTCTACAGATGCGCGAGTGTACTCGGGGAAGCGAACGCGGATGGTGTAAGCGCGGCCATTGATCACTACTGGTGAGGACGCAGGTTCGCCTTGCAGAATGGCGCTGGCGTCGAGTTCCACTTCATCGGGCGAGAATCCGGAGCGAGCCACCGCCGTGGGATCGACATGAAACTCCATGGCAGGCCCGCTGATGGTGTTTTCGATCCCGTTCTGAATGTCCACCACGCCGTGAATCTTTTTGAGGGCGTCGCCCACGCGCGGGCCCCATTGGTGCAGCAAATCTGCATTTTCCGAAAACATCTTGATGACAACTGGTTGGGGCGCGCTCGTCAGGTCGCCGATCATGTCCTGCAAGAGTTGCGCGAACTCCACGTCGAGCGTCGGCACTTGCGTTGTGACGCGCTGGCGAACATCGGCGATGACCTCGTCGATGCTTCGTGAGCGATTTCGCTTCAGCTTGACGCTAAAGTCGCCGGTGTTGGCTTCCGTAACGGTAGCGAGACCAAGTTGGAGACCGGTCCGGCGGGATGTGGTCTCCACTTCGGGCGTATCCTGGAGGATCTTTTGGACCTGGTTCAACAGGCGATCCGTATCGGCGAGCGAGGAACCCGGCGGCGCGATGTAATCCAAAATGAAACCGCCTTCGTCCATGGCGGGCAGCAGATCCGAGCCGAGCGCGTTGTAGCAGAAATAGGAGGCCGCAATCAGCACCGCGCAGAAAACGCCGGTGGCCCAGGGCCTCTCTAGAGCCACTCGCAGCACACGTCCATAAATACGAATGATGCGGCCGAGAACTCCGCGCTGCCCGGCCATATCGTGACCGGCGGCGCCGGCGCGTGGTTTCCGCAAGAAATAGTGGCTGAGCGTCGGTGTCCACGTCAGGGCAAGGCCCAGCGACGTGAGCAGCGCCACTCCGACCGTGATGGCCAGAGCGCGGAAGAATGTTCCGGTGACGCCGGTGATGGAGATCAACGGCAGGAACACGACGATGGGCGTGAGCGTCGATCCTACCAGAGGCACGCGGATCTCGCGCATGGCGCTGCGAATCGCTTCGGCGCGGTTTTGGCCGGCATCGCGATGCATGACGATGTTCTCCACCACGACGATGGCGTCGTCAATCACCAGTCCCACCGCGGCGGCCAGTCCGCCGAGGGTCATCAAATTGAAGCTCTGATCCAGCACGCGCAAGGCAATAAACGTGATTGCGATGGTGGCTGGAATCACCAAGCCGGCAACGATGGAGCTGCCCCAGTCGCGAAGAAACAGCAGCAGAATAATGGCGGCCAGAACCAGCCCGATCAGGATGGCGTCGCGTACGCTCTTAATAGAGTCCTTTACCAAGTCGGACTGATCGTAGAACGGCGTCAGAATTACGCCTTTCGGGAGCGTCTTGCGAATGCTATCAATCTCGGCGTGAACCGCGTCGGCCACTTGCACGGTATTGCTGTCGGGCTGGCGATTGATGTTGAGCAGCACGGCGGGCTTGCCATCAGCGCGCACGATGGTGTAGACCGGTTTCACCGAAGGTTGCACGGTGCCGAGATCGCCAACCCGAACCGGAATCCCGGCGGGAGTCGTCTTTACAACGATGTTGGCGATGCCGGAGACGTCATGCACCTGGCCGCTGACCAGGCTTAACACCAATTGATGATTGGTCTCCACCAATCCGGGCGAGTCGATCATATTGCTGCGCCGCACGGCGTCGAGCAAGCCGGGAACGGTCATCGAAGTTTGAAGCAGTTTCGCCGGATCCGGCTGAATTTCGAACTCTGGCTCCTGGCCGCCTTGCACAATGACGGTGGAAACGCCGCCCAAGCGATTCAGGCGCGGCTTGATCTGGTATGTCGCCATTTCCCAAAGCTGGGTCTGCGGCACGGTGTTCGACGTAAGGCTATAGCCGAGGATTGGAAAGGCCGCGAAAGTCAGGCGATTGGAAGTAACCGCGGCAGTGGGGGGCAATGACGATTGCACGCGCGCCAAAGCAGCGTTGACCAGCTCGAGCGTTTGAAACATGTCCACTTTCCACGAGAAGAACAGATCGATTTCCACCGAACCGCGGCTGGTGATGGATTGCACGCGCTCCAGGCCGGGTACGCTGTTGAGCGCCTGCTCGATGGGACGAGTGACGGTGACCAACATTTGGTCGATGGGTGCTACGCCGTTATCGACGCCGACGACGATGCGGGGAAAGTTGGTTTCGGGAAAGACCGCGATCGGAATGTTAAACGCGAGGTACACTCCGGCAGCGATCATCGTCAGGATGACGAAGATGATGGGCTTGCCATATCGGGCGCTCCAGTGCTCCGCGCCGGGCGTCACGGGGTCGGCGGTTTCAATCACCGGCGTGCTCATTTGCCACCCTTGTCGTCGTCCTTTTTGTCATCTTCTTTGTCAGCCGGAGGTGGGGCGGTAACGCGCACTTTCGCGCCGTCGTCCAGGCCCACGCCGCCACCCGTTATCACTTTTTCCCCTTGGTCCAGGCCTTTCGCGACTTGAACTTTGTCAGGCTCGCGCGCTCCAAGATCCACTTTCTTTTCGTGCGCGGCCGAATCGGCGCCCACCACCATCACTTGCACCCCGCCTTCATCGGATGGAAGCAGGGCAACCGTGGGAATGACAAGAGCGTTGGGAATTGTTTCGGCCACGATCGACACGTGAACCGTGGCGCCGGGCTTCAGTTTCTCGCCTGGGTTGTCGGCTTCCACCCAAACCTCGACGGTGGTGCTGTTCGGATCGACGGCCGGACTCACTACCGTCACCTTGCCGTTCGACTCGATGCCAGATTCGGTTTGCGCGATTGTGGCTGAGTCGCCCACCTTCAGCGCCGCGGCCTGCGAAACCGGCACGTTGGCGCGCGCGATCACGCGGGACACATTGACCACAGTGAGGAGCGGGCTTCCCGCGGCGGCCATTTCTCCCGCGTATAGCGGTCGATCCGCAATCACGCCAGCGATCGGGCTGCGGATCTCCGAGTAGGAAAGCTGGGCGAGCGCGGCATCGTAGTGAGCTTTGGCGGCATCGGCCTGGGCCTGCGCGCCCTTGGTCTGCTCGGGCTGGCCGACGCGGTTCAGCGCCTGCAAGTGCTGGGTCGCGATATCGTACTGGCTTCGGGCTTGCACATAAGCGACGTTGGCTTCATCCACCTGACGGCGCGCGAGCGCGCCTTGCTCGAAAAGCTGTTTGCGGCTCTCGTAGACCTTTTGCGAGGCATCCATAGCCTCCTTGGACGCGGTGACGTCCTGCCGCGCCTTGGTGGCATCGTCGGGGAGCTGCGCGCCAGTGGTATTGCGCTGTCCGGCCAGCGCCTGCTCGTACAGTTGCTTGGCTTCGGCGACGGCCGCCTCGAGATCGCGATTTTCCAGCGTGGCGAGCAACTGATGCTTCGCCACGTGATCTCCGCGCTTGATTTTGAATTCTTTCACCGGCGCGCTGATTTTAGGCATCACGCTCGCTTGATCCGATGGATAAAGAATGCCGTCAGCTTGGACGATGCGCTGGATCGATTCGCGCGTGACTTCGGTGACCTGAACAGGCGCAACTGGTTCTGTTTCGGCCTCCTTAGGTTTGGAACAAGCGGCCAACGTGGCCAGTGCGAGGAGTGTGAGGAGCGTACGCATGGGTTGTTCAGAAATTTCCTGTGAGAGTTTGAAGACTGGCGACGGCGATGCGATAGCGTGAAAGGCCGTCGTCCAGCGCGTTACGCGCCGCGGCCAGCGTGCTCTGCGCGTCCACTACTTCGAGCGCCGTGGCCTCGCCGCCTTCATAGCGTAATGTAGTGAGCCGCAGGCTTTCGGCGGCCAGGGCCAGCGAGCTGCGCAAAGAATCCAGTTGCGACCGCGCAAGCCGCGCCTCCGCATAGAACGAATTCAGGTTCGCGAGCAACTGGCGCTGGGCCAGACCGAGCTCGACGTTGGCTTGCTGCTGTCGAAGTTGCGCCTGGCGTACTTTGCTTTGCGTGGCGCCCCAGGTCCACAGCGGGATGTTCACGCCGATGTCAAACACCGAGCCCAGGTTGTTCTGATGGTCACGGTTATCAATGGCAAGCTGGTTGGCCTGGATGCCGTAGAAATAGTCGGCGAAAGGCGTGGGAAGGTACGCCGCTCGCGCCGCCGAGACATCGGCCGCCTCCTGTTTCAGGCTGGCTTGTGCGATACGCAGTTCGGGGCTTTTCGCTTGCGCCTGTTGCTGCAACTCCTCGAAAGATTCGAGCGCCGGCATTTGTTCGATGTCGTCGGCCACCGCGAAATTCTGCTGGAAATCGGGGAAAAGCAGCACCGCCAGGGTAAGACGCGCCTTGTCGATGGCGAGCTGGGCGTCGGATACGTCGCGCTCGCGCTGTTGGGTTTGCAATTGCGCTTTGATGACGTCGGCATGCGCGGCTTCGCCGCCCCGTTCCTGCTTTTGCGTGATGTCCTGAAATGCTTGTGCGTCGCGCAGACTCTGTTCGGCGTTGGTGAGCTTGCGTCGCGCGATCACGAGACCATAGTAGTCCTGCGTGAGCGTCGCAAAGACGCCACGCGCGGCGAGATCCGCCTTGGCTTGGGCGAGAGCTTCGGCTGCTTGGGCGCGATGATATTCGGCACGGCGAGCGAACGACAAGTCCTCATGCGCTTGCGCGTAAACGTAGTAGACGTGCGGGCCATCGTTGGGGACGAAGATGCCCGAGAGGGTTCCATTCGGCTGGGTGTAAATGAACTCGTCCACTTGTTGGGTTTGCGGCAGAAGGGCGGCCTTGGCCTGGATGCGGTCCTCGCGAGCCAGCAGCGCGGCGATGTTGGCGGTCTGAAGATCAACTCCGTACTGGCGGGCGCGTGCCAGGGCTTCGGCGAAGGTGAGCTTGAGTGGCGCGCCAGGAAGTGCTGATGGAGTGGCCGAAGGCGCGGGCTGGGTCGCCGGAGGCTGTTGCGCGGACAGGGCCAGGGCCACGGATAGGGTCAATACCAGCGTTCGCATCTGGTCCAGGATACCTTGAGGAATCTGAAAATCGGGTGAAGCGGAAAGGGGCGGAGCGGGATTGGGGGTTAGAGATTAGGGATTCGGCGACGCATCACTCCGGTCGCGGAATCTGCGGGTCGTCACAGATCTTGCGAGCCAGGAAGACGTTTACCTCACGATGCCGGGGGACCGCTGAAGTTCTCGTTCGAGATGGCGGATAAGATCCGCGCGCCTCACGCCGCAGGAAGCGAAAGAGCCTCACGAATAACATCGGCGCCCTGCAGCGACTGCTCCGACAGCTCGCAATTTGCGTCCAAAACCATCGCGACCGCTTCCTTGAGGTTCTCGCGCGCTTCTTCCAGTGTGTCGCCTTGAGTATTCGCGCCGGGAAGCTCTTCGACGAAAGCAACGTAGCCCTCCGGCACCTTCATGTATACGGCGGTCAATTTCATTTAAGCCCTACATTGCGATAATACCAGCGCTCTGATATGAGCAGCCATTATTTACAGCAAAACTTCAGGTCCGGGCGCTAGCATGAAAGCATAGATCATGCAGGTGCTGATAGTCGAGGACGAACGGCGCATGGCCGAACTGCTGCGGCAGGGTCTCGAAGAAGAAGGCCATTCCGTGGTGCTGGCGGGCAACGGGCGCGACGGGCTCGCGATCGCCGAGTCGCATCCCTTCGATGCCATCGTGTTAGACGTAATGCTGCCTGGCCTGGACGGATTTTCCGTAGCCCGGAAACTACGCGCGGCCCGCAACCAAACCCCGATCCTGATGCTGACGGCGCGCGACGCCACGCACGACATCGTCGAGGGCTTGAATCTGGGCGCCGACGATTATCTGGTGAAACCGTTTTCGTTCGAGGTACTACTGGCGCGTTTGCACGCCGTATCGCGCCGCGGTGCGATCGCGCAGCCGCCCCTATTGCAGGTGGCCGACTTGGCTCTCAACCCGTCGG
>JBKQHJ010000005.1:0-79671 GCA_052148835.1 Bryobacteraceae bacterium
CCGGCCCAGTGCACGAACGAGATCTATGAGGCTCGGATGGCGGAAACGTGCGCGCGCATCAAAGCCGAAGGCGTCGAGCACATCGTCTTCGGCGATCTGTTCCTGGAGGACATCCGCGACTATCGCATCGAGAAGCTCGCGTTGGTCGAAATGACGGCGATTTTCCCTTTGTGGCTGATCGACACCACGAAGCTCGCCCATGAGATGATCGACTCCGGCTTGGTCGCGTATCTGACATGCGTCGATCCCCGAAAGCTGGACCGCAGCTTCGCGGGCCGACGCTTCGACGAGTCCTTCCTTCGCGATCTGCCGCCCGGAGTCGATCCATGCGGCGAGAACGGAGAGTTCCACACCGTCGTCACCGCCGGCCCGATGTTCTCCGCGCCGATTCCAGTCCTGGTCGAATTCTGGGACGACGTTCGTGCCCGGCAGCGCGAGCTGGCGGCCGCACAACAGCTTCTGGACAACAACCGCAAGCAGGTGGATGCGGGGACCCTGGCGCCTATCGAAGTCACGCGGGCAGAAGCGCAGGTTTACGTCAGCCAGCAAGATTTGCTGGTCTCGCAAACCAACTTGCTCCAGCAAGAAACGGTGCTCAAGAATGCCATCAGCCGCAACGGGATTGCCAACAGCACACTGCTCGATGCGCATATTGTTCCGCTCGACACCATCACCATTCCAGACAAGGACGAGACGCCGCCAGTCAATCAATTAGTGGACGCGGCTCTCGAGAGCAGGTCCGAGATCCAGCAAAGCCGCCTGAACATCGATAGCGATAAGTTGAACCTGGTGGGAATCAAGAACGCCCTGAAGCCTACACTGCAGGCCTTTGCGGAGCTGACCAACAATGGATTGAGCGGGCCGCTGACACAGCTCGGCGAGGCGACGCCAGGTGTAGCTTACCTGGCTGGCGGCTACGGCAACCTCTTGGCCCAGATGTTTCGCCGCAATTATCCGAACTATACGGCCGGGCTAGCGCTCAACATTCCCCTGCGCAACCGCGCGGCGCAATCCGACTACACCACCAGCGAACTGGAGCTGCGACAGAGCGAGCTTGGTCTCCAGCAGAATATCAACCAGGTTCGCGTGGACGTGCAGAACGCGGTGATCGGACTGCAACAGGCGCGCGCGCGTTATGCCGCCGCAGTGAAGGCGCGCGACCTCCAACAGCAGACGCTGGACGCAGATGAAAAGCGATTGGCGCTGGGCGCATCCACGGCATACCAGATCGTGCTGGATCAGCAAAACCTGGCGAGCGCCGAAAGCTCTGAGGTCCAGGCGCTGGCCAACTATAGTCACGCGCGCATCGGGCTCGACGTGGCTATGGGCCGAACACTGGAAGCCAATAACATTTCCTTCGACGAGGCTCTGTCCGGGACTATTTCGCGTCCGTCGCAGCTTCCTTCGACTCTTCCCCCGGATGTGCATCCATGAGACGTGCATCCATGACCGGAAAAGCGCTGATCGCGATTCTCTGTTCGGTGGTTCTGCTCGACGCGCAAGAGCCGGTTCGCCCCTCGGCGTTTGTAGCGATCCGGCCGTATTTGCCCACGTACACCCCGCCGATTCGCCTGCGGAACTCCGGCCGCCTGGCCGAGTTGGTGCACGCGGGAATGCTGTATCTGACCGCGCAGGATGCCATCGCATTGGCTCTTGAAAACAACATCGACATTGAGGTGGCGCGCTACAACCCGATCATTGCGGAGTGGCAACTGGAACGCTCCAGGGCGGGCGGTGCTTTGCCTGGTGTCCCGAGCAGCGCAGCGCAGGCCGGGAACGTCGCCAACGGTCAAGGCGTTGTAGGAAGCCAGGCGGCGGCAGGCGTGTCGACAGGTCCCAACGGGCCGGGCGGCACCTCGGCCACCAATGCCACCATCGCTCAAATTGGCCCGATCGCCCAGACGCTGGATCCGATCATCCAGGAAAATACCGTCTTCAGCCACCAAACCGCGCCTCAAACCGACACAGTCCAAAGCATCCTGCCGGTGCTGATCTCGAATACCCGGAACTCCTCGTTTGCATATCAGCAGGGGTTTTTGATTGGCGGCAATATCACCGCGACGTACCGGGACAGCTACCTGAACGAGAACGCGCCTACTGACGTTTTGAATCCCTCCTCCGCGCCCAGCCTCACGCTAACGTACCAACAAAACCTGTTGCGTGGATTCGGCATCGCGGTTAACGCCCGCACCATTCGAATAAGCCAACTAAATGTCAAGGCTTCCGCGCTGAACTTCAAGACGCAGGTGAGCAATACGGTTAACCAGGTGCTCAACCTTTACTATGCACTCGCCGCCAGCTACCAAGATGTAGCCGCAAAATCGAGCGCTGTCGAGGTGGCACAGAAATTTTACGAGAACAGCGGGATCCAGCAACGCGCCGGGACTTTAGCCCGGCTAGATGTTACTACCGCCGAGGCGCAGCTTGCCACCGCCGAGTATGACTTGGTGAACTCCCAAACAAATCTACGACAACAGGAGCTACAGTTAAAAAACCTCTTGAGCCGTAACGGGATCGCCGATCCGACGTTGGCTTCGGTTCAAATCGTTCCGCTGGATCGGATTGCGGTCCCGGAGTCGGACGAATTGCCTCCCATCAGAGACCTGCTGCAAACGGCGCTCGCCAATCGCAGCGATCTGGCTGCCGAACGGATGGGCATTTCGAGCAGCGAAATCTCGACACTGGGTACCCGCAACGGAGTCCTTCCACTGTTGGTCGGGATCGCGACAGAAAGCGCCGCTGGCTTGGCCGGTCAGCCGAAGACCGTGGTCAGCAGTTTCGGCGTCGAAACCGCCAATCCTTATTTCAACGGCGGCATCGGCACCGCGGTCGGGCAGGTGCTACGGCGTAACTTCCCTACCAATCGTGCTGCAGCCTTTTTCCAAGCGCCCTTGCGGAACGATCAAGCGCAAGCCGATTATGCCATCGACCAGCTGCAGCTTCGGCAATCGCAGATCCAGTTGAGCAAGGATTTCAATCAGGTGGCCGTGGACGTTTCCAATTATGCGGTGGCTATGCGGCAGGCCCGCGGGCGTCACCAAGCCGCCATCCAAACCCGGATCCTGCAGCAGCAGTTGTTGGACGCCGAACAAAAAAAGCTGGCCGGAGGGGCGTCCACGCCGTTTAACGTGGTCCAGCAGCAGCGGGATCTGGTGACGGCGCAATCGGCTGAAATTGCCGCGCTGGTGGATTTCAACAACGCGCGCCTGGCGCTGGATCAAACGCTCGGGCTAACGCTCGAAAGGAACCACGTTTCGATCGAAGATGCCCGGGACGGAAAAGTCCAGCGGGTATCCTCTTCGCCGGGAGCGACGCCCGTGAAACCGTGAGGATTCCGACGACGGAGCGTTACCGAGTCCACGTATCGACAGGGGGCGACGTTTCAAACTGACTTGGCAGGTTGGAAATTCGTTCCGTATTTGCACTCCAAGGGTTCCGATCGGGTAATTTTTTCTAGGCCTTCCGAGCTATCCATGTTCTGAAATGAATGTATCCGGACTTTGGAGGGGCGCGTGCATTCTGTATTGCCGTGAAATCAAAACAAGCTCAAGGAGCAGAGGTCGTTCCTCAGTAACTTCCCCTTCGTACTCTCCAACTTTAAGAAACTGCGTTTACAACCCCTACTGAACTCCCTCCCGACCGGCTCCTTGAGTTTTCACATCTATCCTAGCCGGATCAAGACTCTCCAAAAAGTGACAGCTTGGTGGCACGTGGCAAGTTCTTGTCACTGTACCGACATGACCCACTGACGCCGAAGCCATTGAAATGGGATTTCCGATGGTGCGCTTCAGTTGGGCGCGTCCCGCTTACTTCACCGCCACGTTCAGAGGTACGCTGGTTGCGCCTCCGATGTTGAGAATCACCGGCTGGTTGCCGGTCCCGATGCCGGCCGGGATCTGGGCATTTACCTGGAGGAAGCCTTCGAAGGATTGCGGAGCCGTTCCGGCGTAACTGTAAGTGGCGGACACGCCCCCGATGGTGAGCGAGAACGGCGCCACTGGGCGAGGGAGATTCTGGATGGTTTCATTGGCGATTTGTCCGTCCACGCCGCTCGGATTGAGCTGGCCTTCCCCGGTGCCGAAGATCTGAATATAAGATCCGCGCGCGGCGGGATTGCCGGGGCCGTTCACACTCCCGTCCTGATTGAGGACTGCGCCCTGGCCGTTGCCGAGCGAGAAGATAGCCGGAGCGGTGGCGACGACCGTGGTATTGAATGAGTTGCTGGTCACCCCATTGTCGTTTACCTGCACCGAAACACTCTGCCCAAGGCTACCGGCGATCTCATAAGGCGCGACGACGTTGATCTGGTTGAGGCCCAGGTAGAGCATCGGGGCGGGGATGTTGTTGACGAACACCGTCACACCGCTGAGATCTGTTGAAACGTCGCCGTTTTGATCCAACGCCAGCGTCTGGCCCATGGCCGGCCCGATACCAGCGCCGAACACGGTAAAAATCAGGCCGGGCGAAAGGCCCGTATTCGCGAGGCTGGCTCCGTTGACCACGGCTCCGATTTGAGGCGTGCCCACGACGAAGTTGACCGTCACGGCAATGGACTCCGGCAATGCGTTCACGGACTGAAACACCAGGGTCGCCTGATACAGGCCGGCGGCCAAGCCGGATCCGGAAGCCGAGAGGTTCACGGTTGCGGGCCCGGTACCGGAGAGCGGGTAAGTTGTCAGCCACTTGGTGGTCCGGTTGGATGGGAACATCGAGATGCTCCAGGCCTGTCCGGTGTTGACAGTGACGTTGACGCTGCCGGTTGCGGATTGGGACGGATCGGCGACCGCCAATTGAACGACGTCGTACGTGGTATCGGCGGATGTGGAGAGCGTTCCGGGATTCGCGGCCGCTGGCTCGAAGGTCGCTTGCGTGGTGGTGCTTATCGGATTGCCTGAGTCATCGACTCCGTCGATCTCATAGCTTAGGGTCTCAGGGAGGGTGTCGCCGCTGACATCCCAGCAAATTCCGGTGATCAAAGCTCCAAAGGCGGGCAGGGTGGACGAGCCGAAGTAATCGGCAATCTGGCTGGACAAATCCTGGCCGTCCGCGTAGAAGTGTTGCAGGTATACGGGGTGACCGTTCAGCTCCTGCAAGCCCAGATTCTGGAACCACGGGCAACTGGCTTCCTGAACGGGGTCCTCCAGGATGGTGTCCGGCAGTCCCACCAGTTGCATGGCGGCGGTGATCTGGGGGCCGTAGAACGGCACCGTGATTTGCTGGTTCCACTGGCGTCCGCCGGGATCCATGCCGCTGAATCCCATTACCACCTGCGCCGGGACCGTGAGGCCGCCGTCTTCCAGGACCGCCGACAGCGTGCCGTTGGCGGGAATGGCCGAGGAGCCGAAGAAATTGGTTATGGAACTCGAAAAGTCCTGGCCATTGAAGGTGAAGCCGGTGAGTGTGGTGCTGGCGCCGGCTACCTCGGTCAGCGTCACGGTGAAGAACCAGCTATTGCCGGCCGCGTCGGGCTGCTCTTCATATACGGGATCGGGATTCACCGATGGGACCACCGCGGAAGCCTGCTGGGGAACACTCACTGAGACGCTCACCGATCCGACCGAGCCGTTCACGTTGTTGTCCCCGCCATAGCTGGCTTCGATGGTGTCGTTGCCGACGGGCAGCTGGCTGCCATACACGGTCAGGGAGCCGGTCGCGGTAGACCCGGAGCCCGATAGTGTGGCGGTGCCCACAGCAGTGCTGCCCACGGTGAAGTTCACGACGCCAGTGGGAGTGACGTTGCTGGAGGAGGTGACGGTCACTGTAAGCTGGGTGCTGGCATTCAGGCCGAAAGTGCCTGGGTTGGCCGCGACCGTGGTGGTTGTGCTGACAGCGCCGGCGCTCCACTGGTTCAGCATCTGGGTGGCATCCACCGAGCCCAGTCCGCTGGCTGCATCCCAACCCGGTCCCGCGCCGAACCCGAACTGCCCGGAGGGCCCGCAATTGGGAGAGCCGGCCACGCAGTAAACAAAATTCCCACCGGTTGTGATGTCGTGAAATACACCCTCTGTAGTCTGCGCCATGCGGTACAGGCTTGGATTGATATTCCCGAGTCCGTTGGTTCCCAGAAATTGATTCAGCAGAACAATCATTCCGGCAAAGGAGGGGGCGGCGGCCGAAGTCCCTCCGACGGTGTCGAGCTGACCGCCGGTGACGATGAAGTATGGATCGTGGCCACCCGCGGCCGCCAGAGCCACATCGGGTATGCCGCGAGCGGTCCCGGCCGGAACGCCGGGGCCAACCTGCCAAGCGCCGCGAGTGAAGAACTTGCTGTAGCCGCCGCCGCCGGCCTCCAGGCTAGTCGGTGTAGACTCATCCCACACCTTTTCCGGAATGTAACCGCGAGCCGAGGAGCCGTCGGTGCCGTTTACGGTGTTCCAGTAGGCGCCGCCATTGCCATTTTCGTTAAACATGGTGCCACCCACCGCTGTGACCTCCGGAATGGCAGCCTCCACTTCGATGGCCGCGCCGTGCGAGGCTTTCTTCGCACCTTGATCGCAGGCCGCGGCTCCGGCGTCGCCCGCGGATGCTATCCAGGTGATGCCTTCGGCGTTGGCCTGCTGCGCCAGGCTTTGATCGCTTCCTGCGCTGGCGGAGGACGCTCCGAGTTCGCATTCGCCGTAGCTGTAGCTGATTACGGGGGCCAGCTGCTGATCGATGGCGTAGGCCAGGGAGGTGTGCACGGTGGTGGCAAACACGAAGATCACGTGTGCGTCGCGCGCGATTCCGCCGGAATACTCAAGATCCAGGTCCGATTCCGGTTCGTCGGCGGCAACGATTCCCGGGTTGGTGGCGCCGGGGACCAGAAGAACTTGAGGCGGATTGTTGGACAGACCGAAGGAGGCGCGAAACGCGTCGATATCGACGAGCTGAATGGCAGTTCGCCCGATGACCGCGATGGTCTCGCCGGAGCCCGTGTAGCCCGCGTTGTAGATCGGGGTCACCTGGTAAATAATGTCGAGGTCCCCAGGCGTAAGGATGTGAGTGCCGTTGCTGGTTGTGAATCTGGGTTTCACTGCTTTCGCGCTCAGCATCGGCTTGGGCTGGAAATCGTCCAGACCCACGAAGCCCAGTACCAGCGGCTGGATGGCCGCCGGCACCAAGGGTTCCATCGCGTTGGCAAAGTGCAGCTCGCCATCCACACGATAATGGTGAAGCTCCGTTTTCAGCGCGCTTTGAATCTGCTGGGCAGTGGCGTTGAAGGCGATAAATCTGCGGCCCCGGGCAACAGTGATGATGTCGAATCCCTGGGACTGCATCCAGTCGGTGATCTTGCCGATGTCCGCTTGGCTGACGCCGAAGCGGTCGGCAAACTGCTCGGGCGTGAGCCATTTCCGGTAGTCCGGTGAACCGGGTTTCTGCTGGTCGATGAGCAATTGGTCGAGCTGGCTTTGTTGCGCCGCCGAGGGCTTCAGCACCAGACGGACGTAGTTCAGCTTCATGGCGGGATCCACGGGACCTTCGTCGGTGGCCGGCGTGGCTTGCGGGCTGAGGTTGCCGACCACCTGTTGAAGTTTGGTGGGGTCCACTTGAGCTGAGATGCGATCCGCTTGCGCCAGCAGCGTCAGGGGCAGCAACGCGAGAATCGCGCAGATTTCCCAGAGGCTTCGATGGAGGGCCATAGGGCGCCTAATTGGCGACCTTTTGGGCGGCTGCGGGTCGAGGTCTGCGGCGCGCGGGGTGGATGCGCGGCCGTCCCGCCGGCGTCGCAGCGGGTCGCGTTAAAGCGGGCGGCGCTGAAGCGGGTGGTGCTGAAGCGGGTGGCGCTGTCTGACTGGATGGGGCTGGGGCCCGCGGTGCCTTGGAGGCGCTCAACGTACCGGACTGAGCGGGGCCGCCGTCGAAGAAGACTGCCGCAGAGATAGAAATGAGCGCCAAGCGCCGGATGAATCGAGTTACTGCCATGGAGCCTCCGAAAAGCCTGAGAAATTCTGGGGTGGGCGCACACATTCTATCAAATTGAAATCCACATCCGATCAGTCCGGGAGCGGCATCCGCATAAGAGACGGTCTCATAACATGGGATTGGTTGTCACGTCGGTAAGCGCGCCTACGGCGATCTGTTAGTGCCATTTACGTCGCCACCAAAATATGAGGAGTAGATCACCGTCCCGTTCGGCGCCAGTTTTTACCAGAAATCCCGCCTCGCGCAAGCCGATTGTTGTTTGCAGCGCGTCGTGAAGCGGGAAATTTTCCCGACGAGGTCGAGCCTCCCACCCAGAGGTCGCCCGCGGCGTCAACCGCTGTAGCACGCCCTTGGTCGACACCCTTGCCGTCGAACGTAGTCGTGAAAACAATGTTGCCGGCGACCTGATATTCGTTCTCGTCTCCGATGTAGATAGTAAAATCCGCGCTTTAAGCGGCCGAAGTCGCGAGCACGATCAGAATCAGAGAACCAAGTTTTGTCATTGTGATACGTTTACCCAGCCGAGTTGGGTCGGTTGCGTGTATCCGGGAGGAGTGAAGTCTACCCACGCGCCGTTAGAATCGAACTGCGCTGGGATCATAAAGTTGATCTGCATCAGACCGTCGATCAGGCCGGGTGCCGTTCCTCCGTACTCCACATTTTCAAAAACGGAGATTCCCTCGTAGTTCAGGACGACTTGGCAGCTGCCACAATAGTTGATCGCACTCATCGCGACGGCGCCGTCCACAGGTGGACCTGTTATTCCGAATCCAGTAGCCCAGATGCTGACGACGGTTCCCGGCTTGGCTGGATTCGCAATTTTGTTCAGCGTGCCGTCCTGATTGACCACCGCCATCGAGCCTTCATTCTGGAACACGGCAAACTGCGAGCCAACCAACGCGAGACTAAAAATGGGAAGCGGCGTCGAGTTGTAGACAACCTGCACCTGGGCTGTCCCGTTTTCGAAAGTTCCTAGCCTATCGCCGCCTGACGGTATCTCCGCATTGATCTGCGATGCCGAAACGTAGAGCAATGGGATCGCGTTGCCATTCACCAAAACCTGGACTCCGCCGAGCGATGTCGGAAACACGCCATTCTGCGGTGTCGCGGTCAAGGGAATAGTTGGGCCCATTCCCAATCCGTATATCGAGACGATTTCGCCGGGAGCGACGAGCCCCGAAAGCTGACCTGACGCCGCATTCACAATACTGAGCGCACGAGGAGCTAAAGGCTGCGTTGGACTGAGCGTGGATACGAGGCCGATCGATCCCGCAAAATGCACTACGCCGCTTGGATCGATGGCGATGCCTTGCCCCGCGCCGCCTGGCGGGAACTGCGCGTAGTACGGTGTCGGGGCGCCGGTATCGGTAGTGGTCGATCGTCCCACAATGGTGGTGCTAGAGGTCAGTTGTTCTACAAACGGCTCGCCGGGCGCGGACATAGATCCGTTGACGCCCGTCAGCCAAACATTACCTGAACTGTCGAGGCTGATCGCGTTCGGCCAACTGCCGGCTGGGCTGCCTAACAACTCGTACCATACCATCGCGCCGTCCGGGCCCAGCTCGATGGCAAAGGTCTTAGGATTGCCTCCGGCGTTGGGGCCGGGCGCGGGAAAGTCGGGATTGGTGGTGTATCCCGCGACATAGGCGTTACCGGATGCGTCCGCGGCGATCGGGCTCGCGGCGCCCGTGTCGGGATAAAAGAAACTACCAATGCTCACGTTGGACCCGAGGTAGGTGAAATAGACCAGTTCGTTTCCCGTGGCATTAATTTTGAAAACGAATGCTCCAGGGGCCGCAGTGCTTCCGGATTTCACGGGGAGATCGGTGGAGTTAGTGTCACCGGCAACTAGGGCGTCACCGGATCCATCGACCGTGATCCCGATTCCCACGGTCCTAGGAACATTAGGAGTCCCACAAGAGGCACAGTTCATTCCTGCAATTACCGTGGAATACAGGATTTTCTGCCCAGTAGAGTTGAGTTTGGCGGCGAATACGCCATAAACAGGGGCCGATAAACTCCCAGTCACCTGCGAAGCGGGCAGCCCGGCTGTGGTTGGAAAATCGCTGGCATCGGTAAAGCCGGTCACATAGACGTTGCCGCTTTGGTCCGTTGCGACGCCATTCACACCGCTGTTGCCGAGGATGCCGCCGAAATACGAAGAATAGACGACGGTTCCCTCCGGAGCCATTTTCACTAAGAATCCGCTAAGCAGCCCGGAGGACTGCAGGGCGTTCACTAACGGAAAATTGCTGGCGCTGGCCTGGCCACCCACCCAAATGTTACCCATGGAATCGACGGCGATGGAATTGCCAAAGCTGCCGCCTGGTCCGATCGACTTGGTGAAGACGATGTTGCCGGCGGGATCGAGCTTCGTGACGAAAGCATTGCTGCCGGTCACGTAGGTGTTGCCCGCGGAGTCCGTTGCAATTGCTGAGACCGCGACGGACTGAGTTAGGCTCGTGCTTCCGATGTAGGTCGTAAAATCCGCGCTAAAAGCGGTTGAGGCCAAAATAGCAAGTGGAATCAAAAAGCGCATATCGTAAAAGTAATGCTCCGTATCGTGTCGTTGATTGCCAGCGCCAGCGAGATTGTCGCTTCGCTCGGGCTGAGCCGCTATCAAGTGGGCCGCTCACACGAATGCGACTTCCCGCCGGAGATTCTGGCGCTGCCGATTTGCACCTCGCCCGCTTTCCCGACCGATGGATCGAGCGCTGAAATCGACCAGCGTGTAAAGCAGCGGGTGGCCAATGCGCTCTCCGTCTACGAAGTCTCACGCGAGATGCTGGACGCGTTGCAGCCGACTCATGTTATCACGCAGACGCAATGCCGCGTCTGCGCCGTTAGCCTGGAAGACGTGCAACGCGCGCTCACCGGTTGGGTAACCAGCCGACCGAAATTAGTGGCGCTGGAGCCGAATTCGCTCGCCGACGTTTGGAGCGACCTCCGGCGCGTCGCGGCCGCCTGCGACGTCGCGGAACGGGGGGAGCAAGTGGTCTCGGATCTTCGAGCCAAGATGCAAGCGATCTCAGCCCGCGCATGCGCGTCAGCTTCACGGCCGCGTGTCGCATGTATCGAATGGCATCAGCCGTTAATGGCCGCCGGCAACTGGGTGCCTGAGCTGGTGGAAATGGCCGGCGCGGTGAATCTGTTCGGTGAGGCGGGCGCACATTCGCCAGCTCGCTCAGAATGGATGAATTGGAAGCAGCTCGCCGATGCCGACCCGGATGTCATCATCACCATGCCGTGCGGCTTCGATCTCGATCGCACGGGCGCGGAAATGTACTGGCTTACGGATCGTCCGGAATGGCGAAAGCTGCGCGCCGTCGAAACCGGCCAGGTTTACTTGGCGGACGGCAATCAATACTTCAATCGCCCCGGTCCGCGGTTGGTGGAGTCGCTTCGAATTCTGGCCGAGATCCTGCATCCGGAGGGGTTCGAACCTACCTTGGAACGCGTGGCTTGGCGCCGCCATGCAAAATGACAGGCTATGCAAAATGACACGCTAGCAAAATGACTGCGCCAGACCGCAAGTAGTGTCGTATGCTTGGTAGCGATGGCTACACGAAAGAAAGCAGAACCCCCAGAGGAAAAGTCGGAGAAACCAGCGAAGCAACCGGCGGCCGAGCCGGCCCCGAAGAAGCCCGCAAAAGCAAAAGCCGCCGCGCCCGTCGAGGTCGCGCCTCCAGAAGCTACGCCGAAAAAAGAAGCGACTCCGCCCAAGAAGAAGATCCCCAAGCTTGTCAAAAAGGGCAAGCAGCGATTGCCGCGCAAGGCGAAGAAGCAGGCGAAAAAGAAGCTGCTAGCGGCAGCTCCCTAGGCTCTATCCGGAACAAGTGTAGCGGCGGATCGCGGTGGCGCGTCCCGTCTCCGGGTCCACTGTAATAATGACGGCGTGCAGCTCGGCGCCCGCTTTCGCGTTCTCCAGCCGGATCGGCATGCCAGTCAAAAACCGGCGAATGGCGTGACTTTTCTCCGAGCCGATCACCGAATCGTAGGGCCCCGTCATGCCGACGTCGGTCTGATAAGCGGTCCCACCAGCCAGGATGCGCTCGTCGGCGGTAGGGATGTGGGTATGAGTGCCGATGACCGCCGAAACGCGGCCGTCGAGATACCAGCCCATGGCCATTTTTTCGCTGGTCACTTCAGCGTGAAAATCGACAAATCGGACCTTGACCGCAGGATCGAGCGACTGGAGCAGGCAATCCGCCTTGTGAAACGGGTCGTCGATGGCGGGCAAATGCACGCGTCCCTGCAGATCGATGACGGCCACCGGAACACCGTTCCTGGCTTTGGTCACCAGCAGCCCGCTTCCCGGCAGATCGGCCGGATAATTAGCCGGACGCAGCAAGCGCGGCGTGCGCGGCAGATAGTCGAAGATTTCCTTTTTGTCCCAAATGTGATTGCCCGATGTCAGGACATCGATTCCGATGGAGAAAAGTTCTTCGGCGATCAGCGGCGTAATGCCGAAGCCACCGGCCGAGTTCTCCGCATTGGCGATGGCGAGCTGAATCTTTTCCGCGCTAATGATCTCCTGCAGGTGTCGAGCGACCAGAACGCGGCCCGGCGACGCAAAGATGTCGCCTATAAATAAAATGTTCATTCGATGGAAGGCTGAAAAAGAAAAGAGGAGCGCAGCTTACCAGCGGAACCGGCCCCCGTCCTTGACCCCGAAACTCAGCAGGGCGGAGCCCTCCGAGTGTCTTTAGGCTTCTCCAATAGCGGCTTTTCGGCCACCGGAGCTTGCACACCAACGCATAAACCGAGACGGACCCCTAGACAATTGACTGTCGGATCAATTTAAGGAAACCGATTCCCGAACTGAGCAAAAACGCTCCCTTCGCAATGATAACAGAGCCGTCTCGGCAATGCGAGGGATTTCCCGCTCAGCGAATCAAATTGGCCGTGTTTACGCAGCCGTACTAAGATTTTAGATGCAGTGATTTAAGGCTTGTAACTTAATGCGGAACCTGATCTAGCGACTTCCGCTCGGGTACGAATCGCGTGTTCGGTCTCTTCGAGCGAGGTGGCGAGGGAAGATCGTGAGACACGGCGGACCATCGGCTCTACAAACCAGCGGACTGAAAACGGTATGTCGCGGCTCAATCCTATCGCCTCGAATTCGATGTAAACTCCGCCGTCGCGTTCCAGGTAGCGCGTGACGGCGAATAAGCGCCAGAGGATTCCACGGCCTTGACCCTCCGGCACCAACCGCTCGGTGGAAGTGCCGTAACCCTCTATTTCCTGGATCCGCGTGCTGCGCGCGATGCTGTAGGCGCGTGTGCCGTCCACCCGAACGTAGCACGCCTCGTAATCGGCCGAGAACGCCGTCTTCAGAAGGAGCGCCTTGTTCATGAGGAGCATGAAATAGTGGTCTGTATCTTCCCTACTATCAATCACCTTGGAATCGACGACGCTTGGCTGATAGAGGTCTTTATAGCGTGGGTAATCGCGCACCACCTGGAGCGCGTCGTTGATGGATGCATTCGGGATGAACACCGCGCCGACCCAGTGGTGAATCAATCCGGCCGGAACCTTTTTTGGAACTTGAGGACCCATCAGTGCAACCACCACCTCACCCGCTTTTACCTTTACCAGCCGGTCCGGCGCTTCGTCCACCCAGAGGAAGGAATTTCCAGCAGCCACGCGCTGCTGCATCCGCTGGGTAGCGGATTGAATGTACTCATCCCAGGCGTTGGAGGTGGTTGGATCCAGGGTGGCCGCGCTAGCCGATGCCAAACTGAAGAAGGTTAGTAACGCAATCGCCCGCACACCCAATTCCTGCGGATAAGATGCCGGAACCGATTTCGAGGATGCGCCTTACCCGCCAAGTTCGGCGCGAATCTGCGAGGCGATTCGATTAGCGAAGGCTTCCACGCGTTCGATTTCCGGACCTTCCACCATCACTCGTGCCAACGGTTCGGTGCCGGAGAAGCGTACTAGGACCCGCCCGGAATCGCCAAATGAATCCTCGGCCGCGCGGATTTCAGCGGCCACACCCGGCAGATCTTCCAGGCGCTTTCGTTCCTTGATGCGGACGTTCACTAAACGTTGCGGGTAAACCTGAATTTCCTGGGTTAATTCATCGAGCCCAGGTCCGCAGTCCCGCATTACTTGGAACACGCGCAAAGCGGTGAGCAGACCATCGCCCGTGGTGGCGTATTGATGAAAGATAACGTGGCCGGACTGCTCGCCTCCAAGGACCGCGCCGCGCCGCAGCATTTCCTCAAGCACGTATTTGTCGCCCACCGGCGTTCGGATCAGGCCGATTCCGTGCGAGCGGAGAGCGCGCTCCAGGCCGAGATTAGACATTACCGTCGCCACCACTATCGGCGGATGCCCGTCCACGGTAAGCTGGCCGTGTTCCTTCAAATATCGGGCCGTCAAGAACAGCACGGCGTCGCCATCGATGATCTTTCCAGATCGCGCCACGAACAAAGCGCGGTCGGCATCGCCATCGAAAGCGACGCCGACGTCCGCTTTTTGGGCCAGCATCGCCGCTTGCAAAACTTCCAGATGCAGAGAGCCGCAATTCAAGTTGATGTTGCGGCCATCCGGCGTGCAATGGATGGGATGGACGCGCGCGCCCAAGCGTTCGAAAAGTTCCGGTGCGAGCGCGGAGGCCGATCCGTTCGCGCAGTCGGCGACGATCGTTAATCCGTCTAAACCCTTGGGTAGCGTCGCGGCTAGGTGATCTATATAAGAGCGGTCTAGACCCGGGTTAACCGTGAGCGTTGCCGGCGGAGAGTAAGCTCCTTGATCGAGCAGCGAAAAGATTTCCTTCTCGATCGACTCTTCCTGATCGTCGGGCAGTTTGTAGCCGGCGTGGCCGATCAATTTGATGCCGTTATCCTGATAGGGATTGTGCGAGGCCGAAATCATCACTCCGGCGGCGAACGGCCCGTTCTTGGCGAGATAAGCAACTCCAGGCGTGGTGGTAACGCCCGCGAATTCCACTTTCAAGCGATGCCGCGCCAATCCGGCGGCTACTTCCGCGGCGAGCCACGGCCCCGATTCGCGGGTGTCCATTCCGATGACGACCTGCTCGGATTCTCCTTGCCCTGATTCGACAGCCCAGCGGCCCAATGCCGCTCCCACCGCCTGCGCGGTTTTAGGATCGAGCGGCGGCTGGCCGGCCACTCCGCGAATCCCATCGGTTCCAAATAATGAACGTGCCACTAGCGAGCGCCCCCAGTGGTGATCTTTTCCAGCGTCACCTGCACTGTAATATCGGACGGCGCATCAATTAGCCTTACCTGCGGATCGCCGACATTCAAGTGCGTGTGGAAGATTTTCTCTCTCTCCACGCCCGTCAAGTCCATGGGATCGGTTCTGACTTGACTGATGGCGCGCACCCGATCCTGGGAACCCCGAATGTGGACCACGGTGGGACTGAATTGCTGGCTAGCGACGCGGAAGCCCGAGGGCTTGTTCACAAACATTGGCTGGACGGTTTCTTCTTTCACCACCAGCCGTTCAAATCGCAGCGTGAGTTGCGAAGGAACGGCGCGATAAAAGACCACTCCGGAAGGCAGA
The DNA here is from genome assembly GCA_052148835.1 of Bryobacteraceae bacterium. Taxonomy (GTDB): domain Bacteria; phylum Acidobacteriota; class Terriglobia; order Bryobacterales; family Bryobacteraceae; genus Palsa-89. The sequence continues at coordinate 15,439 of JBKQHJ010000005.1, forward strand.
TTGAGATTGCGGCCGCGGATGTTATAAGTACGCTCGCCGGCCTGGGCGTCCGATAGATCCAGGACCACAGCTACCGCCGAGAGATTCTCTCGCGTCAGGCGGCCGGATGCGCCACGGAGTTCGAGACGCACCCGGTCCGGCAGGCTACCGTCGATGTCCAGATCGTCCCGCATGTTTCTGAAGTCCACGGGGACCGATAGCGAAGTGGCCACTTCCGGTTCACGGGCGACGGAGATCCACAGGCCAATCGCAATGAGCAGCGAGAGCAGCTTCCAGCCGAGGTTGCGCGTGAACAGTTGTTTCATCGGATGGAACCGGGAACCGCTCCCTCACGGTCGCGGCTCAGTACAGCACGCGTTACCGAGCCGCGCGTTACCGAGCCGCGCGCGTTAGCAAGCGGAACCGCTCCCTCACGGTCGCGGCTCAGTAAGCGGCGCGGAAGCGATATTGTCATGGACGATCCAGGCTGGATTGGTGCATGGCCGCCGCACGGCGCGTCTCGGAGCCCGCCCTGCGCTGCTCGTTATCGTCCAACCGCTCCGATAGCAAATGTTCCACGCGTTCGAGTGGAACGTCCAGCTCGATTTCTCCGAAGGCCGCCACCGACACCTTGCCGGTCTCCTCCGATGCCACGATCGCGATGCAGTCCGATTCCTCGCTGATTCCGAGCGCGGCGCGATGCCGGGTGCCCAGCTCGGTCATCAACAAAGGATTGGTGGTCAGCGGCAGGAAGCAGGCCGCGGCGGAAATCCGGTCGCCCTGGATGATCACCGCGCCGTCGTGCAAGGTTCCGCCCGGATGAAAAATGGAGCACAGCAGATCGCGCGAGACCAAGGCGTCCAGACTGACGCCGCTCTCAATGAACGTCCTCAGACCGATCTTGCGCTCGATGACGATCAAGGCTCCGACCTTGGTTTGCGATAACCGGCCCACCGCCAGCACAACTTCCTGGCTGAGTTCGCGCCGTTCCAGTTGGCTGATCCCGAGGAACGGCCGGCGGCCCAGCCGGGCCAATGCGCGCCGCAGTTCAGCTTGAAACATGACAATCAGCGCGATCGGGGTGTACGGCAGCAGGGTGGCCAGGATGGTGTGCAGCAACTCCAGCTTGGCCCATAATGCGACGGCATAGAACGCGCCCAGCACGCCGAGTCCCAGCAGAACGTGGACCGCGCGGCGTCCGCGAATGATCAATAAGAACTGATAAATGAGGATCGCGACAACGACAATGTCAATGGCCGCGGTGATGGTAAGCGGCGGTAAATCCGGGAACGTGGATGGCAGGTAGCGCCCCATGCATCGGTTTCTTTAGTGTACCAAGCCCGCCAAGAACATTAAGGCAATTTATTGTAAAGCCGGCCGCACGCCGCGCATTGCGAATCGATCCAGTGCAAGCGCTGCGGGCCGATTAGGGCTTCTTCGAGCTGCCTTCGTGCCTCTGGTTTAGCAACCCCGGCCTACTACGGTATCGTGACGGCGGCCTGGTTGGATTGACAGATCTCGGTCGATCCGTCAAACGGCTGCACGACGTAGTAATAGGTATCGCCATTGACTAGAGTCGAAGATGTGTCCGAATACGCCGTGGAGGTCGTCGTGCCGATTAACGCATAGGGACCGCCCGAGCTTCCGCTACGCAATACACTGTATCCGGTGGCGCCAGCTTGAGTGCTCCAGCTCATGTCGATTCTTGGTGGCTTGGCTTTGTTCCCTGGCGTTCCTCTGCCATATAGATTGTTGATGCAGGAAATAGTGTAGGTCGCCGATGCCGCGGAGCTGTCGTTCAATCCAATGGAATAGGCGATGGCATTGATGCTGGTGGTGCTAATGGTCGTGATTGGACCGCCGTACAGCGTCCCGGCCGTTTCGCTCGGTGTGCTTCCGTCGAGTGTATAGCGGATCAGCGCTCCGGGCGTCGCCGTGCTTATGGCCACGGTCTGAGTGGAAGAGTAAGTTCCTCCAGCGGGGCTGAAGGTCGGCGCGGCTGTGGCGGAGGCAGGCGTCACGCTGACGTTAGCGAAGGTAGCCGTCGTAATGCCGCCCGCATTGGTGGAGGAGACTGCGAGGCCCGCAACAACATTCGGCGTCATTGCCACCGCAACCGGTGCACCCGCGCTCGTCCAGTTCACCCCGTCCGGTGAAATCTGAATCGAAAACGTGTTCCCTTGGCGAGTGATCCGCAACCAACCGGTTGGACCTGAGTATTGGGGGCTCGTCGAGAGAGGCAGGCTTGAGCTACATGGGTTGTAGGTCGCCACTGCGGCGGATGTTACGCGCACTCCTATATTGCAGCCTCCGTTGTTCGGCTGAACGTTCAGGAAAACGTAGGCGTCGCTGGGGTTTGTGCTGGCTCGAATCATGATGCCGGCTTCCGTGTATTGGAAGATATTACTTACCGTCGCCAACTGCGCAACGATGGTTCCGTCACCTACCAGCGGTTGGTAGGTGTAATGGAATTGGTCTGGCGGCGTGGTGGTGCCGGTGCCGGAGCCATTCACGGTGAATGTAGCCGGCGTCGAATTGTAGGTTGTGTTGCCGACTATGCTTACCGGGCCGATGTCCTGATCGCGCCACGGGCTCGGCAGCGAGTTCGCCGAAATGCTCCAGAAGCCCAGCTCAACCCATCCACTCGTAGACGAGCTATCCGAGACTGTCGCGTAGACGTTCTGGGTTCCAACGACCGGAGCCACTGGCGTTAGGACAAGAGTCAGCGTCAGCGTGCTTCCGGAAACGGCGACTTGCGAAGCTCCGGTATCTAGGAGGCATTGGCTGTTGCTCAGTTCGCCGAACGTCCCGATGGCCGCGGATCCGGCCCAACCGGTGCCAGCGTCATTGCTCAAGGAAAGCGTTTGCGTGCTCGCGGTGTACTGCACGTAGCAGGCTGCGGCCGTGGCTTGGGAACTGTTGACCAACACGCCGGCGGTTGTTATGCTGGCGCCGCCGCTCGGGTCTGTGAACGTAAATGTGAGAGGCTGCGTCGTTTGAGTGCCGGGATTCGGAGACATGGTCAGCACGCTGGGTCCGGTGATCGCGTTGACAGTCAGCGTGAATTGCACCAACGATGTTTCGCCAAATGCCGAGTCTTGCCCGCCGACGGTAATCGAGTAACTGCCCGGCGCGAGGCTGGGATCAACTGCGAACAACAGAGGAGCGCTGCCCGGCCCTGTGAACTGCTGCACGGGCTGCTGGACTTGCGGGAAAGCCGCAGTGATTCCAGTTGGCGTGTTTGCTTCTACAAGAACGGTGTCGCTGGAGCCCTGTGGTGCGGACTCGGTTACCATCACGGCCACAGACCCTCCCGGAACGGTGGCTGCGGCGGCGGGATTCACAGAGAACGAGAACCCCGATGTGACTACGAGCGTAAGCGGGACCGATTGGCTGAGTGGCGCATAAACGCTATCTTGCCCTACCACGCTTATGGGGTAGCTGCCCTGAACGGCGGCCGCGCTTGCACTGAAGGTTACGGTGGTCTGTCCCGTGCCGGTCAAAGTCGTCGGGCTAACGCTTGCGGCAACTCCCACTGGGAGTCCCGTGACCGAATAGTTGACAGGGTGCGGAAATCCGTCCGTTGCCAGTTCCTGGATGAAAATGCCGTGAGAGGTCGCTGGGCCGACATCGATGATGGGAAGCTGCGGAAGCAACAGAAATGGCTGGGGCGAAATGTAGATGGTGGTGCTTCCCGATATCGAGGGATTTGCCACGCTCGTGGCGGTTATCGTGGCTGCCTGAGTTGTCGAAATCGATGGTGGTGCGTTGTACCGGCCGGTACCGTCAATCGTGCCTGCGCTGGTCGGACTGATTGACCAAGTTACGCCAGCGGTTCCCGCGTTGGAAGTTGTCGCGGTGAACTGCTGAGGCTCTGCCGGATAAAGGACCGCCCAGGCGGGAAGCACCGTTACGGAGGCGGTGGGCAGAAGGTTATTGTGGCGCTGGCGGTCAGCGCGTTGTTCGCTACGCTCGTGGCGGTGAGCACGTCGGTCTCTTGCGAAGGGACTGCCACTGGCGCGGTGTAGACACCGTTAGCATCCACGGTGCCGAATCCAGGGTTTAGTGACCACGTGACGGCCGTGCTCGCTAAGGCGCTTGTAGGTGCTATAAAGTTTCGCGTCTGCGATGCGACAAGGGTCGCCAGCGCAGGTAAGACAGCAATCGGAGGATCGACTGTCACGCTGACAAATACCATTCCATCGACTACGATCTGCGTAGATCCAGGCGCTGCAGCGGTGACAATTCCATAGGGAGAAACACCCGCCACCGAAGGGGCCTGCGATAAATAGGTGGTTTGGGTGGAGTTCGTCAATCGCAGAATCGTCCCGTCCGCATAGGTGCCAAATACCTGGACCGGGACACTGTCGCCGACGGCGAGCTCCAGCTGCGACGTGTCGGTGGTCATGGTTTGCGGAGAGTCGGAGCGCTCGATATCGACTTGTATTTCGGCAGTAACTGGCCCAGACGCAGTCAGGCCCAGGGCTCCGATCGTGGTAAGGCCGGGTGTGACCTGCAAGGGAAGAGTGAACGAAAACTCATACGGCGGCGAGCTAAGAACAGTGTCCACGTTGGCCTCCGGGGCAACGATCATTACCCCGTTGACCGTTCCACCGGACGCCGTCACATCGACAACAACAGTCTGACCCGGATTTAGCGTGGTCCCCGAAGCCGGATTCGCAATCTGCAGAGAGCCCTGTGCCCGAATTCCGCTGGCGAGGAATAGAACGAGACAGACGCCGATGACAGAGAAGGCAATCTTGCGCTTATCAAGCCTCACGAATGGCTCCTTAGGAGAAATCAATTTTTTACGACTTTGACCCGGACCGTAGCCCCCAGGCCCAAGTGGCGCACGGTGACAGTCGCCGTTCCCTCCGCGATGGGAGTCACCCACCCTGTAGCGCCCACCGAGATAACTTTGGGATTGTCGACCTCGTACTTGGTTTGAGTCGAATTAGTCAAACGGAGTTGTGCGCCGTCGTTGTACCTACCGAAAACCTGAATCGGCAAACCGCCCCCAAAATGGACCTCAATATCATTACTGTCAACGCTGATCGCCTTCGGTGCGTCCGGTCTCTCGATGTCGATCACCATATCGGCAGTCACGTGCTGGCCTTGCACGGGGAAGCCCATCACACCGCCGCCTTGATTGCCCATGGTTGGAAAAGAGGGGGGTATCGTGAATGAGAATTCGTAGGGAGGCGAGTCCAACACATCTTTTCCATTGATCTCTGTGTGGTCAGGGGCAACCAGCATCACCGACTTAAACGGCCCGCCTTCGGCCGAGACCTTCACAGAAACCCTTTGACCCGGATGCACAACGGCATAAAGAGGTGGATCTGTAATTCGGAGTTCCGCTTGGGCGAGCAAACGAACAGCCCCCACAGTAAGCGCAGAGAGCACGATTAGGTTGCGCACCTAGTTACCCCCCACCTGACGAAGGAATCAAGGTGAATTGGCTCGTCGGCATATTGAGGAGCTGGAAGACCTGAGAAGCGATATTAGGGTCCTGTTGCTCGGTCAGACCGAGAAAGCCCAGAGCTTCCAGCCCCTCCGAGTGAATATCGTTAGGCGCGACGAAATTTGGCGGAGAGGTGCTCGCTCCATTCATCTGGCTGATTATCGAGACCACACCGTCGCTGTCCAACCCGCCAAAAATGTTCTGCTTCCAAAGTGTAGCGGTCAAGTTTTGTGCCAACGAAGCATTACCGCACGAGGTCCTGAAACCGGACGCGACCGGGCTCAACTGGAGAGCACCTGTGTTAACCGCAGTTTCATAGGCACCGACATAAGCCGCAGGGACCTGGACACCGTTATAAGACTGGGGATGCAAGGCTTGGATGGATTGACTGGGAACTGGACCGCCTGTTGGATCGGTGACTTGACCGCCCAGCGCGTTCACACAACCAGTCAAGCTGCCATTGGGGCATCCCTGCAGATCACCGATACCGCCTTGTGGTGGGTTGGTATTCGCGCTCAAAATAGCGTACTTGCCAGCAAGAGCCAGCTTGTCCGTAACACAGGAGTTCCCTTGCAGCGCTTGAGTCGCTACCGGAGAACCCAAATAAGGCGTTCCGATGGTGATTAAGCGCTCGATTCGACCTTTCCCATAAGCCATTCGGCTCACAAAGTTGGACTGCTCAACTGCCGTTAGCGTAACCAGCCCACCCATGCTATGCGCAATGACATCGGCTTGCGTCGCAGTAGCGTTCTTGTTGGCTCGGTAATCATTTATAGCTTTTGCAATTTGGTCCAACACCGTGGGGGCATTGAAGCTGAAACCCATGGAATTGCCCAAGACAGGCTTCAACGAAAGCGTAAGTGCACCGTACTGGGGACAGGTGGCCTGGCATGCCTCATTGATGACCACGCCAGGCAGGGGGGTCGCCTAGTCCGCGATCTCCGTAAAAAACTGACCTATGTTCGGAGAATTTGATTGCAACTGGAGCGCCAGCGGATCGAACGCAAAAGGAAGCCAATCTGCAAAACTGCCCCAGATGCCATGGACCAGCACCACGGGAGGACGGAGAAGATAGATCGGAGTGGAAAATTGGGCAGAGGTTGCGATCGTATTGATCGTAATTGTAACGACCCGAGAGGCCGCCGAGTTATCCGCTCCACCGCGGGAAAAGCTACGCGGCGGGTGATACACAGCAAATGCCATTGCGCCCGCGCCCGTGTTAACCGAGGTGACCGTTACTTGCGACCCCGAGATCATTCCATCGCCGGGAAGAAGAGTCTGCACGTATCCGAAGGGCTGCGGCAGGCCATTCGGATCTCCTTGACCATCGCCGCCGAGTATGACTGTAAGTTGGTCACCGGGAGAGTTCGCATATATTCGAATTAGCAGCCTTGAGGCTGCGTCCGCTGCGGTACCCGTCACGACCGTCCCTCCTGTGGCCAACAGGACGGGATCGGTTGTAACATCGGTCCCCGCTTCGTTTATCAAGCCTGAAATCGGATCAACCAACTCAACACACGGGACTAAGGACTGGTTGCCCAAGTTCCTGGGGCGGCTGTTCCGAGGCCCTGGCCCGGGTCGCGCCTCCAGCCCACCGCCGCCCGAACACGGCGTGGGTGGCGATGGAGGGGGCGGTGGTGGTGGCGACAGCGAGTTAGTGTCGGCCGTACAAGTTTGAGCCAAGCCTTCAAGCCAGGTACAATCCACCAGATTATCGGCAATTGCGCAGCCAAGGAAGCCTGCCGCAATAGCGCCACAAGCCTCAGGGGCACTTGTGTTTTGCGCCCGCAGTACCGATGAGACTGTCCCAGATAGAAGGAGAGCTAGGATCATCGAAAAGATCGAAGCGTATTCTTAGGCCTCGGCGAGAGCCCAAGATCCTGCGGGTTGCCGCTTCGTTTGCTTCTGCCCGATCGCTTGCCTGAAACCATGGATTTTCATCACCTCGCTTGGGCGCGTTCTCAGCGCAACCCAAAAGCGTCCAGCTTATCAGGCTGATCGCTGGCCCACGAGAGCGCATAATACCGCTTCATTGTTAGATAATACGCTGAGTTTAGATCTAACTCAGTTGCGTTTCAGTCTAGCCCAAAAGCAGTTCGAGAAAGCAATATGTTTTTATACCAACTGCAAGGATCTATTTCTCGCATCGGTAACCGACATGTAATCGCATCGAAAATGCAATATGGACTCAGAAGGCTATTGCTTGGGCGCGACTACTCGTGACGCACCTTGCCGCGAAAATCACGATGTCAATGGCAGCGGTCGGCCGCGCGTTGCGAATCGATCCAGTGCAAGCTCTGCGCGCCGATTAATGTTTGGCGGTTGAACTCCCCACTTCCACCGTGTGGGCGGTGAGCGTGGTTCCCTTCTCCGCCGCGTGGATCACCACGCGATCGCCGACTTTGAGATCGGCCTTCTGAATCGGCTTGTCGGCACGCGCGTAAGTGGTCTGCGCATCGAGCAACACTTCCACGGTCTTGCCGGCGATGGTGGTGACAGTCACGGATTGATCCGAGACTTTGGCGATGGTGCCGCGCACGTGCTCCAGGCCGCCGTGCGCGAGCGCGATCATGGGCGTCGCAATTATGGGTGTAAGGACAAGCGCGATTAGCGCGATTCGTCTAGTGATGATGTTGATGTTCATGCGGGTTTTCTCCATTCAAGAAATCTTTTTCTTCCTGTTCTTCTTTTAAATCGTCGGGCGTTTTCGGATTCAAGCTCTGCATCTCGCGTTCTTCTTGGGCTGTCACTTGCGGCAGGTGCCGGACGAAGCGCACCAGCTTCCACGAGTCTCGCTCGTCGTGGTTTGAATGTCCGCCCCAGGCGGGCATGCCGGTCATCCGCACACCGTTCTGGATGATGAAAAACAGCTCGCCGTCGGTCATTTGTTGGGTATCAGCGAGGCGCATATCCGGCGCGGGCGGGTACATGCGCTTGCCCATCTCAGTATCGCCGCTGCCGTTGTTGGCGTGACATCCGGCGCAATGATCGGCCCAGTGAGCGCGCGCTTCGGCCAGCACTTCGGACGAATTTGGAACCGGATTGACGAGATCTTTTGCACCGTTGGGCGCGGCCATGGATCGGGCGCGGCGCGCTACCCATTGTTCGACCTCACTAGGACGCTCCCGAGCGCTGAAGCCACGCGCGGCGATGACAAAGACGAGGCCCGCTCCAAGTGCGAGAACGATCACCGCCAGAACGCCCGCGAGAAACAGACTGACTTTATGCATATTATTTCTCATTCTTCTATTTCTCAGCCGGCGGCCGCAGCCGCAAACGAATAAAGATATTCACGCCGATGGGCCGATCTCCATAGTAAGGCTTGATCGCACCCGGGAGCGAATAGGTTGTGAAGTTGGCACCGATACCGGTCTCGACATTTCGAAATAAATCGACGTCGCGCGTGTAGCCGATGGTATATGCACCAATCCGGAACGTGCTTCCATAAAGAACATCGAGATTTTGTTGGACCTCCGGGTCGTTCGCGAACAACTCGTCTTTATCTACCAGCTCGACGCGGCCAGTCACAAAATTCTTGCGGCTAATTGGCACAACAGATTCGGCAAGATAGGAATTCACGTTGCGGCCGGTCGCGGTCTCGTGAACTCGTCCCCAAATGAGACTCGAGGCCCAGCTCGCACCCTGCATCGGCTTGGTGTATTCGAGCGATGCCGTGGTGCGCACTTGATCGCCGGGCTCCAACGCTTCCGGATGCGTGAGCCTTCCCGCCGAAACCTGCGCGGCCCAATTCTTGGCGGGGAAGAACCACAAGCGCGACGACCAGGAGTCGATAGCGCCCTGTTGAATGATCCAGCGATTCTCGCCGGGCTCGGCGCCATGGAAACCACTGGCTTCGAGTTTCAGTTTCTTGTATCCCAGCCCAACCGTGATCACGTCGTCGGAGATGTGTGTCGAGTCCTGCCAATGGTGCGATATGGGAGCCTGCGGCAATTCCGCCGCTGACGCGCGATGAGGATACGCAACTGGCCCTAGCGCCGGATCGCCCACCGGAGCGAAGTAGACTTCAATACTGGTATCGCCGCCCAGCTCGCGAACATAATGGAAGCCAAGACCCATGATGAAATTGTGCGGATGCTGCCCGTCGACGATCGGTTGGCCGAACGCGGTTTCGCCGGTTTGGAACAGCAGCGGGTAACGGCGATCGGCGATGGTGGCGGGCTCCAGGCTCAACATGAGCTCCACTTGGAATGCCCCGCTCTGTTCCAAACGATGCTCGGCCATGGCCATGGCCCAGTTGTCTGAATAGAGCTTGTCGCCGCCGCGCGGCCCGGATTGTTGCGTGTCCACCAGAAATCCTTCGCCCATGAACATGGTGTTCCACGATCTGAAGTGCGTCATGATCATGGGCATCGGCCACCCATCGGGATTGACCGAAGTTCCCGAGGCCTCATCCAACAGGTCCATACTGGCCGCGTTCATGTCCACCATGTTCATGCCGGGCATGGAACTCTGCGCGAAAGCAGGAACACTCGACACGAATAGCAGAACGAAATAAAGTTTTCGAAACATGAGACTCCTTCGGCAACAAGACCGCTTGCTCATGCGCGCGGTTCAGGAATGCGGAATCGGGAGAAGATCAGAGTCTCAAGATGGTTGAAGAGGGGGGCGGTGAATCGGGCGGTGAAAAAGCGGGCACCCGCGAGACCGCAATGACGGCAAGTGAGGGCGCGACTTGGATGGCTGGCGGAAGAAAAGCGACAGCGGTCGCAGTCCCTACCGGCGAACGATGAACATCGGGAAGCTGAAAATCCTGGTTACAGGCGGTAGAACTGGCTTGATGATGATGATGCTGGTGACACGGGGGCGCGGCGGAATTGCAGTCCTCCGCGGCGCACGATGCCAGGCACTGCACGGCGCCAAAGATCAGCACGAGCGTGAGCAAAACCGCGAGTTGAACGCGCCGAACCGCCATCATTCGCGATCATAACATGCCCGCCGGCGTTGTATCCGTCTGACTCTTAAGCACGACCAAAATCACAGCCACCGGCCAAGGAAGCTCGACTTCGTGATGCATTTCGGCGAGATTCGTTGTTCCACAAGGATGCGCCAATCGTGCTGTTGGACGGCGTCTTTAAAAAAGCGTTTTGGAACCACGATCGCGGCCGCCGCGCTCAGATACAGCAGAAAAAGCCTCTTCGTTTCACGCACCGCCCAGAGCGCTTCATAAGAAATCTCGCTTGAGAAATGTGTGCCGGTGCGGTGTATACCTCGGGAAGAAAAGATGCACTTGATTGGAGCGAACGCAAAAATATTCGTCTTCATTTGCCTCCGCGCGGCCCAATACGGCGTCGTGACTATCACGGCCCAAAATAGGAGCAGCAACAAGAACGGTGTGCCGTTACGACGCGCGAATTCCAAATCGGAAGTTAGCAGCGCGAGCACTGCCGCGAGAAGAACGCCCGCTAAAGAAACGAGCATCATTAGCACTACGATCCACCAGGTGCGCCGATAGCACTGAGCGTACTGAAATTTTAGGAGATCACGGTATACAAGTTTCCCGCTCACCTCGATCAAGCTATCGTTCTGCACACTGGATATAATCGTAGCCTGCGCGGCTGTCAAGCTTACGATCACAACTTCGTTACTGCCAAGCCGCGTGCCGTCGAGCAGAGCAATGGCCGATGGCATGGAACAATCGTCCCACCCGAATACACCGAGGCGGTTAGCCAGAAGTTACTACCTTAGTACGCTCTCGTAGCCCGAGCGCTCACGGAATTGCCTTAGTACCTATATTGCAAGTACTCTACCGCCGATCACCATAGCTGCGAGGGCGAATTGGGCACCATTTCCGTTTTCGTGTGTGAACCACAACCGATCGTCGTTGAGGGACTAGAGAAGGCGCTGGCCGAAACCACCGATCTTACGTTTGCCGGCGCAGTGTCCAAACCGGCCGAGGCGTTGGATGCGGTCCAGCGCATTCATCCGAATATCGTGTTGATTGATGGAACCACGGGCTTGACCGCCGCACTCCGGCTGCTCGGCCACTTGAAGACGGCCGGGCCAACGCATGCGGTTCTATGGGTGGTGGATTTGCCGGAGATGGATGCATTCCGCGCACTGCAAATGGGCGCTCGCGGCATCGTCAAGAAGACTTTACCTACCAATAAGCTGTTGGAGTGCCTGCGAGAGGTGGGCGCCGGTCAAATCTGGATGCAGGAATCCGAGCAGGTGGCCGAGTTCCTGCAACGCAAGGATTCGTCACGTTTGACACCACGGGAAAAGGAAGTCGTGCGATTGATCTGCCGCGGATTGCGCAACCGGCAGATCGCGGAGAATCTTCACATTACACCGGGAACGGTAAAAGTCCATCTCATGCACATCTTCGAAAAGACGGGGCTGAAAGATCGTCTCGCGTTGGCCGTACATGGCCGTGACCTGGCGGGAGTGGAAGTGCCGGCACCCGGCCTCGCGGATCGTTAAATGGCGCGCTAAAGCAAGTGGGCTGGAAGGTCGATCACCTTTGAGGGACCAGGTGTCCCTTCGAACGGACCGCTTTCCCTTGGCAACCTCCACACATTCTCCGCCCCAATCGCGCGTCCCATTGCTTGGATCGGAATCGGAACCAGCGGCTGGCGCTCCGCGCGCGGGAGATTTTCCTGGAAAAGTGCGGCGAACGCTTTGGGCAACCCTGGGGCGCGGCGTCGCACGAGCCCTGAAGCCGTCGTTCTCGGACTGCTTATTTATAGCGTTGATGGTCTGGCTGTTTATGTGGGGCGCGAGCGGTTGGGAATCGCTGCTCGGAGACGGCGATACAGGGTGGCACATCCGCACCGGCCAGTACATTCTTCAAACTCACACGGTGCCTACGCGGGATTTATTCTCTTTCTCGCGCCCGGGCGCTCCGTGGTTCGCCTGGGAATGGCTGACCGACATCATCTATGCGCTGTTGTTCCGGATGGGAGGGCTCAAGGCGATCGTACTGCTGGCCGGCGCGATGATCGCGCTGTACGCAACGATACTTTTGCGCTACACGTTGTGGCGAGGCGCCAACGCGTTACTGGCGCCCTTCACCACACTGCTTGCGGTGGGCGCATCCTCCATGCATTTCCTGGCGCGCCCGCATTTGTTCACGTTGCTGCTGCTGCCGATCTGCTTGTGGGTAGTGGAAGCCGATCGGCGGGAGAAGACAGCTTGGCTGTGGGCACTCATTCCGGTGACCGCGCTGTGGACCAACCTGCATGGTGGATTCGCGATTTTTCTGGCTTGCTTGGGACTTTTGGTGCTGGCCTACGCGATCGAGGTGGCGCTCAAGAAACCGCGCTGGCCCGAGATCCGCTGCTACTCGGCATTGCTCGCCGGATGCACGCTCGCATCGCTTGCGAACCCTTACGGAATCCAGTTGCATGTTCATATCGCCGAGTACCTGCGTTCGGATTGGATCCAGAACATCGTGCAGGAATTTCAGGCGCCCACGTTTCGCTCCGAGGGCCAGCTCCAATTCGAAGCGCTGTTGCTGGCCGGGTTGATCATGACCGGTTTCTTGGTGCGCCGGGGACTCTACGCCGAAGCGCTCTGGGTGGTGTTCCTGGCCCACTCGTCTTTGATCAGTGTCCGGCATGCTCCGCTGTATGCCGCGGTCGCCGCGCCGCTGGTCGCCGGCGAGATCAGCGAATGGTGGCGGGCGGGAATCGCGGGGATGAAAAAGTCCGCGACTTTGCGAATCCTCTATCAGGTCGGGACGGACCTGGCCCCGGGATTTCGCCGGACCAGCATCTGGCCAGTTGTATTTTTGCTGTCTCTGGCCGCGCTGGGTGCGCCTCTGAAGTGGCCCCGCGATTTTCCGAGCGTTATGTTTCCGACCGCCATGGTCCACCGGCACGCCGATTTGATCGCGACGGGCCGTTTGCTGACCCCGGACCAATGGGGGGATTACATCATTTATACGTTCTACCCGCGTCAGAAAGTCTATGTGGACGGCCGCAGCGACTTTTACGGCGAGAAGATCGGCCAGGAATATCTCCACCTGCTCCAAGGGAGTTATGACTGGAGGGCGACAGTGGACCGAAACGGCTTCAATGTGGCTCTGTTACCGGTCGATTGGCCGCTCGCCTCGCTGCTTAAGTTAGATCCATCGTGGCGGGTGGTGGAAGACGATACCAAGGTGATCCTGCTCCAGCGTATAAGTAGGCAAGCGATGAGGAATTAGGTGCTTCAGCACCCCAACGCGTCATCGTTCGTACTAAAGAAAACCACTGCCAGGCTAATGAAAACCTCCCAGTTTGCCGAAGTTATAAGGCAGGGAGAGCGACCCGCATGAGAAGCAACAGGCAACCGTCAGCGTCAGTCAGCCGCAGTGTTGGGAGCGCCGCTGGCGGGGAACAACCTATGGTCGCTAAGTTGAGCATGCCTCGGATGCCGGTGGAGTGGTTGGACTCGGGAAACTGGCGGCTGCCTTCCGGTAAGGCGCTCGCCGAATTTGCACTGCAAGCTGGGTTTCTGGCACCGCTGCTATTTCGCACGGACGGGTTTGGACAGAGCGACGTGAAGCGCGACCTGAAAAGTGAAATGACCGGATCGACGGATTTGGCTGGGTCGGCTGGGTCGGGGGATTTGGCAGGGTCGGGGGATTTGGCAGGGTCGGGGGATTTGGTTGGCAATGTGGCGCCGGCGCGGGGGAAACAGTTTAGCAAGGGGGACGGCCGGTGACGGTACAAGCGCTGTTGGCAGGTGGAATCGGTATCGCAGCGTGTATCGACGATCTAAGGCGTCGACAGATTTCCAATTGGATTCCTGCCGCGGCTTTCGCCAGCGGTCTGGTGCTGCAAACGGTGGAGCACGGGTGGCGCGGCACGGGCTCGGCGCTGCTCGGCACGCTATCGGGCGCCGGGGTGTTCCTGATTTTCTATTTGCTGGGTGGCATGGGTGGCGGCGATGTGAAGCTGATGGCGGGCTTCGGGGCACTGCTGGGATCGAAGCGGCTCTTTGAAGCGGCTTTGTGGACGGCCGGGTGCGGCGGCGTCATGGCGCTGGGCGTCATCGCCTTCGGTCTGGTTAGAGATCTCTGGTTGCGCGGTAAACGCGAGGGAGGCGAAGCCGCGGCAACATCTCCGCGGCCTAGCCGGCGCGCCGATAGCATTCCCTACGCTCCCGCGATTGCCGCCGGAGTCTGGCTGAGCCTGGTGGGAGCGACGTGAAGGAGCCACGGACGTGGGCTCGATAGAGCGTGGCGTGGCATTCCAATTAACGATCGAAGGCGGGAGAAAGGGATATGGATCGTAGATTTCTGACGGTATTGGGCGTGAGTCTGCTGTTCGCGCTGGTGATATCGAGCGTGTTTTATCAGATGACGGCTCGCGCTGGCAGCCCGAAGAAGGCAGAGCCAACAGATTTGAAGGACATCGTCTTGGCCGCTAGGCCGCTTTCGGTGGGGACGACCATCAAGCCGGCCGACATCAAGCTCGGCAAGATGCCATCGGCCTCCTTCCCGAAAGGCGCGTTTGCCAAGCCGGAAGAAGTGATCGATCGGCCCCTTATCAGTAATATCCTGATGGATGAGCCGGTGCTCGAAGGCCGGCTGGCGGCGCGCGGCAGTGGCATCGGTCTGGCACCCGTCATTCCGGTTGGAATGCGCGCGGTGACATTGCGCGTCAACGACGTTACCGGCATCGCTGGTTTTGTGTTGCCCGGAATGCGGGTTGACGTACTGGTGACGGGACATCCACCCAATTCCGATAGTTCGGTAACCGCCACGCCAACGCAACTGCAAAATTTGCTGGTGCTTTCGGCTGGAACCGTGATGCAACCGGATGCCCGGGGTCAGGCCATGCCGGCCCAGACGGTCACGTTACTTGGAACCCCCGAGCAAGCCGAGACGCTGACGCTCGCCAGCTCCGATGCACGCATTCAATTGGTTTTGAGAAACGGTAGCGATCAAACTGTCGAAAAAACGCCCGGGCACGACATCGCGGAACTATACGGCGAACGCTCGGCACGCAAGAAGACGTCCGACGAACCGGCGCCACGGCCGCGACCTCGGCCGGTGGCGGTAGCCGTAGCCCCGCCTCCGCCGCCTCCGCCGCCCGATCAGATCGTGGTGATTCGCGGAACGCAGAAGAGCGTGGAAGTGGTTGGAGTCGGCGGGGGCAAGTAAAACATGCGACTAATGAAACGTTTGTATATCCTCTCTGGACTGCTGGCCTGGGGAGCAGCTAGCTGGCTCTTCGCCCAAGGGGGCCCTGAAGACGTTCGTTTGACGGTCGGCAAGAGCATCGTCATCGACTATCCGTCCGACATTGCGCGGATTTCAACCAGCAACGCAGATATCGCGGACGCTTCACCCGTGACCGGCCGTGAAGTCCTGGTCCATGGCAAATCTTTCGGCACCGTGACGCTGGTGGTCTGGAGCAAGACCGGCCAGCGCAATTTTTACAACATCACCGTCGAGCAGAACCTGGAACCGCTGCGCCGGCTCCTCCGGGAGACGTTTCCCTCCGAAGATATCCACGTCCAGTCCTCGCGCGATTCGCTGTCCCTCACCGGGCACGTATCGAACAAAGACATAGCCGACCGGGCGGCCGCACTGGCGATTCCGTTCGCCAAGCAGGTGGTGAACGACCTCCAAGTAGCCGAGGGACCGGTAGAGAAGCAAATCTTGCTGCGCATCAAGTTCGCCGAATTAGACCGTTCGGCCTCCAATCAATTCGCTGTCAACCTGCTCTCCACGGGCGCCACCAACACGGTGGGGCGTGTCACCACGGGTCAATTCCCGGCCCCTTCGCCCTCCTCGCTGGTGGGCGGCCTTTCCGGCGCCGCGGCCACCCAGGCCAACTCAGCGTTCTCCATTTCCAACGCGCTCAATATTTTCGCCTTCCGGCCCGATCTGAACCTGGGAGCACTGATCCAGGCCCTGGAGCAGCGCAACATCCTGCAGACCTTGGACGAGCCCACCCTCGTGACGAGCGATGGCAAAGAGGCCAGCTTTTTGGTCGGCGGCGAGTTTCCGATCCCGGTCCTGCAGGGCGGCGCGAATTCGGGCGCGGTCACCATTCAGTTTCGAGAATATGGCGTCCGGCTGACCTTCACGCCCGTCATCACCGGGCGTAACAACATTCGGTTGCATGTCAAGCCGGAAGTTTCGGCGCTCGACTACACCAACGCGCTTTCCTTCAATGGCTTCACGATTCCCGCCCTTTCGTCGCGCAAAATGGAGACCAACATCGAACTGGGCGAGGGACAGAGCTTCGTGATCGCCGGCCTCATCGACCGGCAGGTGACAGAAACGCTGTCGAAGATTCCCGTATTGTCCAGCCTGCCCATCCTCGGAAATCTGTTCAAGAGCAAGGAGTTCGATCGCAACAATACGGAGCTGGTGGTGATGGTCACACCCGAGGTCACGATGCCCTTGGAGCCAGGCGACACCAAGCCCATGCCGGCGATGCCACGCGATTTTCTGGTCCCGGTGGCGCCCGGTTCGACCAATGCATTCCCGGCGAATGCCAAAAGTAAGTCCAAGTAGGAGCACTGAGGATGAGAAACGGCAGGAACCTGCGATGACGGGCCGGGGACCAGTTCTTACGGCGCTGGCGATCATTCCCGATCGCGAGCTCGCCGCTCAATTCGCCTCGGCGCTGGAGCGCACCCGCTCGTTTCAGATCCTCTCTGAGTTCAAGTCTTATCCTTCGCTTCAGACGCTCGAGATCCGGGTCCGACAGAGCAAGCCCGACGTGATCCTGCTGGATTTAGCCAGCGATCTCGACCAGGCTTGCGAGCTGATTCGTTGTGTCACGTCGCAAGACCTGCGGGTGCATGTGGTCGGGCTGCATGTCCGGAACGACTCGGATGCCATCTTGCGATCCCTGCGCAGCGGCGCCAGCGAGTTTCTGTACACGCCTTTCGATCCGCAAACCCAAAACGACGCGGTGGCCCGGCTACACCGTCTGCTGCAGCCTGGTCCCACCGAACAAGCCGAACCAGGCACCGTCATCGCCTTCACCAGCGCCAAGCCCGGCTCGGGCGCGTCCACGCTCGCGGCTCAAACCGCATTCGCGCTGCGCCGCACCACCTCTGAACGGGTCTTGTTGGCCGACTTTGACCTGATGGGAGGCATGATCGGCTTTTACTTGAAACTGACCAATACCAAGTCGCTGCTCGACGTGCTCCAGGCGGCCGAACGGCTGCAGGACGGCGAGTGGGCCTCCTGTGTGGCGGCGGCCGATGGAGTGGACATTTTGCCGGCGCCGGAAACGCCCTACGCGGGGGGCATCGACGCCGCCCGATTACACGCGGTCTTGGAATACGCCCGCGTGAACTACGAGTGGGTCGTGATCGATCTGCCGGTGGTCTTTCAACGGCTGAGCCTGATGACCATCTCCGAATCCGACCGCGCGTATCTGGTCTCGACGCCCGAATTGCCGAGCCTGCATCTGGCGCGCAAGGCCGTCAACCTTCTGGACCATTTGGGCTTCCCCAAGGAACGTTTTCAGATTGTGATGAACCGCATCGACCGGCGCGACGAAATCGCCGGATCGGATATCGAGCGGCTGTTTAATTGCGCGATCGACGCGCGCATACCCAACGACTATTTTTCGCTCCACCGCGCGGTGACGCTGGGCCAGCCGGTGGACGGACATTCCGAGCTCGGCAAGGCCGTCGAGAACCTGGCCAACCGGCTGTCGGGCGGCCGGGTCCAGGAACGCAAACGCGCGCCATTCCCGGACTTGAGAGTGGCGACCTCACCGGTGTAGCAAAGGTTTGATGTGAAGAGTTCGTACCGATAATTTTATGTTTCCTAACCTCGACACCAAGTCGGCGCCCCAAGTCAGCTGGGAGCAGCGCCTGTTGAAAAACGGCGGCAAATCGAGAGGTGCGCTGAAGCCTGAGTATCAGGAGCTGAAGTTCACCCTGCACCGCAAGCTGGTGGACAAGATCAATCTGGAGGCGCTGGCCAGCATCGACAATCAGCGGGTGCGCAGCGAGGTACGCCAGGCGCTCATCTCCCTCATCGACTCCGAGCCCACGCTGCTTAGTTCGCTCGAAAAGCAGCAGATCTGCGACGAGGTCCTGGACGAAGTTTTTGGCCTGGGGCCGCTCGAACCCCTGTTGCAAGATCCCAGCATCTCCGACATCCTGGTCAACACCCACAAGCAGGTTTATATCGAGCGCAAGGGCCTGCTCGAACTGACGACCGTCACCTTCCGCGACGCCCAGCATCTGTTGCGCATCATCGACAAGATCGTTTCGCAGGTGGGTCGGCGCGTGGACGAATCCAATCCCATGGTTGACGCGCGGCTGAGCGACGGCTCGCGAGTCAACGCCATCATTCCGCCGCTGGCGGTGGACGGGCCGCTGCTGTCGATCCGCCGTTTTTCGACCGACAAACTGATGCCTCCCGACCTGGTGGATCGCCGCGCCATGACGCCCGGCATGATGGAACTGCTCGAAGCGGCCGTCAAGGCTCGCATGAACATCATCATCGCGGGCGGAACCGGAGCCGGCAAAACGACGCTGCTAAACGCTCTTTCGGCGTTCATCTCGCCCAAGGAGCGCATCGTCACCATCGAAGACGCGGCCGAATTGCAATTGAAACAGCCGCACGTGGCGCGTCTGGAAACGCGGCCTCCCAATCTCGAAGGCCATGGCGCCGTGCGCCAACGCGAGCTGCTGGTCAATAGCCTCCGCATGCGCCCGGACCGCATTGTGGTGGGTGAGGTCCGCGGCGAAGAAGCGCTCGATATGCTGCAGGCCATGAACACCGGTCATGACGGTTCGCTCACGACGGTCCACGCCAACAGTCCGCGCGATGCGATTTCGCGCCTCGAGGTCATGATTTCTCTCGCCAGCGCCAACATGCAGCTGGTCTCGGTGCGGCAACAGATCGCGAGCGCGGTTCACCTTTTGGTGCAGGCCTCGCGTTTGAGCGACGGCTCGCGCCGCGTGGTCAACCTCACCGAAGTGACGGGTATGGAAGGCGACGTGATCACCCTGCAGGACATTTTTGTTTTCGAGAAGCGCGGCCTGAATCCGGACGGCCGCGTGGTCGGACGATTCGCGGCCACCGGCATCCGGCCCAAGTTCTACGAAAAGCTGCTGGCAGCCGGCATCCGGTTGCGCGCCGACTTGTTTGACGAGGTGGTGGAGGTTTGAACCCATGTTCATAATGATCGCCATCGCGGTGTGGGCCTGCGCCCTGGTCATCTGGTGGATCTGCTCCAACGCATTCCGCCACTCGGATCTGGACAAGCTCAAAAGCCGGTTGATCGGCAGCACTAAAACCAAATCAGCCAAGCCCGTCCCCGGCGGTGGCACGTCGCTCATCCACAGCGAGGAAAAGAACGTTCTGCTGGCCACCAAGTTCCTGCGGCGTTTCCAGCTCCAAAGCAAGCTGCAGGAGATGCTCGAGCAGGCCGGAATGAAGTGGAGCACTCACCGGCTGGTAAACACCTGCCTGGTGGCGGTGGTGGCGGCTTGGGCCGTCGGCTGGCTCATGTTACCGGACCAGTTGCGGCGTTACGCCTGGGCGCCGGCGCTGTTCGCGGGTGCTCTGCCGGTATTCTATGTGGTCCGCAAGCGCAGGGCGCGCATGCGGCGCTTCGAAGAGCTGTTTCCCGACAGCCTGGAGTTCGTATCGCGATCGATGCGCGCCGGGCATGCCTTCTCGGTGTCGCTCGAAATGATTCACCGCGAATTTCAAGAACCGCTGGCCGGTGAGTTCCGGCGCACCTTCGAAGAACACAACCTGGGCCTGCCGCTCGATGTCGCGCTGCAAAAACTGGCCAAGCGCGTGCCCTCGCTTGACGTGCATTTTTTCGTTTCCGCCGTGCTGCTGCAAAAGCGCACCGGGGGCAATCTGGCCGAAATCCTGGACAAACTGGCCTACGTGATTCGCGAGCGCTTCAAACTGCGCGGGCGTATCCGCGGCATCAGCGCGCATGGCCGCATGACGGGGATCGCTCTTAGTTGTATTCCGATAGGCGTGGGAACGCTCATGTTCTACACCAACCCGGACTACGTGCGGTTCTTTTTCTTCGATGACACGGGCAATATCATGCTGGGCTGCGCGGTGGCGTTGCAGATCATCGGGTATCTGGTCATGAAGAAGATCACGAGCATCGAGGTGTAAGACGATGGCATTGCTATTCAGTTTCGTGGTCTTTATATTATTCGCGGCTCTGTTCTCCTTGGGAGGGGTGAGGCTGTGGGTCAAGCCGAAGGAGGCCATCGAGCGCGTGGCGGGAACCGGCATGGGAGCGCACGAAGCCGCTCCCGTTCATCCCAGCCTGCTGTTCCACGATCTGGTGAAGCGGCTGGGCAATCTGGTGCCGGCCTCGCCCAAAGACGTGACGGTGATGCAGCGGCGGCTGATTCGCGCTGGTTACCGCAACCCGAACGCGCTGAAGGTGCTGTATGGCGCCAAGGCCATTCTGGCCGTTTTGCTGCCGGTGGTGATGACGGTCGCGGTCTTCAATTCCTCGGCCCAGCAGAGCAACAAAGTGATGGCGATTCTGGTGGCGGTGGCGGCCGGATTCTTCGGTCCCAACGAATACGTGCGCATGGCGGCCAAGCGCCGCCAAAAGCAGATCCAGCGCGGGCTCGCCAATTCGCTGGACCTGATGGTGGTATGCGTCGAGTCCGGTCTCGGTCTCGATCAAGCCATCATGCAGGTCGCCAAGGAACTCGAGCACGCCCATCCTGAAATCAGCGAGGAACTGGCCATCGTAAACCTGGAATTGAAAGCCGGCAAGCGGCGGGCCGAGGCCTTGCGAAACCTGGCCGACCGAACGGCGGTAGAGGACCTCAAGAAGCTGGTGGCGGTGCTCATTCAGGCCGACCGCTTCGGGACCGGCGTGGCCCAAAGTCTGCGCGCTCACTCCGATTTTATGCGCGTCCAAGCGCGCCAGATCGCCGAGGAGAAAGCCGCCAAGCTGGGCGTAAAACTGGTATTTCCGATTTTTTTCTGTATTCTGCCGTCTTTGTTCGTGGTAACGGTTGGGCCGATGGTTATTAAGATCATGCGGGAGCTGCTCCCGATGATGAACAACATTGGATGACGAATTAACTCGTAGCGCTGATGAAACACGTAGCGCGGCATTTTTCTTAGGGAAAGGAGAAAGCGATTATGGATAGCTCGATGATTCGCATCGTTTGTGCGGTGCTCGCCGTCCTGTTTCTAGGACTGATCGTTCTGCGGCGCAAGAAAAGCCCGGAATAGGCTGACAAGCGTCGTGCAGGCGCCCGGCGAGAGCCGCCTACGCGCTGCAGACCTGCGGGCTTGCATACCCCGGGCTGCATAAGTGTGGGCTGCATAAATGCGGCTGCATAAATGACGAGCGCGGTGTAAATACGCGAAGCAATACGGATCCGGCGGTGCGTCAGGGAACCAGCTCCCTGGCCCGCCAGGACCCCGCGCGCAATTTTTTGGCGCAGGTCCTATTTCGCAGGTTGGGGCCCTGGTATTTGTGGGCTGGTTTTTGTGGACTGGTTTTTGGTAGCGTGGCGCGGGGCGGGCCGCGTGGGAATTGAGTTTGAAAAAGGTGAAAATTTGACGGTTTTTTGGAGTGAATCGCTATGCTGAAGTCATATTGGTGGAAGACCGTTTTGGCCGCGACGCTGGCGGCGTCGGCCTGGGCCGGAACCTTTGGGACCGTGGTGCCGGTCGGCGGCGAAGCCGCGGACGTGGCGCTCGACGAGGCGCGGGGAGTGCTTTATATCGCCAACTTCACCGCGAACCGCATCGATGTGATGTCGCTCGCCACCAACACTATCCAGACGTCCATTAATACCGCCGCGCAGCCTAGCTCCATCGCTCTTTCCCCGGATGACCACTACCTGGTGGCCACCAATTTTGGCAATGCGGCCTCTCCCGGTTCACCGACCAACGCGCTGACCGTGATCGACCTGACAAGCCAGGGAACCCAGACCTTCTCGCTTGGCAATCCGCCGCTCGGCGTCGCCTTCGGTGCCGATGGCCTGGCGCTCGTGGTTACCACCACCGACTTTCTGCTCTTCGATCCGACCACCGGCGCGACCCAGGAGCTCGCCACGCTCGCCAACGTGGTCGCGAACACTCTACCCGTGGCGCCCGCTAACTTTCCACCCGACATCACCGCGGCCTCGGTCGGAGCCTCGGCGGATGGCCTTACAGTCTACGGCATGGGAGGCACAACCAACACGGTCACCTTCCGCTATGACGTGAATTCCAAGTCGGTCTCTCCCGGCGCTATCGTGACCAACTCGGGAGTCCTGGGACCGCGCGTGGTCAGCTTGAATCATAACGGCTCGCTGGTCATGGCCGGATGGGTGATGATCAGTACGTCGGGATTCGGCAACTATTTCCCTCAGCACACCAACCAGTTCAGCGTCGGAAGCACGGCTTTTGACGATAGCCGTGGCTTGGTTTACGCGCAAATTCCGGTGGTCCAAGGCGAAGCGCCCACGCTGATGGTGGTCACCGAGAGTAACCTGACGCTCCAGGAGCGCCTCCAACTTCCCGAGAATCTCACGGGCCGCAGCGTACTATCGAGCGATTCCAACACCCTCTATTCGGTTTCAGAAAGCGGCGTCACGGTGATGCCGGTCGGCAGCCTCGCACAGCAGCACCAGATCACGGCCCTCCAGGAAGATTTGGTGTTCCGCGGAAGCATCTGCAACCCCGGCGTCTCGACCCAGCAGCTCACCATCGTCGATCCGGGCGGCAACAACACGCCCTTCAGTATCAGTCCCGATACGGCCGGCGTTACCGTCTCCCCGGCCAGCGGAGTAACGCCCGCGGTAGTGACCGTTTCGGTGGATCCCACGGCGTTCCTCGGCCAAACCGGAACCGTGGTTGCCAACTTGAACATTCAATCCGCCCAGGCCATCAACGTGATCCCGAGTGTGCGGGTGCTGGTGAATAGCGCTGGCCCCAATCAGATGGGCAGCTTCATCGATATTCCGGGAACTCTCACCGACATCGTGGCCGATCCAACGCAGAGCCGCTTCTTTGTCGTTCGCAGCGACAAGAACGAAGTGCTGGTCTACGACGGAACCAACTACTCGCAGATCGCCGCGCTACCCACGGGCAACCAGCCAACCACCATGGCCATCTCCTTCGACCAGCACTATCTGCTGGTGGGCAACCTGGGGTCGGAAACCGTCAGCGTGTTCGACCTCGATACGTTGCAACCAGACACCCCGATCAAGTTGCCGTCGGGCTTCGTGGCGTATTCCATCGCCTCTTCGGCCAACGCAACGCTCGCGCAGGGCGGCTATTACGACGGCACGTTCCATATCTTGCAACTCGACATTCCTCAGCGTACGGGAGCTCAATTGCCCTCGCTCGGAGTGTTCGCCAATACGACCAACGCCAATACCGTAATGACGGCCTCGCAGAATGGTTCTTCGATCTTGATCGCGCAGGCCGACGGAACGGTGTATCTCTACAACGCCAACTCGAATTCCTTTGTGGCTTCGCGGAAGGATTTTACGTCGCTCTCGGGTCCCTACGCCGCGTCCGCCTTTAACCAGTATGTGGTCGGCAACAATCTTCTGAACTCTTCGCTGGTTCCTGTGATGCAATTTGAAACTGGTACCGGCACTCCCTCCGGATTCGCTTTTGTGAACGAGACCGGGTTCCGGACGAATGCGCCAGCGTCGGCGGCCAGCACCAGCACTACCACGACAGCCACTACCTGCACCACAACGACCAGCACTACCGGAAGCGTTGAAACGTGCGTCAACGGCACCACCACAACCATCACTACCTGCACCGGCACTGGCACGACCAATACGTGCACCACAACGACCGGCCCTACCACGAACCCCAGCGTCGGTCAAAGCACGTCCCCGGGCGTTATTGAACGCATCGACATGACCAATCCGACCAGTTCGGTCAGCAATTCCACGGCGATGGTGGAAGCTCCGCTGCTCG
Organism: Bryobacteraceae bacterium; assembly: GCA_052148835.1. Lineage (GTDB taxonomy): Bacteria > Acidobacteriota > Terriglobia > Bryobacterales > Bryobacteraceae > Palsa-89. The sequence continues at coordinate 39,744 of JBKQHJ010000005.1, forward strand.
GAACGTCAACTTCGCCCTTTACCCGTACCATCGCGCCTCTAGCCAACCAGAGCGCCATCATGAACCTCACCATTTCCGGCGTCACGGTCTTGCCGTGGAACTACAATGCGTCCGTCGCGCCACCCCAGATTACGTCGGTGGTGAACGCCGGCGACGGTGGCAGCGATATCGCTCCCGGAGGCCTGATCTCGATCTACGGGACCCAATTGAGCCCGGTCAATATGGCTTCGTCGGAAATTCCATTGCCCACCGCTTTGGCCAATAGCTGCCTCAGTGTCAATGGCCTGGCGGTTCCGATTCTGTTCGTTTCGCCCGACCAGGTGAACGCGCAGATGCCGTACCAGGCGATTGGCGACGTAACGCTGATCTTGCGAACGCCGGGTGGTCAAAGCGACAACTACAACCTGGTGATCGAGCCCAATGCGCCCAGCATCCTCATGGCGGCGGTTGGTCCGTACACCAACGTGCCCACCGTGGTTCGAAACGACGACAACGAACTCATCACCCCTTCGCACCCGATTCACAGAAAGTCCAACACCGCTCTGGTCATTTACCTGACGGGCCTCGGTCCCACCGCGCCTGCCGTCAACACCGGCCAGCCGGCGCCTTCCAACCCGCTAGCCTACACGCTGACCCAGCCGACGGTCACCCTCGGAGGGGTGGATTTGCCAGTGCTTTTCTCCGGCCTAGCGCCGGGTCTGGTCGGCGTCGATCAGATCAATGTCTCGGTGCCATTCACGGTGCCGGACGGAATGTCTGTCCCCCTCGCGATTTCTCAAGGATCGGTATCCACTTCGGTACCGGAGCGCGTGGTGGATTAACCATAACACCTAAGATAGAATGAGAGACAACATGAAACATTTTCTGTCGTTAATGTTTTTAGCGGGCGCCGTGGCGACTCCGGCGGCGTTCGCGCAGAAGTGGGAAGTCGGCCTCGCCGCCGGCGGAAGTTTCTTCACCTCGGAAACCATCACCAATCCGGCCGGTAACGCCAGCGCCACCCGCCAGCCCGGCTTGGCATTGAGCGCTTGGCTCGATAACACCATCGGCAGCGGTTTGTTCGGAGGCGAACTGCGCTACGACCATGAGATGGGCGACCTGAAGCTATCCTCAGGCGGCACCAACACCACGTTCGCAAGCCAGAGCAACGCAATTCACTACGATTTCCTCTACAATTTCACGTCGTCGGAATCGGCCGTGCGGCCCTATGTGGAAGCCGGCGGCGGGGTCAAATGGTATTCGGGAACCGGAACCGAGCAGGTTTATCAACCGCTTTCCAACATCGCGGTGTTTAGCGACGTGCGCGACATGCGGCCTTTGGTTTCCGTAGGCGCCGGCCTGAAGTTCAACGTCGCCAAATCCACTCTGCTGCGACTTGAGGTTCACGATTACCTGACCCCCTTTCCCAGCACGCTCATCGCGCCCGTCGGCGGGTCCAGCGTCGGCGGCTGGTTTCAGGACTTCGTCGTCTCGGTAGGCATCGGTTGGGGCTTCTAAGCTTCTCAAGCGTTTGAGCGCGGCCGGCCCTTCCCGGCCGCGTTCGATTCGATCGCCGGGTATTTCGTAATGAATCTCTCCAATGCCTCTTCGATAACGGCGGTCTTGATCATCGCCTTCGGATTGTTCGTGATGTACACGCAGTGGAAGAACTGGTTCGAAAGCAACCTCGCGATTATCTTTTACGTGATTTTCTTCAGCTTCATGAAATCCGTCGACGGCGTGGTACCGTCCTGGCTTATTTTCGCCGGCTTTGGCCTGGCGATGATGCTGCGATTTGAATTCATGAACACCGGCTTCACGCGCGTGATCAAGTATCTGGAACTCGCCGCCCTCGGGGCCATGCTCTATCTCTCGTCGACCATGCTAATCCGCTTTTGATGGTGTCCGGTCACCCGGTCGCTTCTCACGTTGGTCACTTCTCGGTAGGAAGCCCCGACGCCTGGTAAGCACGCCATCCTCCGTCGAGCGAAATCGCATTGGTGTAGCCCATCTCGCGCAGCGCGTCGGCAGCCAGCGCCGAGCGGTAACCTCCACCGCAATACAGTACCAGCTTGGTATCCTTGCCCGGCACTTGCGCTTCGATGTCGCGCTCGATGATTCCCTTCCCTAAGTGCACCGCCCCGGCGGCGTGTCCGGCCGCCCACTCGTCGTTTTCACGGGTGTCGATCAAGATATGCGGCTCTCCAGACGCCCGCAAGCGCTGGTACCCGTCCATGTCGATTTCTTGAATCCTGCTTTTGGCGGCGTTCACCAGGGCCAAAAAAGCCGGACTGTGATGTTTCGGTTGGGTCATATTCGGTTCGCGACGCTTGGGTGCGCGCTCCTGTTCAATTCAGGCGCTCGATCCGCGCGCCCACTCGCGCCAGCTTTTCTTCGATCTTCTCATACCCCCGGTCGATGTGGTACACCCGATCGAGCAGTGTTTCCCCGCGCGCGACGAGCCCCGCCAGCACCAGCGACGCGCTCGCTCTCAGATCGGAAGCGATCACTTGCGCGCCCGTCAACTCAGCCACTCCGGCTACGATCGCCTGCCGTCCATCCACACGGATATTCGCTCCCATGCGGGCCAATTCCTGGGTATGCATGAAGCGGTTTTCAAAGATCGTCTCGCTGACCAAGGAAATTCCTTCGGCCAGCGTCATGAGCGCCATGTATTGCGCCTGCAGGTCCGTGGCAAATCCGGGATACTCTTCGGTTGTGATATCAGTCGAGCGCAGCCGGCGAGAGGCTTGGATGCGCAGCGCTCCAGGGCCAGCTTCGGTGACATCGACGCCCGCCTGCCGCATCTTCATGACCAGCGCGTCCACATGCTCGGGAATAAAATCGGAAATCACCAGGTCGCCCCGGGTGATCGCTGCGGCAATCAGGAACGTCCCGGCTTCAATGCGATCCGGAATGATTGTGTGTTCACCTCCCCGCAGCCTCGAAACTCCCCGCACGCGAATGGTGGACGTGCCCGCGCCTTCCACCCTGGCTCCCATCGTATTCAGCAACAGCGCCAGGTCCTGGACTTCCGGTTCACGCGCGGCATTGCTGATCACCGTCTCACCTTCGGCCAAAACAGCCGCCATCAAAAGATCTTCGGTTCCGGTTACGGTAATGCGATCGAAATGCACCTGAGCGCCCTTCAAGCCGCGCGGCGCCCGCGCTTCGACGTACCCGTGCGAGTGGTGAATCTCCGCGCCCAGTTGCTCCAGTGCGGCCACGTGCAGGTTAATGGGACGAGCGCCGATGGCGCAGCCGCCCGGCATCGATACCCGCGCGCGGCCCGTGCGTGCCACTAGCGGCCCGAGCACTAAACTCGAGGCCCGCATGGTCTTCACCAAGTCATACGGGGCTTCCGGACGCGCCAGATCCTTGGCCCGAACCGTCACGTCGCCGTCCGATACCTCCAGTTCAGCACCCGTGTGGCGCAGCAACTGCTGCATGGTCCCGATGTCCCGCACCGGAGGGACGCGCCGCAGCTTCACCGGCTCACTGGTTAGCAAACACGCCGCCAGCGCCGGGAGCGCGGCGTTTTTTGAGCCGCTGACCGCGATCTGGCCTTGGAGCGGCACGCCGCCTTGAATCCGAAACTTGTCCATAGTGATTCAGTCTTCAGTAGTGATTCAGTCTTCAGTTTTTCAGTTTCAGGGCCTCGGAAATCCGGCCTTGGGCGGCGTCCAAACGGGCTTGGGCCGATCCGCGATCGAGCGACAGCCGGGCCATGACAATCGCCACCGGGACGCTGTCATCCGCCGCGCGCAGCAAGTCGCCCGCATCCTGGTAGCTCAGCGTGGTATTTGACACGACGATCCGTGTCGCCCGATCACGCAGCTTCGCATTGCGCGGTTGCACGTTCACCATCCGATTTCCGAAAACATATCCCAGCCGAATCATCACGGCGGTGCTGATCATGTTCAAGATCAGCTTGGTGGCCGTCCCCGCTTTCATGCGCGTCGATCCGGCAATCACCTCCGGCCCCACCAGCGGCGTGATGGCGATTTGCACTTGCTGTGCCAGACGGGAATCGGGCGTGCAAGCGATCCCTACGGTCAGCGCGCCGAGCTCATTCGCGGCTTCCACCGCGCCCAACACGTAGGGGGTGCGGCCGCTGGCGGCGATTCCGACCAGCGCATCGTTTCCGGTAAAGCCGCGCTCGGCCAGGTCGCGCCGCCCCATCTCGGGATCGTCCTCAGAAGCCTCGGCGGCTCGGGCCAGTGCCGGCTCACCTCCAGCGATAATGCCCTGTATGGTCTCAGGCGGCACATGAAACGTCGGCGGACATTCGGCGGCGTCCAAAACGCCTAGCCTTCCGCTGGTTCCAGCGCCGATGTAAAACAACCGTCCGCCGGCGCGAATCCGTTGCACGATGCCTTCTACAGCTTCCGCGATGCGCGGAATCTCGCCCGCAACCGCTGTAGCGACCTTCTGATCCTCTTGATTGATGATTGAGAGCGCCTCGGCAGTTGGAAGGGTGTCGATCTTAGCCGTAGACGGATTGGCCTGCTCGGTGAGCAGGCCCTCTAGGTTGGTGGGCTTCAGGGGCTTTAGGCGCTGCTTCAGGGCTTTACGCGCTGCCTCCAGGACTTTAGGCGCTGAATGAGCTGCCGCACCCGCAGGTGCTCTTCACATTGGGATTGTTGAACTTGAATCCGGAACCTTCCATGCTCTCGACGTAGTCCACCTCGGCGCCGTCCAGATACAACAGGCTGGCCTGATCGATGAAAACCTTCAAATCGTCGAATTTATAGGTTTTGTCGAGCATGTTGGGGGTATTCTCGAAAGCCATCGAGTAGCTGAACCCGGAACATCCGCCACCCACCACCGCGATCCGCAGTCCGGCTGGCTTGGGGTCCTGCGATCCCAGAATCTCTTTCACCTTGCTTACGGCTGTCTCGGTCAGTTGAACCATTTATTAAGATCTCCTGTGGACTGAAGTCTCAAGAAGCTATTATGACCCGAACGCGCGCCTTATGGCAACACGTCGGTCACCAAACATCAGTCACTACCAGGTTAGATGTTACACTCCCGAATAGGGATGCAAAGCAGGTCCATTTCCGCTCGCCCCCTCCCGACGCCCGTTTGCGCACTGCAAATCACTGCAACCGCAGCCGGTTGTCTTACGTCTCGATGGGTGTATGAGCGGTCTTGCTGGCATACTTCCCTTACCCGCCGCGGCTGGCGCCCGCCCGTTATCGGCAACCGGCACGCGGGCTCAGGCCAAAACTAGAGTGGATCACCGGAATTCTGAAGAAGCCGCCTTAGTCAGGCGCGTTCAGGCCAGGGATGAAATGGCCTTTCGCGAGATCGTGGAGCGGTACCAGGCCAAGGTGTTTTCCATCATCTACGGGATACTCCGCAATCACAACGATGCCGAGGACATCGCCCAGCAGGTATTCGCCAAGATTTACTTCTCGATTCAAAGCTTCGATTTTCGCAGTTCGCTGCTCACCTGGATCTACAAGATCACGGTGAATGAATGCTACGACTATCTGCGCAAAAAGCGCGTGCGCAAACTGGTTTACGAAAGCGATTTTTCCGAGGAAGACGCCCAGCGGATGCAAAATAGCGAGAGCGCCGTTGGACAAGCCCCGGCCGTGGATACGCAATTGGCGCGCAAGGACCTGGTAGTGAAGCTGCTGGCCAAGCTATCCAGTGAGGACCGAAGTCTGCTGCTGCTCAAGGAAGTGGAAGGCCACTCGGTGGAAGAGTTGTCGCAGATGACCGGCATGAATGAAAATACAATTAAGGTCAAATTGTTTCGAGCGCGCCAGAAGCTGCTGAAGGTGGCGCAACGTTTGACGCGCGGGCAGGCCATCACTGGCTAGGCCCCCGGAGTGAAGTTGGCAGTAAGTTGTGGAAGTGAAGTCCAGCAGCGAAGTGTGATAGAACAGTTGGAACGCGATAGATCAGCGAAACGGACGATTCGATCCGTAAGCGTTAGAAGTTAGCAGTCTTTTTTGAGGGAAGAGGTCATGCATCAAGAAATTAGGCAGTACCTCGAAGATTTTCTTAGAAGTGACGATTATCTGAGAGGTGACGATCATCTGAACGGTTCGAGGCTTCCGGCTGAGTTTCACGCGCACTTGGGAGAGTGCGCCGAATGCGCTAGTGAACTGCGGTCGCTCCAGGCGCAATCCCAGCTGCTACGATCCATCGGAACAACGGCATCCGTCGAACCCCGCGCCGGCTTTTATGCCCGCGTGATGGAGCGGATTGAAGCGCAACCGGCATCCATCTGGTCCGTCTTCCTCAATCCGAAGTTCGGATTCCGGCTGGCGGTGGCTTCAGCTGTGCTGGTCGCATTGCTCGGCACCTATCTGGTGACTAGCGAGCCGAGTGGGCCGGAGTTTGCCTCTTCGCCGGCGGTGGTCTTAACAGACAAGGTTCCGGCTGAAACTCCTGGGGCTTTAGACGCCAGCGCTCGGCAACAAGACGACGCCCTCCAACAGCAGCAGCGCGACGCGGTACTGGTCGATCTCGCCAGTTACCACCAATAGCGATGCTTCGATAGAACTATGTTCGCCTCGGATCAGCCGACCTGGCAGAATCCGCGCATCTTAGCCACCCTGGTGTTGGTCTTTCTTACCGGCGCCATGGCGGGAGCGATTGGAATGCGCTTTGGTCTGCATGAACAGCTCCATCGCAGCGCAGTCTATTGGAGAGGCGACAAGGCGGAGTTTTCCTACGATCAACTCAAAAGGGAGTTGAATCTTACCCCGGATCAGTCCGAACGGCTCAAAACTATTTTGGACGATTTCGTGAAATACCACGACGATCTGGAAGCGCAGATCGAGGATGTACGCGCTACCGGGCGCAACCGGATTGTGCAGATCCTTACGCCGGAGCAGCGCAAAAGGTTTGAACAGCTCTCCAACCACCTTGGCTCGGAATAGCCGCTGGCAGGCGCCCAGAGTTGCCCAATGCTTCCAGTTGCCCATTGCATTTCATTTCCATGGATGTTAACCTGTAATTGAACCGTGGATTGATTTAGGTCCCACCGTAAGGTGGGGCTGGCTAATTGCAACCACGCTAAAAAGTGCTAAAGGTGAGTCGGTCTTCACGAAACTAAACCCCCTGCGGCATTTGCCCAGGGGATTTTTATTTGTAGACCGGGTCGCCGGAGAGGATCAATTGCATGACGGCGCCTCTGCCTCCTGAAACCGCTCTATTTGGGCGGGAGGGCGAACTCATTTGCCTGACTATTGCCACGGAACCCAAACTACTGGAAGATCTGTTGGACACCTTGGCGTCGCTCGATTTCCCCGTGAATCCCCAGCTTTATCACCGGCCGAACGAGGTGTTCGTGGAGTTTCCGGCCTATTCAAGCCAAACGGAGCAGGTGCGCGCCGCGTTGTTGCGCCAGGGCTTCCCCGATGGCGGCATCCGGGTGTCGCGCCCGCTGGTCCGCGCCAAAGCCGGCTCCGGCTAAGGACCAAGCCCGCTTAAACGCCCGTTTTTCCGCTGGCTGTCTTCGTGGCAGCCATTTTTCGCTCTACCGCTTTCATCAACCGGACGTGAACCTCATTGGGGATCGCTTGCGGCTCCACTCCCTTGTACACCTTGATGGTCTTTTGAGTGGTGTCGAGAATCACAAAACAGTTGGGGCACTCGCTGATGTGCCGCTCCAACTTCACGCGCAGTTCCGCGTCCACGGTTGAATCCAGATAATCGGTGAGCTCCTGCAAAAACTCCTTACAGGTAAGCAAAAACGTCATCCCCTTTCCGTCGAAAGAAACGCGTCAGCTTCTCCCGCAGTTGCAAACGCGCGCGCAACAGGCGGCTTTTCACCGCCGGCACCGATATACCCAGCGCTTCGGCTGTCTCTTCGGTGCTCAGTTCTTCGATGTCTCGCAGTACGAAAACGGTTCGGAAAGTGGGTTTCAGGCTTTCCACCGCTTCATCCAGGATCCTGGCCAGTTCCTCGTGCGAGTACTGTTGCTCGGGATTGTCTTCCCAGACGGCGATTTCGCGGACCACGGTATCTTCACCCGTATCGAGCGGCTCATCCAGCGGCACCGTCCGGTCGGACTTCCGCTTGCGCAGCTTCATGAGCGATTCATTGACCGCGATTCGGACAATCCAGGTGTAAAACTTAGATTGCCCCTGAAAATCCCCTAAATGCTCGAACGACTTCATAAACGTCTCTTGAAGCACGTCCTCGGCATCGGTATCGTTCTGCGTAATGTGTTTGGCCAGGCGGTAGATCTTGCGTGAGTACCGGTTCACCAGCTCACTGAAGGCCGCGATGTCGCCCTCGCGAGCCTTTGCCAGTAACCCGGACTCGTCGAACACCCCTGCTTCGGTGGTGGCAGGCATTCTTTTTTATGTTACCACTCGCGGCAAATCTGCCCACTTAAGACCCACTCAGTCGGACCGCAACGCCTGCATCACGTCCACGCGCGCCGCTCGAGCCGCCGGCAGGATGGACGCAATCACCGCGGCCGCCAGCAGCACCATCGCGGAAGCAAGTACCGGCAGTACGCCCGGCATGCGAACCTCAAAATAGCTGCCCGCCAGACGCGCCAGAGCAAGGCCGCAGGCCGCTCCCGCGACAATGCCCACCAGCGCCATCCAAGCGCCTTCCCGGATCACGCCCAGCACCAGACTTCGCGGCTCCGATCCAACCGCCAACCGGATGCCAAATTCGCGACTGCGCCCGCTCACCGAAAACGCCAGCACGCCCGCCACGCCGACCACGGCGATGAGCAGCGCTACAGCCGAAAAGCCGCCGAACACCAGCGTGTTCAGCCGGTCCGGTGTGAGCACCTCCGCCCGGACGTCTTCGAGCGTCGCCGCGCGCTCCACCACTTGATCGGTGGACATTTCGCGAATAATACGAGTGGCCGGCGATACCAGCGCGTAGGGGTTCGCATGAGCGTGAATGAACAGACGCCCTCCGCCCATTTCCTGGTCCAACGGATGATACACATTGAACGCGGGCCCGGGCATCACATGTTCATCGTCCATATCCGCCACTACGCCGACGATCCGCCGCGGCGCCGTGCTCACGTCGATGAATTTCATCACCGGGTCGGTCCACATCAAGTGGCGATTCACCGCATCTTGATTGGGAAACATGCGCTGCGCCAAGCTCTGGCTCACAATCACCACCGGCTCGCTTTTGTTGCGATCGCGATCGTCGAAATCGCGTCCGGCGATCAACGGAACGCCCAGCGCCGCAAAGAATCCGGGCGACACGGTTCGAAACTGCGCGCGCGGATCCTCTTCACCCGGTGCGCGAACATGGCCGTCGGCCGAGAATTGGAACCCAGCGCCGTAGCTGCCCGCATCGCGCCAGGGAACAGTAGTGCCGACGGCGACGCGATCCACGCCCGGAAGCGATGTGATCCGCCGGATCGTCTCTTTGTAGAAATTCACGATCTGCTCGGGCGTCTTTCCGTACGACATGACGGGCACATTGATGGCAAGCACATGCTGCATATCGAAGCCGGTCTGCACCGCTTCGAGCGAAAGCAAAGTCTTAAGCAGCATGCTGGCGCCGGCCAGCAATACAAAGCACGCGCCGATTTGTGTGACGACGAAGATCCGTTGCCTGCGGCTGGTGCTACCGGTGACGCGAACCGTGCCGCTCGCAAGGTTCAATCCATGCGATGTTCGGGCCACCGGAAGCCTTGGCACAAAAGCCAGAAGCACGGCGGCCACGATCGCGAGCCCCGCCCCCACCCAGAGCATGCTGGAATCGACGGTAAGATCGAGAGCCCGAACCGAGAAGCGCGACGCGTATCGCGCGAGAATCGCCACCATCGGCCGCGCGCTCAGCACTCCCAGCGCAGCGCCCGCCCCGCACAACAGAAGACTCTCGGCCAACAGCGTTCGCCGCAATGCGCCCGTGCTCGCGCCGAGGGCCGCCCGGATCGCAAGCTCGCCTTCCCGCCGCACGGTCCGCGCCAGTATCAGATTCGCGACGTTCGAGCATGCGATCACAAACACTAAAATCGAAGCCGCCAGCAGCACCCACAGCACGGTCCTGGCACGAGAGGTAATCTGATCGCGCAGCCGCACCGCGCTGATCCGGAAATCCGCTTTAGGCGAATACGCTTCAGGATGTTCCTTCAGGACGGCGCCCTGGACGGTGGCGAGCTCCGCGCGCGCTTGCTCGATGGTTGTGTTGGGCGCGAGGCGTCCGAACAGCTCCGTCATGCGATGGACCCGGCCCGTCACCATCGTTGCCGACAAATGATGTGGGCTCGTCACCACATTCGCGATAATTTCAGTCTCGGCCGGATACGGCACCGACGGCTCCAGCACCCCGACAATCGTGGCCGAGCGCGTGCCGAGCCTTACCGTTTTTCCAATCACCGACGGGTCGCTCTTCAGATCGGTAGTCCAGAAACGATAGGTCAGCACCATCGCCCCGGCCGCGGCTGGGCCGTCGTCGTGCATGTCGAGCAGACGTCCCAGCACCGGCCGCAGCCCCATCACCGAGAAGTACGATCCGCCCACCACGCCCGCGCGGACTTCACGCGGCTCGCCGAGACCAATCATAGTGAACCCGATTTGGGAGAAATCGCCGAACGCGCTGATCGTCTTCACGCGCGAGCGCAGGTCCTGGATCTCCGGCACCGAGAATGTCGTGTTGTCGATGCCGCTGCCGAGCGCGCTCTGGCGAATGTAGATCAGCCGGTCCTCGTCCCGATTAACGAGCGGCCGCAGCAGAACGCCGCGCACCAGCGTGAATATTGCGGCATTGGCGCCGATACCAAGCGCCAGTGTAACGATCACAGTCACGGTCAGCCCCTTCGTGCGCGTGAGCGATCGAGCGGCGAATTTCAGATCGTGCCACAGGGTCATGTTGCCCTCCGTTTGGATTGTGGTCGAAAGCTTTTTCCAAGTATACGGCTTGCCATGGAGATTACGCCGTTCGAGGCCAATAGCTAACAGCCAAAAGCCAGGGTTGGTTGCAAAGAGCTGTATAACAGGAATAATATAGGTTCGGTAAAGAATAATGATATTGCATGCGTTCCGTACCAAGTCGTGTTGTGCCGCCCTCATGGCCGCCGCAATTTTCGGCGCAGCCGTTCCGGCGCTCGCGCACCATTCGTTCACCATGTTCGACATGGCGAAAAAACTGACGCTGGTTGGCACGGTCACATCCTTTGAATGGACCAATCCGCACGCCTACATCGAGATCGACGTACCGGACGAAAAGGGCACGGTCAAGCATTGGAGCATCGAACTGGGCAGCCCCAGCATTCTCATGCAAAGCGGCTGGAAGTTCAGCACCCTCAAGACCGGAGAAAAACTCACGCTGGTCATTAATCCTCTCAAGAGCGGGCAGAATGGCGGATTCCTTTCAGAAGCCGACCTGCCGGATGGAAGAGTCCTTTTCAACGGACCGCGGCAGGGCCCCCCGCCACCCGCGCCCACGCAGAAATGACCGTTAGCGGAGAACGAATGAAGTCGAAGATACTCTGGTGCGCCGCGATCCTGCCCTTGGCGGCGAACATGGTCCACGCGCAGGCGCCCGCCCATCCTCCGGATTTCACTGGCATCTGGGGCATCTATAGAGGTGGCCCCGGTTCGGACCCGAAGTTCCGCCCGCCCGCGCCCACGCCCCCCGCCTTGAAACCTGAGTACGATAAACCCTACCAGGCCAAGCGCGCAGAAGAGGCCGAGGCCGCGAAACGTGGCGAGCAGCTTGCCAACCCCGGCGCCGAATGCATCCCGTATGGCGTGCCGACCATGATGTCGATCGCCATTTATCCGGTGGAATTCATTCAAACTCCCAAACAAGTGACCATCATTTCCGAAGCGTTCAGCGAAGTGCGCCGCGTTTATCTGGACCGGCCCCAGGCCAAACTCGACGACGTCGCACCTGGTTTTTATGGCCGTTCGGTGGGCCACTGGGACGGCGACACCCTGGTGGTGGATACCATCGGGATAAAACCCACCGTTACCCTTCGCGGAATGCCGCACAGCCCGCAGATGCACGTTACAGAGCGGATTCGGATGCTCTCGCCCGACATCCTGCACGACCAAATCACCATTGACGACCCCGTGGTGCTCGAAAAGCCCTACACCTACACCACGGCTTACAAGCGCATGCCCAGCGACTACGAGATGGTCGAATTTGTGTGCGACAACAATCGAGAATACGTCGACGCGAACGGCATCGTGCGCTTAAAGCTCCATGAACACTAACTGAACCGCGACCGTGAGGGAGCCGAAATTAAAAGGAATTACCACCATGCAGAAGCGATTTTTCACCATAACGGCGGCGTTTCTCGCGACAGCCACCGGCTCCTGGGCACAATCGACTGGGGCAGCACAATCGAATGCCGCAGCCCCGTCGGCGCCCCCGGCACAACTCGGAGCGCTGGCTCCGTCCAACATCGACAAGCCTCGTCCCAAGCCGGCATTCGATATCACCGGCACCTGGTTGCATGCCTTTAGCCGCGACAATCCCTTCACTTTCGCGCCGCCGGCCGACTTCAAGCTGACGCCCGAAGCGCAAGTGCAATATGACGCGGCCAAGAAGGCCCGGGCGGAAGGCAAGGCCTACCATGACGACATCGGTGCATGCTGGCCGGCCGGATTGCCTCTCATCATGACCCGCGTCTGGCCCATCGCGATGATCCAGAAACCCACCGCCATTTATATGATCAGCGGCTTCATGAATAGCGTCCGCATCATTTATCTGGATGGCCGCCCGCACACCGATCCCGACATCGTCATTCCCAGCTTCAACGGCGAATCCATCGGGCATTGGGAAGGCGACTCGCTCGTGGTGGACACCGTTGGCTTCGTCGACGACCATCACTGGCTCGACAGCGGCATCCCGCTCAGCGACAAGACGCATATGGTGGAACGCATGCGCCTGCTGAACGACGGCGCCACGCTCGAGATTCAATACACTATTAGCGACCCCAAGGACTGGGCGGGCGAGTGGAAATGGACCAAGCGCTGGAAGCGGGTGGACGACACCGACATCACCGAAGCATCCTGCCTGCCTGACTTGAACGCGCATATGCCGAGCGTAACTTCGAAATCGGTGAATGTCCGCTAATATTCAAGAAATAATGTTGTATTAAAGAGGAAAGGGAATTTATGAGAAGGTTATGGATCGCGTTTACTTGCATGATGGGGCTGTGGATGGCCGGCTCGGCTTATGGCCATCACTCCATGGAGGGTTTCGATCGCGCGAAAAACGTGACGCTGGTGGGAACGGTGAAGCAATTCAAATGGGCCAATCCCCATTCCTGGATCGAGCTCGAAGTCTCCAACGACAAGGGCCAGGTGGAGACCTGGAATATCGAGATGACCGCCCCGTTCATTTTGGTGAAAGCTGGCTGGAAATCCAGTTCGCTCAAGCCCGGGGACAAAGTCACCGTGGTTGGCCATCCCCAAAAGAGCGGTGAGCCGGGTGCGCTATTCGTCTCGGTGACAACCGCCGATGGCCAGACCCTCACCGACCGGCCTCCCACGGCCACGCCCGCGCCGACCGCCAAGTGAGAGCCCTGGCTGTAATTCTGTTCGTGTCCGTCGGACTTGCCCGCGGCGCCACCTGCGATCGGGACTGTCTGCACGGCTTCGTCACCGAATACCTCAAGGCCATGGTCGCGCACCGGCCGGCCGATCTTCCGCTGGCCGGCAATTTCCGATTTACTGAAGACACCGTCGAGATGAAACTCGCCGAAAGTCCATTATGGAGAAATGCCTCGCGGCTTCGCGATTACCGGCTCGACATCTTGGACGTCCCGCAGGGAGTAGCGGCTGCTCAAGTGATCGTCGAAGAGTCGGGAATGCCGGTGATGCTGATGCTGCGGCTCAAGATTGCAGGCGGCAAAATCACCGAAGCGGAGACGCAGGTAACGCGCAACAAGACCGAGGGCGCCATCTTCGACGTCGACGCCTTGAAAACACCCAGCGGCGCCATGCTCCGGGCGCTCACCGCATCGGAGCGCAACTCTCGCCAGGACGCAATCCAGATCGCCGAGCACTATCCTCACGGCCTTCAGACCGGCAGCTTCGTCACCGTGGATGCGCCCTTTGCCGACGACACCTATCGCTTCGAAAACGGCCGCTTAATGGCCGGCCCGGGCTGCACCTTTATGCCGGGCTGTGAACACATCAAGTCCCAAAAGATTCCCAAACTCTCTGGCCTCACTTATCGCGTCGCCGCCGTCGACGAAGACCTCGGCATCGTTCTTCTGCGCATGGATTTCGGCGCCGGATCGACGCGCACCGCTGGCGATTCCCTGATGGTTTGGGAAGCTTTCAAAGTGTACGGCGGCCAGATTCATGCAGTAGAAGCCTTCATGAAAAACATGCCGGCAGGCACGCCGTCCGGCTGGGATTTGCCCGCAAGCAAGTAACTTTCCGGACCCAGCGTTTTCTCGATCTTTCCGTGCAATCTCTTCCCGCTTTGAGCGTCATACTCTAAGTTGGAGGATTCGTGAATCAAAAGCCGGACCTAGAACTTGAGAATCGCTGTATCAACACCATCCGCATCCTGTCAGCGGACGCGGTGCAAAACGCCAACTCTGGCCACCCAGGCTTGCCGATGGGCGCGGCCGCCTTTGCCTACACGCTTTGGACGCGTTTTCTGAAACACAATCCGCGCAACCCGCATTGGTTCGATCGCGATCGGTTCATTCTTTCGGCCGGACACGGTTCCATGCTCTTGTACAGCCTGTTGTTCTTGACCGGATACGATCTTTCGCTTGACGAAATCAAACGCTTTCGAAAGTGGGGCAGCCAGACACCCGGGCATCCCGAGCGCCTGGACACGCCCGGCGTGGAAGTGACCACCGGACCGCTCGGCCAGGGCTTCGCCAATGGCGTCGGTTTTGCGATCGCCGAGGCGTGGCTCCGAGCGCGCTACAACCGTCCCGGCCACACCATCGTCGATCATTACACTTACGCCCTTTGCGGCGATGGCGACCTGATGGAAGGCGTCTCGCAGGAAGCTGCGTCGCTGGCCGGGCACCTGCAATTAGGCAAGCTGATTTACCTTTACGATCAGAATCATATTTCGCTCGCCGGGGCCACCAACATCGATTTCACCGAAGACGTCGCCAAGCGTTTTGAAGCGGATGGCTGGCACACGCGAACTGTTCCGGATGGAAACGACACCGATGACATCGCGAAGGCAATCGCGGAGGCCCAGGCCGAGGATTCCCGGCCGTCGTTGATTCTGGTTCACACACACATTGGTTATGGCAGCCCGCATAAGCAAGACAATTTCTCTTCGCACGGCAGCCCGCTCGGCGAAGATGAGTTGAAAGCAACCAAGGCCGCTCTCGGCTGGCCGACCATGGACAAGTTTTATCTGCCGCAGGATGCGGTCGATTATTTTCGGCGGGCAGTCGGCTCGGGCGCCGGCGCCGAAGACGAGTGGAAGAAGAAGTTCGAAGCGTATCGAAGAGATTTTCCTAAAGAGGCAGCGGAGTTCGAGAAGCTGTGGGGCACTGCTCTGCCCGACAACTGGTCCGCTGGTCTTCCCCAATGGAAGACGGGCGATAAACCGATCGCCACACGCTCGGCTGGAGGCGCTGCGCTCAACGCCCTCGCGAAGAATATCCCGAACATTATCGGAGGATCGGCCGACCTGAATCCCTCCACCGACACAGCACTGAAGAACTGGGGTGACTTTCAGAATCCGGAAGCGTACGGTCCCGGAACCTTGGGCGCGGTCGGGGGCGTCTGGAGCTACGCGGGACGTAATATCGCGTTCGGCGTTCGAGAGCACGCCATGGGCGCCGCGGTAAACGGAATGGCCGCGCACGGCGGCGTGATTCCCTTCAGCGCCACGTTTTTCTGCTTTTCCGATTACATGAAGCCCGCCATTCGGCTGGGCGCGTTGAGCCGTCTCAAAGCGATTTACGTTTTTACGCACGACAGCATCGGGCTGGGCGAGGATGGTCCCACACACCAGCCCATCGAGCAGCTGGCGGCCTTGCGCGCGGTGCCTAACCTCACCGTAATTCGGCCCGCCGATCCGAACGAAACTTCCGAGGCTTGGGCCGTTGCCATCCAGCGCGATGGTCCAACCGTCCTGGTGTTGACACGGCAAGTGGTACCTCATCTGGATCGCAGCAATGCAAACGAGCCGGGCGTCGCGCGAGGCGCCTACATTCTTGCCGATGCGAACAGTGGCGCGCCCGATGTGATTCTGATCGGGACCGGATCGGAAGTGCAGTTGTGCGTGGAAGCGCGGAAACAATTGGAGCAATATGGCGTGAAGGCTCGCGTGGTCAGCATGCCCAGCTGGGAGCTGTTCGCCGCCCAGGACGAATCGTATCGAGACCGCGTCTTGCCGAAACAAATCAAGGCGCGCGTCACGATAGAGGCTGGATCGCCGCTCGGCTGGCATCGCTGGGCTGGCGATGAAGGCGTAGTGATCGGCATCGAGCGATTCGGCGCGTCCGCGCCGGGCGAAGAAGTGTTTCAGCACCTCGGATTTACGCCCGAACACGTGGTATCCGCCGCGCTGCGCGTTCTGGGTAGAACCGCCGAAGCGGACGCTAACCTGGTCCACGCGTAGCAGGACCGCTTGCTGATGCGCGCGGCTCAGAATTCGGTTGCACTTACCGAGCCGCGACCATAAGGGAGCCGGTTACGTTTAAGGACGTTCCGTCACCGGCTGATCGGTATGCGGCGGCAGAGTGGACTTGCCGCCGCCATTCGCTTCGGCCGCGAGCATGCTTTCAAGCGACGGGTACGCATAAATAGTCGGCGCGTGATTCTGCATCAAACCGCCGGTATCGGCCGTGGGTCCGTAGGTGCTGTACATGTCGTGGCCCAGCATGCGGAGCATGGCCAGCAATTGTCCGCGATGCTGCGCGGTGTGCGTCATGCGGCGCGTCATTACCCAGCTTCGCGACCGCGGGACATCGAAGAACGATACTGTTTCTTCCCACCAAGGCTCGTCGGTGGCCCGCAAAACCGCCAGCCGTTTGGCGCTGTCCTCGGCGTATCGCGCCATGAATTCCCAGCGGTCCTCGCGCTCGGGCAGCGGAGGCGCGCCCACATCGATGCCCAGAATTTTCTTGAACCAGAAGTCCTCGCTTACGCATTGGTGCACCATCTGTTCGTGCACGCTGCGCCCGCGCGGATCCGATGAATTCGGGCGAACCGGCAATTCCTCATCGCGAAACATGCTCCAGGCGCTGACCACCTTCACGCGCTCGGTGGCATAAGAATCGATGAGAAAATCGTATTTCATCGCTGCCATAGGATTTCGTTTGCCTCTAAGGGCGCACCAGCTCCGGGCTTGAAAGGAACCACGCGGGCCGAATAATCGCTGGCTGGACGCGTGGCGGGAACGGATGCGGAGTAAGTGTAGCCGCCCACCGAACCGAGCAGCTCATGCCCGCGTTGCATCGTTTGCCGAATCGGTTGATCTCCGTCCGTTGGATCGGCGTAGAGCTCCACCGACACGGCATCGGCGCTCACCTCGTCCAGATATACCGGAACTTCGAAAACATGCTCGCGCTCGTGTGTCTCAAAGTGGATTTCCCCGAAGCGAATGTGCGGCCAATTCTCAGCTAGCGCCCGCTGCCATTCAAGCAGTTCTTTCGCCGCCTTGGAATTCTCCGCGGCTCGCGCGCAATACGCCGCAGCCCCGGGCAGATAGTGCTCCTCGGTGTATTCGCGAACCGCACGGCCCGCCGTAAAGACCGGGGTAAGCCGCGCCATGCTCTCCCGCATCATCGCGATCCACTGCGTGGGAATCCCCTTTTCGTCGCGCTGGTAGAACTTCGGTATGATTTCGCGCTCGAGCAAATTGTACAAATCTTCGGCTTCGGCGGCATCCACGTTGGGATCGTCGCCATGCTCTTTGCCGTCGCCGATCGCCCAGCCAACTTCCGGCGAATAAGCTTCGGCCCACCACCCGTCCAGCTCCGACAAGTTCATACCGCCGTTGGCGAGAATTTTCATTCCGCTGGTTCCACTCGCCTCCCAGGGACGGCGCGGCGTATTGATCCACAGATCCACGCCTTGCACCAATTGCTGGCTGAGCAGCATATCGTAATCGGCCAGGAAGGCGACCCGCGACGAAACATCGGGGCGCGCGAGGAACTGGTGCCATTGCTCGATCATGGCTTGGCCCGCGGTGTCCGCCGGGTGCGCCTTGCCCGCCAGCACAAGCTGAACCGGATGCGATCGATTCGTCAAGATACAAGCCAAACGTTCGGGATCGTGCAACAGCAGGTTGGGCCGCTTATAAGTGGCGAAGCGCCGCGCAAATCCCATGGTGAGCGTGTCAAAGTTGAACATCCGCTCCGCCGCGGCGATCTCTTCGGGCGGCGCTCCCTGGACCGTGCGCTCTCGCGCCAAGCGGCGGCGGGTGTAGTCGATCAACCCCCTGGATGCAGTGGTTCGCAATTGCCAAAGGTCGGCGTCGGGAAGAGCTCGAAGCTGCTGCTCGAGCTTCGCTGGCTCGCCAGCCCAGCGATCCGGACCGGCAGCCCGTTCCCACAGGGCATCGCTCTCAGGAGATTCCCAGGTAGGCGCGTGGACTCCATTGGTGACGTGTCCCACCGGCACCTCCCGCTCCGGCCAGCGCGGAAACAAGCTGCTGAACAAGCGGCGGCTGACCTCGCCATGCAGACGGCTGACGCCATTCACAGCGCCGCTCCCGCGCACGGCCAGGTACGCCATATTAAACGGCTCCGATGGATCGTTGGGATTTTGCCGGCCCATGGCCAGAAGCTGGTCCAATTCGATGCCCAGGTCACGGGCCATCGCCTTGAGATAATGGCCGGCCAGCTCTGGCGGAAATCGGTC
The DNA here is from genome assembly GCA_052148835.1 of Bryobacteraceae bacterium. Lineage (GTDB taxonomy): Bacteria > Acidobacteriota > Terriglobia > Bryobacterales > Bryobacteraceae > Palsa-89. The sequence continues at coordinate 58,482 of JBKQHJ010000005.1, forward strand.
GAAGCCCGCGGCGACGGCGGTGTGCGTGGTGAAGAGATTCCCGGCGCGGGTTGCGGCCAGCGCCACATCGAACGGAACGCCGTTGTCGTTCATGTAACTGCGCGCGCGCTCCAAAATCGCAAAAGCGGCGTGTCCTTCATTGAGATGGCAGATCTGGGGGCGCAGCCCGAGCGCTCGCAGCAAGCGCCATCCTCCGACGCCCAGGATCACCTCCTGCTTGAAGCGAAGGTCCGCGTCGCCGCCATAGAGTTCGCTGGTGACGCCGCGGATGGCCGGAGGATTGGCGAGATCGTTGGAGTCCAGCAGATAGAGACTGGCCCGCCCCACCTCCACTTTCCAGCAGCGCAGCCACAGCTTGAAGCCCGGCAGGTCCATCGGAATCCGCAACCATTCGCCGTCCGGCCGGCGAAGCGGAGAGATAGGAAGCTGGCTTGGATCGTTGTAAGGGTACAGCGCGCGCTGCACGCCGTTGGAATCGATTTCCTGTCGAAAATAGCCTTGCTGATACAGCAATCCGATGGCGGCCACGGGCACGCCCAGATCGCTTGCGGCTTTCAGTTGGTCGCCCGCCACATTGCCGAGCCCGCCCGAGTAAATCGGCAAAGACTCGCTCAGCATGTACTCCATGCTGAAGTAAGCGACCAGCCCCAATGGAGAGTCGGGGTGCGTACTTTGAAACCACGTTGGGCGTTCCAGTGACTCCCGCTTCTCCCGTAAGAGTTCGTCGATTCTGCGGGCGAAAGCCGGCTCCGCTGAAATCTCAGCCAACCGCTTCTGGGGCGCCGTCTGAAGGACCGCCCATGGATTCTGTGTCAGCTCCCAAAGCTCGGGGTTCAGCTTACCCCACAGTTCATCGCTCGAATGGTGCCAGCTCCATCGCAGGTTCAGAGCCAGTTCCCTCAGCGCATCATATTGAGGATTGTCGTCCATGTGCCTCCTCACTTTGCATGGCAGGGGCCACGCAACTCTGCCTTCAGTATCGCGCCAGTTCGCGCACCAGGGATGACAACTTCGTGAAAAACAGTGTCAATATGTGGACATCCCGCCGCGCGGCGGCAGGCGGTTTGAATGCGACACTAGAAGAGCGGGATGCGCCCGCGCCTCCTGGCATGCTCGGTTCGATCCAAGGACACATCCAATTCCTGTTACTGGCATTCAGCTCTCTGATTTTCATCGTCGATCCGATCGCTACCATACCCACCTTCCTGATTCTGACCGCCGACTCCGAGCAGCGCCAGCGCCGCCACATGGCAAAACGGGCCGCCTGGACCTGCTTCGTGGTATTGGCGGGCTTTGCGATGGCCGGCACGCTGATCTTCAAGATGTTCGGAATCACATTACCGGCCTTTCGGATTGCCGGAGGGTTGATCATGATCCTGATTGGTCTGGATATGGTCCAGGCGCGCCGCTCCCAAACCAAGGAGACACCGGCGGAGACCGAGCAGGCCATGGAGAAAGACGATGTCGGAATCGTCCCGCTGGGAGTTCCGATGCTGGCCGGGCCGGGTTCGATATCCACCGTGATCGCTTTGATGGCTCAATCGACGAGCTGGGCGCACAGCATATTCATAATGGTGGCCGTGGCGCTCACGGCGTTTCTCTCCTATTGGACGCTGGCCGCGGCCGACCGCTTGGGCCGGCGCATGGGCGATACCGGCATCCACATTCTGACGCGGTTCATGGGACTGCTGCTGATGGCAATCGCGGTGCAATTTATCCTGAGCGGTTTGACCGCGGCGGGGTTTGGAAAAGGCCAGTAAGCCTGGCGTGTGACTCGGAGGGAGCAATCATGAAAGCCATTCGATTGCATGCGCGCGGAGGTCCCGAGCAACTGGTCTATGAAGACGCGCCGCCGCCCGCTCTTCAGCCAGGCGATGCTCTGGTGCGAGTGTATGCCACCGGCATCACGCGAACCGAACTGACATGGGACGAAACCTACCGGAACGCCGATGGGTCGTCACGGATCCCAACCATTCCCGGCCACGAAGTCTCTGGAGTGATCGAGTCCGTGCCGCCTAATATAAGGGACCTGGGGCCTGGCGACGCCGTCTATGCTCTCACCAATTTCCCGCGCAACGGCGCCGCCGCGGAGTACGTTGCGGTACGAGCCGCGAATCTCGCGCTGAAGCCGCGCACGCTCGATCACGTCCACAGCGCAGCCGTCACGCTTTCGGGACTGACGGCCTGGCAAGCGCTGTTCACGCACGCCGGATTGCAGCCGGGCCAGAAGGTTCTGATCCACGGAGGAGCGGGCGGGGTGGGCGTTTTCGCCGTGCAATTGGCCAAGTGGAAAGGCGCGCACGTGATCACCACCAGTTCCGGCGCGAACCTGGAGTTCCTACGTGGACTGGGCGCAGACCATACCTTCGACTACACCACAACCCGCTTTGAAGACCAACTGCGTGACATCGACGTGGTCCTGGACGCGGTTGGCGGCGATAGCGTGGCACGCTCCTGGCAGGTGCTGCGGCCTGGAGGCGCGATGATCTCGGTCGCCAAATACATAGCCGAGGATGAGCCGGCCAAACACGGCGTTCGCGGGCTGTTCTTCATCGTGGAGCCGAACCGCGATCAGTTGGAAGAGATGGCCCAAATGATCGATCATGGCGCGATGAAGGCTTTCGTGGCGCAAGTTTTCCCGCTGGCCCACGCACGCGAGGCGTTCGAACAGGCGCTCCTGGGCCATACGCGTGGCAAGATCGTGCTGCGCGTGCGAGACGACAAGTAGAGTCGAGTACCTAGAGTCGATCACATAAAGTCGGCCAATCGACACGGGGAATATCCGCGCCCTCGAAAAATCAACACGTTACGCGCGGAAACCAAGATGCACATAGCATGGCGCCATGCCAGCGAACTCACAAGACTTCAACCAACTGATCGAGCCCCACCTGCTTCCGCTGAACCGCTTCGTCCTCGGGATGGTCGGCAATCAATTTGACGCCGAAGACATCGTCCAGGAAACGGTGGTAAAAGCTTTTGTTCATTTCGCGGACTTCCGCGCCGAGTCGAAATTCAAGACCTGGCTGATGAGCATCGCCATCAACGAGGTGCGAAGCCGGCGACGGCGCGAATTCCGCTCGCGTCTATCGTTCTTCGATTTCGACCAATTGGAGAGGCTATCGAGCGCGGCCTCGAACGACTCGCCTCTGCGCCAGTCTCAGGAAAACGAAACCCGCCGTATGGTTCAAAAGGCCATGGTGTCGCTGCACCCGAGCTACAACGAGGTGATACGCTTGAGAGCGATCGATGGCTTGAACATCGACGATACCGCGCGGCGGCTTTCCATTTCGGTGCCGGCGGCGAAAGCGCGCTATCACCGAGCGGTCCATCGCCTGTCGCATACGCTGGCGCGGCAGACGCGCAGGCCGCTGCGGCCGGTGAAGAAAGCGGCGTAACGGGTTCAGCGCGCCGGTGCTTCCGGTGCTGAAGAATTTGGAGCCGTGGTAGAAGCCGTAGTAGCAGTGGCTGCCGCGGAGCCCATCAGCTTGCGAAGCAAATCCGCAGTGCTCTGATGGACTTCGACGCCCACGGCATCGGCTTTTAACCCCAGCGCGACATCCATTGGGGTGCGGCCCTTGTTGTCCTTCAGATCCAGCTTCGCGCCGTGATCGGCTAAGAACTGCACGATGTCATCGGTTCCCTGCCCGGCCGCGGCATGCAGCGCGGTGTTGAGGGTTTTGTCGGTGGCGGCGTTAATATCGACGCCTTTTTCCAGGCAGATCTTCATCGCTTCGATGGGCTGTTCCCCGCGGCGGATGGTGTTCGAGTGGCCCATCCCGGCCGCGACCATCAGAGCCGTGACGCCCGCTCTGGTGACAACCTTAGGATCGGCGCCCTTTTCGAGCAGTAGATTCATCAACGGAACGTCGGCGGATTTGGCGGCGCGCAGGAACGGCGTGGCGCCGTCACCCATCATTACATCGGGAAAATCGAGAACGGCGCGCGCTGGAATCAGCTTGGTCAGTTTGGCGTTGACGTCGGCGCCATGATCGAGCAGCATCTTGATGAGATCCATCGGATCGATTTTGTTCGAATCGCGAGGCGCGGGACGATTGCTCGAATAAATGTCGCGCATGTCGATAGCGGCGAATAGAGCGGCGCGGCCCATGTTGTCGGCGGCGTTGGGATCGGCCTTGCGATCCAGCAGAAACGCGGCGGTGTCGAAATGTCCATTGATGATCGCGAGCAGCAGAGCGCTGGTTCCGTCCGGATCGGCGATCTTAATATCGGCGCCGTGATCGAGCAGGATCTTGGCGCACTCGGTGAATCCGCCGCGGGCCGCAAACAGGAGAGCGGTGAAGCCACCGCGCGGGAAGTGCATGGGTACGTCGCCCGGCTTGGGCTTCATGCCGCTAAAGTCGAAGACTGATGAGACGGCGTTGACATCGGCGCCATGGTCCACCAGCACCTGCACCGCGGCGGGATGATTTTCGGCGGCAGCCCACATCAAAGCCGTTTGTCCGCGCCATGATTCCTTGGCATTGACTTCGGCTCCGTGATCGAGCAGCGCTTTCACCGCATCGGCGTTACCGGCTTTCGCGGCGGTCATCAAGGCCGTCTGCCCTTCTTGCTGGAAGGTATTGGCGTCGGCTCCAGCTTTCAGCAGAACCTCCACCATTTGCGCGTTGCCGTTGATGGAAGCCTGCGATAGCGGCGTGACGCCATAACGGTTCGCGGCGTTGACGTTGGCGCCGGCGGCGATCAAAGCTTGGACCGCGGCATCGTCGTTCCAGTAGGCGGCCCACAGCAGCGCGGTGCCGCCATCGGGCTGGGTGACGTTGACGTCGTTGGGATGTTGTTTGACGAGCGCGCGCAGGGCATCCATGTCGCCTTTCATGGCGACGTCGGCGATGGGACTGGTGGCGCCCCAAACGGTGAAGGCGAACAAGGCTCCTGCTAGTAGCGAACGCATATTTATCTAAACGTCCGTGAGGCCGCTGGTGCTGTCGCCGACCTTGTCGGTGGGAACGCCGATCTTGTTCAACATGGTGAGCAAGAGATTGGACATCGGCGTATTTTCCGGATATTTCAGGTGACGCCCGCCCTTCAGCGTACCCGCGCCGCCGCCCGCGAGCAGCGTCGGCAGTGGATTGTGATTGTGGATATTGCTGTTGCTCAAGCAGCTTCCGTACACCAGCATGGTGTGATCGAGCAGACTGCCGTCGCCGTCCGGCGTGGCTTTCAGCTTGTCGAGGAATTTCGCGAACAGCGTGAGATGGTAATTCTGGATCTTCACCAGCTTCGCGAGTTTTTCGGGATTGTCCTGATGATGCGAGGTGGCGTGGTGCGGATCGGGCACGCCTACTTGCGGATAGCTGCGCTGGCTCAGCTCGCGCGCCATCATGAAGGTGAACACGCGCGTGGCGTCGGATTGAAACGCCAGCGCCATCATGTCGAACATCAGGCCTACGTGCTCTTCGTAGGAATCGGGCACACCCACCGGCGCATTCGGCATGGCCACCTGCGAACCGGCGCTCTTCTCGGCTATTTGGAGACGCCGCTCAATTTCGCGGATGTTCTCCAGATACTCGTTCATGCGGGTGCGATCCTTGGCGCCCAATCCTTTTTGCAGGCGTGGAACCGACCCGGTGATCTGATCGAGGATACTCTTGTCTTCATCCATGCGCGCCAGGCGCTCGGGAACTGTTCCGCCCTCGCCGAATAGCCGTTCGAACACCACGCGCGGATTGATTTCCATGGGCAGCGGGGTGGTGGGATTGCTCCACGAGATCGTATTCATGTAGGCGCAACTGTAGCCGACGTCGCAGGCGCCGATCAGCCCGGTCATGTCTTCGGTGGCGAGTTCGAGCGACGGGAAGCGCGTACTCTGGCCGATCTTGGCGGCCGCCATTTGATCGATGGTGGTGCCCGCGCGCACATCCTCACCCTCGGTCTTTTTGGCGTGCGTGCCGTTCAACCAGGTGGCCGTGGCGCGCGAGTGGTCCGCGCCGCCATCGCCGAGAGCTTCGGCCATGTGATGGCACAGATTGCTCAGCACGATCACATTCTCGCGATGCCTGGTGAGCGCACTCAAGACGGGACTGAACTCAAAGTCCGCGCCGGTGCCGACGGGCGTCCACTTATCCATCACCGCGCCGTGCGGGACGTAGATACAACCGAGGCGCGGCACCACGTTGGCCGCGGTTTTCGTTTGCGCTGTCAGTGCGGGAATCATGGAATCGAGCAACGGCAGCGAAATGGCCGCGCCACCAATGCCTCGCAGCATCGCCCGGCGAGACAGGTGCTTCTTCGTCACGATCATCATGGTCGAGGGCTCCTCATTAATTATGACTTGCGTTCTGCCGCAATAAAGACGCGGTCTTCACCACCGGACTGGCAACGTCCGGCGGGGTCTTGATCCGCATGCGGAACTCCGGGCTTTTCACGATGCCCGTCACTAAATCTGAAAAATGATACTGGTCTCTGGCGGCGCGCGCGACAATGGCGCGAATGGCCGGCATATCTTGATAGTCGACGCCGCGGCCGAGCGCGTAGGTCATCAGCTTCTCGCTCAGGGTGGTGACGAAAACATCGGGGCGGCTCATCAGAGCACTGCGCAGCGTGATGGGTCCATCGACCTTTGAGCCGTCGAGCAACACGCCCGAGGCGTCGATGGGCGCGCCATCCTCGCTCTTGGCCCGCCACTGGCCGGTAGCGTCGAAATTCTCGAGCGCGAATCCCAGCGGGTCCATAATCTTGTGGCAACTGGCACAGGCCGGGCTCTTGCGGTGCTCTTCCAGGCGCTCACGAACCGACAGCGCTTTGGCGCCTTCGGCATTTTCCTTGAGCGGGGGAACGTTGGGCGGCGGCGCGGACGGCGGTGTGCCCAGGACGTTGGTGAGAATCCACTTGCCGCGCAGCACAGGCGAAGTGCGTGTGGCATACGAGGTAACGGTGAGGATGCTTCCCTGCCCGAGCAGGCCACGGCGCGCTTCATCAGTCAGCGTCACTTTGCGGAAGCGCGGTCCGTACACGTTCGGGATGCCGTAATGCTTCGCCAGCCGTTCATTAACGAAGGTGTAGTTGGCGTTCAACAGATCGAGGACATTATGGTCTTCGTTGACGATGCTGCCGAAGAACATTTCGGTTTCGGTGCGCAAAGAGGTGCGCAGGTTGTCGTCGAAATCGGGGAACTCGTTCGGGTCCGGCGCGAAGTTTTTCAGATTGCGCAGGTACAGCCATTGCGCGGCGAAGTTGTTCGAGAGCGCCTGGGAGCGGGGATCGGCCAGCATCCTGCGTACCTGGTTGTCGAGCGTAGCGGGATCGCTGAGCTTGTTGGCGGCAGCAAGATTCAATAGCTCGTCGTCGGGGATGCTGCTCCACAAGAAGAACGAGAGACGCGAAGCGAGTTCCAGGTCGTCGATCTTATAAGACGAGCCCACGGCAACGGTCGCGGGATCGCGCTCGAAGCGGAACACAAACTCGGGGCTCGACAGGATCAACCGCAGCGCCCGCTCGATGCCGGCGTCGAAACTGCCGCCTTGATTTCGGCCGGATTGGTAGAAGCTGAGCAGCGTCTCGGTATCCGCCGGAGTGATGGGCCGTCGATAGGCCTGGCGCGCGAGCGTCGAGAGAATCTTTTTGGCGCAGCCGATTTCTTCACTGGAACTCGCCGGCTTGCAGGTGAAAATCTTGCGGCGGCTGGGCGTGTCGCCCGGCCCCGTGGCGTTGTAAGGGCCAGAAATCACGACCTCATCGAGGTGCGGGAGGCCCGCCTCATTCACCGGGTCCAGCGTAGTGCGGAGAAAAGGCTCCAGGATGTAGTCGTCTTCCGCGGCGTCCTTCTGTATGAAAGTGACGGCGACGGTTCGCGGTCCGGCTTTCACCGGGACGCGCGCCTGCAAGCGGGACTCGATCATGATGCGGGCTTCGGCCGGGTTCTTGACCAGCGCTTCGGTATCGGAAGTGCCGCCGACCGAAGCGAGAAAGACCGGCGCGCCATCCACGAGAATCTGGAGCTGATGGGCTTCCTCGAGGCCGCGAATCACGTCGACGGTGTTGCGCGCGAGAACCACCTTGATGGTGTACTTGCCGTCGAGCGGGAAATTGTAATGGATGAGCAGCCCGCCGCGGGTGCCGAGCGGGAGGCCTTCCACGCGTTTATCCTGCGACAGATCGGGACGCGCGCGATAAGTTTGCGCCACCGCACCTTGCGTGACATCGCCGATGGCCAGCCGGCTGACCTTGCGCGACGCCGATACGTAGCGTTCAAGCAAGACGGGCGATACGCCGAGCACGTCGGCATTATTGTCGAAGCCGTAGCTCTCGTCGTCGGGAGGCAGCAGCGTGGAGGCGTCGACATCGAGCGCCAGCAAATCGCGGACGGAGTTGGCGTACTCGGTACGATTCAAGCGGTGCAGCGTGGAGTGTCCGGGATTTGGATTCGCGGCGAAAGCTTTGTCGAGCGAGGCTGCTAAAGATGATACGAAGGCGTGGACATCGGGCTGGCTGGGTTTCGGCATGCCGGCGGGCGGCATGGCGCCGACGCTCAGCTTGCGGATCACCTTTTCCCAGGTTTCCGCGTTGGCGGGGATGTTGGAAACGTCGATCTTTTCGAGCGTTAGGCCGCCGGTTTGGGCGCGATCGTTATGGCAGGCGACGCAATATTTGTTGAGTAGCGCACGCTCCGGCGCAGGTGGAGTTTCGCAAAACGAAGCCACCGAACCGGCCAAGGCCGTGCAAGCTATAGCAAAAACAGCGCTCTTCGTAATTTTCGCACCCTCCACCGCATTCAAATTTTATCCCAACCGGCTCTTGCATGCAAGGGGTGCCGGCCTGGGGGGTGGAGGCATGTACCGGTCCCCCGGCGCATTTTTTTCGCGCGGCGGGGTTAGGGGGTGGCGCGCTCGAGGGTGGAGGCGGCGGACTGGATTCTTTCTCCCGCGTTTTCTAACACATGCCCCACACGCACGGCTTGCTGCTCGGCCAAGGGCCACTGTTTTTCCTCGATGCTCTCGCGAACGCCGGGTAGCGTTTTGACGCCGTAACCGGTGTAAAGCCCGGGCGCGTAGATCTGATTTCGGTACCAGGGGCGATTCGGAAGGCCGTCGGGCAGGGTGAGCGCGCGTTCCACGGCGATCAATTCGGTATCCAGTTCAGGCAATGATACATGTGCGATGGCCGAGCCGCCGCCCTCCATCACGTGAGCCAGCGCCTTATCATATTGTTCGCTGGAGCGCTCCAGGGCCGCTAGACCGTTGCGCAGCGGCGCCAGATTCAGGAACGGAGGCACGGGCTCCTTGGCGGGGGCGATGGTTGCATGCCGAGGGTCGTTGGTGGCGGTGAACACGCCATCGTCGATTTCGCGATTGCGTTCGATGATGTCGGACCGCTGGGTCTGGGCCAACCGCTCGATCTCATCCACGTAGCGCCGTATGGTATCAGTGAAATCGGAGAAATCGAAAGGAATGATTTCGGCGTCGGCGAGGCGCAGGACAGCGAGGCCGACGGTTTCAGCGAGCGCGCGCCCATAGCTGAAATCGGTGTCGGCAAAATGGGTGAACCAATAAAAGTCGTCGTAGATGGAATGATAGATGCCGCCCTGGTCCTCGCCGCCAAAGCCCAGGTTCAGCGACGCTATGCCGAGGTGATCGATGAACGGCGAATAATCGGAGCCCGAACCCAGTGCTGCGATGCGCAGATCCGCGCGCTGCCGGGCCTCTTGCCGATCCTGCTGGAGAGTCGGTGAAGCGGCGCCGGGCGCGTCCGGCCCTTTGATCCGCCGGAGTTGCATGCGCTTCCAAACCGTGAGGCCGGTTTCGGGATCCTTGACGTCGCGAGCCACGCCGTTGATGAATTTTTCGAGCGTATGCGAACCGGACACATTCAGGTACCCGCGCCCGTTGCCATCCGAGTTGATGTACACGGCGGCCTTGCGCTGGAGCTCGTCGGCGTGATCTTCGGCCCACTCAGTGGAACCGAGCAGCCCTTCCTCTTCGCCATCCCAAACGCAATAGACGATGGTCCGCTTGGGACGCCAGCCCTGGCGCACTAATGTGCCTAGCGCGCGAGCTTCTTCGAGCAGCGCAACAGTGCCAGCCAGGGGGTCCTCGGCGCCATTGACCCACGCGTCATGATGGTTGCCGCGAACGATCCATTCGTCGGGGTACGTGGAGCCGGGAATGCGCGCGACGACGTCGTAGAGGGTCTTCATGTCCCAGTTGAAACTTACTTTGAGATGCACCTTCGCGGGGCCTGGACCGACGTGATAAGTGATGGGCAACGCGCCACGCCACCTATCGGGCGCAACAGGCCCAGTCATGGCTGCGAGCAGCGGCTGCGCGTCGGCATAGGAAATGGGCAGGGTCGGAATCTTGGTGAGCACGGTGACTTCGCTGAGCTTGAGGCGCTTGGCGTCCTTGGTTGCCCCGACGCCGGGCGTCAACGGGTCGCCTGCGTAGACCGGCATATCCATGACGCTTCCGCGCTGCACACCATCGGGAGGACGAAACGGACCGGCGGGATAAGTTTCGCCTTGGGTGTAACCGTCGTCGGCCGGGTCGGAATAAATGATGCAGCCCACCGCGCCGTGCTCGGCGGCCAGCTTGGGTTTGATGCCGCGCCAGGTGGCTCCATAGCGCGCAATCACAATGGCGCCCTTCACGGAAACGCCGAGACGCTCGAGTTCCTTATAATCGTCCTGCGATCCGTAATTAATGTAGACCAGCGGCGCGGTGACATCGCCGTCGATCGAATAGGCGTTGTAGGAAGGGAGCTGCTCGTCCTGCTGCGAAGAGGTGGAATCGCCCGCGACCGGCGGCTCCTGTAGCTTGGCTTTAAAACGCGAGGGCTCAGTCAGCTCCAGCAGCCGTTCTTTGGGAGTGGGAAACAACACGTCGTAGTTTTCGATTTTCGCGTCCCAACCCCACTCCTTGAACTTCGCGAGCATCCATTCGGCGTTGTCTTTGTCGTAGGGCGAGCCGACGTGATGAGGACGCGCGGAGAGGCGCTGCAGGTACTGGCGCAAATTGCCGCGATCGGGAATGGCGCGGAATTGATTCTCGGTGTCGCGCTCGGCACGCGCGGAATCGGAGGCGAAGCCGGCTAGCGGTGCGGGTGAATCGGCCGGCATGATGGGGACCGCGGTGAGGATGGCGCAGAGCGGCGCTGTTAAAAATCTGGAACGACGAGTCATTTAATACCCCAACTTCAGCATGCCCTGTTGCAGGCCGTTCACTGTTCCTTTGGTAAGCCACTCGATCGATGCGCCGAACAGCAGCAAGTGATTTTTCTCCCACATGGCGTTGTGCGAGGAGCAAGCCAGATCGATGAAGACTTTGCGCTCGGCGCCGAGATCGGCATATAAATCGCGGACGCGATCGGAAGGAACTTGCCGATCGTATTGGCCGGTGACCATGAGCGTAGGTGTTTGTTCCTTGGCGACGACGGCCCCGTTCCAGCCCCAAGCGGTTACCTGTGGGGCGCGGCGGACACCAGTTCCCCAGGTGGCGCCCACGGGATCGGACGCGATCATTTGACCCCAAACCGAATCACTGGCTAGCGGGTCCACTTGATCGGCGCAACCGGTTTGACGCGCCCAATTCGCGGCGAATTCGTCGTGGGACTGTGTGGTCATGGTAGTTCCGTCGGCGGGCAACTGCGAGGGCGGATCGGCCGGGCCCGCACGATTGTAGGCCGGAGCCAACAACACTAACTGGCTGACGTGTTCCGGATGCCGAGCGGTGTAACCGGCAGCGCGCGGACCACCGAGCGACCAAGCGAGCAGACTCACTTTGTCGACATGGCGCAGAGAGCGCAGATAGTCGATCACGGAGCCGAGATCGTTCCAGTCCGACGCGATGGTGGTTAAGGGATGCGGATAGCTGGGCGAACAGGGCGCGGGAATGAGCGCGGGGATGAAGCCGGCCTGCTGCTCACGCGAGAGATTGCACGGGTCGTTCATCGGCGTGGGGCGAGTGGAGCGGCCGTAGCCGGTCATGTCCATCGAAAATGCATCGAAGCCCGCGTGCGCCAGGTAGGCCATCCAACTGTAGTGTTGATACGGCGCGTCGAATGCGACTTCGGCGGGCGTGCCCGCGCCATGGACGAAAAGCGCCACGCGATCGGGCGACGGTCCACGCAGCGCGATGCCGGCCTCAACCACTTCACGAACGTAGATTTGCGATGTTTGGCCGTTGATGGCGGGCACGGTGGAATGCACGCGGACGTAGTGATCCACGCGAAGAAGGTGCGCGCTGTCGTCGGCCGAAGCGAATGGAGCCAGGGATAGCGCGGTGACGAAAAGCAAGGAAAAGCGGGCGGTTTTCGGCATCCGTATTAGTATACGGTAGCCATGCGTCGGTAGTGTCCCGGGTAGTCCGCTAAATGTTGGACTTACAGTTAGCGCTGTGGGTGGGGCTGACCCCGGCTATGGCCGCTGGGATCTCCGATCATGTGTGGAGCGTGCGCGAACTACTGGAGGCGGCGTAAGATTGAATTCGTCCGATGGTCTACTCACAATGGCCGCGATGGGTCCAGGCTGCGGTCATAATTCCACACGTCATTTTGGCAACGGCCGCTACTTTGCTTTGGTGGCCAAAAACCAAACGAGACCGGCTCCGCTTCTCCATCGTGGCCCTTTATCTCCTCTTGTTCTATTTCGTCATGCGCTATGTTTTCAGGGCGTAAGAGCCTTCCCTCTATGGCCCAGACCACCGTCAAACCCGATCAACCAACATTTAGCGACTACCAGTGTCCCCATACACTACCCATGCGTCACCACGAGTGGTGACGCGGCACGCAAAAGTGCGTGCGCCACAATACGAGTTAGGATTTACCCGCGCCCGCGGCTGCGCTGACGGCATAGTAGCGTTTGACGATGGTCGGCATTTTCACCACTTCGGCCGGGCGGCCGGTGGCGGCTTCCAGGCGACGGCGCTCGAGGCAAGTGGTCATTCCGTGCTCCACCGCCGTGGCGAAGGCGCTCAGCACGATGGAACTGGTCTCGATACCGAGGTCATGGAAGAAGTTGACGGTCCGTGCCTCGGTGAGTGGGATGCGAAGTTCCCACAAACGTTTTGGATCGGAGCGCTCGAAGTCCTCAAACACCAGACCTTCGAAATTCATGCGGACGCCTTGGAATCCGAACTCGCGGCTGCCGGAACGAATACGGATCCAGCATTCTTCGATTCCAGACGAGTGCGCCAGCGTCTTTTCAAACTCGACCAAGCGAGTCTCAAAATCGATGATGCGGCGGAATCCTCCTTGCAGGAACAGCCGGCCAGCCGTCGCGAATTCGATATAGCCCAAATGTTGAATGGCCATCCAGGCGGCGGCGCAGAAGACGATCACGATCAGGCCGCTGTACTGATTGCGCAGAGAACTGGCGACTAGCGACAACAACGCGACGACGCCCCCGAAGGCATAGATGGTGAGGACGGCGCCTCTGGGGCTGAGGCCGCGCTCGAGGAGTTTGTGGTGAATGTGCCCGCGGTCGGCTTCGAAGATCGGCCGGTTTCGCAGATAGCGCCGCAGGATGGAGAGGACGACTTCCAGAAGCGGGATGGAGACGGCCAGCAGCGGCACGGTGAGCGCGACCAGGGTGACCGATTTTTCGCTCCATAGCGCGCCGAAGCAACCCAGCAAAAAGCCGATGAGCAGGCTGCCGGAATCGCCCAGGTAGACTGAAGCGCCGTTGAAGTTATAGCGCAGGAAACCGAGCAGGCAGCCGGCCAACGGAATGGTGGCGAGGGCGAGCGGCAAATTGCCTTGAGTGAGCGCGGCGATGGACATGGTGACCGTGGCCACCAGACCCACGCCGGCGGCCAGACCGTCCATGCCGTCGATGAGATTGAATGCGTTAGTGCAGCCGATCAGCCAGACTACCGTCAGTGCAAATCCCAATCCAGGCCAGGCCGGCAGGCTGTGGAGGATATGAATATCGACGCGAATGCCGGCGGCGTAAGCCAGCACGGCGGCGCAGGTCATTCCCATCAGTTTTTTCCAAGCGCTCAAACGCAGCCGGTCATCCAGGACGCCGGTCAAGAACACGACCGAGCCCGCCAGACCGAGGTGCAGGATGTGCGGCAGCGCACGGTGCAGGACGTAAGTGTAGCTGAAGGGCAAACCGAAGGCGATGGCGAAAGTGGTGACGTAGGCCAGCACAATAGCAATTCCACCCACGCGCGGAACAGCCACCGCATGTTTTTTGCGAACGCCATCCGGATGGTCCAGAAAACCGAATTTTCCGATGCGATCGCGAACGAGTGGAGTGAAGCCGAGCGCCAGCAGGACAGAAAGAGCGCCCAATGTGAGTATGAGAAACATAAGTTCGTCCCTTCAATCAGCGATTAGAATCCACGAGTCCGCTCCCTTACGGTCACGGCTCAGACTGGACGCTTCTGGTGGATGTCGGATGCTGCTAGCTGATCTCATTGAGCAGCTCCCGTATGCGCGAGGTCTCTTGGGCCGAGGGATGATCGGCGAGCGCGGCTTCCAGTTCCTTGCGTGCCACTGCTTTCTCGCCTTTCTGGAAGAGAGCCAATCCCAAGTGATAGTGGAAGCTGGCGGACTCCGGATAGCGGTGCGCGAGGTTGCGGAAGGATTGGATCGCACTATCCAGCATTCCCTTTTTGAGGTAAATGTAACCGATGGTGTCGGAGAAGCTGGGTTGCCCAGGGATCTTCGCCAGGGCGGCGCTGGCCAGCCGAAGCGCCTCGTCTAAGTCGCCGCCGGTGTCGGCAAGAAAGAAAGCGACATCGTTCAAAGCGGGGGCATTTTCGGGATGAGTTTTCGCGACATTCTGGTAGAGCGCTTTGGCGTCGGCGAGGCGGCCTGCTCGCTCCAGAGTATCGGCCAGTTCGACTGCCGTGGTGACGTCGTCGGGCGCCAGGCGATGGGCCTCCTGATAATAGGCGAGGGCACGGCTACGGTCGCCCTGGAGATCGCACATCTCAGCCATGCGCAGCCGAAGATCGATTGACTTGGGATCAAAAGAGAGCGCTTTCTGGTATTGGGATAGGGCCAGAGCATAGTGTCCTGAAACAGCCTCTGTATCGGCGAGCTGCTCGAGGAGAGCGGAAGATTCGGGCCACTTGCCCAGGCCTTCCGTCAAGATCGCACGGGCTTGCTCGAACTGTCTTAGGTGAACGTAGGCATTGGCCAGCGCGGTAAAGGTACGCGCATCCCCATGGACGCGATACGTTCCTAGAATCTGGATGGCTTGGGTGAAATTTTTCTCGGCCAGCGCCAGCAGTCCCAGTTGGATCCGCGGCTCGGGATCTTGGGGAAAATCCTTGGTGAGACGCGCGAGTACGGCGCGCGCTGTCTCGGCATCGCCCACGCCCATCAGGCTGGTGGCATAGAGCAGGCGCGCCTGGCGATCGTTGGGCTGAGTTCGCAGGATCTCGCTCGACTGCTGCACGGCATCTTGCGGATGATGCTGCAGGAGGCTGATGCGGGCAAGTTCGTAGCGCGCGGCTATCAGATCATGGCGCTGCTGGACCGCTTGGAAAAACTTTTTCCGGGCGCTTTCCAGGTCGCCCTGCAAAACGTAAGCGCGGCCCAATTGCATCCGCAGAGTAACGTCATCTGGATTCTGGCTCGCGAGGGTTTGGAATTCGCGTACGATTTGATCGGCATTCTCCTTCCGGCCTTGAGCCAGCCCGAGGTCGGCATGCATTCGAAGGACGGCGTTGTCGTTTGGATTTTCCTTTTGGAACCGGTCGGCGAGAGCCAGAGCCTCATCCTGCTTGCCGGCGCGCAGCAGAGCAAGAACATTTCTGATTTCATAAACAACCTTGCTCTTGGGGTCGGAGCTGGCGCCTTGTTGGTAATAGCCGATGGCCGTGGGGTAATCGTGCAGTTTTAGATAAAAATCGCCGACCCAGAGCCGTGCTTGCGGGAAATCCGCGGGGGCATCGAGGAGACGCTGCAAGGCAGCCGCCATCGCCGGGGTGTTCTGTTCGCGATTGTAATGCGCGGCCAGTTGGAGAACATAGTCCGCGTTCTTCGGGTTGTTGTTCACCTTCGCCTGGAGGACGGACTCGGCTTCGGTGGGCCGCTTGGCATTGAGGTAGAAGCCATACAGGAGGTCGTAGGCCGGGCCATACGAGGTTTTCTTCTGGAACACCAGATTCCGCGCCAGTTGCTCGCCTTCGGGAACCTCGCCATCCTGAATCAGCAGGTGAGCGAGTTCGGTGACGACGCCCGCGTTCGACGAGTCCACTTGAAGCGCTGCGCGGAAGTATTCGATCGCCTCTTTCGGCTTTCTGTCCGTCGAAGCAAGGTAGCCCTTCAGCATCAGGCCTTCGTAGGAGTTGCGACTCGTTCGAAGAAACTCGTCGGATAGTTTGTCGATCTGGCTGTAGAGGGCTTGCGAATGGGAGGGGTCCGCCAGGTACAGGCTGAGGCAGACTCCGGCGAAGTTCTTTTGGGCCGCGATGTTCCCAGGCAGCAATTGGACCGCTCGCAATGAGGCTTGGTAGGCTTCGCGAACCTGGTTGAGTTTCACCGCCGTGAGACCCAAACGGTAGTATGCTTCGCCGAAGCTCGCGTCCTTCTGGATGGCAGCGCGGTAATTCAGAGCTGCTTCCTCATATTTGCCCGCCGCGTACAGCTGATTTCCCTTCGCGACAAAGGACTGCTTGGTTGCGCTGCAACCGCAAGCGGCGGCCAGTGCGACAAACAAAACGCACAGGCACACGAATTTTGGGCACACCAGTCTTGTCATGTCCGATTTCTCCGATTTAAATTTTGAGACGAATGTTCCGGTTGAGCGGGGCTGCGTGGCCACTCGCTTTCCAAATGCTGGGGAGCGGTAGTGGGTCTTCTCTACCCGGCGAACGCGGAGCCACGCGGGCGCGCATCGCGGCAGAGAGTACCCACTACACGGTCTGTAGTGTCACCAGGAATCAACGCAGGAATCTGCGCCGAGCCACTGGCACCAAACCCACCAGGCCCGCGCACAGGATCATCAACGATGGCTCCGGTACGGTGCTAGTCGTGCCTTCGGAGAACAATTCATAGACATCGCTGAGGTGGCCTACTCCAGCGGTTCCTCCACTGACGCCGATGTCCTTGAACACGCTCAGTGAGCCTACCGGAGCAAAGGTGGCCGAATCAGTCGGAACTTTAATTGTTCCGAGGGCATAATAGGCAAACAAATTGAGGTTAGGGTTCGTCGATGTTGATAGTTCGGCCACGCTGGCCGAACCAGTGCCTGCGGAGGCCCCAACAACAGACAGTTCAGCATCCGTTATGCCGCCTGGATTGGTGGTGGAGACGTCGAAGCTAATTGACGAATCGATCGTCTGGTCGGGCCCCACTAGCCAGGCGGCGGTAAACTCCAAGCCCGTATCGGGGCCGCCGGAAAGGGGGGTCACTGTCACTCCCCCCGCATCTGGCGAGATGGCGCCACCGGAAGCCGCGGGGATATAGTCGAAGTCGCTGAACGTCAGATCGCCCAACATGCAGCTAAAACCCACCATATCGTAGGTGGCAAGAGTTCCCGAGACGCAAGTGCCAGCCCATGCCGAGGAGCTCAAGCCAACGACAAGAGGGATCAATAGAAGCGTTTTTTTCATTAACCAGTCCTCCTTCAAGGTACCAGTATTACTATTACCTTGAGTCATGGAAACGGTCAAGACGGAATAGGTACGGCGGTACTACGGTAATACGACTCATTTTTAAACTTATTCTTCGTTGATTACGAAAGAGATATCGAATTTGAAGTAGGACTATGGCCAATTGGAGTACGGGGTGTGAGGTTATTTGGGAGAAAGAAAATTGCCCTAGTTGGTCGTACCGTCTTGGGGGAAATCGACCGAAAGTACTACGCTTTACGAACAGCTATTCGGCTGGGAACTCGATGCGTTCGTAGATTCTAGCTAGCGGTGGGGAAACGCCAACGGACTCGATCAGCAATGTTTCACTGGGGCCTTGATAGTCGCGGAATGTCCAAGTGTTCGCGTCGCGGCGGGTGTATTGTTCGATGCGGATTTGATCCTGTGAAACCAGGATGTAGTCTTGGAGCGAATCGATGGAGCGATAGTGCCGAAGCTTTACGCCGCGATCGTAATACTCGGTCGATGGAGAGAGGACTTCGAAGATTACCGTGGGATTGAGCAGGATATCCTGGCGTTCGTCAGCGAGCATTGGCTTCCCGCAAACCACCGTGAGGTCTGGGTATGTGTACATGCGAGACGAGACTCGAACGCGAAGATCGGCGCTGAATACTTGGCACGAGGTGCCTTGTAGCGCCGTCTGAACTGTAACGGCAAGATCGATCTGCAATCCTGAGTGGCGCAAGCTGCCGCCCGACATGGCAACGATCTCGCCATCCAGGAACTCGCTGCGGAACTCGGCCGCGCGATCCAGTGCCAGGTACTCCTCCGCCGAAACTTTTGTGACGGGATTTGAAGCCACAGCGCTACCTGATGGCAGTGTAACTCAAACGGTAACCCATGCTCTGCTCTTCGCGCTCTCCGCGACTTTCTCGAGCAACCGCATGCCCTGGAGTCCATCCAGGAAGGTCGGATACTCGATCGGCGCGGACGGGTCCGCCACGCGCGCGTAGAAGCGCTTGAACACCTGCTTGTGGGTATCGTCGTATCCTTCGCTGTGGCCGCCGGGAAGATCGGCGTAAGCGGCGGCCTGGGGATAGAGCAGCGCGGGATCCTTGACGATGATCTGGTTGGGAACGTTGCGCTGGCCGATCCACAACTCGTCGGGGCGCTCCTGGTTCCACGCGACACCCGCCTGGCTGCCGTAAATGTCGACGGTGAACATATTCTTGCGGCCGGCGGACATCTGGCTCACGGTGAACGCGCCGCGCGCGCGATCGCCCAGACGCAAAAGTACCGAGCCGAAGTCTTCGGTATCGATGGGCACGTCGTCGTACTGGCTGCCCTTCAGCTGTTTCGCCGCGAAAGTCTCCACCGATCCCTTGGGCTTTCGCCGGGTGGGATGAAACGTCGCCAGGTCGGCGCACAGTTGAGTGATGGGGAGGCCGGTAACATGCTGGATCAAATCCATCCAGTGCGATCCGATGTCGCCCATGGCGCGCAACGCTCCGTTGTCGGCGGCCTCCACGCGCCAATTCCAATCCGTATCGTAAAGCAACCAATCCTGCGAGTAGGTGCCCTGGACAATCAGGATCTCACCGAGGTCGCCTGCTTCGATCATTCTGCGAATCTGCTGAACCAGCGGGTAATAGCGCAGATTGTGCTGAATGCAATTGGCGAGCCCGGTCTTCCCTGCCAGGTCGACAAGTTCGCGGGCTTGATCGAGCGACATGGTGAAAGGCTTCTCGCACAGAACATGCTTGCCGTGTTCGAGAGCAGCGCGACAGATAGGGTAGTGCAGGACATTCGGTGTCAGGACATGAACGGCATCGATGGAGGAATCTTCGAGCAACTCCTGATAATTCCCCGTGGTCCGATTGACGCCAATGCTGTTGCCGAACGCGCGCGCTCGTTCGGGGCTGGAACCGGCGAGCGCCGTAATCTCGACAGTCCCGAGCCGGCGCAGATTCTCGGCGTGAATCCGTCCCATAAACCCGGTGCCGATCAGAGCGGTCTTCAGAATTTTCATAAGGTAATTGATTTGCTGGACGATATGGTGGAAGAGGGAATTGGTAAACTGAGATTCTAACCGAATGGTTGTCAGGATACGACTCAGTTCCGGCACCAGAGTGCGGCACAAGCGCCGCAAGAATCAGCACGTCGGTCTGGCCCTGGCGTCTTTGCTGACCCCAGCGGCCGTGATGGCTTGCGTGCTGGTATTTTGGCGGCTGGGAGCCGATCTGAACGCCACCGGACAGTTTCCCATTGCCAACGGTCTCTTCTCACACTGGCAAGTCTGGCTCACGCTTGGGGCCGCGCTTCAATTCTGCGCTACGCTTCTCAATCGCTACGGAAAATCACAGGGGAACCTTCCGAAATCGGTAGAGGAACCGGAACGCGAGCTCGCCAACGTGCTGGCGACATCACCGAGCCAGCGGCCTTAGTACTTGCCGGCTGTGGCAACACGCCACACCGGGTGCATCGTTCTTCAAGCAGGCTTCGAGCAGGGTGAGTACTGGTCGAAGAGAAATGCACACGCTAACCCGCGATCAACTCGGACCGCAGCGCGGAATTTTGATTTCCAGAAACTTTGGAGAGTCTCGTGCATCCACTGCCAGTAGAGGTTCTGAGGTACATGGCCGTTCTCAAAGTTGGACTGACGCCGCAACCCGCCGTGGCCCCGGCACGATCCGCCGTCGATGCAAGCACTTCGGTGAACACAATCAAGCCGCAGTTTTGGTTTGACCCCGCTACAGCGCTGGTCTCTCAGAACTTCGGCGTCCGGACAGTGGGACAACTGGCGAACATTTTGATCGCTTTGTTGACACCGGCTGCCGTGGTGGCGTTCGTCATGGGAATATGGCGAGTCTGTGAGGACCTGGGATGGGCGGGCGCGTTCCCGATCACGGGCGGTTTTTTCTCGCACTGGCAAGTGTGGATCGCGCTAGCGACCGGCTTAAAGTTGCTATCTTCCACTTTACTCGCCTGGGGCTTGCGGACCGCCAAGTTTTCTGAGGAAAACTGATCGCCATTCTGATATTCTGAGTTTTAGGCGGGTCTTCGGTTCATGTCCTTCCGCAGCAGAACGCGATCCATAGGCGCATTCTATATTCCGGGCTTCCCGAAGGGCGTCAAATGGCTATTGATCAGCAATGTAGCCATCTTTGTGATCGGCTTCTTCGCTCAGCTTGCGCGGCTGGACCGCCCGCTCGCTTACCTGGCGCTGAGACCGGTGGACGTCGTCAAATATTTTTCCGTTTGGCAGCTCTTCACCTACGCCTTTCTACATGGCGGCTTCGGTCATATTATCTGGAACATGCTGGCGCTCTGGATGTTTGGCGCCGATATTGAACGGATTTGGGGAACTCGCCGTTTCCTGCAGTTCTACTTCTTTTGCGCGGTGGGCGCGGGCATCTGCGTGGTCATCGCCAATTACCTTCTGCCCTGGGGCAATCCGAACGTCGCCACTATTGGAAGTTCCGGCGCCATCTTCGGGATTCTGATGGTCTACGCCATCATGTTCTCGGATCGCGAAATCCTGTGGGGATTCCTGATTCCGATCAAGGTGAAATACTTCGTCATGATCATTGGCGCGGTGGCGTTCTTGAGCTCGTTCGGCGTCAATAACGGCGTCAGCAATTTCGCGCATCTGGGCGGGCTGCTCTTCGGCTATCTTTTCCTGAAGACGC
>JBKQHJ010000006.1:0-55206 GCA_052148835.1 Bryobacteraceae bacterium
GACAGTTGGGATCGCTGCATCACGCGCGGGTTGCCGGCATCGATGTTCCCGTTCCGCTATAACAACGGGCTGCAGATCGTCCAGACGCCCGGCTATGTGGTGCTCCGCATGGAAATGATTCACGAAGCGCGCATCGTTAAGCTCAACGGCCCGCCGGTATCTCCAAATATCAAGGAATGGCTGGGCGTATCCAACGGACATTGGGAAGGAAACACGCTGGTGGTGGAAACCACGAACTTCAAGCCTGGCGCATCTGCCACCAACACCGGCGTAGGGGGCTCGCCGCCCGGGAACCGTTTTCCGATCAGCGATCAGATGAAAATGACCGAGCGGTTCACGCGCCTCAACAACGATTTTCTGATCTACACGGTCACAGTGGAGGATCCGGTGGTGCTCACGCATTCCTGGACGGCGCGATTTCCTTTGAAGCTCGACAACAGTTTTCAGATTCTGGAATATGCGTGCACCGAAGATAACACCATGATTCCGCATTGGATCAGCACTTCGCGAGCGGAGCGTGGTGAGGGCGCGGGTACGAGTAACGTCGCGGCCCCCGCAAAGGAACAACATTAATGAACACGAGGGTTAGCACAGGGGTGGTGCTAGGCATTTGCCTGGCGCTTGATGTGTTATCCCCGCTAAGGACGCAGGCCGCGATCGCAGATCCCGTCAAGACCAAGGACGGGAAGGTATCGGGCGTGACGTTGAGTTCCGGTGTTCGCGCCTTCAAAGGTATTCCGTTTGCGGCGCCCCCGGTGGGCGATTTGCGCTGGAAAGAACCCCAGCCGCCCGCGCGGTGGGAAGGCGTGCGCAAAGCCGACACGTTCGGTAATGTCTGCGTCCAACCAATGCAGCCCAAGCGCGTCCCGAACAACGTGGCGGTGGATCTGCCGGATTCACCGAAGATGAGTGAGGACTGCCTCTACTTGAACGTCTGGACGGACGCCAAGCGCGCGAACGCCAAGCTGCCGGTGATGTTCTGGATTTACGGCGGCGCATATACAGAGGGCGCGGGATCCAGCCCGCACAATGACGGCGAGGCGCTGGCCCACAAAGGCGTGGTGCTGGTGACGTTTAATTACCGGCTCGGGCCGTTCGGTTTCTTCTCGCATCCCGAGTTGACGAAGGAGTCCGGCCGGAACGCGTCCGGCAACCAGGGGCTGATGGACACCATCGCCGCCATGAAGTGGGTGCAGAACAACATCGGCGCGTTCGGAGGCGATCCGAACAACGTCACGATTTTCGGCCAGTCCGCCGGCGCCGCTATGATCGGCGGTTTGGTGGGATCTCCCGTGGCCAAGGGTCTTTTTGAGCGTGCCATCGCGGAGAGTGGGCAGTGGATGGGGCTAGGCACGGGCCCCATGGTTCCACTCGCGCGCGCTGAACAGGGTCCGCCGCGCTTCCGTGGTGGCCCGGCCGCGGCACAAAAGAACGCTGAGCCTCCCCCGCCCCTTCCCTCTTTAGCCGAACTGCGCAGCCGATCCACGGACGAGGTGGTGAAGACGATGCGCGGCTCCGGCATGGTCATCGACGGCTGGATCATCCCCGAAGATCTGTCGATCACGTACGCTCAAGGCAAGCAGAATCCGGTGGATGTGATCGTCGGGTCGAACAAAGACGAGCATCTGGCGATGGGCGGGAACGTGGCGTTCCGCGATACGCTGATGTGGTCCATGCGTCTGTTCGCCGAGCGCCAGACCGCGATCGGCAAACATGCGTACTGGTATTTCTTCACGCACGAGCCGCCGGTGGAGCCCGGTGTCCGCAATTTGAAAGCGACCCATGCCGCCGAAATCCCGTATGTATTCGAAACCCTGAGCGCGCCACGGTCGATACCCGACACCAGTTCGCCACGCCTGGCTGCGGCATCGGAGAAAGACCGAGCCATGGCCGACATGATTTCGTCCTATTGGGTGAATTTCGCGAAGACAGGCGACCCGAACGGCGGCAACCTCCCCGCCTGGCCGGTCTTCAAGGACCCGAACATGCCGCCGCACATCCTCGGCGAGGTCAATGACTATCCCAGCGCCGAAGTTTTGAATGCGTATGACGAAAAGTACAAGACAGTCCTAGCCGGGTTGACTCCAGCGCAAAAGTGAAATTCCAGACCTACTTGATGGCCTCGAATTCGAATTCCATCACTTTGCCGCGCACCACGTAGCATAGATAATACTCCCAAAACTTCCGGTAGCGCGGAAAATGATTTACCAGGAACTCAAAGCCCAGCCAGCGCCAGAACGCAAGCAGTTTCACATGTACCTTGACCTCGTGAAAACGAGCCGCGCTGTAATAGCCGAAGCCGCCGTGGTTCTCGCCAAAATAGCGAAACGAGAAACTGTTGAGGTGCCAGCGATGGGTGGGATCGCAAAACGAGCTGAAGTCGGTGTAATGCGGCGTGGCGATGAACAGCCGTCCGCCGGGCTCGAGCACGCGATGAAACTCCTCCATGGCGCGGATCACATCCGAGACATGTTCGATGACATGGATCGCGCGCAACTCGCTGAATGAGCTGTCGCGAAAGGGGTACGGAAAACGGTCCAGATCGCAAAGCACATCAGCGCGCGTGTTCGCGTTGCGATCCACGCCGATGGATCCGGGATATTTGTTGATGCCGCAGCCGACATCGAGAATGCGCTTGGCTGCGGACTGGGCGTGGCCCGGGGCTACGCCACTCGTTACTGGCATTCCTCCAGCTACTGGCATTCCTCCAGCGTAGCTTCTAATGTGTCGATCGCGAAATCGGCTTGATCGCGCGTGATCACCAGCGGCGGGCACAGCCGGATGGTATTGCGTCCGGCGCCGAGCACCAGCAGGCCGCGCTCGAAGGCCAACTCCTGGATGCGATCGCGCAACTCCGGCGCCCGATCTTTGGTGTGTTGGTCGCGCACCATCTCGAAACCGATCATCAGCCCGAGGCCTCGAACGTCGCCCACATGCCGGAAACGCTTCGGCCAGTGGCGCATGCGATCCAGAATGTAACCGCCCAGCCGTGCTGCGTTGGCGATCAATTCGCTTTCCAGCAGTTCGATGGTGGCCAGCGCCGCAGCCACCGCCACAGGATTCCCGCCGAAGGTAGAGGCATGTGCGCCCGGCCCCCAGTTCATTACCTCGGCGCGCGCAACCATGGCACTGAGCGGCAGCCCGCTCGCGATGCCCTTAGCGCTGGTGAAGATATCGGGCGCCACGCCAAAATGCTCGGCGGCCCACATCTTGCCGGTTCGCCCCATGCCGCTCTGCACCTCGTCGAAGATCAGCAGGATGCCGTGACGATCGGCCAGGCGCCGCAGCTCTTCGAGGAAAGCCTTGGGTGGGACCAGGTAGCCGCCTTCGCCCTGGATCGGCTCCACAACGATGCCCGCTACTTCCTCGGCCGGCAGAATGGTGCGAAACAATTCGTCCTCAATGAAATGAGCGCAGCTCACCCCGTAGTCATCGGCGGTGACGCCATCGGGCCGGCGATAAGGATCGGGGAAGTGCGCGTGGTAGACGCCCGGAACCAGTGGACCGAAGCCTTTGCGCTGGACCACTTTGCTCCCGGTGAGCGAAAGAGCGCCCATGGTCCGGCCATGGAACGATCCCGTGAAGGCGATGAATTTGTCGCGTCCGGTGTGATAGCGAGCCAGCTTCATCGCGGCCTCGGTGGCCTCGGCGCCCGAGTTCCCGAAGTAGACTCGGTGCGGGACTCCATTGGGTGCACCCCCGCCCGGCGCGATGGCGGCCAGCTTTTCGGCCAACTGCACCATGTTCTCGTAATAAAAGTCGGTGCCCGACATGTGAATCAGGCGCTTGGATTGCTCTTCAATCGCTTCCACGACCTTGGGATGACAATGTCCGGTGGACGCGACGGCGATGCCGGCGTTGAAATCGAGAAAGCGGTTCCCGTCGACGTCTTCGATCATCGCGCCTTCCCCGCGCGCTGCCACCAGCGGATAACAGCGGGTGTAGGACGGCGAGAGCACTGCGGTGTCGCGCCGGATCAACTCCGTGGCGCGTGGACCGGGGAGAGGCGTCAGGATATGGGGAAGGTCCAAACGGACCATTTCTTTCATAGACACTGCGGTCTCCTTCTCTACTATCGGTACTTGGTGAATGGGGACGGGCCGCGCGGGGGAAGGAAACTAGTCGGAGCCGAACAGGCTGGGGCGGGATGTGGCCGGTCGCGACATAAATGCTGGCTTAATTATAGCAATTTAATCGCCAGCCGGATCAAAAATTTGTTAAGACAGCGTCTAACGGTTGAAAGGGACGGGTGATTTCGTGAAGAAGATTTTGATTGCATTGATAATGGCCGGCATGACCGGCTTTATAGCGCTGGGCCAGGACACCGCTAAGGACGAACTCAAGAAGTCCGGGCAGGATGTCAAGAAGGCTGGCAAGGATACTGGTAAGGCTACGAAGCATGCCGCGAAGGGTGTCAAAAAAGGGACAAAGAAGGGCGTGAATAAGGCGGCCGGCAAAACCGAAGAGGGCGCCGCGAAGGTAAAGTCGAAGACCGAGGGGCAATAGTTTAGCTTCAGGCTTCGGGTCGAGCGGGCGGGCGCGCTACAATTGAAGTTCCCCGTCCATGGTGAAGGCGCTCCCGGACATCCTGGCTGCGATTGTCGAGCAGAAGAAGCTCGATCTTGCGGTGCGGGAACCCGATATCGAACAGCGTGCCGAACGGTCGATCGCTCGGCGGCGGGATTTCGTCGCGGCTCTAACTAGTCGCGAGGTCGCCGTCATCGCCGAGATCAAGAAGGCGTCGCCGAGCGAAGGCGTACTGGCTGAGGAATTCGATCCAGCAGCCATTGCGCGGCTCTATGAGCAAGGTGGGGCGGCGGCTCTTTCCGTCCTGACCGATGAAAAGCATTTCTTGGGTAGTTTGTCGGATCTGGAATTGGCGCGTGACGCCGTTCGGATCCCAGCGCTCAGGAAAGACTTCACAATCGACCCGTATCATATTCATCAAGCAGCGGTTTATGGCGCCGACGCCATCCTGCTCATCGCCGCGATCCTGACCGAACGCCAGATGCGCGACTTTCGCGAATTGGCCGAGCGTTACGCGATGGCGGCGCTGGTGGAAGTGCATGACGAGGAAGAACTGAAGCCCGCCGTTGCGTCCGGCGCGCGGATGGTCGGCGTCAACAATCGCAATTTGCATACATTTGAAGTGAAGCTTGAAACATCGCTCAGGCTGGCCGAGAAGATACCGTCCGGCGTCGTGCGGGTGGCCGAAAGTGGGATCCATTCTTCAGCCGATGTGAAGACGTTGCGTTCGGCCGGGTACCAGGTGTTCCTGGTGGGCGAGCATCTGATGAAATCGGGCGATCCGGCGGCAGCGCTGCGGGCCCTGCTTACGTGATGGTGCCGTCATGATGGTCAAGATTTGCGGCATCACCAATCGCGAAGATGCTCTTGCCGCGGTGGAAGCCGGAGCCTCGGCTATTGGTTTCAATTTCTATCGAGAAAGCCCTCGATACATTTCACATACCGGGGCGGCCATGATCGGCGAAAAGATTCCGACGAACGTGTGGAAGGTGGGCGTGTTCGTTGACGAGACGCCGGAAACGATTGCCAGAATCATGATCGACGCCGACCTGGATGTGGCGCAGCTTCATGGCTGTTCGGAGGCGCGCGGCGTACGTATTTGGCAGGCGATGTCGGCGGTGGACCCGGTCGCTCTTGCGCTGATCGCGAACGTGGAAGCTGTATTATTGGATTCCACCGATGGAGTGACCGGCGGTACCGGAGAGACATGGGACTGGAGCAAGACGCCGGATCTAAAGCCGAAGATCATCATCGCCGGCGGCCTCGACGCCTCGAATGTTCGGACCGCGATTGAACAGGCACATCCCTGGGGCGTGGACGCCTGCTCCCGCATCGAAAAATCTCCGGGCCTGAAAGATCATGACAAGATGAGAAGGTTCATCGCTGCGGCTCTCAACAGCTGAACCCAGGAACCAATGAGCCAATTGTCAACAGCCAATAGCCAATCGCCCGACCCCTCGGGTCACTTCGGCCCCTATGGGGGCCGATATGTGCCAGAGGTCCTAATGGCGCCGCTCGAAGAGCTCGAGCAGGCATATCTGGAAGCCCGGCACGATCCGGCGTTTCAATCCGAGCTGAAGGATCTGCTTGCCAATTACGCCGGGCGTCCCACGCCGCTCTATCACGCCAAGCGGCTAAGCGAAATATACGGCCCGAAGATCTACATCAAGCGCGAAGACCTGCTGCACACCGGCGCGCACAAGATCAACAACTGCCTGGGTCAGGCCCTGCTCGCGCGGCGTATGGGCAAAAAGCGGATCATCGCCGAAACGGGCGCGGGGCAGCACGGCGTCGCTACCGCTACGGTCTGTGCTCTCTTCGGCCTCGAATGCATCGTCTATATGGGCGAAGAGGACATGCGGCGGCAGCGGCTGAATGTTTTTCGCATGCGATTGCTGGGCGCGAAGGTGGTCGGGGTTTCGAGCGGAAGCCGGACGCTCAAGGACGCCATCAGCGAAGCCATGCGCGATTGGGTCACCAACGTCCATTCCACGCATTATCTGCTGGGGTCGGCGCTGGGAGCGCATCCTTATCCGATGATGGTCCGCGATTTTCATAGCGTCACTGGAGATGAGACGCGCCGTCAGATCCTGGAGCGCGAGCGGCGCTTGCCCGATTCGATCTTTGCCTGCGTGGGCGGCGGCAGCAACGCCATCGGGATGTTTCACGCTTTCGTGGACGATGCGGGCGTGCGATTGATCGGCGTGGAGGCGGGCGGAAGCGGCGCTGAATTGGGCGCACATGCGGCGCGTTTTTCGGGTGGATCGCCCGGCGTATTGCACGGCGCGCATAGTTACTTGCTGCAGGACGCGGATGGCCAGGTGGCGCTGACGCACTCGATTTCGGCGGGGCTGGATTACGCGCTGGTCGGTCCGGAACATGCCATGCTGCACGATCAAAAGCGCGCCGAATATTGCTCGGTCACAGACCAGCAGGCGCTGGACGCCGCGCGGACGCTGGCACGCATTGAAGGGATCATTCCGGCGCTCGAATCCGCGCATGCCGTTGCCGAAGCTTTGCGGCGCGCACCGGCCGCGAAGGGCGAGTTGTTCGTGATCAACCTCTCGGGCCGCGGCGACAAGGACACCGACATTTATCGAGAAAACTTGAAGGAACTCGATGATCCTGATCAAAAATGACGAGCCGGATACCGCCCGATGAGTCAAAGAATCTCCCGGCTCTTTGAGCGGCTACGGGCCGAAGGACGCCCCGCGCTGATCGCCTACATCACGGCCGGCGACCCCTCGCCTTCTGCTACGCCTGAAATCGTGGCCGCCCTCGAGCGCGGCGGCGCAGATTTGATCGAACTGGGTGTTCCCTTCTCCGACCCCATCGCCGACGGCCCCGTCATCCAGCGCTCGAGCGATCGGGCGCTAAAGGCTGGAACCAAGCTCGCGACCGTGCTCGATATGGCGGCGCAAATCCGCAAACGATCCGAGATTCCGCTTCTGTTGTTCACCTATCTGAATCCCGTGTTGCGCTACGGGCTGGACGCGCTGGCGCACGCGGCGGTCAAAAGCGGCATCGACGGCTGCCTGCTGACGGATCTGAGTGTCGAAGAGGCCGAGCCGTATATTCAGGTGATGCGTCAAGCTGGTCTCGACACGGTTTTCCTGGCGGCACCCACCAGCAGCCAGCGCCGGCTGGAACTGGTCGCTAAATATTCCACTGGCTTCGTTTATCTGGTTTCGCGAACGGGTGTGACGGGGGAGCGTTCGAACGTCTCCGCCAGCGTCGGTCCGCTGGTGACCGCGATGCGCGCCGTTACCCAGCTCCCGCTCGCGGTTGGATTCGGCATCTCGACCGCGGATCAGGTGCGAGCGATTGGCGCTATTGCCGACGGCGTCGTGGTGGGCAGCGCGTTCGAGCGGGTGATCGAGGAAAACGCGGCCAGCCCGCGGCTCGCGGAAAGAGTGGAGGCTCTAGCTAGAACGCTCGCCAGTGGTTTACAATCCAAGAGCAAATGAGCCCGAAGAAACATGAGCCCAAGAAACATGAGCCATGAACAGCTCACCGATTGCCGGCAGAAGATCGACGCGCTGGATGTGAAGATTGTCGCGTTGCTCAACGAGCGTACCGAAATCGTCCATGAAATCGGCCGCATCAAGCGCCAGTTCGCGCTGCCGATCTACGAGCCCAAGCGCGAGGATCAAGTGTTTGAGAACGTCACCAGTCACAATCCCGGACCCATGACCGCCGACGCGCTGAAACGTATTTTTGAGCGCATCATCGATGAGATGCGGACCATCCAGCAGAAAAAAATGAGTTGACGGGAGATGTGCCGGAAACCGTGTGAGAGGAATTTGCTCAGGGATGTACAATAAAGGCGTCGATGAATGACGTTCAGCTCTATTTCGCAGTGGGAATACCAACCTTCGCCGTGCTGATCGGGATTCTCATGAATGTAGTCCACCACAATTCCGTCAATGCCAGGTTCAACAGCATGGATGCCAGGTTCAACAGTTTGGAATTGCGGTTCGACACGCTAATCGGCAAGGTCGTCGAGATCGACAACCGCGTCACCCGCATCGAAGCCAAACTCGACCTGCGATAGTCCCGCCATCCCTTGCCCTGCATGGTAAAACTGTGTCAGTGGCATGTTCCACTGCAAATGACGAGTGGCGCGACGCGAGCGCGAACGCCGGGAGCAATCCGCCGCCAGTTCTTGTATAAAAAAGTTGGACCCTGGAGGATATCGAGATGGTGAATTGTCCAAACTGCGACGCCGTGATTGACGTAGATGAAGACGATCTGGATGAGGGTGACACGCTGACGTGCGATGAGTGCGGCACCGACCTTAGCGTCACAGGGTTGGATCCCTTGGAACTCGAAACCGAAGAAGACGAGGACGAGGACGAGGAAGAAGAGGACGACATCGATTACGATGAGGACGACGATGAGGATGAAGAGGAAGAGGAAACCGAGGAAGAGGATTGGCACTAGCCGGGCGCTGCTCGCGTGTCTGCTAGCCGCGGTTTTGCTTCCTGCGGCATTCCTTCCCATACAGGCCGCACCCAAGAAGAAGCCGGCTCTGGATACTTACGCCCTGATCAGCGTCAGCGTCTTCGACGATGGCGGCTACGCGCTGGCCGGTGCGAACGTAACGCTCGTTCCCGAGGTTGAGTCCGGCAGCTCATCCGACAGCTCGCTCGACAAAACAAAGGCAAAGTCCAAGCCTCTGGAGGCTGTTTCAGGCGACCGCGGCGAATTCGTGTTCCGGGTTCCGCCCGGTCCCAAACGCTACGTTGTTACGGCGGACGCCAAGGGTTATCAGAGCCAGCGGAAGACCGTTGCCGTCGAGGATCAGGAGCGTGTGGAAGTAACGTTGCAGTTGGAACGACAGTCCAAATAAGTGGTGAAATGCCATGTCCGTCCGAGCCGTGCGCGCCGCGGCTGTATTCATAACGATGCTTTTGCTGTGCGGCAGTCTAAGCGCTCAGAAGCAAGACAGCACCAGGCGCACTGTGGAAGGCCGGGTCACCAACGCGGCCAATGAACCCGTGGCCGACGCAGTAGTGCAATTGGAGAACACCAAGACGCTACAGATCCGGTCGTTCATCACTCAAGCCGACGGCAACTACCACTTCGCGGGACTTCAAAGCGACGTCGAGTACAGGCTGAAAGCCGACCATGAAGGCGCCAGCAGTTCCTGGAAAACGCTGAGCGTGTTTAATAGCAAGAAGACCCCGATCATCAATCTCAAGCTCAATAAGTGAGAGGACCCATGCCGAAAACAGTGACGAAAACACTCGTTCTTTGCCTGGCGCTGGCAAGCACGCTAGGCGCTCAGGAATTCAAGCTTGGCTCGCATGTCTCAGACTTTCAGGTCCGGGATCTGGATGGAAAACCGGTCGCCTTCTCCGCGCTGAAGGGGCCACTCACGGTGGTGACGTTCATCGCCACCGAGAGCCCGGTGTCGAATTCCTACAACCAGCGCATGAGCGAAATCTACCGCGACTACGCTACGAAGAACGTGAAGTTCATTTTCGTGAACGCCAACCGGTCCGAACCGGCGAGCGAAGTCCGCGAACACGCTAAGCGCGTCGGCTTTCCCTTCGCTGTCTATAAGGATCCCGACAACGTGCTGGCCGACCGTTTCGACGCGCAAGTAACACCGGAGAGTTTCGTCATCGATAGCGCTGGAATCATCCGCTATCACGGCGCGATCGACGACAACATGAACGAAGCGCGGGTGCGCACGCGTACGCTGCGGGCGGCGTTGGACGCGCTGCTGGAAGGAAAGCAGGCTCCCTCGACCGAAACCAAGGCCTTCGGCTGCACCATCAAACGCGTTCGCAAGGCGTCATAAGAAAAAGATTTAGAAAGGAATAATAATGACTCGCGGACTCGGCTTTTTGTTTTGCTTGCCTCTATTCGCCTCCGCCCCGCTCGTCCCTTTAATCCCGCTAAACGAAGCCGGCTTTCAGAAGCTGGTCGATTCGCATAAGGGAAAGGTGGTCCTGTACGATTTCTGGGCCACTTGGTGCGCGCCTTGCCGCGCCGAAATGCCGCAACTGATCCTGCTCGAGGACAAGCTGCGTTCCCGGGGCTTGCAGGTGGTTACCATTTCCGCCGACGACCAGGAGCACAAAGCCGGGGCCGAAAAATTCATCCAGATGTTCCGCGTCGAACCCCCGGCTTACGTCAAGCAGGCCGACGACGACGATCGTTTCATCAACGCGATCGATCCCAAATGGAGCGGCGCTTTGCCCGCGCTTTTCCTCTATGACAAATCGGGTCACAAGGTCCGTTCCTTCATTGGCGAGACCGATATGAAGGCGCTCGAAGCCGCCATTCGCAAGCTCCTCTAACAACCTCAAGCTGCGTACAGCCTTCGTCTAGGCGATTGAATGGCCCCAACGTACTAAGGTAGACCGCTAAAGTTACCCCAAAAAATGTCCGAACTCACCTGAAGAGGCGTAGGTACGCCGCGACATGCCGCAAACCAGTCGGAGATTCACGAAGATCTTCGTTCCCGCGCTCGCCCTGTTGCTGGCCCAGTTGTTGCTGGCCCAGTTGTTTTTGGTAGGTCGGGCGCTGGGAGCGGACCGCCACAAGCTGGACGTCGACCCGGAGAGTGAAGACGGCATCCTGCTGCAGAGGATCCAGCAGGAACCCACGCTGCCGCGCAAGCTGGCGCTGCTCGAAAAGTATGTGGCCGAGTACCCCAAGGCGGCTCCCATTGCCTGGGTTTACGAGCAACTTCTTCCTATCTACATGGACGCCATGCAGTGGGACCGCGTCATCGCGACCGCCGAGGCGCTGTTGGCGGTGGATCCCAACGATCTGGATTCCGCGCATGACGTCTTGAAAGCGGCCGAGGCCCTGAACGACCCGGAACTGAAGATCAAATATTCTGAACTGGCATGGGACCTTGCGTCGCGTACCCTGGCGGCGCCCCAGCCTTCCGATCCGGACGATCTGCCCTACTGGACCAAGCAGACCACTTTCGCTCGCGAGGTTCTAGATTATTCCGAGTACACGCTGGCCACGCTTGCCGCCGCGCAAACCGACGATCTCAAGCGCGCCGAGCTGACCCTGGCGTTGCAGGAGCGAAACCCACAGAGCAAGTTCCTGGCGCTAACCAAGAAGGCCACGGTGATCGAGCTCGCGACGCTCAATCCGCAGAAGGCTATCCAACTCGCCGAAGAAGGCTTGGTCAAAGACCCGGACAACATCGATTTCCTGATGACCATCGCCGATCACGACATGAGCCTGGAACGGGACCTGCCGCGGGTGCTCGCTTACTCACTGCATATTCTGGAGCTCCTGCAGGGCAACCCACAGCCCGCCGGCATCACGCCTGCGGAGTGGGAGAAAAAGAAAACCAAATTTACCGGCTGGGCGAGCTGGCTGGCCGGAGTGGTGTATGGCAAACAGGGGCGTTACGGACTGTCGGACCGCTATCTGCGAGCGGCGCTCAGCCACATCCAGGAAGATCATCGCTTGCTCGCCGCCGCGTACTTCTATCTGGGTTACGCCAACTATGCGCTGGCCGGCGAACTGGCCGACAAAGGGCGCGCCATTGATGCGGTGAAGTTCAGCAAGCTCTGTGTGGACATGGATTCGCCGTTCCGCTCGCTGGCCCTCAAGAATCTGGAAGCGCTGCGAAACGATTACAACGTCGAATAGGCACGCGCCGGCTACCAACGATTTAGCGGCGCGAAAACGACTTATGTTCCACCGCGCCTAAGAAGTGGTGGACCGTCCGATTAAAAGCGGCCGGCTCTTCCAGATTCACCGCATGGCCGCTGTTCGGGCAAATCCAAAGTCCAGCGTTGGGAAGCGTTTTCTTGAGCCAGAGCGTGGTCTCTAGACACGGTTCGTCCTCGTCGCCGGCGATCAGCAATACCGGCGTCCGAAGCAGCGAAAATTCCTGGGCGAAGTCCGCGAGCGATGGGCGCCGAGCTTGATAGCCTAGCAGCGTGTGCGCCTTGCCTTCCGGCGAATGCTCGCCCAGGTGAGAGAGGAACTCAGCGAATCCATGCGGGTCCTTGCGCAGTAGCTGCGTGCGGGTCGGCTTTTGCCCCACAACTTCAGCCACTCGAGCCGAGCCTTCGTCCAGGTACGCTCGCGCTGTGGCCTCGGCGTCCGCGACAAACGCCGCGCGATCCGCGGGCGGCGAGCCGGACCCAACCCCCGCCACAACCAGCGAAGCCGCCATCCGTGGATACATCAAAGCGAAATGCAGAGCGGCGTATGCGCCCATGCTGGAGCCCACCACATGGGCTCTGCCAAGATCCAGGGTTCGCACAATCGCGGCGATGTCGTGGGCGACGAACGGGTATCCGTACAGGCTGGCGTCGCCCGGAACATCCGAAGGCGGGTAACCGCGCGCGTTGAACGTAACGCAACGATAGAGGCGCGAAAACCATCGCACCTGGGCTTCCCATCCTCGGTAATCCGAATGCAATTCGTGCGCGAAGATTATGGGATCACCGGCGCCGGTTTCCTCAACGTACAGCCGCACGCCGTCGGACGTCACAAAGGCCAATGGTTGAGTTCCTGTGTTGGGTTTACTTACCGACCATGAGAATGGTAAACGAATCCGGCACAATCTGGCCGCGTCCAGGGCGTCCACCGGGTTGCGCGGGCGGAGTGGGCGGACCAAACTCCGCGCCGATCAGGATGATGTGGCCCGTCTTGGTATCCAGTGTCGAAGTTCTGGCCCCCATCATGGTCTGCAAGGTCTGCTCCACGACAAAGCTGCTCGGGCTACTTTCTTTGACAATCGTCAGCGTGCCGTCGCCCTGCGAGCTGAATGCCTCCTTGGTTTTCGGATTGAATGAAGCGCCATCGGAACCGTTGCCGATCGGCAAGGTGGTAATGATTTTGCCATCGTCCGCGCTTAGGATCACCATGTTTGCGGGGTTGCGGCACATGGCAAAAAGAATCCGATTCTTCACGTCCATCGCCAGCCCCGCGCAGGTGCCGCCTTTGCCAGCAACATCGTAATGGGCGGTCACCATGAGCGTCTTGGTGTCCACCACCGCAATATTGGCTTTGTCCTCCACATCGATGTAAAGATGTCCTTTGCCGTCGCTGGCCGCTTGCTCGGGCATTCCACCAATGTCGACGGTGCCCAGCACCGCGCCGTCCTTCGCATCGATCACCGTGACATGTGGCGCTGAGTGACTCAGAACATAAACCCGTTCATCCGACTTGTCGAACAGCATGCCGTCGGGATTGCCCTGCACGTCAATGGTCCTGATAGCAGCCAGCGTCTTGGCATCGAACATCAGAATCGGTTTGCTGCTGACAAACCCATGATCTGACCTGGCGTCGACAACGGCTCCATGCGCATTGGTGCTGGCCACCTCGCCCACCGGCTCCAGCGTATCGAGGTTATAGACGTTGACTCGAGGCATGGGACCGGTTCGCGCAACGTACAATCGTCGGCCCTCCGCGTCCGCATTCACATAGTCATAACCGCCCGAGCCGCCAACTTTGGCGGTCTTCAGAATTTTGTAGGGACCCGTGGAAGTGGACTCCTGGGCTAGTCCGCTGGACGCGAGCACCGCGATCGCTGCTGCAAATAGATAAGAGGGTCGCATGGGGGAATCTCCTCGATTGAGTATACGCGCGATCGCGTGGATACAGGGTGCCGCCCACGATTATCGGCCGCCGGCAATTGCTCCTACGATGAATAGCGGCTCGGCTCCCGACGCGACGGGTTCGGGCAACGGCTTGTCCGACGGCTCATGCGATACATCCTCCTGGCAAGCGAAGAAGCGGACGAATGGCCGCCGCTGTTGTGTCACGTGATCGCGAATGGTCCCCTGCAACATCGGATAGCGCGCTTCCAGGGCGTCAAGAACTGAGCGCTGCGTCACCGGTCCAGAGACTTCGAGGCTTACGTCGCCGCTAATGCGCGCGAGCGTACGCAAATGCGCCGGCAATACAACCGTGATCATTCGAGAGTTTGCACTTCCACCGAAAGCACCGCCGGCAGATCCCGAACGATGGGCGACCAATGATCTCCGGCATCGGCCGATGCATACACCTGTCCACCGGTAGTGCCGAAATACACGCCGCATTCGTCGAGCGAATCCACCGCCATCGCATCGCGCAGCACGTTCACGTAACAATCGCGCTGAGGCAGGCCGTTAGTGAGCGCCTCCCACTCGTTACCGCCGCTGCGGCTGCGGTACACGCGCAGTTTTCCTTCGGGCGGATAATGCTCGGAATCGCTCTTGATGGGGACGACGTAAATGGTTTCGGGCTGGTGCGCATGAACGTCTATCACGAAACCGAAATCGGTAGGCAGGTTGCCGCTGACCTCTTGCCAGGAATCGCCCGCGTTGTCGCTTCGCATAACGTCCCAGTGCTTCTGCATGAACAGCACTCCGGCGCGCGATGGATGCATCGCGACGTGATGAACGCAATGCCCGACCTCCGCCCTCGGATCGGGAATGTATTGCGAGTACAATCCCCGATTGATCGGACGCCAGTTCTCGCCGCCGTCATCGGTGCGGAAAGCGCCCGCGGCCGAGATGGCAATGAACATTCGTTGAGGATCGCTTGGATCCAGAATGATGGTGTGCAGGCACATTCCACCCGCGCCCGGCTGCCAACGCGGTCCCGAGCCGTGGCGCCGTAGCCCGGCGAGTTCACTCCAAGTTTTCCCGGCGTCGGTGGAACGAAACAAAGCCGCGTCCTCGGCGCCCGCGTAGACGGTATCCGGATCGGTGAGCGAGGGCTCCAGATGCCAGACGCGTTTGAACTCCCAGGGATGCGGCGTGCCGTCGTACCACTGGTGAGTTCCGGCCTCGCCGTCATATACAAACTTGTTCCCTACGGGCTCCCAGGTTTTGCCGCCGTCATCGGATCGTTGAATCTGCTGACCGTGCCAGCCGGTGGATTGTGAAACGTAGAGTCGATTCGGATCGACTGGCGATCCCTTCAGGTGGTAAATCTCCCAGCCTCCAAAATGCGGACCGCTCACTTCCCATTGCTCGCGCTTTCCATCCGACGTCAAAACGAACGCGCCCTTGCGTGTCCCAACCAATACGCGTACTTCACTCATGCCCGCTCCTTTTTTTGTTTTTTATT
Source organism: Bryobacteraceae bacterium (assembly GCA_052148835.1). Classification (GTDB taxonomy): domain Bacteria; phylum Acidobacteriota; class Terriglobia; order Bryobacterales; family Bryobacteraceae; genus Palsa-89. The sequence continues at coordinate 15,580 of JBKQHJ010000006.1, forward strand.
GCGACGGCTTGTCTCTTCGAACTTCGGTAACAGCGGAGTAGGGTCGCGCGCCCGCCATCGCCGCCACGTTTCCGCCAGCACTGCTTCGCGATTCTGCTCCATGTGGTCAATCACCGCGCACGGCGCCGCTGTCTCCTCGTGCCGAGCGCCCCAGATGAGCAGTTCCAGAAGCACCGGAGCGAGATCGATCCCCCGCTCGGTGAGCCGATAGTTCACTTTTCGCCCATCCGACTCGTCCGCTTCCGGCACGATGATCTCAGCCGACTCGAGCATGCGCAAACGATCGGTCAGGATGTTCGAAGCGATCCCTTCACCGGATTCCTGAAACTCCTTGAATGTGCGGTAGCCGCGAACCATCAGATCGCGAATGATCAGCAACGACCACCGGTCACCCAAGATATCCAAAGACATGCTCACTGGGCAGGTGGACCGCCGCTTCGGCGTGGACTTCCCCGGCACAAAAAGGAGCTTATCATGGTCACTTGCATTATGCAAGTAACAAAAGAGTGTGGCGAGTGTTACTCAGGCCTCCGAATCCACCTTCAACGCCATCCGCATTTCCGTGCTGGGCTCAAATCCCATCGATTGATAAATCGGCCTGCCCGCATCGCTCGCGTGCAGGATCACAATGCTCACTTGATTCGCTCGGCACCACTCAACGGCAACCTCTGTGAGTCTGCGCGCCAGTCCATTCCGACGACTCTCGGACCGCGTATACACGTTCAAGATATTGCCGCGCCATCGTCCCGGACCGAGCATGTGCGGCGGCCAATCCATCAGCCACAGCCCAGCGCTTGCCGCGATCGCACCGTGATTGTTTCCACCTTGAACCACCGCGAACCACGCCAGATACTCGCCGGCTTGCATCTTGCGCAGCAGCCAGGGACGAAACGCCTCGCACATCCGGTTGAGCACCTCGTCATCGCGATATCCCATGTCCAGAAACATCGCTCGCCGATGCGCGACAACGATCTCGGCGTCCTCCAACGTGCCTGTCCGAATCGCGAACTCTTCCGGCACCGTCTTAATTGTTGTCCGTCTTGATGGCGTAGTAGCCTTTGCGGGCCTGGACTTTCCAGTCCTTATTGCCGGTCTTGATCTCGATCTTGCGGAAGGTGCCGTCCTTCTCAGAATTGGTGGGCGTGTATCCGATCGCGTACTGGCTGCGCATGTCTTCCTGCAACTGGGTGAAGGCGTCCTGCAACGGCAGCCTGTTGTCGATGTGGTACACGTGGCCGCCCGTGTCTTCCGACATCTGGCGCAAGGCCGCATCGCTGCTGCCGGCAAAAACCATGCCGCGCGACATGTAGAACCGGCGATCCACATACCAAAATCCGTAAATAATCGCATCGGCCTTTTGCGCCGCTTCGATGGCCTGTTGGATCTTGTAGCGGCTGCCCTCGTCTTCCCCGTCCGTAATCAGCACCAGGACTTTGCGCCCTACTTGGCCCTTGAGCTGGTCGGCCGCCGCCAGATAAACCGCGTCGTAGAGAACCGTCCCGCGCGGCTGACCAATGGTCGGCACCGGACCCGGGCCGATTCCGCCCACGCCTGAGCTCACCTGGAGGCCATTCAACCCCGCGCGCAGCAGCTTCGCCGAATTCGTGTAGTCTTGCAACAACTCAGCGTCCTCGCCAAAGCTGATCAAAAACGCCAGGTCCTGCTTGCGCAAAACCGTCCCAAAGAACTGAGAAGCCGCGTTTTTCTCGACTTCAATCAGGTTCATCTGGCTGGCGCTCACGTCGATCAGCAGCCCGATCGTCAATGGCAGATCGGTTTCGCGATTGAAATACTTAACCTGCTGTTCCTTGCCGTCCTCGAAAACCTTGAAGTCGTCTTTATTCAGACTACCGACCAGCCCGCCCTTCTTATCGCGAACGTTGAAGAAGATGTTGACCAGGTTCACTTCCACTTTGAGCGTGGCGGCGTCGTTCTTGTCGTCTTGCGCGAGCAGGAACGCGGCGGCCACGGATAGAGCGAGAGCGGAAAGCAGGATGGTGGCGATAGGGCGCGGGCGCATAGGAATTATAGTGGTAGATGCAGCGTTTCTAATTCTCGTTCCAATGCGCAAGGCCATTGTTCACCTCAAGAAATCCGATCCCGTAATGCGCGCCATCATCGAGCGCGTAGGGGCTTATAAGATCGAGCATCGCGAGCCGAGCTTTGAAACGCTCGTAAGATCTATTGTGTACCAACAGCTCAGCGGGAAGGTAGCGTCGGTGATCCTGGGACGCCTGTTCGCGATGCTGCCCGACGGCAAAGTCACACCCCAAACCATTTTAAAACTGACACCGGCGAAGATGCGCAAAGCGGGACTATCCAAGCAAAAGGCCGCCTATATTCGCGATCTGGCGCGAAAAACGAATAAGGGCCACGTAAAGTTTGAGAGCCTGCCGGACCTGCCGGATCAGGAAGTGATCGAGCACTTGACGCAGGTGAAAGGCATCGGCGTTTGGACCGCGCACATGTTTCTGATCTTCGCGCTGCGGCGGCCGGATATTTTGGCGACGGGCGACTTAGGTGTCCGCGTGGCCATCCGGAAAGCGTATCAGTTGGAGGAATTGCCGCAGCCTAAGCAAGTAGAAGAACTGGCTGCCGCGTGGCGGCCGTATTCCTCGGTGGCGGTGTGGTATTTGTGGCGCAGCCTGGACAGCACCGCCCAGATCTGATTCCGCTTGCTAACGCGCGCGGCTCAGCTTCAGTTCCGAGCCGTGACCGTCAGGGAGCGGTCTTTTAGTCCTTCAAAATCTCATGCGCGGCGTTGTACCCCGGCGCGCCCATCACTCCGCCGCCCGGATGCGTCCCGGACCCGCATAAATACAGCCCACGGACGGGCGTCCGATAACGCGCGCCGCCCGCCACCGGCCGCATCACAAACATTTGATCCAGGGACATTTCACCGTGGAAGATATTGCCACCGGTGAGGCCGAAGCGCCGTTCCAAATCGAGCGGCGTCAGCACCTGCTGATGAACGACGCGATCGCGGAATCCGGGCGCGTACTCTTCGATGAGGTCGAGCGCGCGGTATGCGAAAGGCTCACGCAATTCATCCCAAGTGGCATCGCGCAAACTATACGGAGCATATTGAATGAAAATGCCCATAATGTGCTTGCCCGCGGGCGCGAGCGTGGGATCGTACGTCGTGGGCACGGTCAGCTCCAGCAGCGGCGATTGCGAGGGATGCCCGTACTTAGCGTCGTCCCAAGCGTGCTCCACGTATTCGAGCGACGGGCAGATGTGCATCGTCGCGCGATGCTGCGGGCCGTCCGCGCCGGGCAATGCCTTAAAATTCGGTAGGCCGTCGAGCGCCAGATTGATTTTGCAGGACGTGCCTTCGCTGCGGTATTTGCGGATCGCATCCAAGAAATCGGGCGGCAGTGCGTCCGCCGCAGTCAAGCGCAGGAACGTGAGCTGCGGAGTCAAATTGCTGATCACGACGCTGGCGTCGATCTCTTCCCCGCCCTCCAGCACCACGCCTCGCGCCCGGCCGTTGGTGATCTTGATATGTTCGACACTCGCATTCGTCCGGATTTCGACACCCCGGCTGCGCGCCGAATCCGCGATCGCGTTCGACACCGCGCCCATGCCGCCGCGCACGAAGCCCCACAGCCCGCGATGTCCGCCCACGCTTCCCATCACGTGATGCAGCAGGATGTACGCGGTTCCAGGCGAACGCGGCCCACCGTTCGCGCCGATGACGCCGTCCGTCGCGAGCGTTACCTTGATCTCGCCCGACTCGAACCATTCGTCCAAAAACTCCACCGCGCTTTGCGTGAAGATTTTGACCAGCCCCACGATTTCCTTGGGGCTCAGCCCGCGCATCTTCGCGGCGAGCTTCAAATAATCGACGAAATCGCCCAAGCCTTGCGGCGGGAACTCGGGCGGCGTCGTCAGCAGTAAGCCTTCCACCACCTGCGAAAGCCGCTCCAGATGGTCCTCGTAAGCGGGAAACACCGCTGCATCGTGCCGCGAAAACTTCGCGATCTCATCGAGCGTCTTCGCGCGATCCTGCCACATGAAGAGATGGCGGCCGTCGGGAAACGGTGAGAAGAACGCCGGGTCCTTGGCGTCCACGCGATATCCAAAGCGGGCCAGTTCCAGATCGCGAATCACGCGCTCCTGCAGAAGGCTCGTTAGATACGCGGCAGTCGAAACCTTATAGCCGGGCCAGATTTCTTCGGTGACCGCGCATCCGCCCACCAACTCGCGCCGTTCCAGCACCAGCACACGCCGCCCTGCTCGCGCCAGATACGCCGCGCAGACGAGTCCGTTGTGCCCCGCTCCAATGATGATTACGTCTGGTTTTTGCAAATCCGATTGTAGCTTGGCTTTAGCTCGGCACTAAGCGGAACAAGCGGTAAATCCCGGCCAGCAGCCCCAAGCACAAAACGAAAATGAACGTGCCCAGCAGCGCGTGCGGGGTCCCTTCGGTCAGCACTGGCGAAAGACCGGAGAATGCCACCCGCAGTGCATTCGCGAGAATCGCCGTGGGAATCGCAGCCGCGAGCATCGCTACTCGCATCCAGGATTTCGCACCCGCCGCATAAGCGAATACCAACGCCAGAAAGGCCAGCGGAAGCAAATACCGGATTCCGTCGCAAGCTTCCACCACCGCGATGCTGTGCCCGGCGACGTTGAGGATATTGCCGTCGCGCACCACCATGAAGCCCGCCACGGATAACATTCCACCCGCCAGGCGCGTAGCTGTTAGCTGCAACGGCAGCGTCACTTGGTTATAGACGATGGCCAGTTTCGGCAGCATGAAAAGCGTGAGCAACAACGGGAAGGCCCAGGCTCGCAGCCACGCACTCCCGAGCAAACACAGAATCACGCCCACCAGCGACAACGCAAACCCGAGCGATCCCGCGAATAAGCCCGCGCCCAACACCGACGCCACTTGCAGGCTCGCCCCCAGAGCAAGCACAGCAAATCCCCACATGCTCGGCCGGATTGGCAAACTCCGCCAACGCCCGCGCTCCCGCCAAACCATCCACCCGATGACAAACGGCACGAGGAAGCCATATCCCATGTCTTCGTCGGTCCACCATTGATGGATCATTCCACCGATCGTGGGGGCGTAGCAGAGTGCCAGCGCAAGAACAGCGAGTATGGGGATTACGCGGCGCATGGAAATTCCGATCCCTCAGTATATCTGGCGGCATCTTGAATAAGGGACGCGGACATGAATGAGGGACGCGCTGGCCGCCGTCTCGCTATATTGGAATCTCAGGGCTCACTCATCCATGCTTGTAGTCATGCAAGAAGGCGCCGCAGAGGCGCAAACCCAAAACGTCATTGATCGTCTGGTATCCATGGGCTTCATCGTTCATCGATCCTCCGGCATCCAACACACGGTGCTGGGCGGAGTGGGCCCGGTTGGGGACGTGGACCCCATGGAATTCGAGGTCATGCCGGGCGTCAAGGAATGCCACCGCATCGTCTCGCCGTACAAGCTGGCCAGCCGCCATTTCAAACCCGCCGGCACGATCATCAAAATTGGCGATGTAGAAATCGGCGGCGATCAGATCGTCGTCATGGCAGGGCCGTGCAGCGTCGAAAGCCGCGAGCAGATCGGGCAGGTGGCCGCGGCCGTTGCCGCAAGCGGCGCGCGGGTGCTCCGGGGCGGCGCGTTTAAGCCGCGCACCTCGCCCTACAGCTTTCAAGGCATGGGCGAAGACGGCCTGAAGCTGCTGCGAGAAGCCGCCGACCGCAATCGCTTGCTGCTGGTCAGCGAAGTGATGGACCAAACCCAGATCCCGCTCATCGTCGATTACGTCGATATCCTGCAAGTGGGAGCGCGCAACATGCAGAACTACAATTTGCTGCGCGAACTGGGGCAACTGCGCAAGCCGATATTGTTGAAGCGCGGCATTTCCGCCACCATCGAGGAGCTGCTGCTCAGCGCCGAATATATTCTTTCCGGCGGAAATTACGACGTCATTCTTTGCGAGCGCGGCATCCGCACCTTCGAGAATTCGACGCGCAACACCATGGACATTTCCGCGATACCAGTGGTGAAGTCGCTATCGCATCTGCCCATCCTGGCCGACCCTTCGCACGGAACCGGACGCCGCGACAAAGTGCTTCCCATGGCCCGGGCCGCGGTGGCGGCGGGCGCCGACGGTTTGCTGGTCGAAGTTCATCCCGATCCCGATCACGCGTTGAGCGATGGCGCTCAGTCGCTGTTTCCGAAACAATTCGCCGAGCTAATGAACCAGCTGCGCATCATTGCCCGCGCGGTCGGCCGTTCGGTCGAAGAGCCCCGGCCGGTATGAGAATGGCATGAAAACTGTTGCGATCTTCGGCGTTGGATTGATCGGCGGGTCCTTCGCATTGGCCCTTCGCAAAGCCGGTTTCGAGGGACGAATCATCGGCGTCAGCTCGGATGACACTATTCGCGCCGCAATCGCGCTTAATGTAATAGACGCGGCGTTGCCCGCTGAAGAGGCCGCCGCCCAGGCTGACGTGCTATATCTCGCCCAACCGATTCACCGGATCGTCGCAAGCTTGGCCGAACTCGCTGGGTGGGTCAAGCCCGAAGCCTTGATCACCGATGCTGGCAGCACAAAACAAGCCATTGTCAATCGCGCCAGCCAGGTATTCTCGCGCGCCCAATTCCTAGGCGGCCATCCCATGGCCGGACGCGAACGCCGCGGAGTGGAAGCGGCCGAAGCGAATCTTTTCCAAGGCCGTCCCTACGTCTTCACACCGCGATCGGCGTCTGAGCTCGAAACTCCAGCCGCACGCGAGTTTCTTCGGTGGATTCCCCGGATCGGCTCTTTTCCCGTGATGATGGACCCGGAAGAGCATGATCGAACCGTCGCTTTCACCTCTCATCTGCCGCAGCTCGCCGCAACAGCCCTGGCCGCCACCTTAGACGGGCGTCCGGAGCCGCAAACGGGCGTCTATGGGCCGGCTTTGGTGGATAGTACCCGTTTGGCTTTAAGTTCGTTTGAAATTTGGCGGGACATTTTTGAGACCAATCGGGATCAAATACTTGTGGCGCTCGAAAGTTACATTGCGATGCTTCAGGGCTTTCACCAAGCGTTGGATGGCGGCTCGATGCGACGCCACTTTGACGCCGCGGCGCACCTCGCCATCCAGGTGCGGGACCGGCCAGTTGGGGTGTTTCCGGATAGTTAGGATCATTAACATTTTTGTATGACAATTCTCTGGAGTTTGGGACTATAATAATCAGGATCAAATGGACGCGCAATCTTCATCGATCGCGACCGTCGTTCGGAGCGAATTGATCAACCTGGACGGCGTCGCGAAGTTTTCGCCGAATCGGCGTTTTGCAACCGTGTACTCGGAGGGCAGTCCGTTGGACTCGCTTTTCTTTCTCGAGTCCGGCTTGGTCAAGATCCATAAACGCGGAGATGATAACAAAGAAATCATTTTACAAATCATTACCGCCGGAGAGCTGTTCGGGGAGCAGGCGCTGGGGGGCGAGGCTTCACGAAGCATTGCAGCGGAGGTGCTGCAAGAGGGTGTGATTTACGTCATACCAAGGGATTTATTTCTTCGCGTTTGTGAACAGCGTCCGGAACTATGGCGTGAAATTTCCGGAATGCTCACCGCGCGCAAACGACAATTAGAGAAAAAAATAGAGCTGCTCTGCCTGCGCGATGTCGAATATCGCATTCTCTACTACATGGCCGACTTGGCGAGGATGTTCGGCGCCAAGGCCAACAACGGAGCTGAGTACTCGATCCCGCTCTCGCAGGGTGAGCTGGCCAGCCTGATCGGCGCTACCCGCGAAACCACCTCTACAACTCTGAACGCCCTGGCGCGCCGGGGAGTGATCCGCTTGGGACGCCGCCAGTTGATCGTGCCTTCCATCGACGGTGTTCTTGAAGCGGCCAACCAACGCAGCCAGGCCGCCAAAGTTTCCTAACTGAACCGCGCGCGTGAGCAAGCGGTAGCTTCCGTTACACCTGTGCCGCCATCGCACACTGGATTGGCGCGAATAACCTGTCTTTCCAGCAGCTTGGTATTGGCGCTAGAATTGCCAAATCGAATCCAATGTCTTTCGCAATCAAGGTGGTCTTTATCTCTGGGTTGATTTCTGGGCCGGCCGCGCTCTCACTGCTCGCTCAGCAGCTTGCGCCCGGAGGGGGCGCGGATGCGGAAGGTACCGAAGAAACCGCTAGCCTTTCCGACCTGAACGTCAATTCCCGCTACACCATCGAAAGCGTCAATTTTATCGACCATAGCGACTACAAGCTGAGCACCTCGTCGCGCGAGGAAATCCGCCGTTTAGTCGGCGCCAAAGTAAGCTCCGAAGCTCTGGATCGGCTCACCGCGCGCCTGCGAGCGGAACTGCGGGCCCACGACGTCACGTTCAAGCTGATGCGCGGCGTACAGCCGGATTCGGTCCGGGTTCTGATCCAGGTGGACCACGCCGGCGGTTCCGTAGACGCCTCCATTCCTAGCCTCAGCTACAATTCCCAGCTTGGTTTCTCGGGAACGGGCCAACTTACCAGTACTATCGGTCCCAACGCTTTCACCTTCCGAATGCTCCGTAATGTCGACAATTTAGTCGAGCGTTACTCCGGCATCCAGGCCAAGTACGAGCGCAAGGTCACCGCCAACGGCCGCATCCGCATCGGCTTCGAGTTCGATGGCTACGCGAACGAATATGACGCTTCCACGCTGGCGGCGCTCGCGAGCGATTCCCGGCCTTCTTCCCTTGGCGCTGGCGCTTATGGTTCCCGTCTGAACTACGAGCCCAGCGCCACCTTTGTTATAGCCGACCCTTTGACCTACACGGTCGGCCTGAGCTTCGAACAATTGAATGGTCTGCCTTCGGCCGCGCGATCGGAATCGGCCAACGCCGTGGTAAATACTCTGCGTTATCACCAGCATTGGGGAGGATCCGGCGCCAGCACTCAGGAGTTGGACGCAGGTTACAGCCTGCGCGCGGCCACCACCCTGCTTGCCTCGGACCTTCCGTACACCCGCCACGTCGCGCACTTGAAGTACAATTACACAAGCCGGACCCAATCCGTGGAAGTGTCGATGCTGGCGGGCGCCGTCTATGGTCAAGCCCCGCTGTTTGAGCGCTTTGCTCTCGGCAATAGCACGCTGCTGCGCGGCTGGAATATGTTCGACCTGGACCCTCTGGGAGGAAACCGGCTGGTGTACGGGTCCGTCACTTATGGTTATCACATGATGCGCGTTTTCTACGATGCCGGATCGGTTTGGGATCAAGGTAAGACGCCCGATCCCAAGGAATCGGCCGGTGTCGGAATATCGAGTGGCCTCGGTGTTCTCGACAAGGGCGCCTTTCTGCTGGCATTGGCCTTTCCTCTGCGGGAAGGTCGCGTCACGCCGGTAATCATCGCGGGAATGAATTTTTGACTCCTCTCCCTCACGGTCGTGGCTCGGTTGGCGGCATTCTGAACCGCGCCCTACTGAGCCGCGCGCGTAAGCAAGCGGTCCTCGCCCTGTTCCTATGTCTCGAACTCCCCGGCATGACGGTCTCCTCCCAGGGCTTGCTTCCGCATCGTGTCGCGGGCGATATCCACGTCACCGCCCCCACGCTGCACTTCCTCACGGGCAAATCATTGTCCCAGCTTAAGGACGGCGTGGCAGTCCCATTCGATTTTCAACTTGTGATCGCCTCCGGGTCCAAGGACAACGTCGTCGCACGTTCGCTCGAACGATTTACAGTCAGCTACGACGTGTGGGAGGAGAGGTTCTCGGTGGTTCGGATGCGCGATCTCCAGCGTTCCAACCTGCGCCTGTCTTTGTCGGGAGCGGAGTCCTGGTGTTTGGACCACATCGTGATACCAGCGGGCGCTCTGCCGGCTGGCCAGCAACTTTGGGCGCGGCTGGAAGTCCGGAGCGTCGAATCCAAAGAACCGCGGGCCACTGACACCGGCATCAATCTATCCACGCTGATCGAGATCTTCAGCCGGCCGACGCGACCCCAGCAGGATCGTTGGTCGGTGGAATCGGCGCCGTTCCAATTGACCGACCTCAAACCGGATCTAAGAGCTTCCGACACAAAATAAGCGATGAATCGCCTGCGCAACCGCTTGATCCTGGTGTTCGTGGTCGCCACGCTCGCGCCTCTGTGCTTGATGGGATGGATCTCCGTCCGGCTACTGCACTACAGCCTGTCGCTTTCCTCCACACCCGAGTTGGACCAGGTTTCTCAGTCGCTCAAACGAACCGGGCTTGAGTTAGTCCGCCAAGCCTCGGATTCGCTCAAGCGGGACGCCCTTTCAGGACGCATTCCGGCGAAGCTGTTCCCGATTGCGACTCAGAGCCAATGGCCGGCTGCGATCCAGGAGTTCTTCTCGAGCGGCGACGCCGAAGCGTTCCATTTGGATGGCGACCAGCGCGATCGTCTGGATTATCTTGTCCGCCGCTCCGGCGCCATCGCGCTGTACTCCACCTCGCTGAACGGGATCTCGATGCAGCAGCTCACCGACCAATACACCAGCGCGCGCGCCGTGGTGGCCGCCGCGGGTACCCACAACTGGCGGCGCGGATTCACCGACACTTATCTATTGCTGGCCGCCGCCATCTGGCTGCTGACCTTCCTCGCGCTGCTCTACCTTGCCAAGCGTATGAGCCAACCCATCCACGAATTGACCAAGGGCCTCTCCGAAGTGGCGGCGGGACACATGGATTATCGGGTACCGCAAGGTCGAAACGACGAAATCGGAAGAGCCGTCCGCGCCTTCAACGAGATGGCCGAGGAGCTAAAACAATCCCAGGAGCGCTTGGTTTATGTAACCCGCCTCGAGAGCTGGCAAGCGCTTGCCAAGAAGATGGCCCACGAGGTGAAGAACTCTCTCACGCCCATTCGCCTCACCATGGAAGAGATCGCGGCGCGTCAATCCGGCGCTGGTGGCGAGTTCTACGAGCAGGCGGCCCAGATCGTCGTCGATGAAGTGCAAAGCCTGGAACGCCGTGTCCGCGCGTTCTCTGAGTTTTCCGCCGAACCGCCGGTATCGCCCAAACCCATCGACATCAATTCCCTGCTCGAAGAACGCATCGCCTTTCTGCGTACCGCGCACCCCGACATTGTCTACAGCACGCGTCTGGCGCCCGGCCACCCCCAAGTTTTCGCCGACGAAGATCTTATCAAAGGCGTGCTCACCAATCTGCTGGAAAATGCCGCGCAAGCCGTCACTCCCGGAGGTGTCGTGTTGGGGGTAACGGCCTCCGGCGCCGACAAGATTACCATTGAAGTGCATGACTCCGGTCCTGGACTTAGCCCGCAATCTCGCAGCACGTTGTTTCAACCCGCGATTTCGTTTAAGCGCGGCGGCATGGGCCTGGGCCTTTCCATCGCCCGCAAGAGCGCTGTGCTCGCAGGTGGCGACATTCTGCTGGTGCCAGGCGAGCTCGGAGGAGCCGCGTTCCGTGTCTTGCTTCCCGTGGCGTAAACAACCGCTTGCTCACGCGCGCGGCTCCGTTGTGACGCACGCACTTTTGCGTGCCGCCTCGCCACTCCTGGCGACGCTCTTGCTCGCCGCACAACCGGTCATTCGCGTCGGCGTGCCTCTGATCGTCGCGCCCACCTCCGTCACCGATCGCTCCGGCAATTTCATCAACGGACTCAGCGCCGCCGACTTCCAGCTCTACGACAACGACGTTCCCCAGCTAATCCATGAAGACGGCGATTTCCTGCCGATTTCCGTCGCCATTGCGATTCAGTCGAATCTCAACAAGCACGCCGTGGAGCGCGTCCACGAACTCGGTCCACTATTGGGCGCGCTGGTCGTCGGCGTCGGTGGCGAGGCCGCGATTTTCACCTTCAACCACCAGCTCGACGTCCGCCAGGACTTCACACCGGACCTCGGCCGGCTCACCCACGCGCTGCGACGCATCGAATTTTCGCCCGGACCCAGCCACGTCATCGACGCCACACTCGATGCCATGCGTCTTCTCGACCAGCGCCCCGAGCTGCGGCGCCGCATCCTGATGCTGATTTCCGAGTCGCGCGACACGCCTACCAACCCAGGTAGCCAGACCACACTCGAAGACGCCCTGTCTGAAGTACCGATGAGCAATACGTTGATCTACTGGCTCAACATTGGCCGCGGCGCCGGGGCCGAGGATCCCATGCCCACCATGACGCGCTACACCGGTGGCCGGCAATATTCGATCGGGAGCGAACACGCGCTCGAACGCGCCATCACTCAGATTGGCGAAGAAATCCACGGCCAGTATTTGCTGAGCTACACGCCGGCCCATACCCCAGCTACTGTAGATGACACCGGGTTCCATCGTATCCGCGTGGTTGCCAAGCGCGCGGGCTTTGAAGTACGCTCGCGTCCCGGCTACTGGCCGTCACACTAAACCATGCTCTCTAAACGAATCCTCGTGCTGGACGACGAACCGAACATCGGCGGCTCGCTGCGCTTGATTCTGGAGCGTGAAGGCTACGCGGTGACGGTCGCGCGCACCATCGCCGAAGCCAAACCAGCGGCCGAGCGCGCCGATCTGTTGTTGCTCGATGTCCGGCTTCCCGACGGTAGCGGCATCGATTTCCTTCGGAACCTGCGCGAACGAGAATACTTTGCGCCCGCCATCATGATCTCCGGCCACGGCACCATCGCCGAAGCCGTGGCAGCCACCCGCGCCGGCGCTTTCGATTTTCTGGAGAAGCCGCTCGGCCGCGACAAGGTCCTGTTGTCGCTCAAGAACGCTCTCGAACAAGCCAGTCTGCGGCGCGAGAACGAGCGCCTGCGCGAACTGGTGGCTTCTACCGCCTCCTCCAGCTCCAAAATGATCGGCTCCAGCCCGTCTTTTCTGCGCGTCGTCGAACAAGCCACCATGGCCGCGCGATCCGACGCCCGCATCTTGATCATGGGCGAGTCCGGCACCGGCAAGGAGTTGCTCGCGGCGCATATCCATCATGAAAGCCCTTTCGTCAACGGCCCGTTCGTCAAGGTGAATTGCGCCGCCATCCCCTCCGATCTTCTGGAGAGCGAACTTTTCGGTCACGAGAAAGGCGCGTTTACCGGCGCTGTCTCCACGCGCAAAGGCAAGTTTGAACTGGCCGACGGTGGCACCATCTTTCTCGACGAAGTCGGCGACCTACATGCCGCTTCGCAAGCTAAGCTCCTCCGCGTGTTACAGGAAGGCGAGTTTCACCGCGTGGGTGGCGAGCAGCCCATCCGGGTTGCGGTCCGCGTGGTCTCGGCCACCAACCGCAGCCTTACCGATCTAGTGGCGCAGCAGAAATTTCGGGAGGATCTGTATTATCGGCTTTGCGTTGTCCCCATCCGCGTGCCGTCGCTGCGCGAGCGTCCTGGGGACATTAGTGCCATGGCGGACTACTTTCTGGCCGACTTCTGTCTTCGCAACAATTTTCATTCCAAGCAGATAGAGGATGAAACTTATGAAATACTCAAAGGTTACTCCTGGCCCGGAAATGCCCGCGAGTTGCGCAACATCATCGAGCGCATGGCCATCCTGACGCCAGAAAACCTGCTGACTCCCGATTCGGTCCCGGTCGAAATTCGTATCGCCGACGATTCCGGCCCACGCTCCAACATCAAGGAGGCCCGGGCTTCCGCCGAGCGCGAACATATCTTGCGAGCCCTGGAAGAAACCAGTTGGAACGTCTCCGGCGCCGCCCGGGCGCTGGGCATGGAACGGACAAATCTCCACAAACGCATTCGAGCACTAGGTCTAAACCGCAGCAAACAGGGCACAAATTAGAAAACTCCTGCCTGAAGTGCCACCGGGCGAACATGCGTGAGTCACCTGGGGTCGACAGGTCCCAATTCCTTGAAACCATTCGCATTTCCCTCTTGCATGCTTGCCTGGGACCTGTGATATCATGGTCCCGTTTTATCTACAATATGCGCGCTTGCAATCGAAGGGTCTCGTTGGGGTTCAACGCTGCAACACGCGCAGTATCAGAAGTGAGGAGAAGAAGTAGTGAGAGAAAAAGGGACTGTAAAATGGTTTAACGCCGCCAAGGGCTATGGCTTCATCCAGCGCTCTAACGGCGATGATGTGTTCGTTCACTTCTCGGCAATCCAGATGAACGGGTATCGCACTCTGGAGGAAGGTGCGGAGGTGGAGTTCGAGGTGAAGCGGGGCCCCAAGGGACTGCAGGCCGAGAATGTCTTACGACCGTAATCGGGATCTACAATAAAAATTGAGCGAAGGGCCGCCCCACCGAGGTGGCCCTTTCTATTTTCGTGACGCATCTACTTCTCACGCACGGCGCTGGAGGAAATCGCAATGCGCCCCTATTGGTCGCTCTCGCGAGCGTGTTTTCCGAACATCAAGTTGAAGTTGTACGTTACGATTTACCGTTCCGGCAAGCTCGAGCCAAAGGCCCGCCTCGTCCCGGTGACGCCGGGCGCGATCGCGAAGGCCTGCGTGCGGAAATCTTAAAGCTTCGCGCGAAGCGTGCCGACAAAGTCTGGCTCGGCGGAGCTTCCTATGGCGGCCGACAAGCCAGCATGCTGGCAGCGGAAAACCCAGGCCTGGCCGATCGCCTTCTGCTGCTCTCCTATCCTTTGCATCCGCCGGGTAAACCCGGGCAATTGCGCACGGCTCACTTCCCTAACCTCGAAACGCCCACCTTATTTGTCCACGGAACGCGCGATCCGTTCGGGACCACTGAAGAGTTCCAAGGCGCCATCGCGCTGATTCCGGCGCCCGTGCAGTTGCTTGAAATCGAGGGCGTCGGCCATGATCTCGGCCGCAATCACGTACCGGTGGCAGCTAAGATAGTGTCAGCCTTTCTCGCCCTTTCTGCTTGACCCAGCGCACGCCCGCGATATCCAGGTGATAGTTGTAGATCAGCAGCGTGCCGATGCCAAATGCCATCCCCATCACGGCGAGCAACGCGCCATAAGGCGCAACAGCGGTCAGGGAGAACCGAATCAAAATCGTTGAGATCACGAATGCGCCGTTGCGGAATACCAATTCGTAGCGGTCCGAAACGGCCAACGATAAGATCACGATCAGCACATCGGTGAAAATCATCGCGGTAAAGACATCGGTGTAAAAGAACGCGTTGAGGTTGACGCGCTCCGGGGCTTCGAGGAACTCGATCACCCGCCGGACCGCCACGCCCACCAAGAGCACGGTCAAGGCCAATGCAATCGCCTTTTTTTGTGAAATGAATTTCTTCAGAGCGAGCAGCTCGGACTCGGATCGATTTTCGTCATCCCGCCGCCGCGCCGCATGCAGAAACACCGTAGCCAGGAGGAACATGAGCAAGCCTGCACCGACGTTGAGCAATACGAACCAAGTCTCCCGCGAAAAGCTGATTAACTCGTTCAGCCCGCGCAGCTCAGCGATCTCTTTAAAGAAGGTCCGGATGAAGATCAGCGAAACAATCTCGTATTGCTTGGCAATGGACTGCGTGGTGGATTTGGGCAGCGCTCCGATCAGCATCAGGACCTCGTAGAACAGAATGAAGCTGAACGGTGTATAGATGGCGGCCAGATAGTTCTTGCCGACGCCTGCAATCAGCGAGGGCGGCGAGGCCAGTGTGCGCGACACGAACACGAGCGCCAGATGAGCGATAAAGCCCAAAACGCTCACGTCCACCACGAGCAGGTCCAACTGCCGCTGCCGGCGGTCGGAGTAAACGTTGTCGAATATGGAGCTTAGGGCGAATCTCCCAGTAGAGACAGTCATCCGGCCTTTCCCGCCGGTGCTCTACTGCAGTTTTGCTTCCACCGCGAGGAGGACCAGCGAGATCCAGACTAAATCGGCCAGTAGTAGATGAGTAATCTGCATCCAAACGGGCGCGAGAAGAAGCAGATTGATGGCGCCCGCGCTCAGTTGCACTGCCGCCAGAATCAAAACGGCAATGGCGAGTTTTCGAGCGACCGAGGATTGTGTCGATCGTAAGACAGCGGCGGACACACCGGCGAAATAACAGGCCGCCAGAACGGCCAGCGCCGGATGAACGACGCGCAGCCGCACCAAGAAATTGGCCGCGCCCGAAAAATCCTGGTGAAATCCCTGCGCCAGCGTCGCCGCGGGAAATAAGGTGTCGCCCAACGCCGTGATCGCACCCGTCACACTGACCAATGCCCCCAGCGACAAGGCCGCCAGCACATAAGAAGATCGATGTTCGGAAGCAACGGCCCCCTGGCGCGAAAACCAGGCCGTCAGCGCCAGCGCGGCGAGCAACAGCAAAGTATTAACCAGATGCAGCGAAAGATAAATCGCACGTCCCGCCGACTGATCTTTGTCCACGTAATTGAACAGCACCAGCCCCGCGCCCAGCAGCGCTTCGGTGATCAGAAACACCAGCGATGCTACGGCCATGGTGCGCACGCGGCTGCTCCGCGGAAAGCCCGCGCGGCTCCACAACCACAGCGCGATCACGGCTACCAGCGCCACGCCGCTCATCGCGCGATGCGTGAATTCGATGATGGTCTCGATGCGAGGCGCAATCGGGACCACTTCACCATTGCAGAGCGGCCAGTGGCTGCCGCATCCGGCGCCCGATCCGCTGGCCCGCACGTAAGCGCCCCACAGCACCACCAGAACGTTCCAGGCCAGCACTCCCCAGGCAAACCGCGTAAAACCTGCGGTGCGCGCCGGCGATGATACGATGGTTGCCGCCAATCTTCACTCTACAACCTCTGTTAGAATCGTGGGTCTAAGCCGTGCGCATTTCTGTGTTGTTTCTGATCCTCTCC
The DNA here is from genome assembly GCA_052148835.1 of Bryobacteraceae bacterium. Taxonomy (GTDB): domain Bacteria; phylum Acidobacteriota; class Terriglobia; order Bryobacterales; family Bryobacteraceae; genus Palsa-89. Next base: position 32,229 of record JBKQHJ010000006.1, read on the forward strand.
TGTCTTCTCGGCGCAACCGGACGCGCGCAAAGCAACAAGAAGATCGATCCGGACGCTGGCTACATCCCCACCGTCGCGCCCGAAGATAAAACGAAAAAGAAAAAGGTCGAAGAAACACAGGCCCTGGCGCTCCCACCCGAATTGCCCACCGCCGTGGTGGCTGAAACCGATCGCCTGGCGTTCCAGGTGACGCCGCTTTCAACCAAGGGTCTGCTTTCGCAGCAGACGCGCGACACCATCAAAGGACTGCTGCGTTCCAATCGCGGACCTATCGTAAAGCTGCGTGCCTTCGTCGCCGGGTCGGGCGATTTGCGCCGCGTGGGCGAGATTGTGGGCGAAATGTTCCAGGAAAAGCATCAGGCCCTGCCTGCGCTCACCGTCGTTCAAGTGGGCGCGTTGCCGCTGGATGGTGCACAGATCGAGATCGAGGCCACCGAAGTGGACCGCAAAATCGTGAATCCGTCGGGCGTCGCTTTTCTCGCCGCGCAGCCGGCCGCGACTATTGCCGAATCGCTCGCCAAATTGAAAAGCCTCCTTGCCGGCAATAATGTCCCATCGTCAGAAGCGCTGCTCGTCACCTGCTTCGTCAGCTCTCTCGACGAGCAGCGAGATACCCAGCAGGCCATGTCAGCGGCCTTTCCCGGCGCCGCGCTCGATTATGTGCAAATGCAGCGCGCGCCCGTGAGCCCCGCGGCATCATGCGAAGCCACGGCTCGAATCACGAAACCGGGGGCTTCCAGCACCTCACAAGTTGCCGTGGTGTCTGGTCCCGAGGTCGTTATTACCGGCACGCAATTGGCATTTGGCAATCAGGACGCTGATCTGAAGCTCGCCATGGAACGCCTGGAAAAAGCGCTCGCGGCGAAAGGCGCCCGCTTCGATCATGTAGCGATTTCCCATCTTTATGTGACATCGAGCACGCTCGCCGATCGCGTCCTCGGGTTGCAGCCTGCGGGAGCCGTGCATAGCGCCCTGTCCGTCGAAGCCCTGCCGTCGCTAGATTCCTCATTCGGTCTGGAGGTTATCGCCGTGCCGGACGCAGCGCCCACGAAACCGTGACCCCAGTCATCCTTGCCGCCAGCAATCATTTTCCGTACCCTAAAGACAATGGAAGTCCAACTCACCGCCGAGCAGGAAGCGCGACTCGTGGAGATCGCAACTAAGGCCGGTACCGACCCGGAGCGATTGGCGACGGACGTTCTTGTTCGCTATCTCGACGATGAAGCCCGGTTCCTTGCCGCCGTTGAAAGGGGAATTGCGGCAGCGGAACGAGGTGACTTCATCGAAGAGGACGAGATGGACGTCCGCATCGAGCGAATGTTTAATCCTTGACCCGAATCCGTTGGACGTTTCCAGCCGTCGATGATTTGGAAGGCATCCGAGAATATCTGGACCACCACTACCCACACCTAACTGAGTCAACCGTGCGGACGATTTATCGTTACATCCGTTCTCTAAAGAAGGCACCTAACCGAGGAAGACCTGGCCACCGTAGCGGCACAAGGGAGCTGGTGCTTACGCCACTTCCTTACGTTGTGGTTTATTCAGTGAAAGCCGAAGCCGTCGAGATTCTCCATATCTATCATGGCGCCCAGGATTGGCGATAAGCGGTGGGCTCCCCTTGACAACCGACTAACCCCAATCCTATCATGAGGTTTGCTCCCGCCTTGGGAGCCGCGGAGGATTCGCGGGTCACTTTCCCGCACGCCGCACACGTTTGTCGTGAGGGGGAACCGTGATCAAGCTCGACATCATTAATGAAGTCGTCAACAAAACCGGCATCACCAAGACCAAGGCCGAGATGGCCGTTGAGACCGTTTTCGAGAGCATGAAGCGCGCCCTTTCGCACGGCGAGCGCATCGAACTGCGCGGCTTCGGTATCTTCAATGTGCGCCCGCGCAAGACCGGCATCGGCCGCAACCCGCGCACCGGCGCCGAAGTCGCCATCCCGCCCGGCAAGGCGGTTCGATTCAAGCCCGGCACGGAGCTGCAGTCGCTGCAGTAGCGTAGTTGTCGTGGTTCCCCGCACATCGAGCGACGCCCTGAGAGCCTCGTTCAGTTTTCCGCAAGATACAATTTCGACCGCGCGCTGGGCGCTGCACTGGTTATTGTTCGGTCTCACGCTCTGCACCACCACGCTGGTGGGCGTGGTACTGACGCAGAGCTTCCAGACTGATCGCGCGCTCAACTTCGATCAATACTTAAACGTCTTCGCCACGCTCCAGGCCCGCCCGCTACTGCTCCTGGATGGTCTGGCGTTCTCCATTACTCTCATGACCATCCTGCTGGCGCACGAGCTCGGCCACTACTTCGCCTGCCGCTACTACGGAATCGACGCCAGCCTACCCTATTTCCTGCCGTGCCCCTCCCCGATCGGAACGCTGGGCGCGTTCATTCGGATTCGCTCGCCCATTTACACGCGTCAGGCGCTCTTTGACGTCGGCATCGCGGGGCCTTTGGCCGGCTTTGCAGTACTGCTACCGGCCTTGGTAATCGGTATCGGAGAATCCAAGGTAATACCGGGAATCGCCGTGCGTGGCGATTTGATCTTCGGCGTGCCCGCCATCGAGCGGATCTTCGAGTGGATTATCTTCCCGCACGCTCGCTCCGCCGACATCTTGCTGCATCCGGTGGCCCGGGCCGCGTGGGTGGGAACGCTCGCCACGGCGCTCAACCTGCTCCCGATCGGCCAATTGGACGGCGGCCACATCCTCTACGCCTTCGCCGGACGCTGGCACAAGGCGCTGTCCCGGATTTTCGTGCTGGCCTTGATTCCGCTGGGGATTTTCTATTCGCTGAGTTGGATCGTTTGGGCGGTTTTGCTGTTCTTCCTCGCCCTGAGGCACCCGGTGATTTACGACATCACCAAGCTGGACAGGAATCGAGCGATCCTGGGCCTAGTCGCGCTCGCGATTTTCCTGCTCACGTTCACGCTCGCGCCATTACGGTAATGGTCGCATAGGTCGCGCCCCGCGCCCGTCCTGGTGTAACAAAATTTCACGCTTCTGTGTCAGGATTCCACTCCGCATCGTCTTTTGGTGACGACGAGAGCATCGACAAAAACAGCGCAAACACTATTAAAACTCCGGCTATAGCTGCGGCCAACATCGAAAGACCCCACCTTCTGCCTCTCCTGATAGCATTTACAATGCCATTAATTATCCGCGCCCGTGCCTGGTGTTCCAACCCCGAGCCGCAACCGAAGGGATGCGGCTCCATTCGCCAACAGCATCCTCGTTGTAAACTACGTATGGACGCTGGTTCCAAGCGTCCGCCCGAAAATGGGCCGCATCAGCCCGCGCGGCCGATGCATCTAAGACGAGACTGCGGACGGTCTTCGTCCGCCGAAAAAGGAGAACCTCATGAGCACCGCCACCACCGCGGCAACCGCCGTCACTTATTCGATCGACCCGGCCCACTCGAGCGTCGGCTTCAAGATCCGGCATTTTATGATCGCCTACGTCCGGGGAGGATTCAGCGGGGTCACCGGCGAAGTGATTGTCGACGCGGCCAATCCGTCGAATAGCAAGATCAATGCGAGCATCGACGTCAATACGCTGCACACCTACGACGTCAAGCGCGACGCGCACGTCAAGACTCCGGATTTCCTGGATGCGGAGAAGAACCCCACAATGACCTTCGTTTCGAAGAAGGTGGTCGCCGACGGAAAAAATCAATGGAAGGTCACCGGCGATCTGACCTTGCGCGGCGTCACCAAGGAAGTCACGCTGGACGTGGAGAGCGCCGGAGTTGAGGCCAAGGATCCCTGGGGCAATCTGCGCACCGGCGCTTCGGCGGAAACAACTATCAAGCGCGGCGATTTCGGATTAACCTTTAACGCTCCGCTCGAGACCGGCGGCTTCATGCTGGGCGAAGATGTGCACGTGCACCTGGATATCGAGCTGATCAAAAAGGCCTGACCATTTCTCGGATCGCTTCCACCACCAGCTCCGGTTCATCGAGCTGAATCCAGTGCCCGCTCTTCCGCGCGACGATATGTTGCCCGCGCGGGGAGCGGCGCGCGACGGCTTCTCGTTCCTCCAATTGTTCGGGCGTTGCGTTCGCCGCCGACAATACGGTCACGGGAATCGTGGCCGGCACGCTCAACTCCGCAGCTTCAGCCGCGCTTTTCGGCAGCGACTCCAGATACGCCGCCATCCCTAGAAAACTCTTCGGTTCACACCAGTGTGCCCGTACCATCGGCCAGGTTTCGGGCGGCATTTTGCGGACCTCGCCCACGATCCGTGAGATGGTCGATTCTCCGCGCCCGCTGCTGGCCCTGGCGACCAACTTCGGCACCAGCCTTCCGCCCGACATCAGTAACGCCAGCGCCGCCCGCACCACTCCGATCCGCGCGAGTACCGCGCCGCGCCGCGACAGCCTCACGCCCAGCCTGAGCATTCGGGCCCGCGACGGTGAAGCGTTCAGCCATTCGCTCGCCGCGAGCGGATCCACCAGAACCAATCCCGCTACATCGGCTGGATACTTCGCCGCATACGCGCGCACCAGTAGTCCGCCAAAGGAATGCCCGACCAAGATGCACGGCCTCGGAATCGGCACCGCTTCGAGCAATGCGCGCAGATCGTCGATGATTGCTGATGTCATTCGCGGCGATCTTGCAGCATCACTCCAACCGAGGCCCGCTCGATCATAGGTGCAAGCGCGCGCAAATCGCTCGACCTCATCGCGAACCTGAGTCCAATTCAGGCACGTCGCCGAAATCCCCGACTCGAACACCACCGATGGACCGCTGCCACGCTCGATCAAGTGCAGCCGGCAACCGCCGATGTCAACCAGCCGTCCCGGCGGAGGATAGCGGCGTCGATCGGCCGCCAATCCCAGCGCTTGATAAATCGCGCCGGCGGCAATGAGCGCGGCAATGAGCGTAGCGATGACGGCAAGAATAATCAGCAGAATCGTCACTAACCCCGATCCGAATCGCCGCTGGTGTTCCGTACAGCGACAAAGAAGCCGTCGCCAGGGTTAAGCCCGGGCAGGCGTTGGCTGGTTTGCCAGTCGCCGCCAATTTCCCGGATTACATCTTCGTTCTCTTCCTTCTCGAGCGAGCACGTGGAATAAACCAGGCAGCCTCCGGGGCCGAGATGCTTGAGCGCGTGGCGAACAAGAGCGATCTGCTTAGCGTGCAGATCGATCAGATCGGACGGCTGAAGCCGCCACTTGATTTCGGGATTCCGGCCGAGCGTGCCGGTGCCGGAGCACGGCGCGTCCACCAATATGCGATCGAATTTGGTCCGGAACGGAAGCGGCCGCGTGCCGTCCAGCACGACCAGCGAGCAGTTGAGATCGCGCATCTGCTTCAGACGATGCAGGTGGATATCGCAAGCGATGGCCCGGACGCCGCACTGGATGGCTTGCGCGGTCTTGTTGCCGGGCGCGGCGCACACATCCAGAAAAGTCTGGCCCGGATGCAGATCGAGAAACGGCACAATAGACTGCGCTCCGACGTCCTGGATACGGCCCGTGCTCGCGATGTGGGTTTCGGCCGGTTGCAGAAACGCGGCGGCGATCTTGTTCGCGGCCTCGAGGCCGAATTGGCGATCCCAGCGTTCGAGCAGCCAGGCCGGCATGGAGAGCTCGGTGGCTCGGTCGGGCCAAGGCACTGGTTGGCGATCGATTTTTCGCAGAACGGCATTCACCAATCCGGCGGCGGGCGCTTTGTGAGCGCGCTTCACCAACTCCACGCTCTCGCCCACGGCGGCATGCGGCGGGATGCGGTCGAGATAGCGGAGCTGATAAACTCCCATGCGAAGCGCAATGCGGACTTCCGGTTCAGGCGCACGCGGAACCCGGCGAGCTACCAGGTAATCGAGCTGGGCTTGGTAGCGGAGACATCCAAAAACGATTTCCGACGCCAGGCCAGCGTCTCGGGAGTCGAGTTCGGCGGAACGCTGGAGCAACAGGTCGGAAGCGTAGCCACCCTGATCAACCTTGCGGAGCACATCGAAAGCGATTTGGCGCGCGGGTGAGATCAAGTTCTTACTGTCGTTTGAGCAACTGGTCCACGCAATCGATGAAGCGGTCCAACGAAAACGGCTTGCGAAGCATCATGAGGCGGCTGGGAATTTGGTTGCTTTGAGAAGCCTCCACCGAGAGGGCGAGAATTTTCAGACCGGCATGCGCGCGCGCCAGTGAAACCAGGGCCGGCATGCCAATGGGTTGGCCGTCGGAAACGTCGATGACGAGCAGATCGGCGAAACCGTTGCGAAGTTCGGCCTCCAGGTCGGCGGGCTGTGCAACCTCCACGGTTTTGTAGCCGCGACGATCGAGCAAGCGTCGAAGGAGTTTGCGGATGGAGAGGTCGCTTTCGAGAATCAGGACGGAGCCCGGAGCCATGTCGGGAAGCGGTTTAGGAGATCGAATGCCAGCCTCAAGCCTTTCGATAAACGCCAATCGGGCCGCCTCCGCCTTCCTGGGCGGCGGAATCAGGTGAGGCTGGCTGCGTGGAGGCAGAACAGGAGCCGCCTCGATACGGTGCGCCGAGATCGCGTCAATCTTATTCAGAACTTCGCGATTATTCAGAACTTCGCGATTCAAAACTTCGACCCGTGCGGGCATTATTAGCAGGGGCGCGATGGGTGGATCGGGCGGGCGCAACAAGCTGCGACGCCGGAATCGATGAAAGCGCTCGCGACACATCCGGCAGCGGAACGGAGCGAGAAACAGGCAAGCCAGCAGAATATCGGCCGCGTTGCGAGTTTGGGAAGGACGAATATCAGGCGACCCGCACCTAGGGCAGGAGCGTCCGCCAACCGCCATGCGACGGGCGGCCGAAGCCAACGGGCGAAAGCTTTGCTGCGTTGGCGCGATACTTGGAACACGAGCCATATTGAAACGTTTCAGAGGAAGGCGTACTTAATGATTGTAGTGGCATTCAAGATGAAAATGAGTTGGCTCACGGTCGCCCTCAGCGTGGGGATGGCATTCGCGCAACCAGCCGATCAAGCAGCGGACCTGGTATTGCGCAACGGCAAGATCGTCACTCTGGAGCAAAACGGGCCTGAGGCGCAGGGTCTGGCCGCGCGCGGCGGCAAGATCGTCGCGATCGGATCGAACAAAACAGTGGACGCGCTTAGCGGGCCGTCGACGCGGGTGATCGATCTCGACGGACGCTTGGCGATTCCCGGGTTCATTGAGGGACACGGTCATCTGACGGAGCTGGGCGCGTCGAAGATGGAGCTGGATTTGCGCGACGCAAAGAACTGGGACGAGATTGTCGCGATGGTGGCCGCGGCCGCGCGCAAGGCAAAACCCGGCGCCTGGATTTTGGGCAGCGGCTTTCATCAAGCGAAGTGGGATCGCACACCGGAGCCGAACGTGCGCGGATTTCCGGTGCACCAGAGCCTGAGCCGTGTTTCTCCGCACAATCCAGTTTGGCTGACACACGCGAGCGGGCACGCGGGTTTCGCGAATGCGGAGGCGCTCCGGCAGGCCGGGATCGATCGGAAGACGCCCGATCCGGCGGGTGGCGAGATCCTGCGGGATCAACACGGAGATCCCACCGGACTGTTGAACGAAGGCGCTCAGGACCTGATGGATCGGGTGCTCGATTCGTATCGCGCGCATCGTCCCGCGGCGGAGGCTGAGGCTGAGCTACAGGAACAAATCCAACTTGCAGAGCGCGAGTGTTTGTCGAAAGGGATTACCACGTTCGAAGACGCGGGTTCGTCGTTCGCCACCGTGGATTTATTTCGGAAGATGGCGGAGCAGGGCGAGTTGCGGCTGCGACTATGGGTGATGCTGCGCGCGCCGCAGAGCGAGCTGGAGTCGAAACTGCGCCAGTACTACATGATTGGCGTGGGCAATGAACATCTGACGGTACGCGCGATCAAGGAATACATGGACGGCGCGCTCGGCTCGCGCGGGGCGTGGTTGCTCAAACCTTACTCCGATTTGCCGGAGGACGCGCCGAACGGAAGCGGGATCAACCTCGAGCAGGTGTCGTACATCCACAAGACCGCGGAACTGGCCATCGACAACGGCTTTCAACTTTGCACCCATGCGATCGGCGATCGGGCGAATCGCGAGGTGCTGAATCTGTACGAAGCGGTTTTTCGCGAGCATCCGGACAAGAAGGACCTGCGCTGGCGGATCGAGCACGCGCAGCATCTGGACCCGGCGGATATCCCGCGATTCGGCACGCTGGGCGTGATCGCGGCCATGCAGGGGATCCATTGCACTTCCGATGGTCCGTTCGTGATCGCGCGACTGGGGCGCGAGCGCGCTGAGGCCGGTGCGTATGTGTGGCAGAAACTGATGAAGTCGGGCGCCGTGGTGGGAAATGGGACCGACACTCCAGTGGAGGACGTGGACCCGATTCAGTGCTACTACGCGTCGGTGAGCCGGCGATTGAAGGACGGCACCGTGTTTTTTCCGGATCAGCGGATGAGCCGGATGGAGGCGCTCAAGAGCTACACCGTCAACAATGCGTACGCGGCGTTTGAAGAAGGGAGCAAGGGATCGTTGAAAGTGGGGAAGCTGGCGGACGTGACGGTGTTGTCGCGCGATATTTTGACGATGCCGGAAAGCGAGATTCGATCGGCGAAGGTGGATTACACCATCGTGGGCGGTAAGGTGATGTTCGCAAGGGACCAGCGATGAGATCACCCGCTTAGTTTTTTGCGAGCGGCGCCGAGATGAGCGAAACTAAGTCGGGCGTGGCGCTGTCGCGCTCCAAGTGCGGATATTGTTCGCCGCCGTGATAATCCACTCTATAAGTTTTGTAGTATTCGCCTGTCTTGAGAAGCAGCTCGAGAGCCGCCGTGGATGTTGCGGTTTCCTTCACCGCGTCCCGCAACGTTGCCGGGTCGAATTGACGGCTGTTCACGGCAATCAATTTCGCGCCCGGTGCGACGCCCGCTTTGGCTGAAGGCCCGTTCCAGGCTACATCTTCAATTGTGCCGTCTTCCTTTACTCTTAGGCCGATGGAGTAATTGAGATTGATCGATTTCTCGTATGCTTCGTTAGCCTTCCATAAATCGGAACGAGTGCCGTTGTAGACCAGCTTCCAACCACCGCCGGTAATGCCGCCGAGCGGGGCGTGCGGCTCGGTAGAATGCAGACGCTGATCGAAAAACCCGGCCCAATCGTAGGGCTGAACCGCATTCAGGGCCGTTACCACATCCTGGAAGTTATACGGCTTCAGCTCGGGTTTGCCGTTCGCGCCGCCTTCGAATGAGCGGCAAAAGTCGTTCAACGATTTCGCGCCTTTACTCAGTTGCCGGATCAGCACATCGGCTTCGAGCCAAATCAGAGAACCTTCGGGATAGTAGTCGACCGACCGGCGATAATTCGAATACTCCGCGGGCGCCACATAAAGAAGTTGCGCGGCGATTGCGGTGTCTTCGAGCGGCCGCCAGGTGCGGCCAGGCTCACGATCGAGCCCGGCGGCGGTGATGGCCAGTGAATCGCGATAGTCGGCTGGGCTCCACAGTCCACTGCGAGCGGCGAGGACTTCGCCCAGATAGTTAGTCAGCCCTTCATACACCCACAGCAGATCGCCTTGCATGGGCGCGTCGTAGCCGCCCGTCGCAAGACCGGTGGGACGGCGGTATTTGCCGTTCCAGGAATGCGTCATTTCGTGTGGCAGCAACGTGGCATCAGCCTTCAGCAGTTCGGGATCGATCAAAGTGCGCTCGAAGTCGCGATCGTCGCTCGATTCGTGGTGCTCAATGCCCTGGTGAATCGTATGGTCGCTGAGGCTCAACAAAAAATGATAGCTGCGATAATGCCGCGAGCCAAACAACGCGCCCGTCTCGGCCACCAGACTCTTCCAATGGGCGATGGTCTCCCCAGTTGCATCCAGCGCACGGTCGCTATCGGCGGCGATGTGAACGTAATGCGGCGCGCCGTTGTCGCTTCCTAAATCGACGGTGCGATAGTGGGTCCCGGTGGAGATGGGCGAATCGATGAGAGTGGTTAGCGGCGCGGGTCGAAACTCAATCTGGTTGCCGGATTCTCGCGCGATGGGCAGAGCCGTCCCGTAGCGCCAACCGGAAGGAACCTGGAGCGTGGCTTGATAATTCATTTGATCGGGATTGGAGCCTTGCGGATACAGAACCGTCTGGTTCCAATTGAGGACCGCCAATTCGCTGGTGACGGAACTGCCGCTGGTGGAGCCGGAAGTCTCTTCGAGCGGCGAAATGTAATCAAAAGCGATATCGAGAGAAGTGGCGCCTGGCGGCACCTCCAGGTGGAAAGCGAACATGTCGACGCTGTCGCGACGCCACGCAACGGGCTGGCCGGAAGCGGTGACTTTGAGTCCCACCAAATTGGTGATGGGTCCCACCGGCATGTGCTCGCCCGGAATCCATTTCGGGTAGAGCAGCGTCAAGGGCCCGGGCTTGGCGGGCATCTTCATCTGGACGTGAAATAGGCGGCGGGGCGCGTCGGTGGCGTCCACTTTCAGGGTGACCGTCGAATCCTGGGCGAAGGCGGGAAGCAGAAGCAGCGGCAGCAAGCCGCAGGCGTGAACTCGCATGCGACATTGTACCAACCGGCGGGACGAGTGCTAGTAAGTGTAGCGCCAGTCTTGCTGAAGGTCGCGCAGGTCGTCGCGAATCTCGCGGCGGATGCGGTCGCGTTCCGCGCGAACTTCATCGCGCCAAGCTCGCATCTCGTCACGTTGCTGGCGACGGAACTCGCGCGCCTGGTCTCTGGCCTGTTGTCCTACTTCGCGGGCCTGTTCCCGGGCCTGTTCGCGGGCTGCTCGCGCTTGTTCCCGTGCGGCTCTCGCTTGTTCACGGACCTCGATAGCTCTTTCGCGCGCCTCGCTCCGCCACTGCCAAAAGCAATCTTGACTACTCGCCGCCGCGAGCAAGGCTACCGCTAGCACACCAAGGATCAGCAGCTTCATGGGGTGATAGACGAAGAAAGTCCCGATTTGTTCCGGAAAATCTTCGGCCTACAAAATGGCGGTCTCCGCGATCGCCCGGCCTTCGGAAAAACGCTGTACATTCAAATCTTTAGCGTCGATAACGGCGGTCTTGCCGTGGAGAATCAGATCGGCCAGAATGCGGCCGGTGGCCGGCGAATGCATCACGCCGTGCCCGCTGAAACCGTTGGCAAAGTAGAATCCGCGAACGTCGGGCGAAGGGCCAAGGATGGCGTGATGGTCGGGCGACATTTCGTACATCCCGGCCCAACAGCGGCGCGGGTTGACTTCAAGATTGGCGAAGCAGGCCACGCGAGCGGCAGCGTGCGTCAGGCTTTTTTCGATGTAGGACGGATCGAAATCGGTGCGGAATCCGGGCTGCTCATCCGGATGCGCCCAGGCCATCAACAGCCCGAGGCCCTCTTGTCGGAAATGCCAGCCCGTCGACATGTCGATCATCATCGGCAGCCGCTCGGGGAGGCCTGGGAAAGGCTCGGTCGGGATCAACATGCGGCGCAGCGGTTGAACCGGCAGGTCGATGCCGGCCATACGCGCGACGGAAGCGGCCCAGGGCCCCGCGGCGTTCACCACAACGGGCGACGAGACTCCGCCTTGGCTCGTGAGCACGCCCGACACGGTGGCATGGTCGGTGTATATGCCGGTAACCTGAGCACCGCGCCAGAGCTCGGCGCCTCGATCGACGGCGCGTGCCATCAACCCGGTCATCACGCTTTCGGGGTCGACGAAACCATCTGTCGGGCACAGGCTGCCTCCCACGATGTCGTCCGAACGAAGCTGCGGCAAAATTTCGCGGATGTCGTCGGGCGACAGCAGTTCGACCTGCTTCAAGCCGAGCGCCTTCTGCAGGGCGCTGTTCTTGCGCAGATAGTTCAAGTGCCCGTCGTTGGTGGCCATGAACAGGTAGCCGTGCGGCTTGTATCCGGAGGGGTGGCCGGTGGCCTCTTCGAATCGCGCGAAGAACGGAATGGAGTAGAGGGACATGCGGATGTTCACCTCGGTGGAGAACTGCGCCCGCACGCCGCCCATGCTCTTGCCGGTGGAACCAAGACCTTGGCGCGTCTCGCGTTCAATCACCAGCACGTTTTTACAGCCCGCTTCAGTGAGATGAAACGCGATGCTGGATCCGACGATTCCAGCACCGATAATAACCACGTCGGCGGATTTAGCCATAAATTCTTAATTTTATCCAAACACCCAGAAAGATTCTCCAAGTCAAGTCCAGCCCTCCGCCATTCTCCAAGGGAGGCCACGGGGGGCGCGGGGTGAATTGAAGTGCCTCTTGAATCCGGCTGCGGCGTGTGTTCGGCACTGTTATTACAATAGGTCATGGCCGAATCCGAGGCTCTCCGTCAACATCTTCTGGATCTGTTACGCGGGCGCAATGCGCACGCCGACTTCGATGCCGCGGTTGCCGACTTCCCTTCCCGGCTGCGTGGAGTGAAACCACCGGGCTCGCCGTACACGGCTTGGCAGCTTCTGGAGCATATGCGGATCGCGCAAATGGACATCCTGGAGTTCAGCCGCGACGCGAAACATAAATCGCCTCCTTGGCCGGAGGGGTATTGGCCCAAGACTGAAGCGCCACCGACCGCGGCGTCCTGGAATAACAGCCTGCGTAGCTTTCGCGCGGATTTGAAGGCCATGGCCAAGCTGGTGGCGGACAAGAATACCGATCTGTTCGCTAAAATTCCGCATGGCACCGGCCAGACTATTCTGCGCGAGGCCCTGTTGGCAGCCGATCATAACTCCTATCATCTGGGACAAATGGTCCTGTTGCGGCGTTTGCTCGGGACCTGGAAGGCGTAATCGTCACCGAATCGTTGCGGATTATCGGGCGCCGTTGTCGACTTGTGGTAGAATCGCTTTCTATTTTATGCGAACCGCGGCTCTACTTCTCCTTTCGTGTGCCTGCTTTTTGGAAAACACCTGGGCTCAGCCTTACACCATCAGCACCATCGCGGGAACCCCGCGGCTGTTGGATGGAAGCCCCGCCACCTCCGTTCCCTTGCGCGAGCCGATCGCCGTGGCAATGGATGCCCAGGGGAATCTTTATATTGCCGATGAGGCCGATAATCGAATCCGCAAGGTAAACCCCTCGGGAATTATCAGCACGTACGCGGGCACGGGCGTTCCTGGCTACGGCGGCGATCGAGGTCCTGCCATTCAAGCGGAACTCAGCTTCCCCACAGGCATCGTACTGGACGCGGCGGGAAATATGTATATCGCCGACGAGGGCAATGCCAGAGTCCGCCGCATAGCGGTGGACGGCACCATCGATACCGTCGCGGGCAATGGAAATTATCCCTACGCAGGCGACAACGGTCCAGCCACTTCCGCACAAATGGATCCAGTGGCAGTGGCGGTGGATAGCCAGGGCAACTTGTACATCGCGGACGCCTCTAACTACCGCATCCGCAAGGTGGACACAAATGGGATCATCACCACCATAGCGGGCACAGGCCAGTCCGGAAATACGCTGACCGGAACTTCGGCAATGAGCACGCAGATCGGGCTTATTTACGATTTGACTGTCGATGCCGCCGGGAACATCTATTTGGCGGACGGGACCAACAACGAAGTGACGGAAATAACCACGACGGGAACGGCAACGGTTGTTGCGGGCGGCGTGCAAACCGGCACCTACAGCGATGGCGTGCCCGCAACTACGGCTGTCATGGCGCCCGATGGCGTAGCAATCGTTTCTGGCAGCTTGTATATTTCGGATGCTAATATCTACAACTCCGTGATCCACCGCGTGGACTTGTCCACGGGATTGATTTACACGCTGGCTGGATCGGGTGTACTTGGTTTCGCGGGTGACGGCGGCACGGCGCTCTCAGCGGAGCTCGATTATCCCGCTGGAATCGTGGTATCGGGCGGCGCCGTCTATTTCGCGGATGTATTTAACGCGCGCGTTCGCAAGGTAGCGGACGGCGTCATCAACTCGGTGGCCGGCACCGGCATTCGCGACAATGGACCCGCGGCGGATGCTTTCCTCAACTTCCCGGAGGGCATCACGATCGATGGCGCCGGGGACATTCTGGTGGCCGACACTGGGAACGCGGAGGCGCGAGAGTTCAAGATCGGCGGCAACATCAACCCCATCGGCCAATTGCAAGGAGGCGAACCTTTTGGCGTCACGGTGGATCCGGCCGGAAACTTCTATGTCACCGATGAGGAATTCAGCTTTTCGGGCGAAACGCCACACGTCTTGAAACTGGGGGTGGACGGCGCCACAACAATCCTCGCGGGCAATGGAGGCAACGGTTTCTCGGGAGACAACGGCCCAGCAACTCTGGCAGCGTTGAACCAACCACAAGGCGTCGCGGTGGACGCCTCCGGAAACATCTATGTGGCCGATTGGGGCAATAGCCGGATTCGCAAAATCGATACGAACGGGAACATCAGCACCTTCGCCGGAAACGGCAAGGGGCAATTCTCAGGCGACAACGGTCCAGCCATTTCCGCTGGAATGGATCCTTACGATCTCGCCTTCGATAGCGTGGGCAATCTTTTCGTGGTGGACCAGTCCAACAATCGCATCCGCATGATCGCACCGAACGGCACGATCACGACGGTGGTGGGCACAGGCGTCCAAGGCTACGCGGGCGACGGGGGACCGGGCACGCAAGCCCTGCTGAATTTCCCCTCCGGCATTGCCGTGGATCGTTCCGGAAACTTGTACATCGCCGATGAAGGAAACGCCGTAGTGCGGCGAGTTACGCCGCCCGGTCTGATAACGACCATCGCCGGCAACGGCACGTTCACTCCAAGCGCCGGAGATGGCGGGCCAGCCACAGCGGCCCAACTGGATCCTTTTGGCCTCGCGCTGGATGCCACAGGCAACTTGTATGTCACGGACTCCTTCAACGATCACGTGCGGGTGCTAACTCCGCAGAAGGTGTTGCTGCCGGCGACCATGTCCATTGTGAGCGGCAACAGCCAGAGTGGACTGGTGGGTACCGGATTGGCAACGCCTGTGGTCTTGAAAATAGTCGACAGCACGGGCGCAGGCCTTCCAGGAGAAGTGGTGAACTTCACCGTTAGCCCGGATAGCGCGGCGACCCTCCAGCCTTCTCCCGCGATTAGCTTGAACGACGGCACGGTCACGGTTACGGTGACCTTGGGCAGCAACCCCGGCCCCATTACGATCACGGCGTCAGCCTACGCGGCCTCGAACGTAACCATTTCGCTGACTGCCCTGGCTTCCAACTCGCCGTCTATCGCGGCGGGCGGGATTGTGAGTGCCGGGCTCAGTACTCCGGAGGTGAAGGTGGTCTCTCCCAATGCGATTGTGACCATTTTCGGATCGAACTTCGCGCCGGCCGGGACGGCAACGCAGGCGGGCCTCGTGAACGGACAGCTTCCGACCAACGTAGCGGGCGTGTGCGTGGAGTTCCAAACCGTTCGCGCGCCAATCTTCTCCGTTTATCCGAATCAGCTCAACGTCCAGGTGCCCGCGGTTACACCCGGGACTGTCGCGGTGCAAGTGATCACCGATTGCGACACGCCTCAGGCCGTCGCGAGCCCGCCGGTCAGTGTTGCGGCCCAAGCCACGGCGCCGGAGTTCTTTTACTTCACAGCGGCGGGGAGCGGCGGAAACCCGATTGCGGCGATCAACGCAGTCACCTACGGATACATCGGCGCTCCGGGATTAATCAGCGGCGCGACATTCACTCCAGCCAAGGCCGGCGACTATTTGACGCTATTTGCGACGGGCTTCGGCGCGACCAAGCCATCGTTTGCGCCCGGTGTGCTTCCGAGCGGCTCCGCGCAGGTCACCGCGCCGTTCTCCATCACATTCGGCGGCGTGACACTAACCCCATCGGACATCCTGTACGTCGGCGTGTCACAATACGCCGGCCAATATCTGGTGAACATTCAGGTGCCCGCCGGCGTGCCCGATGGGAATCAGCCGCTAGTGATCACGGTTGGAGGAGTGTCGTCGCCCGCGAACGCATACATCACGGTGCAAAACACCCAGTAGGCTATTCTTCACGCAGAATCTGGAGCGGCTTCTGACCTAGGATCGGAAAGCTGGCCATCCAACCGGCGGCGTTGGCGATGAGCGCGGTCGCGATCACCGAGAACAGAATCGGGATCACTGGAATTGAGGTTTGCGCGTCCAGCATGCGCTTTAGCAGGAGATTGGCAAAGCTGCCGGCCAGCAGGCTGCCCATCAGGCCGGCCACGCCGCCCAGCACCAGGAACTCGACCGAGAAGATGCGGCTGACGCGCCAGCGCGTGGCGCCCAGCGTTTTGAGAATCACCACTTCGCGCATGCGGCGGAAGCGCGTTCCGGCCACGCTCGAGGCAAGAATGACGGCGCCAGCGAGAATGGCGAACATCGAAATGAAGCGGACCACTTGCGAGATGCGGTCCACCACACCTTGGACGATTTGGAGCACATCGGCCACGTTGACTACCGTAACGGTCGGGAAGCGCTCGTACAGCGCTTCCTGCAGCGCGGGAACACTCGCGGGCTGAGCGCGCAGGCTACCGTAATAAATGATCGGAAAGCCGGCCAGGGCGCTCGCGTTGAAGATAAATTCGACGCGGCCAGCAAGATGGACTGAATCGATGGTGTCAATGCAGGCCACACGCGTGTCGACATCCTTGCCCGAAATGGTCCAGCGCACTTGGGATCCAGGTTCGATGTGGAGGATGCGGGCGGTATCTTCATCGACGCAAATTTGAGGCGGCCCCGTGGGCGAAGTCCACCAATTGCCGCGTTCGATATTCACATAGTCCGGCAGCGCGCCGGCGGAGGTCACCGAGCGAGGCGATCGATAACGGCGGGCAAAACCTTTCAGATCCATGCCGGCGACGTCATGGCCGTCAATGGTCACGAGCTTCGCGGCCACGGTGCCGATCAATTCAGGCGTCCCTTCGATGCCGGGCTGGTGTTTGATGAGATCGAGCACGGCATCGCGAGCAGTGGGCGCGATATCGATCAGGAATACGTTGGGCATACCGGGCGGCGAGGTGCGATTCATTTCGGCGATCATGCCGTGTTGCACCAGATAAATCGTGAGGGTGAACATCACACCGACACCCAAGGCCACCAGCACGGATTGCGCATGGGCCCCCGGGCGATACAGGTTCGCGATGCCGTGGCGAATCGAGGAAGGCAGGCTGCGGCGGCTCAGGATCTTCAACCCACGCAGCATCAGCCACGCGACGGCGGATAGCACGGCGAAGCTAACGGCCAGGGCGCCCGCGAAATATTCGCCCGTTTTCAAAATGTCTTTGGGGGTGCCAGTGGCGAATGACATCGCGATGCCGGCGAATCCGATGAGAATCAGAGCGCCCGCTGCGATAGAGGCGCGCGCGGCGACCAGGCGGGTCCGCCAATTGGGCCTGGTCTCCTCCATTTCGCGGCGCAGAATCAGACTGGGACGAATGTGCCGGATGCCCATCAAGGGCGGCAGCGTGAAGAGCAGCGACGCCAGAATCGCAATGCCGATACCCTGCGCGGCGGTGAGGAAGTCCCAATGCGAGGTGGGCACGAGTTCAAAATAATGCGCCAGAAAAGACGGAAAAGCGCGCTGAACCAGCAGGCCAAATGCCACGCCGAGCAAGCCACCCGCGAGCCCGAGCGCGATGGTCTGGAGCAGGTAGATTCGCATCACCTGGCTCGAGCGCGCGCCAATACATTTCATGATCGCGATGGAATCCATACGCTGCTGAATATGGGCGCGCATGGCGGTGCCGACACCGAGTGCGCCGATGATCAGCGTGATCAGGCTCACCAGGCTTAAGAACGTGGTGGCGCGGTTCAGCCCTTGCGTGACGATAGGGTGCGTCTCGCGAAAGTCGGCGATCAAGGCGTCGGGGAAGGCGGCTTTCAGCCGCGTGCGGGTCTGCGCGATATCGGGTGAACCCGGCGCCAGCCGGAACAGGAAGCGCTCGGAGGCGCGGCTGCCAGGCAGAATCAAACTGGCGCGCCCCAGGCCATCGCGGGTGATCATCACGCGTGGACCGACGTTGAGGGTGCCCACCATGCGATCCGGTTCATAGGCCACTTGGCCCACGATGCGAAACGGCTGCCCGCCCAGGCGAATGCTGTCGCCGACTTTCAGGTTCAAACGCAGCAGCACGTCGTCGGAGACGGCGACGGTATCGGCGGTGAGCACCTGGGAGAGCGGAGCCGGAGGCGACAATCGAATCTGGCCGTAGAACGGATATTTCGTGGGATCGACGGCTTTCACCGACACCAGCATGGGCGGCTTGGACTGGCCCGGCTTCGATTCGACGGCCGCCATGGTCACGGTTTCAGTGATCCACGTTCGATCGACACCGGATTTCGCGAGAGCGTCCAGCTCGGCGGTCTGCTGGGGCGTCGGAAGTTCGAATACGCGCAGCGAGAGGTCGGCGGCCATGAGCGTGCGGGCCTGGCTCAACAACATATCGTGAAAAGCGCGGCTGAATCCTCGCACGCCAGTGAGCGAACCGACGCCGACGGCGACCGCGAGAATCACGAAGATGAACTTGAAGGAGGACGAGCGCGACTCACGCCACGCGATCTTGAACGCCGTTTTCCAGGAGAATCGCATGGCTTCAGGCCGCCCGCTCGTCGCTCACAATGCGGCCGTCGCGCAACGTGATCCGACGCGAGGCACGGGCCGATAGCACGGCGTCGTGCGTCACCAATACGAGCGTAGTTCCTTCGCGTTGATTGAGCGAGATCAGCAATTCCAGCACATGCTGGCCGTTCTGCGTGTCGAGATTGCCGGTGGGCTCGTCAGCCAGCAGGATGGGCGGACGAACCATGAACGCGCGAGCCAAAGCCACACGCTGTTGCTCGCCGCCCGAGAGCTGGACCGGGTAATGATCGCGACGATCCAGCAGGCCCACGCTTTCGAGCAGTTCGCGGGCGCGCTTGGGACCGTCGATCCCATTGCCTCCCGTCAGTTCGTACGGCAGCAGCACATTTTCTTCGGCCGTCAAGGTAGGCAGCAGGTGGTACGACTGAAAAACGAAGCCAACCTTGCGCCCGCGCAGCAGCGCCATGCGGTCCTCGTTGAGACCGGTGATGTCCACGCCATCCAGAACGATGCGGCCGGAGGTCGGCGTATCCAGGCCTGCCAGCAGGCCCAGCAACGTGCTCTTGCCGCTGCCGGAGGGTCCCATGATGGCGACGAACTCGCCGGGTTGAATTTCCAAATCAATTCCGCGCAAAATGTCGACGCGATGCGTGGCGGTGGGAATACTTTTGGTGAGACCCGAGACCTGGATCGCGGGAGCGCGAATCGCGGCTCGAATCGGATCGGCTTCCAATTTCTTATTATGGCATTGGGTGGCGTGCATGTCGTTTGATCGGCTTCTTCTCGTTGGATGTGTTGCAGCGGCGATGGGTTTAATGCAGTTGGCGGGAGACCCATCTATAGATACGCGTCCCGTCATCGTCGCGTTCGGCGATAGTCTCAGCGCCGGCTATGGCGCGGACCCGGGCAAGAGCTTTCCCGATTTTTTGCAAAAGGATCTGGATGCGGCCGGGCTCCACTGGCGCGTGATTAACGCGGGCGTCAGCGGCAACACCACCACCGATGGATTGGTCCGGTTGAGCGAGGTGCTGCGCCGCAAGCCTCGCATCACGATTGTCGAATTCGGCGGCAACGATGGGTTGCGCGGGCTGCCGGTCGAAACCACACGCGCCAACCTGGAGCAGATCATTGAAATGTTGCA
The DNA here is from genome assembly GCA_052148835.1 of Bryobacteraceae bacterium. Classification (GTDB taxonomy): domain Bacteria; phylum Acidobacteriota; class Terriglobia; order Bryobacterales; family Bryobacteraceae; genus Palsa-89. The sequence goes on from JBKQHJ010000006.1 coordinate 51,829, forward strand.
GAGTGCCGGGTCGAAAGTGCTGCTGGCCGGGATGACGCTGCCTCCCAATTATGGGCCGGATTACATCCAACCTTTCCAGCAGATTTATGCGGACCTGGCGACGAAATACAAGGTGACGCGGATTCCGTTTCTACTCTCAGACGTTGCGCTGCACCCGGAGTTGATGCAGCGGGATGGCATCCATCCGACGGCGCAGGGCAACGAAATCGTGGCGAAGACGGTTATGCGCTATCTGAAGCCGCTGCTGCATTAGACCGCTTTCCTTCCTCTCCCTCAGGGTCGCGGCTCCCTGACAGGCGGCGTTTCCTCAATTCGGCCGTGGCCGCGCGATGGCACTTCAAACACAAGGTGCGAATGTTTGCCAGATCGCACTCGCCGCCGCCTTCCACCACTGGAATTATGTGATCGGCATCCCACAAGCTCTTTCGCGAATTTGGCCGCAAGCCCCAATCGAGAACAGCCTTCAGCCGGGCCGCGCCTCGGAGGCGCTTCAGGTGCAGTTCTGCATGCAAGCAGTCGACACCGCAACCGGCGCAGATGCCGCGATCGCGCTTCAGGACTTTTTCGCGCAGGTAGCTTGGGTCGCTGCGCAGGCGCCATTCTTCCACGCACCAATCCGAACAAAATGTCACCCGTCCCTTGGGAACCTCGAGATTACACCAGCGGCAAAGATTGCGGCCATTGGCGCCCTTGGGAAGGCTTTGGCGGTCGACCCAACCGCCCGGCATGGTTCGCTTGGTACTCATGTCAAAGTAGCTCCCTTCAAAAAATACCAAAAACGGAACAGGACGCCGCTGGAACGCATCTAACGGTAAGCGGGGTGTTAGCCAAAGGTTGCGACCAGGTTTGCGATTCGGTATACTCCGCAATTGCACGGACTCGAATATTGAAGGGCTGTGCCAGGGTCGAAGGCCGGGAGTTGCCGGACCATCGCCCTTGAAATTTGGATTCCTGGGAGGCGCGGAGTGTCGTTTCAATCATCGAAATTTTTGTTAGCACTTGCATTGACTGGAATGCTGGGACCGGCGCCCGCGCGCATGTTCGGGCAGGCGGCGGCGCCATCGTCTACGGCGCCGCAGAAGAACTGGAAGGATCGGATGGAGTACGACCAGTTCGTAGCCATCCAAAATGAAAAGGATGCTAAGGCCCGGCTGGGTAAACTGCAGCAGTGGGAGAAGGACTATCCCACGTCGGAATGGGCCAGTACACGGCGGACGTTGTTACTCACCACTTACGCCGCGGTGAACGACGGGAAGAACGTCTTCGAGGAGGCCAAGCAGATCCTGGCCATGGATAATCCGAAGGACTTCACGGCGAACTATTACATCATGCTGTTTACCCAGCCATTGTATGGGCAGAACCAGTCGCCGGACATTCTCGATCTGGGCGAGAAGGCGGCCAAGAGTGTTCTCGATAGCCTGGATACGCCGCCCCCCGGCGTGGCAGCCGATCAATGGTCGAAGCTGCGGCCGCAAGTGGAGGTGATGGCGCACAAAAATCTCGGTTTTATCGCCATGCAAAAAAAGGATTGGGCTGGTGCGGAAGCCGAACTGCAAAAGGCTTTGGCGCTGACGCCCAATGACGCCACGGTGGACTACCAGATGGGCACCTCGGTTGCATCGGAGAAGAAGGTGGATCGAATCCCGGTGGCACTCTTCTACTTCGCGCGCGCCGCCACCCTGGATGGCGAGCTGGCGCTTCCCGCCGCCGGCAAACAGCAGGCGATGACCTACGTGCAGAAGCAGTACAAGAATTACCACGGCAGCGATGAAGGTTTTAACGATTTAGTAGCCGCCGCGAAGGCGAATCCGATGGTGCCAAAGGATTTCACCATCAAGAACGCCAATGACATCGAGAAGGAGAAGTTCGCGAACGAAGAAGAGTACAACAAGGCGCATCCTTCCGAAGCGTTGTGGGCGAGCCTTAAGATGGCGCTCACCGCTCCCGATGGAGACAAGTACTGGGAAATGATGAAGGGCAGCATGGTTCCGACGCTGAAGGGGCGCGTCGTAAAGATCGAGCCCGCCTTAAAACCGAAGACAATTGTGCTGGCGATGGAAGACAAGACCAACAATACGACTACCGCCGATGCGACACTCAAGTTCGAGATGCCGCTGGCGGGCAAGGTGGACGAAGGAACGGAACTGACATTCGAAGGTGTCGCCGACAGCTTCACGGGAAATCCGTTCATGATTGTCTTCACGGTGGATAAAGACAACCTGCACGGCTGGACAGGCAAGAACGAGCCCGCGCCCGTGCACCACCGCCGGCCGGCGGCGAAGCAGTAGCAAATTACCCCAGGGCGTTCGCCAGATCGGCGCCGAATGCCCGGATCTGCTGCACCTGTTCCGGCGAGGCTGGCTGCTCAAAGCCTTTGCCGACGAAGAACGCCTGATCGCCGCGCCAGATCAGAGCGGCGAAGCCTCGCTCCGTCATTAAGCCCGGTGCGCCGATGTTGCCGAAACGGTCCTCACGGCGCTCCACGAACGCAACGAATCCGCCGCGTTCCAGTATGAAATGGGACGTGATGTCAGCCGGTATGATCTGAATTTCGACGGCCGCGAGTTTCTCGAGGAGAGCGATCACGGCACTTTGGTTCACATCTTGTAGCGTCCGAGATCCTCGTCGTCCAGGCTTTCGAGCCAGCGCCGCTGTTCTTCCTCGCTGACCTTGTCGGCGGCGGCATTGGATCGCTTGGAGCTTTTGAGCACGGACTCATCGACGTAGATGGGGCAGTCCAAGCGCAGCGCCAATGCGAGAGCATCGCTCGGCCGCGAGTCCACGCTGATCAGCTCGCCGTCTTTATCCAGCCAGATCACGGCATAGAAGGTGTCGTCCTTCAGTTCGCTCACCACTACCTTGCGAATGCCGGTTCCCAGGCCCAGCAGCAGGGTCTTGATGAGATCGTGCGTCATGGGCCGTGGCGTCGAAACTTTTTCGATCTCGAGGGCAATTGCATTGGCCTCGTAGATCCCCACCCAGATCGGCAAGATGGTGTTCCCATTACGCTGATCGTCGGCGGCGAGCTGACCATGTCCGCCCTGGAAGTCACGACGAACACCTCGACCGGCATCTGCGAATCGCCGCTGCAACTGAAGAGCAATTGCGGCACGCTGGTGATCGACGACTTCGGGCGGCAGCGGATGCGGATCGAGGAACTGCTCAATCGCTGGATCGTTCCGCTGGAACGGCGCTACGATTTCCTCAACATGCCCAACGGCAAGAAGATCGAGGTGCCCTTCGATCAACTGATCATCTTCGCCACGAACCTCGAGCCGCGGGACCTGGTCGACGAGGCCTTCCTGCGGCGGATCCCCATGTAAGTCTTAGCTCCGGCTTTCGCACCCGTTGTCGCCTGCACTGAATCTGTGTTCCGCT
>JBKQHJ010000007.1:0-47482 GCA_052148835.1 Bryobacteraceae bacterium
GCTAAGATGCGGCTGGCCGGAATCGACGACGTCAAGTACGCGAGCCTTATATCGGTTCCGCTCACGACACTCCATCAGCCCTGCGCCGACATGGGAGCGATCGCGGTGAGCACAATGCTGGAACGGTTGCGGAATCCGAAATTGCCGGCGAGAGATATTCTGCTCAATTTTCGGCTGGTGATTCGCGACTCTTGCGGCGCTCGAAAAAAGAGTTGACAGCTATTTCGCGGCCAACCATACTGGCTGTTGCGCAATGGATGGCCTGACAAATTGTCATAACCTGTCTTTACAGGAGGCCAACCGAGCACGCTCGATTCTTGTGGTCGGCGAGGTGTTATGGGACGTGTTCGCGCACTCCACGGCTCTGGGAGGCGCTCCGCTCAACTTCGCGGCTCATGCCAAGCGGTTAGGACACAACCCGCTGCTCATCAGCGCTGTCGGCGCCGACTCTCTAGGGGATGCAGCACGGCAGGAGATTGCCGCCCTCGGCCTTGACTCTTCCTTATTGCAAACCACGGGCCGATTCCCAACCGGCACCGCACGCGTTGAACTAGGACCGGACGATCAAACGCGCTTCGTCATCTCACGTCCAGCGGCGTACGACGCGGTGCGTCTCCGCGAAGAGCAAATCGCGCGGATCACGCTTCGCACCCCGGAGTGCTTCTACTATGGAACACTGTTTGCATCGGCGGCTGAAGGCAGGGTGGTGCTCGACAGGCTCATGGATGCTCTGCCAGAGGCGACTCGCTTCTACGACCTCAACCTCCGTCCAGGCAACTATTCGGTGCAGCTTGTAATCGAGATGTTGGAACTGGCCGACGTAGTCAAGCTCAATGAAGAAGAACTCTGCAAACTACGCAAGTTTACGCGGCTGCCATCAGAAATCGAGGCGTTCTGCCGCGAAGGATCGAAACGGTTTGGCTGGAAAGCGGTTTGCGTGACGTTGGGCGCGCGCGGGTGCGCGATGTTGTGCGGCGATGAATACATCGAGGCTGCCGGGCACGCGATCAACGTCGCCGATCCTGTAGGCGCGGGGAATGCGTTCGCCGCGGCGTTCCTGCACGGCCTCATCTCCGATTGGCCCCTGGCCAAAATCGCCGCATTCGCCAATCGCGTAGGGGCGCTCGTCGCCAGCCGGCACGGCGCGATCCCGGATTGGACTGTGGAAGAGGCCGTTGAGTCGTGAGAACGAGCACTACGGCGGCCCAAAGAGCGACCACTCCTTCACTCAATGGGTACTTGCTGCGCAGTTCTCTGGTTGCGGCGTTAGGGGGACTGCTCTTCGGATTCGACACGGCCGTCATCTCCGGCGCGACGAAAGCGTTGAGCGAAACGTTTGCACTATCGCCGGTGACGCTGGGCATCACCGTCTCCAGCGCGCTGTGGGGGACCGTTCTCGGTTCGTTAGGCGCGGCGGCGCCCAGCGATCGATACGGACGGCGGCGCTGCCTTCGGGTGCTAGGCGCCTTATATCTGGTTTCTTCCGTCGGTTGTGCCTTCGCTTGGAGTTGGGCCGCCCTGATTATGTTTCGCTCTATCGGGGGATTGGCCATTGGCGCATCATCCGTGATTGGGCCAATGTACATCGCTGAAATCTCACCGGCGGCCAGGCGTGGGCGTCTGGTCGGGCTCTTTCAGATGAACGTGGTTGTAGGGATTCTGCTGGCTTATCTATCGAACTCTCTCGTCGCATCCGCAGGATTCGGCGATTCGGAGTGGCGCTGGAAATTCGGGATGGTCGCGATCCCGGCGGCCGGATTTCTGGTTGCCCTTTTCGGAATCCCGGAAAGCCCTCGATGGTTGATCGCGGGGGGCCGGATGGAGGAAGCCCGCGACGTATTGCAGCGCGTTGGAGAACAGAACCCGGAGCGCGACCTAGACGAAATCGGAGAGACCTTGAAGATGCAGAGCGGCATCCGAAGGGAGCCGCTATTCCAATCTCGTTACCGCAAGCCCATCTTTCTTGCCATCTCGATTGGCATGTTCAACCAGCTTTCGGGAATCAACGCGATTCTGTACTATCTCAACGACATTTTCGAGCGTGCCGGATTCAGCAAGGTTTCGAGCGATATGCAAGCTGTTGTCATCGGCTTCACCAACCTTGTGTTCACGCTCATCGCGATGAGCATGATCGATCGCCTGGGGCGCAAGAAGTTGTTGTTGGCTGGAGCGGTCGGAACGGCGGTTTGCCTGGCTGGGGTCGCCATGATTTTCGCAACCGGCAAGCGCCCGAAACTGCTGCTATGGCTGCTGGTCGGATTCATCGCCTCGTTCGCATTCTCCCAGGGCGCCGTCATTTGGGTTTACCTCAGCGAAGTGTTCCCGAATTTGGTTCGCGCCAAAGGCCAGAGCCTCGGGAGCTTCACGCATTGGTTCATGAACGCTCTCATTTCCGCTGTGTTTCCCGTCATGGCCGCCCGTTCCGGGGCTGTCCCGTTTGTCCTGTTCGCGGCGATGATGGTTGCGCAATTCTTCGTTGTGCTGATGCTCTACCCGGAGACTAAAGGAGTAAGCCTGGAGAAAATGGAGCAGCATCTGTGAAGGCGTCTCCTGCCCGGCGGCCATGAAGAACCAGGTCCAGCTCATCGCTTACGTCGATCGTTTTTCGGGCGGCGGCTTTCGCGAGCTCCAGTCGTTGCTCAGTGACGGGCCATTGGCTGGACTGTTCGACGGCATTCATCTGCTGCCCTTCTTTTGGCCGATCGATGGCGCCGATGCGGGCTTCGATCCGATCGATCACACTCAGGTCGATCCCCGGTTAGGCTCGTGGGACGACGTACGCGCGCTGGCCGAGCGCACGGATCTCATGGCCGATCTGATCGTGAATCATATTTCGATCCGGTCTCCGCAGTTCATCGACTTTCGGAAGCGTGGCGACGCGTCGTCCTACGCTTTCATGTTCCTCACTTACGGCCGCGTTTTTCCGGATGGTGCCGCCGAAGCGGAGCTATTGCAGATCTATCGCCCGAGGCCGGGGCTTCCCTTCACGAAAATGCGCCTGGACGATGGAAGCGAGCGACTCTTGTGGACTACGTTCACCGCGGAGCAAGTGGATATCGACGTCCGTTCCCCGCAAGGCAAAAGGTACTTGGACCAAATCCTTAGTCAATTTCAGACCACAGGCATTCGTTCCATCAGGCTGGACGCCGCCGGTTACGCTATCAAGAAGCGCGGCACGAGTTGTTTCATGATTCCTGAGACGTTTGAATTTATCGGCGAACTCACGCGTTGGGCGCACGAGCGTGGAATCGAAGTGTTGGTCGAAATCCACAGTCACTATCTGGAGCAGATCGAAATTGCACGGAAGGTGGATTGGGTATACGATTTCGCACTGCCCCCTCTAGTTCTACACACGCTGTATACTCGCAACTCCTTCCATCTGAAGCGCTGGCTTGAAATGAGTCCCCGCAATGCCATCACCGTGCTCGACACTCACGACGGAATCGGAGTGATCGATGTCGGATCGGATCGACAAAGTCCTAGTGGCCCGCCGGGCCTGCTCTCCTCGCAAGAAATCAACGATCTGGTGGAAACGATTCACGAGCGGAGCAACGGCACAAGCCGGCAGGCAACCGGAGCAGCGGCAACCAATCTTGACCTCTATCAGCTGAATTGCACGTATTACGACGCACTGGGCCGGTGCGATGACGAATACCTGATTGCTCGCGCCATTCAATTCTTTGCGCCGGGAGTGCCCCAGGTCTATTACGTCGGGCTCTTGGCGGGGACCAATGACGTGGATCTGCTGCGGCGGACCGGTGTGGGCCGCGATATCAACCGTCATTACTATACGCGCGAGGAATTGCACGAGCGGCTCGAAGCCCCCGTGGTGCGTTCTCTTCTGGATCTGATCCGTTTCCGCAATTCGCATCCCGCATTCGCGGGCGATTTTCATATCCTCAACTCTGACGACAGCTCACTTGTGATGGAATGGCGCAAGCATTCCGACTGGGCGCGGCTCGCTGTCGATCTTGCCGCTCGACGCGCCGTGATTTCGCATTCGGATCCCGCAGGCAATCCGACGAAGGCGCTGCTCACATGACAGGCATCAAGTCACTCACCTTCGCCATGTTCATGGTGTTTGCCATGACAACGGACTCGGTTGGAATCATAATTCCCGAGATCATCAAGACGTTCCGGCTGAGCTTGACGGCCGCAGGTACGTTTCAGTACGCGAGCATGGCGGGAATCGCGATCGCCGGATTCTTTCTGGGCCACCTTGCTGATACGATCGGCCGTAAGCCAACCATCGTGGTGGGCCTCACATTGTTTGGTGTCGCCTCGTACCTATTTGCTGCCGGAAATTCGTTCCTGTACTTCTCAATTCTGCTGGCCCTATCCGGAATCGGTATTGGCATTTTCAAAACCGGCGCTCTCGCGTTGATCGGAGATCTCTCCAAATCGACGACCGAACATACTTCGCTGATGAATACGGTGGAGGGATTTTTCGGAGTCGGGTCCATCATCGGGCCGGCGATTCTCGCGCGTCTGTTGGCGACAGGCGCCTCGTGGAAGGGCCTTTACATTCTCGCTGGCACAATTTGCGTCGTTCTGATCTTGATCGCGCTCCGAGCCCGATACCCGCAGACTATACACGCCAGCGACGAAAGCAAGGACCTGAGGCACACGGTCGCAGCAATGAAAAATCGCTACGCGCTGGCGTTTTCGCTCGGTGCGTTCCTTTATGTCGCCACAGAAGCGGCAGTGTATGTCTGGATGCCGACTTGGCTCGCTGGCTATCGAGGCTCGGCGGCAGCATTCGTCACCTACAGCATTTCGATTTTCTTTATCCTTCGCGCGGCTGGGCGCTTCATTGGCGCCTGGCTGTTGGAGCGCTTTTACTGGACGAAGGTCCTGGCGCTTTTCAGCGGCGTCATCATGATCTGCTTTATCGGCGCGGTGATCGGCGGCCCCGGCGCGGCGCTTTATCTGTTGCCCGCTTCCGGCCTTTTCATGTCCGTCATTTATCCCAGTATCAATTCCAAGGGAATTAGCTGTTTCCCGAAATCGGAGCATGGCGCCGTCGCTGGAGTGATTCTCTTCTTCACCTGTCTTTCCGCGGTTGTCGGGCCGCTGGCAATGGGCGCGGTCAGCGATGCGATGGGCCACCCGAAGTACGGATTTGTTCTGGCCACCGGGTTCGCAGGGTTACTTTTCCTCGGATTACTGCTGAACTGGATGTTCGATCCGACCCGCGAGTTGCTGAGCCGGTTAGATAAGACAGAATACCGCTAGCCAAAAGGAGAAATATCGCAACAGTCGTCTGCCGTCGCCATGATTCTCCCTGGGCCGTATAGCGCATGAGGGGACTATTAGATCCCGGCTTGGACTTCGATATAGTTGATGGCACCAATTCTTTGGGGGAAAGGATGCTACGATGACACCAATCCGTTGGCGGTACACAGGAATCAGCTCTGTTGTTCTGATCGCGCTGATCTTTTGCTGGCAGAGTGCGGCTCAAAATCCCGGAGGCTCCCAGCCGCCCGGCACCACCTCAGGATCAGGCCCTTATAAGGCCGTCATGGAAATGGACGCGGGCTTGCCGGATCACACCATCTACCGACCGGACAATCTGTCGGATTTGAATGGCGTGAGTTTACCGATTGTCGTTTGGGGCAATGGCGCCTGCGTCAATGCCGGGAATGCTTTCAGTGGTTTCCTTACGGACATTTCGTCCTACGGGTATCTTGTGATCGCGCTGGGCCCTATTGTGCAACGCGATACGGCTAGTCCCGCGCAGCCTCTTGCCCAGGCTCCGGCGGCGCCGCTCCCGCCTCAGGGCGCTGACTCAACGGAACCTCCTCGCGGTTTACCGCCGGCAGCAACTCATCCATCCCAGATGATCGATGCAATCCAATGGGCCACGGCGGAGAACGATCGTGCCGCCAGCAAGTATTACAAGCGCCTCAATAGCAGCAAAATCGCGGTGATGGGTCAGTCTTGCGGCGGGGTTCAGGCGATTGAAGTTGCCGCGGATCGTCGCGTCGGCACTGCCGTGATATGGAACAGCGGGCTCTTCGGCAAGCCTACGAACCTCGGCGGCGGAAAAACTCTTAGCAAGCAAGACCTGGAATCGATTCACGTTTCGGTGGCTTACATCAGTGGGGATCCCCGAGATATCGCATTCAAAAATGCGGAGGCCGATTTCGATTACCTGACAAAAATCCCGGCGTTTCGCGCCTACGAACGAGGAGTGGGGCACGGTGGCACTTATCGGGAGCCGAATGGCGGAGAATTCAGCGGCATCGCCGTGGCCTGGTTGAACTGGCAACTGAAGGGCGATCAGCGAGCAGCGTTGATGTTCCGCGGTTCGGATTGCGGCCTGTGCGTGAATCCGAAATGGGTTGTGCGGACGAAGAACCTAAAATAGTAAGCCTATGTCAGACCCGGTGCGACGGTCGACATTTGATATGAGATTCTTCCTGCTTCTAATTTCGATTGGAGCTTATGGGCAACCCGCGAAGTTCGAGCCGCCCCGGCAAGCTGACGGGCATCCGAACTTCGAGGGAGTTTGGCGCAACGCCTCCATCGTCGCCGCATTCAACATCGAAGGGCAAAAGGCCTACTATAACGAGCCGGGAGGCCCGTCCGTCATAGTAGACCCGCCCGATGGGAAACTGCCCTATCTTGCGGACGCACGCCAGAAGGCCAATGACAACCATGTCCATCGCGAACGCGACCCCACCGGACATTGCCACATGCATGGAGTGCCGCGTTCGCTGGTGCCTCCGTTTCCGATTGAAATCGTGCAAGACAGCAACTACGTAGTCCTGTTGTCAGAGACGGAGCACGACGTCCGCATCATTCCACTGGACGGGAGTCCCCATCTGAAGAGCTATCGCGCCTGGGCAGGCGACTCGCGGGGCCGCTGGGAGGGCGACACGCTGGTGGTGGATGTAACCGATTTTAACGGCAGAACCTGGCTGGATCAGTCGGGAAATTTCGTAGACGAAAACGAACACGTGGTGGAGCGGTTCACGATGACGGCGCCCGATACGATCGTCTATGAAGCGCGGGTGGAGGATCCCACGGTGTATTCCCGGCCCTGGACCCTCCGCGTTTCGCTGCGGCGTCAGCCCAAAGGCACTGAGTTGATCGAATACGACTGCATCGAGGGAGAGCGTGACGAGATTCATTTTCCCGGCGCCGCGAGCCAGAAACATTAGGTGCGGTTTTGTCTTGGTCGTGGCGCTCACCGCCGCGAGCGGCCGCGCTTGGCCCCAAAGCACGGGAGCTGACCTCCGTGGGACCTGGATGGCTGAGAACAATGCCGACGCGAACATCGAGCGCGCACACGTGATTGTCGATCCCCCAGACGGCAAGATCCCGTATCGGCCCGAGGCGGCTGCCCAACAGAAGCAGAATTTCGCAAATCGGGAGACTGCCGATCCGGAGAAAAGATGCTTCCAACCCGGAGTGCCGCGCGCTGCGTATCTACGATCGCCTTTTCAGATTTTCCAGAACGACCGCGCTGTGTATATCGTTTATCAGGATGCGCATTCGTACCGTATCGTCTATTTGAATGGAAGCCCGCATAATGAAGGACTCGGGTATGCGATGGGCGATTCGCGCGGCCACTGGGAGGGCAATACGCTGGTGGCGGACGTCACAAGCTTTAGCGACTCCACTTGGCTAGACGCCGCCGGGGACTACCATAGCGACGAATTGCATGTCGTGGAGCGCTATACGCGCATGAATCCCGACACACTGATGTACGAGGCCACCATCGAAGATCCGAAGGTGTTCACGCGACCGTGGAAAATTCGGATGCCCCTTCGCCTGCAGAAGGGAATTCAGATCTTAGAGGATGAATGCGAGGAAGGCGAGAATGGCCGGCGGCATCACGTGCCCTTGTTCAAAGAAGCGCGATAGGGCGTCTACAACTCTGTCCTGGCGAAGGAGCACCCCGATGAAATCACGAACTTTAGCCACACTGTCAGCAACCATTATCTTGCCCATTGGCGGAATCGCGCAGGCTCAGGCGCCATCTCCGACCGTGGACGGTTACATCACGGCCGCGAAGGTTGCCGCTGGGACCGATTGGGCCGGAACGTTTGTCCGCATGTGCATTCCGCCGCCTCCCGGCACCGGCGGCCCTCCTCCTCCCAGCCGAACCATCCCCGCGCGCGAAACATGGCACGCGGAACCGGCCAAGGTCGCTGATAACTTCTATTTTCTGGGTACCAAGATCCACAGCGCATGGGCTCTGGTGGGAAGCCAAGGCATCATCATTATCGAGGCGTTGTTCGACTACGCTGCAAAGGACGAGATCCTGGATGGGCTCAAGAAGCTGGGTTTGGATGCGAACAAGGTGAAGTACGTGATCCTTTCGCATGCTCATGGCGACCATGACGGCGGCGCTAAACTGTTGCAGGATACGATTCCAGGTGTGCATCTCGTCTACGGCGTGGAGGATTGGGACGCGATCGACAAGGCGGCCACCCACATGGGCGGAAAACCCAAACACGACGTCACCGGCGATGATGGAATGACGATCTCCGTTGGCGATGCTTCCCTGCGCATCGTCACCATGCCGGGCCACACGCCTGGAACGCTTTCTTACTTGTTTGAAATTCGGGACGGCGGGAAGCCGCTCCGTGTTGCCTACGTGGGCGGCACGGCGATCCCCTTTAACGCCGGTGCGGCATATTATGACGGCTACCTCGCCTCTTCGAAGAAAATGGCGAAGGCGGCTGCCGATTATGGCGCCACCGCGCTGATCACCAATCACACGGAGTTCGACAATGCTTTTTTCAAGGCGCACACCGCCGCGGACCGCAGGAACGGCGAGGCGAATCCGTTCGATGTAGGCGCTGATGGCGTGGCCCGCTATTTTGCAGTAGTCCAGGACTGTACGGCTGCAGACAAGTTGCGTGTGACGGGCAAATAGGAGCAAATATGAACCTCAAAAATGTTGCAGTGACCGCTCTTGTGGCCGTGTGCGCCATCGTATTGCCGCTTGCTGAAAGTAGAGCGCAGAGCGCGAGCCAGACGAAGAAGGGTTCGTGGGAGAAGATCAAAGTCCACGGCAAGTCCCTCGAAGGGAATCTGGAGGGTGACTCTTCGGATCGCGATGTTTTCGTATATGTTCCTCCGAGTTACGCTACGAGCCCAAACCGGCGCTACCCGGTCGTTTACTTCCTTCACGGCTACGCCGCCCACGCCGAGAACTACTGGAACATGTTATCGGTTCCCACCGCCGCTGACGCTGCCATCGCGAACGGATCGTCTCGTGAAATGATCTTGGTGCTTCCAGATGCGTATACGGTCTATAACGGCGGCATGTTTTCGAATTCGCCCACCACAGGCGATTGGGAGGCATACGTCGCGGAGGATCTGGTCGCCTATATCGACGCTCACTACCGCACGATCGCGGATCGCAGCGCGAGAGGGCTCGCCGGACATTCGATGGGCGGATATGGAACGATGCGGATCGGCATGAAACATCCGGAGGCCTTCTCGGTGTTGTATGCGATGAGTTCTTGCTGTCTGATGAACGATCCTCAGCGGCTGCTTCCGGGGGCGGGAGCGAATCAGCCCCCGAGCGGCGTACTGGCCAAGGCCCTCTCCGCCCAAGCCGCCGCATGGGCCCCAAACCCGATGAACCCGCCGCAGTTCTTCGACCTTCCGACCAAGGATGGAGAGATCCAGCCCCTCATCGCGGCCAAATGGGTTACGAACTCGCCGTTGGTGATGGTGGACCAGTATGTGCCGAGCCTCAAGCGATATCGCGCAATCGCCATGGACGTCGGCACCAAGGACCCTTTCCTGACCACAAACACGCAGCTCGACCAGGCACTCACCCGCCTGGGAGTCGCTCACAAGTTCGAGACCTATGAAGGCGACCATGGGAACCGCATCACTGCCCGTTTCGCGGCGAAGGTGCTGCCCTTCTTTTCCGAAAATCTCGCGGGTGCGAAGTGACAAGCGCAGGCATGAAGCCATCGGCACTTCTGCTCATTCTCGTCTCCGGAGCGCTGGTCGCGCAGCGAACCGGACGGGTTGCGCCGCATCCCTTTGGTTCCGCCCTGGATGCCGATCAGCAGATTCTGGAATCGCAGCAGGTTGCAAAAGCCTTGTTGTCCGCTGTTAACCCTCAACCGCGCGCCAAAGGAGATCAGCATCGCACATATTACTTCCCGGCCGCGAAAACGGACATGCCGTATCGATTGTACGTTCCGACGAGTTGGGATGGCCAGTCCAAGTTGCCTCTGATCGTGATGCTCCACGGTGCTGGAGCCGATGAGAATCGCTACCTGGACATGAACAATCGGCAGATGCTTCGCCTAGCCGAACAGCACGGATACGTTCTAGTCTCGCCGCTCGGCTACAGCCCGCTGGGCGCCTATGGCACGCCTCTCAGGCTGCCCGCAGTCTTTGGACAACCGGAGATCGCCGCGAAGCAGAGAGCAACGGTCACGCCCGAAGCGGAGCACACTCTCGAGCTCAGCGAAAAGGATGTGATCAACGTCCTTGAAATCGTGATGAATGAATACCCCATCAACCGGTCTTCGATATTCCTAGCGGGCCATTCCATGGGCGCCGGCGGAACGTGGTACCTGGGCGCGAAGTATTCGAAGTATTGGCGCGCCATCGCCCCCATGTCAGGACCGTTCGTCGACCAGGCGAATTATCCTTGGGATGGAAATCGTTCCATGCCGGTGATGATGAGTGAGGGCACTCTGGCCCTTCCATCAGTCCAAGGCAGCCGCCTGATGCGAGACTGGATGTTTCAGCAGGACTTTCATTTCGAATACTACGAGGTCAAAACCGACCACGGCGGCATGGTGCCATCAGTGCTGCCCGCCGTTTTCGACTTCTTTGACCGATATAGGGATAGGTAATCGTTTAAGGCACGATCCGGATCGGTTTGCAACCCCCTCCGCAATCCTGATCATCGTGATTGAATGGGGCAATATCGTCCGGACGTTGGATCTGCAGAGGAATCAGCTCGCCACCTTTCACTTTGGTCGTATTCACGCAGTTCGCGTTCACCTCGGTGGACAACTGAAAACCGGCCATAGATGGATACTTCAGATCAAAAACCGGCCAACGGAGCGGAACCAGAACAAGAGTATTCATACCTTGCGGGGGTCGGTCAGGCAACATTTTTTCGAGACTCGCGTGGACCAAGGTTGGGCACCTGACCGGGATGCAGGAAGCCGATCGAGCATCGCGCTCACGGCCGTCCCATCTCCGGCGCTAGGCAGCATGCCGGACAGGTTGCGCCGCATCCCGTTGGTTCCGCCCTGGACGCCGATCAGCAGATTCGGGAATCGCAAGCAGCTTGCAAAAGCCTTGTTGTCCCCTGGCGATATTTGCAGACACCTGCCCCGCTCGACGTGGAGCGAGCGGTAGTCTGAAGAGCGCGGCAAGCGTCGCAAGGTCTACGTGGAAATCTGGTATGTCTACTAGCGTTTGCGACTTGATGAGCGGCTGCCCCCAGGTTATTCCCGCCGATAAGCGACCTTCCCGTCCAGGATCGTGTAGTCCACGTTTATATCGAGGATGTGTTCGGCGGGGATAGTCAGCGGATCCCCGGACAAAACCACCATGTCCGCCAGTTTGCCTTGCTCGATGCTTCCCCGGCTCTGCTCCTGAAAGCCGCCGTACGCGGCCCAAATCGTGAACATGCGAATCGCGTCCATGCGGGAAATCGCTTCGTTCGGATCCACGGTTTGGCCATACTTGGTCTTGCGATTCACCGCCACGGAGATTGAAAATAGCGGATTCGTTGCGAAATTTTGCGTACCCAGAGTGTCGGAGCCACCCGGCGGATGGAAGCCGCGTTGGATCAAGGTAGCCATCGGAAAGAACTGCACCACAGGTTCTTTGAGGTTTTCCTCCGTCAGCCGCCACAGAAACGCGACCTGCGGCGAAGGGATTACGTTGTCCCGTTTCATTCGAGACAACCTTTCCTCGGTTCTTTGAGGATCCTGTGTCAGGAAATGCCCGAAATGCTCTATCCGATGCCGCGCGTCGTCGCGAGGGAAGGCCTTTTGAGCCGCTTCTATGGCCGTCAGCACCATGTCCTGAGCACGATCACCGTTGGCGTGCACCCAGACTTGCCAGCCGGCCTTGTGCGCTTCCAGAATCTGCTTGTTGAGGAGTTCCTGATTCCGCGTGACACCGCCAAAATTATTGGGAATCCAGGTGGTGCCCGAGCCTTTCCATACCGGTTTGTACACCGCCGCGGTTGTGCCCCAAACGCCATCCAACAGGATTTTAATCGCGCCGATCCGCATCCAGTCATCGCCGAAACCCGTATGTAACCCGGTCTTCAGCAGCGCGCCTTCCAAACCGTCGTGGCCCTCGGCAAGATCGTCATTGCCAATGATATAGCTGAGCACTAACCGCACCGGAAGCGCAGTTTTTTCTCTCAACTCCCCGTAAATCCGATATGCCGTGGTTGGATTCGACATGTCGTAAACGGTGGTGACGCCCCGCTTGGTGTAGAAATCCCGCAGAGTTTCGGGAAGCCACTCCCGCATCTGTTCGTAGCTTTCATGAGGGATCGGCAGCTCTATTCCGGCGTCGCGGAGGATCATCGGCTCGCCGTTGGGGGCGCGCTCAAACCTGCCGCGACCGCCCGGATTCGGCGTGGCGGGGTTCAAGTCGGCCTTCTCATCGGCTTTGTGGTTCAGCAACCAATCGTGATTGCTCCAGCGCAAGACCACGGGGTAGTCGGGGAAATTGCGATCCAGCTGCTCGCGCGTGGGCATGACCTGGTTGTAGGTCCCCTGGCCCACGATCCAACTGCCCGGTGGCAACTGTGACGCGCGCTCCTTGAGTTTCGCGATGATCTCGGCCGCGTTCTTGAGCGGCGGAGCCTGGATGGGAACCATGGCTCGTTCGCTGCGCGCCAGCCCCTCGACGTGGGAATGAGCGTCAAGAAATCCCGGGAGCACGCTGCGGCCACCTAATTCGATGACTTTTGTTTGCGGACCCGCCAAGCGCGAGATCTCCTGGTCTGATCCGATCGCTGTGATGCGATTCGCCGTCACCGCGACCGCGTTCGCAATCCGATCCTGGGAATCGACGGTTATGATCTTGCCGCCGCGAAGAACAAGGTCGGCAAACTCAGGTTGTTGGGCGGCCAGAAACGGCGCCGTCATTAACACTAGGCTGGCGAGCGGACAGTGCGACGCATTCCACTTATTCATGAATATCCTCTTACCGCCTGTCATAGATATCGATGGTTTGGGAGCTTGGCCCCTCTTCATCGATTCTGTTTAGCGTCATCGTCAGCGTTTTGCCGTCGATCGAGATCGTAGTGGTTCCACGGACCGCCACCTTTCCGTTGCGCGTGAGAACGAACGATTCGGAATTCGCGTCAATCACCCGGAATGCGATTGTGCCCGGAATACCCGAGCCTCTAGTAACAACCGGATATTCTTTGCCGTCAAACTTGGCGCTGTAGGTTGTGATCGACTCTTCGCCCTTCTCACTAACCGTCATATGCATCGAGCGAATGAAACCGTGGCCCTGGTCTTGGTAGATTCGTATATCGCTTCTTGGCTTTGTTCCGGGCGCGAAGTTCGATTTCTTAAGATTGAGGTTCCAGGTTCCGAACTTCAGCCTCATACCGTCCTGCGCCCGTATTTCGCTGGAGAACAGAAACAGCAGCACAGCCAGGGCGAGCAGCTTTATGAAAACGCCCGGGTTGGTCATGCCGATAGTTTAGGCATTGCCCGGCGATTGAGCACGTCGCCAACGGCGCGATGCGCTTCCCACAGTGCGGTATCGGTGTGAGGGCTGGCTCCGGCGTCGGAGTTGGCGATCGCGATGAGCCCGTACGGCTGCCGTCCAATCACGCACGGGCGCTGCTCGGAGTTCGTGTACACCCACTCCATGGGTTCGAAGAGGCTGTTGTAGGTATAGGCATAACCGTGCGGCCATCGATTTACCGTGATGTCGATAATATCCCGCGCCGGGTCGAAACCGCCGGATCCTAGAGTACGCGCGAGTTGATCGCGAATGTTCCGCTCGAATGTCTCAAAGGTTGTCGCGAGCAGTTCGGCGCGTCCCAAACGGTGTTGTTCTTTGCGCGGTTTGCCTGGGACTGACATGATCTTCACCAAGTGGAGCGAGATGGGATCCGCGGGCGTTTGCGGATGCTTCAAATCGCCGAGCGAAACCGCCTCGGTGAGCGACACTTCGGTGTGGTACATCGTGGGCGCGTCCACATGGCTTACTCCCAGCTTCTGCCAGGCCGTCCAATTCTTGACGCCAACGCTGGTGTAGACAAGGGGGCCCTTCACCGCATACGAAAGCGCTTCTCTCTGGGCCGCGGGCAAATCGGGGATGAGATACGGGATGAACATGTTCCAGCACGCCATCACACAGCCCTTGGCCCGCACGTCGAACATCTTGCCGCCCCGGCTGTAACTGACCACGACTTCACCCGCCTTCTCGGGATCGCCATCGTGCCTCACATTGAGCACCGTGCTATTCAAGCGAATGCGCGCCGGCTGGCTGTCGCGGTCCAGCATCGCGTAGTTGATTCGCGCCGCGCCGACGTCCTCCATTGTCTTGCCAGGCACCGCATCGGGAATTAGCCAGCGCACCAAAAGCCTTGCAACGGTGGCGTTGCCGTCTGGAAAGTGCACGGACGCGCCTCCGCCTTCTTTTTGTCTCCCGTGCTGCACCCCGGGCAACTCAGACAGAACGCCCTCCGGCGTTGGATCCAGCTGCAGTCCCGAAAATCCCGGCTGGCCCATCTGCCAGGCGAAGAGCGCCGGCGTGGCGTCGGCTCCGACACAGAACACGTCTTCACCGAAATGGCGAAAGAACCACAGGACTTGCGGATCGACTCTGGCGATGTTGAGCAGAAAATCTCGATAGCTCATCTTGGCCAGCCGGAATTTCTTGTCCGCCGACGACATGCCCTCGATATAATCCGGCTGCTTAGGATCGTACAGGCGCAGCATGTCTTTTCGCGCCTGTGCGGAAAGCGGCGTCTTGGCAAGAAATTCTTCGGAATACTGACCCAGGGCTCCCAGCCTGGGACTGGAAGCTGGGCGAACGACTAAACGGTCCGACCCCCAAGTCTCCCGATCGAAAAATTGCCCGCGGCCCAAGCCGAGAGAGCGATAAAGATTATGGTTGGTAGCGTTCTCCGATTGGAACCGGTCCAGATCGATTCCGATGCTGAACAGGAGTGCCTTGGCGGCTTCGTTATAGCGCTGCGGCGCTTCGATGTTCAGAGTTCCGCCGTTAATGGCAAGCAGCCGGCCGTTATAACTGAATTCGTTGCGTTTAGCGTGTCCCCCGAAATCGTCGTGATTGTCGAGGATCAGAACCCTGGCGCCGCGGCCAACATCCGTCAAGAAGTAATAGGCCGCTCCGAGTCCGCTGATCCCGCCGCCTACTATCACCAGATCGTAGCTCTCGCTGGTGTGGGCAACCGCAGAGAGATCCACCTTTCGGCTGTCACGAAGCTGATGAGCCGCCTCGAAGGAACCTGGGTGGTCGCCGCGCATTCCAGTGCGCGCAGGCGGGTAATAATCGGGTGATTGTTCGGGGGCGAACTCCTGTGCCGCCAGCCACTGGGGCAACAGGGCGGCGCCCGCCGCTCCCACGCTGATCCCGTTCACGAAGTCCCGGCGGCTGATTTGCCGGCCCATTCCAAGCTCACGGTCGTATGGGTTCACAGCGGTTCCTTTCAGACACAGTCACGATCTGACGTTTTCGTAAGATTGCATTATTCGAATAATGTTGTCAAGTCTCTCGGCGCTCAATTCCGGCGAACGAACCTCGGTTCAGCGGAAGCGGTAACGAAACTTCGACCGTAAGACTGTAGGGTATAATTGGAGTCCCGCGCATTTCAAATGCAATCGTCGCGACTTGCGCGGCGAAGAAACCAACTGAATGGCGCGTAAGAAGAACTCCAATACAGTCCGAGCCAGATTTCTTACCATCGGTCAGACAGCCCGTATTGTAGGCGTTAGCTCGTCGACTCTGCGGCTTTGGGAAAACGTTGGCTTGATCAGCCCAGCACGCAACTCCGGGAAGTATCGGCTTTACAGTCCCGAGATGCTTGAGGTTTTAAAGCGCATCAAGTACCTGCGAGACGTGCAGAGGTTGAACGTGCCGGGCATCAAGCAGGAACTGAACAATGGTCATCGGCCAGCCAAGCCTCCTCAGGTTAATAAGCAAACGGATGTCGGTCCCAAGTTACGCCAGATGCGCAAACGTCTTGGACTCGGCCTGCTAAAGGCAGCCGAGCAAGCCAAGATCACGCCAGGGTTTCTAAGCGCCATTGAACTTTCGCGTGCCAATCCGTCGGTGGCGACTCTCCAACGGCTGGCTGCGACTTACAATACCACTGTTCTTGAGTTCTTCGACATCCCTCATCACAAACGGCGCCTAATTCGTCCTCAGGAACGCCGATCGCTCCGGACCGAGTCAGGCGTGGAGATGGAACTCCTCTCCATTGGAACCAAAATGTTGGAGTGCATGTTCTTTCGGGTACCGCCGAAGTCCGGCAGCGACGGGACGTACTCTCACGTCGGTGAGGAATTTATCTATATGCTCAAGGGCAGCCTCGAGTTTTGGCTCGACGAACTGGAAGTTCACGAACTTCAAGAAGGCGACAGCTTTTGGTTCGAGAGCAATCTCGGGCACCGTTGGTTTAACCCAACCGACGAAGAAGCTGTATTGATTTGGGTAAATACGCCACTGACATTCTAGTCTTCGTCCAGCACCTAGAACCTCGATTTGACAACCTCACATAGTTTATGTAAGGTTGGACGATATGTCGCGGGCGCCGCTGCAGCAATATCTATCTTCCGAGCAGGTGGTGGACGCCACTCGGAAATTCAATTTTGGCACGTGGCGGCGTCAGAGGAATTGGTCGCCGCTGCACATCGTCGATGCCGAGGGCTGCGATTTCGTCGACAGCAGTGGAAAACGCTATCTCGACTTCTCCTCCCAGCTGATGTGCGTAAACCTGGGCCACAAGAATCGGGCCGTCATCGAGGCCATCGTCGAGCAAGCTCGAACGCTACCCTACATCGCGCCGGGCTACGCCACCACCGTAAGAGCTGAATTGAGCCGTTTGTTGCTGGACGTACTTCCCGCCGGACTGGTGAAGTTCTTCTTCACAACCTCAGGAACCGAAGCCAACGAAGCCGCGATGAAGATCGCCCGCATGTTCACCGGGAAGACGAAGATCGTCGCCCGGTATCGTTCCTATCATGGGTCAACCATGGCGTCGATCGCGGCGACCGGCGACCCCCGCCGATGGCCTTTGGAGCCGGGCGGTAAAGGCCAAGGTGTCATCTTCGCTCCTGAGGTCAACTGTTATCGCTGCCCGATCCACCATCAATATCCGGGTTGCAACATCGCCTGCGCGGATTATCTCGAACACATGATAGCGAACGAGAGCGATGTGGCGGCTGTGATCGTGGAACCTGTGGTGGGAACCAATGGCGTATTAGTGCCGCCCCCGGAATATTTCCCGCGCCTGCGGCAGATTTGCGACAAACATAACGTGCTGCTGATCGCCGACGAAGTGATGAGCGGCTGGGGGCGCACTGGCAAATGGTTTGCCGTGGATCACTGGAATGTCCAACCAGACATCCTGGTTACGGCAAAGGGGATCACTTCGGCCTACGTTCCGTTGGGACTCTGCGCTACCACGGAGCGCATCGCGTCCTATTTTGACGATCACTATTTCGCCCACGGTCATACTTATGAAGCGCATCCCATGACGCTCGCCCCCGCCGTCGCTACAATTCACGAGATGCAGAGACTGAACCTGATCGAACGTTCCAGAGTCATGGGGGAATACCTGGGCGAAAAGCTCATGCGATTGGCTGATGCTCATCCTTCGATCGGAGATGTTCGCGGACTAGGCTTGTTTTGGGCCGTGGATTTGGTGAAAAATCGCAGGACGAAAGAGCCGATGAACACCATGGCAGACAAGCTGGAAGGCAAGCCGCTGGTGGTGGATCAAGTTGCGGCGGAAATGATGAAGAACGGAGTGGCGGTGCAGTCTTGGATCAGCCATCTCGTCCTGGCCCCGCCGCTCATTATTGAGCATGACGACATTGATTTGGCGATGACCATGCTCAATTTCGCTCTCGATATTTCGGATCGGTTCGTTGAGGCATAAATGATGACACCCGCAATAAATGAAAAGCTGCCGGCCAACTACGTGGGAGGCGAGTGGCTCGCCAGCGGCACCGTTGAGAGTGTGGAAGTGACCAACCCGGCCACGTCGGAGTTGCTCGCCAGCGTGCCGCTAGCGGCCGGCGCGGATGTTGACAAAGCGATTGCCGCCGCGGCGGAAGCCTTTCCCGCCTGGCGCCGAACACCTGCCCCGGAACGCATCCAATACCTTTTCGCCTTTAAGCAGCTTTTGGAAGCCCACTTCGACGAGATCGCCCGAATCACGACGCTCGAAAATGGGAAAACCCTGGCGGAATCAAAAGCCGAGTTGCGCCGCGGCATCGAGAACGTGGAGGTGGCGTGCGGCATCCCAACGTTGATGCAAGGCTACAACCTGGAGGATGTTTCGAGCGGGATCGACGAAATCATGATCCGCCAGCCGCTGGGAGTGGTGGCGGCCATCACGCCTTTCAATTTCCCGGCGATGATTCCGCTGTGGTTTCTGCCGTACGCCATCGCGTGCGGGAACACGTTCATCCTGAAGCCTTCCGAAAGAGTGCCGCTCACGGCCAGAAAAATCTTTGAGCTACTCCACGAAACCGGTCTCCCGCGCGGAGTCGTTAATCTCGTTGTCGGTGCCAAGGCGGCTGTCGACGCGCTACTTCATCATCCGGAAGTGCGTGCCATCAGTTTCGTCGGATCGACGCCTGTCGCCCAATATATTTATGCGGAAGGCGCCCGGCATGGCAAACGAGTTCAGTGTCAGGGCGGCGCGAAGAACTACGTGGTGATCATGCCGGACGCCGACCTGGATCTGGCGGCAAAAGTGGTCAGCGACAGCGCATTCGGATGCGCCGGGCAGCGCTGTCTGGCGGTTTCGGCGGCCATCATGGTTGGCGAGGCGCGAGAGAAGTTCTCGGCGGCAATTCTCGACATCGCGGGCAGCCTTCGCGTCGGCAACGGATTGGACGAGAGCGTTCAGATGGGACCCGTCATTTCTCCCGCCAGCAAAACGCGAATTGAACGGGCCATCGCAACAGGCGTTGAAGGCGGCGGCCGGACCCTGCTGGACGGGCGTGGCGATCAGGTTGCCAACGGCGAGCGCGGGAACTTCCTCAGGCCGACGGTTCTGACAGGAATAGGTCCCGATCATGTGCTGGCAACCACGGAGATCTTCGGCCCGGTCCTGGCCTTGGAAACGGCCGCGGATCTGGACGAAGCCATCCGCGTGATCTCGGCGAATCCCTACGGCAACGCCGCATCCATTTTCACATCCAGCGGCGTCGCGGCACGCAAGTTCCGCTATGAAATCCCAACCGGGAACGTGGGAGTGAACATCGGGGTTGCGGCGCCCATGGCTTATTTTCCGTTCAGCGGGTGGAAGGACAGCTTCCTGGGCGTCCTGCATGGCCAAGGCCGCGACGGCGTGGAATTCTATACCGACAAAAAGGTCGTAATCGAGCGCTGGCCTAAGGAGTGGTCGCGCAAATTCTAACTTCGAGCTTCGAAGCGGTCCCGGCGAGGGGGCGCAGCGGACCATGCGGGCCGAGCGCTCGCCGAGAGCCGTGAATTCTACCAGAGGCGCCGCCACGCGGTCTGGAGGCTATCGCTTTGCTGAACGGAAAGCGGCCCCGGATCGCGGAGACGAAAGGCCACTCCGATGACACCTGGTTCGCATAGAGCGGTCCAACAACGCCACAGGCTATTACCGGATCCACCGTCGCCATTTCAATTTCCTGTCAGTTCACGTACAGCGCGGTGCGCCTGATCGATCGCGCCGTCTGTGTAAGCGTGAGCCCCCGCGTCTGAATTAGCGATTGCAATTTGTCCAAAACGCCGGCGTGCAACGACATTCGGTTTCTCATCCGGCTCCCAGCGCCGCTCCCAAAGCGAGGGGTACTCGTAGGCGTAGCCGTGTGCCCAGCGATTGACCGTAATCGCGAGAATATCTTTGGCGGGATCGAAACCACCCGGTCCCAGAGCTCTCCCCAACTGGTCCCGGATATTGCGTTCATATGTTGCGAAGGGGGTCGACAACATGTCTCTGCGGCCTGCTCTGTACTGATCCTTTGCGGGCACGCCGTAGCGGCAAGGTGTTCTCAGCATGTGCAGGACGCAGGGCTCGTCGGGGGAACTGGTGAAATGGTAGTCGCCCATGCTGACCGGGAAATCCATGGTTGCTTCACTGAAATAGCCGGTGGGGTAATCGATGCGTTCCACGCCAAGTTTTTTGAAAGACTGCCAGTTACGAATGACGACATTGGTGTAGATCAGGGGCACGCGTTCGGCGTAGGCCAAGGCTTCTTTCTGCGCTGCCGGGATCTCCGGGCAGATGTAAGGAATCATAGTGTTGTTACCTGCGAGCACGACGCGGGGCGTCCGAACCCTCCGGGCCTTCCCGTTCCCGACATATGTGATATCCGCGCCGGTCGGGTTAATATCGCCCATGGGCCGGACCCGCACGACGGTGCTGTTCAGGCGAATTCTGACCGGAGATTTGCCTGCGTCCAGCCGGGCGTAGTTGAACTTCGCGGTCACGATATCTTCCATGGTGTTCCCCGGCGCCGATTCGGGAATCAACGAACGAACCAGCATTCGCGCCACGGAGGCGTTGCCATCGGGGAAGTGAAAAATGTAGGGTTCCGGAGCGCGACCGCCACCAAAACGGCCGCCTGCGTTCGTAAGGCCGAGACCCTCGCGAAGAGTCTGTGTCAGATTCTGCGCCGCCGGGACGCCGTCGATGCCCATCGCCCACAAATCATGCGGCCTTTGCATGAAATAGGTGATCACCTGCGGATCGACTTTTGCGTAGTCCCGTAGAAATGTTTCGTAGCTCATCGCTCGAAGCTTCGCCTGTTTCTCTTCGACCGACAGCCCCGGCAGGTAGTCGACCTTCTCCGTCTGGATGCGGAGCATGTCTTTCTTTGCTTGGTCCGAAAACGGAGTTCTGGCGAGATACTCGGCCCAGCTTGGCTTACCCTCATCGGCTACCAGGCTGTCCGTACCGAATGTCTCCTTGTCGAAGAAAACACCAGGGGTCATTCCGCGCGACTCATAGAACTTCTGGTCGTAGTACTTGTAGAAGCGCTCCGTATCAATTCCGAGCGCGGTCAAAAGGCCGCGCGCCTCCTGGCTGTAGCGGCCCGGGTCCTCGATCGATTGAGTCCCGCCGTAGCCGAGCAGGAGACGCCCGCCGACACGGAATTCGTTGCGCTTTGCATGGCCGCCAAAATCGTCGTGGTTGTCCAGGATCAGAATTCGAGAGTTTGGCCCGGCAGCGGCGCGATAGAACCATGCCGCCGACAGTCCGCTGATACCGCCCCCGACGACGACCAGATCCCATGTCTCTCCGTCCTCCGTCGCTGCCTCGAAGGTCTTGCCGTCGCGGACGGCATGAGCCACCTCAAACGAGCCGGCATGGCTTCCACGCATATGGGTCAGCGACGGCGGATAATACGAGGGGTTGTCCGGAGGCACTGAAACCGACTGCGCTCGCGCCGCTCCCCCCGCGAGAGCGGCAGCCCCCACGCTCAGAGCTATGCCGTCCAGGAAGTCGCGCCGCGTGATGCGGCGAAACATGCCCAGCTCTCGGTCTCGCCGATGTTGATCCATGGGACTGATCTCTTCCTTCCCTCGCTGTAGCTCGGAACTGAATGCGCAAAACCAACTACAGGAGTCGCCAGGCAGCGCCGGTTATCGGGGTCTGACCGAAGAATAGTCGCGTAAATTTTGACCTTGGGCTGCCTGCTCGCTCTCGCCGTCTC
This sequence comes from Bryobacteraceae bacterium, assembly GCA_052148835.1. Lineage (GTDB taxonomy): Bacteria > Acidobacteriota > Terriglobia > Bryobacterales > Bryobacteraceae > Palsa-89. Next base: position 21,879 of record JBKQHJ010000007.1, read on the forward strand.
AGTTCGGGCCCTTGAGCCGGATAACGTTCAGCTCGTTCGGATTCTCAATCGCCTTGTCTCCGGGTGGCAATCCATTGGATTGCAGCAGATAAGTGACGATGTCAATCACGTCCTTGGGCGCTACGCTGCCCGGGTCCGATGGTGGCATCGTACTGATGATTCTGCTGTACAAACTTCGCACCATTTCTTGATCCCACTCAGCCCAAAATCTGCGGCCCTTCAACGGCGGGGCATGTTCGCTGCCAGTAAGATCGGCTCCGTGGCAGGCCGCGCACTTCGTCCCGTATTCGCTCTGGCCCCGCAAAGCTTGCGCGGTCGAGTAAATTCCGGGTTGTGTGGGAGAGGCCGGCAGACCAAAGGCTACCCAACCAGCGCCGTAACCCTTCCCGCCTATAGGTACGACGATCAGCTGCCTGCGGTTTTTTAGGTAGGTCATCGGACCGCCCGTGGCGCCAACGGGCAGATCGAGTTCGGCAATCACCTTGCCAGTGAGTTTATCGTAGGCGCGGAATTTTGCCGGGCCCGCGATTCCCGCGCCGCCCATCACGGCGCTGCTGCTATCGCCCACAAAAAGCAAGGTCTTCGTCAGCAGAGCGACGGGCCGCCCGATATTGCCTAAAGGGGGAAGATGAAGGTCTTTGAGCAGTGGATGATTGCGCGGGCCATCGCCGTTCGGCACCATCCATGAGATGGTTCCCTTGTTCATGTCATATGCAGTAATCCGCCCGTACGGCGGCTTGACAAGCGGAAGACCGTCGACAGTCAATTCCTCAAAGTCCTGCTGCTGAGGCTCGGCCTTGGTTTGCCCCTGCTGTTCGGTCCTAGGTTGCCCCTGTTGCTGGCCACGCCCCCGAGGCCTGCCAGGCGGAGGCCCTTCACCATAGAGCATGGGGTTATTGGGATCGGGGTTTCTCCGCACGCCCAGGGAGGCCGGTAACGTCATCGATACCGCGTAGTACATCCCGGTCTCCGGATCGAAAGCGCCGGTGTTCCAGTTCGCCGCGCCCCAATCGCTGGGCAAGATCAAAGTACCCTTCTTGCCCCCTGGTGAATCGTCGATGACTATGGGCGGAGTGAACAACGGCCCCATCACAAAATGACTCGCGATCTCCAGGGCCTTCTTGTGCAATTCAGGCGTGAAGTCGATTAGATCGTTTTCGCTGAACCCTTGGCGATCCATGGCCGGAGGCTTGGTGGGGAAAGGCTGGGTTGGCCATGCCTCCTCGCCTGGAATCGTCGACGCTGGAACCGGACGCTCCTCAATCGGCCACACCGGCTTGCCGGTCACGCGATCGAAGACGTATAGGAAACCAGTTTTATTCGATGCGATGACCGCCCTGATCCGCTTACCGTCCACGGTGATGTCACCAAGAACGGGCGGAGTGGCTGAGTCATATTCCCAAAGATCGTGGTGAATCAACTGGTAATACCAAACTAGTTTTCCGGTTTTCGCATCCAGGCACACCAGTGAGTCGGCATATAGATTTTTTCCGGGCCGATGTCCCCCGTAATAAGAGGCAGTCGGGGCGGTGAGCGGGATGTACACGTACCCTAGCTGCTCGTCGGCGGTGAGCGATGCCCAGGCATCCATGTTTCCGACGTACTCGGCCGAGCCTTTGCCCCAGGTGTCGTAGCCGGGTTCTCCCTTTCTGGGGAGGATATGAAAAGTCCAAAGCAGTGCACCGGTGTGGATGTCGTAACCGCGAATGTCCTCCGGCCGGGCCTTCGGATCGAAACCGCCGTCGCCATATCCGCCGCCGGCCTTCCCTCCGCCATTGCCCCCGACCACAATGACATCATTGACGATGAATGGGCCCGGGAAACCAAAATAGGGTGCGTCGTCCGGCGTTTCGCGCTTCAGCGAAATCCGGCCGTTTTCGCCGAAATCGCGCTCGGGAGCGCCGGTCTTCGCATCGATCGCATACAGGTATTGGCCGCGAATGGAAACAATGCGCTCATCCGGTCCGCGCCGCCAATAGGCCACGCCGCGTGTGCTCTGCCCGGCTGCCTCCCGGAGCGTCGGTTCGACGGGTTGTTGTACCCATTTGCTCTCTCCGGTCGCCGCATCGAACGCCTCTACTAGACCCAAGCCGTCCGGAGCGTACAAGACGCCATCGATCATGATCGGCGTTCCGCGAAAGTAATTGGAAGGGCCAACATCGGGGAATTTGTTCTTGATCGAAGGATCGACGGCGGGCCGGCTCCAAACTTCAGTCAGATCTTTCACGTTTTGCGCGTTGATTTGATCGAGTGGAGAGTAGCGGTCCCAGGTCTTGTCGCCGCCATAGGTGAACCACTCGCCCTTGGGCGGCATCGTCTGAGCGGTTGCTATCAAGATGAGAGTTGCGGTTGCGACGGCGCTAGCCAGCCGCGAGGTACACACTACCATGGATCCTCCAGGCTAAAACGTGAGTCGCAACGCGATCTGCCCGACTCTTCCGGTGCCGGTCACGGTTTGCGTGATTTGACCGAACAACGGCGATGTAATGGCGTTCATTGGAATGGCGCCGGTTGCGATGGCGGGACTGGCGAATTCCGGGTGATTCAATGTATTGAACGATTCGACGCGCAGCTCGGTATTCACTCTTTCATGGAAAAACGTGTTTCTCTTCACGATCGCCAGATCCAGGTTGACTAGCCCGATGCCGGGGATACTGTCGCGTGGCATTCCGTACGTCCTCTGATCAGGAGTGGGAATGTAGTTGGGGTCCTTCCATTGCGACGGAACGGTGAAATCGTTCGGATTAATATAGTAGAGCCCGGGTTGGCCATTGATGACGTGTGTCGAACCTGGAGAGTAGGTTTGGACGGTGGGCGTGACCTGCTGCGCGAGCACCAAGACTGTATCGCCAGCCCCGGACGGTCCCGGTATGTTGTTCACCGGTGTGTTACCCTGTATGCCCGATGGGACGTCGAAAGGCAAGCCGGTATACCAACTGAAGATGGGGTACAGCGTCCAGCCTCGGGTGAGCGCTTTGGGCCCCGAATCCCACGCCTTGTCGAACGGCAGTTCCCAACCTCCGCTCAAGGTGAACCGCTGACGTTGGTCAAGCTGCGAATTTCCTCTTAAAGCGTTGTGATCGTAATACGGCACACCGCCGCCTGCGTTGTTCACGTTTCCGGTACTGTTGTCGATGTTGTGGGCATAGGTATATGCCACGGTAAAGAATGTGGTCCCAAACCCGCGCCAATCGCCGTTACGCTTGGTCAGGCTGCTTAACAAGCCGTTGTAGTTGGCGCGGCCGTCATTTGTGATGAAGTTTGTAATCGCGGAGAAACCATTGTCCGTAATACCGCCGAATGCCGGACTGTAATAGTAAGGATACAGGGCAGCATTCAGGATACGGACGTTGGTTCCAAGAATCATTGGGTTCGCATCCTCCAGCGTGACCAGATCGTGACTGTCGCTGCCCACGTAGCTGACTTCCAGAACCAGATCTTTCGCCAATTGCTGTTGCACGCTGAGGTTGTACTGGTAAACATACGGCGTTCTCAGGTGTAGATTTGCCATCCATTGACTCGATCCAAACGGGAGGGCGCCGAGTTCCTGGAAGAGGTTGGGATCGTTCGAGGACAAGGTCTGACGGCTGGGGAATGGATCCGGCAGGCCATTGGCTGCATATGGATTTTCCAGAAACTGCGGGGCGGAAGTGACGGGCCCCGACAGGCCGTTGTACCCATTCATCCCGAAATCCACGCCCGCGTAAAATGGCGCCACGCCGTTGTTCTCATCCATATCCCAGCCGTTCAGGACGCTATAGAACATGCCGAAACCACCGCGAATGCTCGTTTTCGCATTGCCAAATGGATCCCAGGCAAAGCCCAGGCGGGGGGAGAAATTGGTTTTGTCGGGGAAATAGAGGCCCTGCGGTACACCCTGATCGCCAGGGAAAACGGCCCCCACGGGCGCCCCGGCAAATCGCTGGGACTGCTCACCCGGGATTAGGGCGAACGACCGTCCTAGAGTATCCCTTTGCGGAGTGCTGTACTCATAGCGCACGCCGAGGGTTAGCAGCAAGCGCGGCGTAACCTTCCATTCGTCCTGGAAGAAGGCCGCGAACTGTTTCTGCCTCAGGTTGTCGATAGCCGAAGGATATTGAAAGTATTCATCCGGCAGCCCGAATTCAAAGTCGGCGAGAGCGTTTCCAGAACCGATGAGGGTGTTTGGGCCGTAGAAATTGAACTGGCCATCAACATAGAAGGCGTAGTGCGAATTTTCCTGAGCCGCGGCAAAGGTAACACCGCCGCGGAACGTGTGCCGACCCTTGATCCAGGTCATGGTGTCGGCATATTGAAACGTATTGTCTGCCTTGTGCCCCTCGTTCCCGTTGAATCCCATGGTCGGGCCGCCTGTCAGAGAGATGACGGAAGGACCATCCGGGGCGTCGGAGTTGATGCCGACTCCCAAGGCATTGGGATGAGGGAGGGTAGCGTCGGGAGTGTTCAACACTTGCTCAAAGCGATTCACCGAAGCGCGAACCTCATTCAGAAGGCTTGGTGTGATCGTTTTGGTATACGAGATCGAGATCAGGCTGGACGTCAGGATATTCAGGGACGGAAAGCCGACATTAGCGCCGCCCTCGAATCCGCCGCCGAGTTGCGCATTATAGGGGTTCGAGTTGTGACCCAGTAGCACTGAAATGTGATCCGTGGTGGTGGGCAAGATGTCGAACTTGCCGGTGAACTCGTCGGTGTTGTTGGGAACATTGAGCTGGGGAAGGAAGACGCCCGTGGGCGAGGTAGGGATAACACCCGCCTTGACATAATTCAGGAAGACAGGACTAAGAGTCGCGGGATTGATGATGCCTTTGGCCGCGAGCGCGGAATTCCCTTGATAATAAGGATTATTCTGCAGGAACGTGACCACGGCAGGATCCGGGCCACCATTGACAGCATGCGAGAAGTCTCCACCGAGCTCGGCCGGCGTGTACGTGGGAGTGAGCGATCCGACGCTGGTTGCAACCTGGCGCTGACCTTGATAGCCGAAGAAGAAGAAGAACTTGTCTTTCCCATTAACCAATTTCGGGATCATGACCGGACCGCCCAGCGTAACCCCGAATTGATTCCGCTTCAGCACTGGAACGGGAGCGCCAGTGAGGTTAGCGAAGAAGTCGTTGGCATTCAAATCCTGGTTGCGAAGGTAGTCGAAGAGGCTGCCATGAAGCTGGTTGGTGCCGGATTTCGTCACCACGCTGATAATGCCGCCGGCGCTACGCCCGTACTCGGCGGTGTAGTTGTTCATCAGGATGCGAAACTCCGCGACCGTATCTGGATTCGGATTGAAGCTGACTCCGCTGCTGGTGACCGAGTTGTTGTCGGCGCCGTCGAGCAGGTAGCTGACCGCGTCCAAGCGTCCACCAGCGATACTGAAGTTCGTACCCGCCGCTTGGCCGGTTCCAGATGGGTTGCCGCTGATCCCGGGCAGCGTGGCAGCCAAGGTAAGCGTGTCGCGGCCATTCAGCGGCAGTTCCTGTACGGCTTGCCCTACCACGGTTCCACCGATGGTCGGAACGACGGTTTCCACCTGCGTGGCCGTCGATTCAACCGATACAGTCTGTGTCAGTTGGCCCAACGTAAGGGTCACGTCGATGCGGAGCGATTGATTGATCTGCAGCTCGCTCGGCTTCGTAACGGCCGTACCGAAGCCCTCCTGCTGTACGGCGACACTGTAGTTGCCGATCGGCAGTTCCAGCACCTGGTAGCTGCCATCCTCGCGCGACGTCGTTTCCGAGCGAACGCCCGTGCCGACATTCGTCACGGTAACTTTGGCCCCCGCGATAACGGCGCCGCCGGGATCGGTGACCGTTCCTACTACGCGGCCGGTTGCGGCTTGCGGAGATGCCAGCGGAGCGGTCAAAAGCATCAAAAAGAGCGCGGTGACGACTCCTATCCAGGCGCTCGGTGTTCGCCTATTGAGAGCTTGCGTAGACATGGTCTACCTCCTTGATTACGGGCTGCTCGGCCCTCGGAATCCTGGACTGGGGAAACGCGAATGCAACATTGTATGAATAATGTAGACTCATGTCAAGGACCGGTTCTCCGATCGTGTGCGCCGAAGCTCAAGACGCCAGTTGTTCTTGCACGGCGCGGTAGGCCTGATCGATGGCTTGATCGGTATAAGCAGCCGCAGCCGCGTCCGAGTTTGCGATCGAGATCCGTCCGAAGCGCTGCCGCCCAATCTCGCAGGGAGACTCGCCTTTGGGCCATTCCGGATCCCAGAGATAGTTGTATTCGTAGGCGTATCCGTGAGGCCAACGATTCACCGTAATGGCATCGATATCGCCTGCGGGATCAAATCCGCCAGCGCCGAGGACACGAGCGAATTGATCGCGAATATTGCGTTCGAAGGTCGAAAAGGGCGTCATGAGCAGATCAACGTGTCCGGCGCGTTGTTGATCCCTCGCCGAAAGGCCCGGCTTACAAGGCGTCCGAAGCATCCGTGCCAGGATGGGTTGCTCCGGGGAAAGCGCTGGCCGGTAATCGCCGATATCGGTGGGCTGCTCCAAATTCAGGGAAGAGTGATACATGCCGGGAGTCTGCACGCCCCGAAGTCCCAGCTTCTTGAAGGCGGTCCAGTTTCGTAGCGATACCGCGGTGTAAACCAACGGGACCTTGACTCCATATTTGAGCGCCTCACGCTGTTTGGCTGGAAGTTCCGGACACAGGTAGGGGATCATCATGTTCCAGCACGCCAGGATTACCGAATGGCCGCGGACGGAATACATTTGCTTCTCGCGGCCATAAACGATCTCTACTTCCTTTGCCCTCGTCGGATTTCCGGCATGGCGCGCGCGCAGGCACGTACTTCCCAGCCGGATGCGAATGGGCGAATCGGTGAGATCGAGCTGGCTGTAGTCGACGTTGGCGAGAATGCTGTCTTCGGCGGTGTGGCCGGGCATCGCGGCGGGGATCAACGCTCGCACCAGCATGCGGGCGATGGTCGCGTTGCCATCAGGGAAATGATACTCGTACGGCTTTTTGGGAATGTGCTCGCCCAGCGCGGTAAAACTCAAACGGCGGTAAGGTCCCGGCTTGAGATTCATGCCTTGAAAGCCGGGTGAGTTCGGCCATAACTCCAGCGCCCCAACCGCATCGATTCCCACACCGTACAACCCGTGAGTGCGCGTTTGGTAGAACGGGATCACGTCCGGGTGAACTTTGACCACGTTCAGCAGGAAATCCTTGTAGCTCATCCGCGAGAGCCGGTCCTTCTTCTCCTCGTCGGACAGGCCAGCCATATAGTCGACCTTGTCTTCCTGAAGGCGTACTATGTCGGCCCGCGCCTGCTCGGAAAGCGGGGTCTTCGCCAGGAACTCCTTCAAAGATCCGCCTCCGGCCCCGCCCCGCCGTCCTCCCGGCAAACCGACAACCAGTCGGTCCGTCCCGAAGGTTTCCTTGTCGAAAAACACTCCGTTCTGGAGTCCCGCGAGAGCGGAGCGGTCCGTGATCTTCTCGGACTTCGCCACTAGGGCCACGGGATCAATTCCCAACTCCGTCAACAGCCCGCGTGCTTCTCGGCTGTAGTCGAAGGGAGACTCGATCGATAAGGTTCCGCCGTTGGAAATGAATAGGCGGCCGTTGGGACGAAACTCATTGCGCTTGGCGTGACCGCCGAAGTCGTCGTGATTGTCCAAGATTAGAATCTTGGCCGCAGGATTGGTAGCGCGATAAAAGTAAGCGGCGGCCAAGCCGCTGATGCCTCCGCCAACTACAACGAGGTCGTATGTTTCTCCGGTGTGGGCCGGCGGCGCGGCGTTCTTGAAGACCCTGCCGTCCCGCAGCGCATGCGCGTAGTCATAGGAGCCATCATGACTCCCGCGCATGCCTGTCAACGTAGTGGGATCGTATCCGGGCCGGTCTTGCGGGAAGACAGTTGCGGCATCCGCACTTTGCGAAAGAAGACTCGCGGAGCCGATTGCTACTGCAACCCCATCGATAAAATCGCGACGGGTGATCGGCCGATCCATTCCCAGTTCGCGATCTCGTTGTGGATTGTCAGAGTCGGTAGCCATTGAGTTCCTCCACATTGCCTCCCTGCCACACTCTACAATAAGTCTGCAATGTTGAAACAAGAATGCCGCAAGTCAAATGTCCTTGTCAACGCCGGATCTTAGATCTCACTTGGGCGCTGGGTTCGCTCACACTATCGAAGGGCGGAGGCCGTGGCCTTACGAAATCCCGCCAAAAGCGATGAGCTTGGTTTCTAGATACTCTTCCAGCCCCTCTGCGCCCGATTCTCTACCGACGCCACTTTCCTTCCACCCGGCGAACGGCACTTCGGTGCTCTGCGGCGTCCACTCGTTCACGCCAATCATGCCGAATTCCAGCCGTTCCGCAGTTCGCATGGCGGTGCGAAGATCGTTGGTCCACACATAGGCCGATAAGCCGTACCGCGTGCGATTGGCCTGGGCGATGGCTTCTTCCGCATCGTGGAACTCGACGATCGGCAGCACCGGCCCAAAAATTTCGGACTGTATCGGAGCTGCGTCGGCCTTCAGATTGGCCACCACAGTCGGTTCAAAGAAATAGCCGCGTGGTTTATCCGGAGGGCGCTTTCCCCCTGTAGTGATTTCCGCGCCGGATGTTTTGGCGGCGGCGACTATTTGCTCGATGTGATCGCGCTGCCGAGCATTGATCAGGGGCCCCACGTCAGTTCCCGGCTCAAGACCATCGCCGACATGCAGCTTCGATACAATCGCGCTTGCTCGCGCGGTGAAACTCTCCACAATCTTGTGGTGAACGAAGAACCGCTGGGGTGAGATGCAAACCTGCCCTCCGTTCCGGAACTTGGCGGTGACTGTGCTTGCGGCTAATCGCTGCACGTCGACGTCGGGAAAAATCAGTACTGGCGCGTTGCCGCCGAGTTCCAGCGACAGTCGCTTCACTGTCTTCGACGCGCCATCCATGAGAAGCTTGCCGACCCGTGGGCTACCCGTGAAATGGATTTTTGCGCAAGCCGGATTGCGCAACATCTCCTGGCCCATGGACTGCGGTTCGCCATTGATTAGGTTCACGACACCCGACTCAAGGCCCGCTTCCACGAGAATGTTCACCATCTCCATGGCCGTAAGCGGGGTGTATTCGGAAGGCCGGATCACAATCGAACATCCCGCCGCCAAGGCAGCCGCACCGGCTCGCGCGACGTTATAGGCCGGAAAATTCCAAGCCGTGATCAGACCAACCACGCCGACAGGTTGTTTGATGACCAATTGCCTCTTGGCGGCATTTCGTGAAGGGACCCAACGTCCATAAGCGCGTTTCGCCTCTTCCGCAAACCATTCGAAAAGGTCTGCCGCGACCCCCCATTCGCCTTTGGCCTGTACCAGGGGCTTGCCACTTTCGATAACCGTGGTTCGAGCTAACTCCGCGCTTCGTTCGCGCATCAGGTCGGCGCCCCTTTTCAAGAACGCCGCTCGCTCATAGGCGGTCTTCTGCGACCAGGAAGGAAACGCTCGCGCGGCCGCAGCGATAGCAGCATGGCAGTCCTCAGCATCACCGAACGGCACAGTTCGGACCACCTCCTCAGTAGCTGGACTCAAAACATCCCAAGTGCCTCCATTCTTGGCGTCACACCACTCGCCGTCAATCCACTGCCGGTATTGGTTACTCATAGCCTATGATTCACGTTCCCCGCTCAAGTCCGCGACCCGGCGGCTGTGCCTGACTGCACTTCCGCGAACGCTTCCTCCAAGACTCGAAGCCCTTCCGCAATCTGTGCGTCCGTAGCAATCAGGGGCACCAGCATACGGATGACGTTTCCGAAAGTGCCGGCTGAAATGATGATCATTCCGCGGCGATGGCACGCTGCCAGGACGGCGCGTGTCTCATCGGCTGCGGGTTCCTTGGTGTACCGATCCTTCACCAATTCAATGGCGCGCATCGCGCCCCAGCCCCGGATCTCTCCAATGAAAGGAAAGCGCCGCATCCAATCGTGGGTCATCGACTCAAAAAGTTCGCCGATATGATGAGAACGTTCCGGCAGATCGAGTGTGTCGACGGCGTGCAAGATCTCCAGCGCGGCAACGCACGCAACCGGATTACCGCCAAACGTGCCGCCCAAACCTCCCGGCCCGGGCGAATCCATGATTTCGGCTCGACCTGTCACTGCGGCCAGAGGCAATCCCGCAGCGATGGACTTGGCCATCACGATGATGTCCGGCTCGATGCCGAACTGCTGGCAGGCAAACATCGGTCCGGTTCGGCAGAAACCGGTTTGGATCTCATCGGCGATTATCAAAATTCCATGCTTGCGGCAAATATCAGCTACAACTTGAAACCACTCTGGGGGAGGCACCACGAATCCACCTTCTCCGAGAACAGGCTCGAAAATGACCGCGGCGACAGCCTCCGCCTCGACGTATCGCTTAAACGTGGACTCCAGCCGCTTGGCGCACTCGATTTCGCAACTCGGATACGTAAGATTATGCGGACAACGGTAACAGTATCCAAACGGCATGCGATAAATCTCCGGCGCGAACGGACCGAAACCAGACTTGTAGGGCTTGGACTTTCCCGTCAGGCTCAGAGCCAACTGCGTGCGCCCGTGGAAGCCATCTTCGAATGCGATGACCGCTTGCCGGCGAGTGAAATGTCTCGCAACTTTGATCGCGTTCTCCACCGCCTCGGCGCCGCTGTTGACGAAGAAAGTCTTCTTGGGAAAGGTTCCCGGCGCCCGTGCGTTCAATTCTTCGGCCAGCCGGACGTAACTCTCGTAGGGCGTCACCATGAAGCAGGTATGTGTGAAGTGTTCCGCCTGGTCCTGGATCGCCGCGAGCGCTTGTGGAGGAACGTGGCCGGCATTCTGGCAACCGATGCCTCCCGTGAAATCGAGCAGTTGGTTGCCATCGACATCCTCCACGGTCGCCCCAGAGGCGCGGCATATAAAGACGGGCAGCACCGAGCTCACGCCTCGCGCCACGCTGGCCTCGCGGCGTTTCTGAAGTTCGGCGGAATGCGGCCCCGGGATTTCCGTGACGAGATGAATGGATGTTTCAGCGATCAGATTCATGAGGCAGAATGGCTTCTTTCGGCGCGCTAGCGGCTTTGGCGGAAGACCACCGGAAGGCAAAGTAAACTGGAACGCCAACGAGCACGATCACCATTCCGGGAAACGTGGTCGCCGGACGATAAACAAACAGCACTGCCAAGATTACGGCCGCACTCAGCAAATAAAGCACCGGGACGACCGGGTATCCAAAGGCGCGGTACGGCCGCTCCGCCCTGGGCTTCACAAAACGCAGCCGGAACACCGCCGCTATAGTCAGTAGGTAGAACAACAGCGCAGCGGAAACCACGTAATCGAGCAAGTTGCTGTAGAGGTTGCCATAAGTCCCTTTGGACGGATCATGAGTTCGGATCAAGACTAGCAATGCGGCCCACGCTCCCTGCATCAACAGAGAAGCGCCAGGAACGCGAGCTCGATTCAATTCAGCTGCGCGAGCGAAGAACAACCCATGCCGCGCCATGGCAAAATAGGCCCGTGCACCCGACATGAGCATTCCATTAATGCAGCCGAACGATGAGATCATGATGGCCAAGGCCATCAAAGCTGCGCCGATCGCGGGAAACACGGCCTGGAGCATCGCTCCAGCAACACGATCTGAAGCTGCGTGCTGCACGCGTTCCAGTGGCAAGACCACCAGGTAGGCGACGTTCGCAAGAGTATAGAGGCCAATCACCAGCATGGTTCCTAAGGCCAACGAGAGAGGCAGATTGCGCTGCGGCTCTTTTACCTCGCCAGCTGTGAAGGTGATGTTGTTCCACGCATCAGCCGCAAACAGCGAACCGACCTGGGCCACTGCCAGCGCAACAAACAGACCGAACACAGTTTCCGGCGAGAGCCCAGGTGCGATGGGCGTATACCCTTGAGGCGCCCACATATGGCTGAAGTTGGCACTCACAGCCTTGGCGTTCCATCCCACAAAGATTCCCGCGCCAATTACCGCCAGTAAGGCGCCGATCTTGGCCGTTGTGAAAGTGTTTTGGACAACCTTGCCGTACTGAATTCCCCGGGAGTTACTCCAGGTAAGTAAGCCGATGAGCAGCACTCCTATTAACTGAGCCGTAGACAGAGACAGGGCGTAGGATCTCGAAATGGGAATTGGCGCAACTAAATAGTTGTTTTCGGAAATTCGCGGCCACAAGACACCGAAGTATCGGGCAAATCCGACTGCTACCGCCGCAACGGTGCCGGTCTGAATGACCAGGAAGAGCGTCCAGCCGTACAAAAACCCGCACAGCGGCGACCAGGCCTCCCGCAAGTAAACGTACTGCCCTCCGGCGCGGGGCATCATAGCTGCCAACTCGCCGTAAGAAAGCGCGGCCGCAATGGTCAGCAGGCCAGTGATCACCCACGATGCCAACAACCAACCGGCACTTCCGACCTGTCGCGCCATCTCGGCCGACACGATAAAGATTCCCGACCCGATCATCGATCCGGCCACGATCATGGTGGAATCGAAGAGGCCGAGGCTCCGCTGCAGTCCTTCGCGGACGGCTGCGCTATTGCTCATGGATTGCTGCATGAATCCTAGCTATACGGGAAACGATCACGCTTCGTAGACAGTGGAACCACCCACCGCTGTCCGAACGATCTCGATGTCCTTAATTTTGTCCTGCGCCACCGTGTGAAGATCGTCGGCCAAAACCACGAAATCGGCCAGTTTCCCGGGCGTAATTGATCCCTTAATGGCTTCTTCATGCGAGTTGTAGGCGCCGTTCAGTGTATTGATTCGCAGTGCCTCGTCCACGCTGACGCGCTGGTTGGCGCCCCAAGTCTCCCTGTTCCACCCGGTTCTCGTTACCATGCCCTGAATGCCCATTCGCGGATCGAACGGTCCGGGACTGAAGTCGGAGCCCGCCGCCACCTGAATTCCAGCATCGAGCAAAGTGCGAAACGCCATGCAGCGCTGCATAAAGTCTTCGCCATAAAAGTGGAACTTGTCGGAATTGTAGTAGGCGTACGAGGTGAACACCGCCGGCACCGCACCCAGCGCCTTGATGCGGCGCACCAGGTCGTCATTGATCAGGGTGCAATGGGTGATCTTCGGACGCGCATCCTCGCGCGGAAACAGCTTCTGCGCGCGCTCTACCGCGGTAAGCATCCGATCGATCGCGACGTCGCCATTGGCGTGGCAGTTGATCTGAATACCCGCGCGATGCACGCGCTCCACCCAGGCGTTCAGGACGTCCTGCGCTTCGGTAAGGTTGCCTTGGTAAGGCGGATCGATTCCAATATACGGCCTGCTGATGGCCATGGTCCGCTCCGAGAACGATCCATCAACGCCGTGCTCGGATGTGGCGCCAAATCGAATCCACTCGTCGCCAAACCCGCTCTGCAGTCCACTCGAGATCATCGCCTCCAGGGTCTTGCCCATGACCTCATAACTCACCCTGTGCCGAAGATCTCCGCGCGCCCGCACCTGCTGCAGAGCGAAGAGGTCCCCGCCTTCGTGATGCACGCTCGTCAAACCGTAGCGCACAAACTGCTTGGAGATATAGGTAAGACCGTCGCGGGCTCGTTGGAGCCTCTGTTCTTCTGTAAATACTGGCCGTTTCCCAGCCTTGTCGAACACGCTTCTCGCTCGATCAGTGACGCGGCCATTGAGTTCGCCATTCGGAAATTTGTCATACGTTCCCCCGGGAGGGTTGGGCGTCTTCTTGTTGATGTCGGCCAGTTCGAGCGCTTTGCTGTTGTAGTACGAGGTGTGGCCACCACGATGATGAACGACCACCGGATGGTCCTTCGATACCTGGTCGAGGTCGTGAACGTCCAGCTCGCGATTGTCTTTGACTTTGGTGTCGTCGAAGAAGAAGCCTTCCACCCAGACGCCTGGCGGGGTCTGCTGCGCTTTTGCGCGCAGCTTCTCGACTATGCTGCCGATCGTCACGAATTCGACAACATAAGGATTGCCGACCAGGACGTCATACAGCAACGTCTCACCCGGCGCATGATTGTGGCAATCGATGAAGCCGGGCACTACGGTCATCTGCTTGGCGTCATAGGTCTGCGTCTGCTTGCCGATCAGGCCCTTAATATCCGCAGTGCTCCCAACAGCGGTGAACCGGCCGGCTTTTACGGCGAATGCCTCGGCCTTTGGCGCGCTTGCATCCACGGTGTAGACCTTGGCATTGAACACCACGAGGTCGGCATCCGTCCGCGGTTCGGCAGCGTTGGCGAGGCGTTGCCACGGGGCGCCGACAATCCCGGCCATACCGGCCGCTGCCACACCCATAAATTTCCTTCGATTGTACGTTTGGTTCATCATGATTCCTCCTCTTGAAATTCCATTCTAAAGGGGGATTACAGGAGTACGACGATCCACTTTGGAAAATGCCATTGCGAAGGCGTCATCGCGTTCTTGCTCGGCAGGATCGAGGAATAATGTCGTTCTTGGTTGCCCATTGAATGCGTCTCAACCCTACATGAACACTACAATGTTCCAACAAGCATGCACCAAATCTCTGTCGCTGTCAACAACAGGTTAGTTCGTCAAGTGCTGAGCATCGCAGCGCCGAGTTGCGCATCAGCGAAATGGCCGATCAGCAGGCACAACAGCCGTATCGAGGAACCGGCGACTCGACCCGATGCGGTAGAAGTCCTGCGCTAGAATTCGTTCCGCAGCGCGAACTGCATCATCCTAGAGCGGGCGGCCTGGAAATGCCGTAGCCAAAAGAAAAGTCCCCGATTTGTAAATCATGGCTGATTGGAGAACTCGAAGGCATCCGCCGAGGGTGTGGATACCATCACGCCAGTTCCGGAGGACTGGACGTCGCCACTGATGGCATAGAAGCGATTGCCCATCACGCCCCCCGCAACACCGTGGCGTCCGATCGCCATCGGAGAAAGAATGGTCCATGCGTTGGTGGCCGGGTCGTAAGCTTCGAACGCATGATAGGCGGTGTGCTGAAAGAAATCCTAATTCTCACCTCCGGCGATGTAGATTCGTCCGTTGTAAACGCCAACATCGAGACCGCTGCGTGCCGTCGGCATCTTCGCTAGCGGCCCACTCCAAGTGTCGGTGACCGGGTCGTAAGCCTCTACATTGCCAAGGTCGGAGGAAGCCGCGATGAATGCGGCTCCGATTCGGCCGCCAATTACGTAGATTTTGCCGTTGACGACACCGGCGGCGGTATGGTTGCGAGGGGTCGGCATGGTGGCGCGCTCGCGCCAGGTATTCGTTTCGGGATCGTATTCCTGAACTGTGCCGAGAACCCGCTGCGGTGTGGGCGGACGGATGGCTGGATTTGTGGCGCCCGGGGCCGTGGTTACGCCGCCGATGACGTACATCTTGTCTCCCACCGCAGCCGCGACCGCAGCGCCGCGTTTCACAGGCATGGGTGCCAGGGCCCTCCACGAATCATTCGCGGGGTCGTATTCAAATGCGTTGTTGATGGGTGTCCATGCAGAAAGGCCATCCACGGTACCTGCCGTGAAGCCGCCAAACACATAGATCTTGCCTTTGTACTCGGTAAGTGCCAAATGGTGAGCAGGCAGGGCCATCGGCTTCTTCTTGTTCCACCGGCTGGTGGCAGGGTCGAACTCGTACACCATGCCTACGGGCAACCAGACCGGCGCTGACACCAGACCGGCGAATACATACATCTTGCCGTTGGCGCCCTGACCGATGACTTCCTCGTGCGGTTCGGGGAATGGAGGCAGACTCACCCACTTCCCCTGGGCGTTCGCCCCGGGAACCGCAAACGTGAGATGAGCCGCCATCGCCAGAAGCGCGACGCCTCCCCGGGGAATGGCTTTCGCAATCGAATGACGAACAGCTGGGAACATGCTATGCATTAGCCTCAGCAATCGATTTGTCCGGATCGATGAGAAAGATCCAGATCAGTGCGCCCAAAGCCATCACAGCGGCACTGACAAAGAATGGAGTCACCCACAGGCCCCGGTCGAACAGAGTTCCGTAAACGATCGCGGCAAGAGACCCGCCAATGGCTCCGACCATGTTCATCACGCCGGTTACGGTTCCGCTGAACTTGCCTCCGATGTCCATCGGAACGGCCCATGCCGGGCCGATGACCCACTCCAAAAAGAAAAACGATGCGGCCAGGCAAAGGATGGAAGTGGTGGGGTCGGAGGTGAGCGCGGCCGGAATCACAAATAGCGCCGCTAGAAGAAATCCCGGAGCGGCGACCGCGCGGCGGGCGAGACGCGCGTTCTTCCTGCGCCTGAAAATCAAATCCGATACTGTTCCTCCGGTGATGTCGCCGATCATGCCGGCAAACAAAGGCACCGAGCCCCAGAAGCCCAGGGAGGTCAGGGACAAGTGCCGATGCTCCCGCAGATACGTCGGATACCACGTGAGATAGAAGTTGGTTCCGAAAAAGAAGCAGGCATAACCAACAGCGACAAACCACATATTCGAGGAGAGGAGAATTCGCCTCCAAGGCGCCGGCTGGCGGTCGAACACAAAGGTCCTGGGCAGCCCCCGCTCGTCCACGCCACGGATCTGGCCCAGTTCAGTTGCATTCACGGCCGGGTGATGTTCGGGCCGATCCTGATAAAGCGCGCTGAAAACGATCGCCCACAGAATGCCCAACGATCCGAAGATGTAGAAGATCGCCCGCCATCCGAACGCGATGATGATGCTTCCGGCGACAAACGGAGTGACGGCAACCGCAAAACGGCTGAAGAAGTGAGTAATGCCCTGGATGCGCCCGCGCTCGGAGCGCGGAAACCACAGCAGCATACCGCGGCTGGCCACCGGAAAAGCTCCCGCCTCGCCTACGCCCAGCAAGAATCGCGCGCCGAACAAGGACCCGAGGCCGATGGCCGCGCCGGTCATCATGGCCGCCGCCGACCACCAGCTCATGATGATCGTAAGAACCTTCTTGGCCCCGAAATGGTCGCCCAGCCAACCGGCGGGAACCTGGCCGAGGGCGTATGCCCAGGTGAAAGCAGCCAGTACCAGGCTCATCGCGCTCTTGCTCAAGTGGAACTGCCTGGCTATTTCCGGCTGCGCTACGGAGATGTTGCTCCGATCCATGTAGCAGATGAGGTACATCAAACTGATGAGGATGAGAATCCACCAGCGCGTTCGAGTCGGCTCCTGGCCAATACCACTGGAGTCAAGGAAAGTCTCTGACTCTTTCACCGCCTCATCAGGAGCCGCCAAGATTCTCTCCGGTTCGCCAACTAGGCCAAGGCCGGTTGGATAGAAAGCGCATCTTTGCCGGCCAAACTCACCGGCGCATTGGTCTCGGCCGAAAGGTCCGCTGCCTGATAAACCTGCATCGCTAGCCGTGCCTGTTCCGGCGTTACGAGAGGCTGTCTGCCGAGCGCCACGCATTCCAGAAAATGCAGCGTTTCGGCTTGCATGGGACCCGCATAGACGTGGTTGACCTTCTCGCCCGGCATGGATGAGATGGGGAACTGGATGCCGCTGTGCATCGTCGTGACGTAAACGTCGCGGTGTGTGTCGTCAACCATGGCCGCGCCCTCGGTTCCGACAAATTCAATCCAGGTCGATGAGAAGTTCGGATACGCAGGCGGCAACACCCAGCCGGCGCCGATCGTAAACACAACTCCATCGTCCATGGTCACAACCACCCAAACGCAGTCTGGGATATTGTATTGTGCGCCCATGATTTTCTTGACTTCCTGGGCATATACACGGATGGGTTTGCGCGGTGCGAGGCACCATAGAACGAAATCGATGTCGTGCGTGGCTTCCATGGCGGCGGGCGATAGCTTGACGCGTCCGCCAATTTTCTTGCCCAGATTGCGTGTGATGTGCCGGCTTACCAGAGCGCTTACAGGCTGTCCGATGGTTCCGTCTTCAATGGAACGCTTCACATAGGCGAACTTCGGATTGAACCGCTGCGAATAACCAAGGGTGAATAGAAGATTCTTTTCCTTCGCCAGAGCGATCAGTTCATCGGCTTCGGAGATTTCGAGCGCGATCGGCTTTTCAAGAAAGACGTGCTTGCCCGCCAGCATGCTCTCTTTGGCGATGGGGTAGTGAGTGGGTTCAGGCGTGGTTGAAATCATTACCGCGTCAATTGAGGAATCCTTCAGCAGATCGCGATAATCCATGGTTGCGGTTGCCGGCTTGGTGAGAGCCGCGACCTCCTTCAACCGTTCCTCGCGGATCTCGGCAATGTGAAGTTCGTTGACCCACGGACTGCTGCAGCATGCCACCGCCCGGATCCCTCCGCACCAGCCCGTACCAACAATAGCTATGTTGATTTTTCTCATTTCCCTCATTGCTTCGTCATACCGATAGCATCGCCGCCCCGGAACATCTCCCCACTTATTCGACGCGTCGGGCAATTGCCGCCTTCATGCATTCGGATTGTACATCCAAGAATTTGGCGTAGCTCGCCGGCCCTACTACGAAGGGGTTCGGCGTTCCCGATTTGCGTTCCTTGAGCGCAGCTAGCTTCTCGGGCATTCCGTCATAAAGTGGATGATTCTGAATTTCCACGTCCACCTTCATTTTCCGGGCAACCTCCCTGTAATGTTCGATCGACTCCAAGTACTTGTGAAGGTCGGCGTCGGAAATTCTTCCGGATAGGAGGATCGTGCCGCCAAAGAGTCCCGCGACATGCGTCTTTCCGCCATCCTTGACCCGAAAAATCAAAGCCATGGACCCAGGAGTGTGCCCCGGCACCATGACCGGCGTGACCTTTTCGTCGCCGAGCGCGATCGGGGTACCTTCAACAGCCACAATGTCTTTTCGAGGCGGCTTGATTGGAGCCGGAGGCGGCCCTTTCCCGGCTGGATTGAAGCCCGGGGGCGGAGGCGGAGGGTTCTCCATCAATTCCCAGTCGGCGGCCGATTCAACAATGCGTGTACCGTAGTGATCCTGAAAGTACGCCGCGCCGCCGAAATGGTCCCCGTGGCCGTGAGTGAGAATGATGGTCTTCACCCGCGCGGGATCCAAACCCAAGGATTTCATCTGGGCGATCAACACCGTCTCCACTTCGTTGGCGTAACCGGAATCGATCAGAATAATTCCCGCAGAGGTTGTGAGCGCATAGACCACGGTGCCTGATCGGCCGAAGGCGTACAGATTATCAAAGAGTTTTGCCGGCTCGATGAGCGGATCGGTTGGCAGGTTCGCTCTCGGGGCAGTGCAGAAAAAAGTCGCCTCGCTCGCCCATTCGGTTCCCGCAATTTTCTTCGCCTTCTCGATATGCGCCAATACTGCCGGAGAATCAGGCTTGGCTGGAGGGGCCTGAGGAGGTTGCGCTCTGAGCCACATTGCCAGTGCAGCCGCGGCACAAGGGAATAGCACAAGGGTTCGCACGCGTTTCATCTTCTTCAAATCGGCTGCTCCTCTACGGTTGTACGGCTGCGGACCGCCTTTGAAATTCTATCGCCACGCGGAAGGAGCCGCAGCTTCTAATCGTAAAGATTTATGTTAAGCCATTGTGGACAGCATGAGTTTCTGGGTAGAAACTTGTTACATGCTCCGTTGTGATCGCTCTCGCGCTCTGCTGCAGGCGAAAAGAAATAGCGCATTCTGGTTTCGATGCTTGATCTTGAGCTTAGCCACGGTGGTGATCGCAGCGGCGCAATTTCCGGGCATCGGACCGCCTCCGGGGCCGCCGCCTCCTCCTCGCGCCGCCGCCCCAGTGGATCTGACCGGATACTGGGTATCGTTAGTTACGGAAGACTGGCGCCAGCGGATGACAACCGCGCCGAAGGGCGACATGGAGTCGATTCCCCTGAACGCCGAAGGCCGGAAGGCCGCGCTTGCTTGGGATCCGGCCAAGGATGAAGCCTCCGGTGAGCAGTGCCGGGCGTACGGCGCCGGCGGGATCGTGCGGCTGCCGGGCCGGATTCACATCACTTGGCAGGACGACAATACGCTCAAGGCCGAGTTCGACGCAGGCACACAAATGCGCATTCTGCGTTTCGGAGCTCCGGCAGGCCCCGGCGGGGACTGGCAGGGTGTTTCGGAGGCGAGTTGGGACATACCTGGCACCATCATGACGCGCGGTGGATTCACTCTTGGCATGCCTCCGGGCCCGGAAAGAGGCGGCGCCTTGAAACTAGTGACAACCAAAATGAAAGCCGGGTATCTTCGCATGAACGGAATCCCCTACAGCCAAGACGCTGTGATTACCGAGTATTATGACCGCTTTGACATACCGGGCGGGGATTCTCTGCTGCTGGTAACAACCGAGGTTGTCGATCCGAAGTATCTCACCGCACCCTTCTGGACCAGTACGCATTTCAAGAAGCAGAATGATTCGAAGGGCTGGAATCCGACGCCTTGCTCGGCGAAATAGAGGGACATGATGAAAGCGAATCTGCTCAGTATTACCTGGATTCTTGTAGCTTTCTCAGCTACACTGTGGGCGCCGGTCAATGCTTTAGGACAAGGTGCATCGCCATCGGGGCCCGGCGGACCAGCGCGCCCCGCTTCGCCCATTGACCTTTCGGGCTACTGGTCGCCTGCCGTCAACGAGGACGGCCTCGAGCGTGGAGCGGGCTCCGAACTCGGAGACTATGCCGGGTTCGCGATCAACGAAGCGGGACGCCTCTGGGCACTTTCCTACGACCCCTCGCGCTTAACTCTGAAGCATCATCAGTGCGATGGATACGTCGCGCCCTATCAGATGCGCGCGATCGGCAACTTCCGCATCTGGGAGGACCGCGACCCGCACACAATGCAACTCGTCGCCATTCACGTTTGGGCGCAGACCACCGAGGGATTTCGCACCATCTGGATGGATGGCCGGCCGCATCCGCCTGCCTTTGCGCCGCACACTTATCAGGGATTCTCAACGGGCCGTTACGTGGGGGACGCGCTGGTTGTAAACACCACACACCTAAAACAAGGCTGGCTGCGCCGCAATGGACTCCCGGAAAGCGATCAGGCCACGATGGTGGAGTTCTTTGTCCGCCATGGCGATCACCTGGTGGATACAACCGTCGTGACCGATCCGGTATTCTTGACCGAACCGGAAGTGCGCAGCGACGACTTTTTCCGTCAGCCCACCGATCCCGGCGCCTGGCTCTACGCTTGCGATGATGGCGAAGAGATCATTGGACGGCCGCCGGATGCAGTACCAAACTATCTGTTCGGCGCGCAGCCATTTGCGAAAGAATACTCGAAAAAATACAAGATTCCAATGTTGTCCGGCATTGCCGGCGCTGCTTCGATCTATCCGGAATTTGCGGCGAAGCTCCAAGCCGCGACCGATGCCGAGGCGATCGCCTTGCTGCGGCCCGCAGCTGGTCCCTCCCCGGAAAGTCGCGCGGAGGATCCTGAACCGCACGATGGCGAGATTCACGTACTGCCGGTTTCCGGCAATCTCTATGTGCTGGCCGGCGATGGCGGGAACATTGTCGTGGAGACCGGCGACGAGGGTCCGTTTGTCGTCGACACTGGGTCCGGCAGGCTTTCGGACAAGGTGATTGAAGCGATTCATAAGCTCAGCGACAAGCCCGTCCAATTCATTGTCAACACCAGTTACCTTCCCGACCGGACGGGAGGCAACGTGAATCTTCGCGCCGCCGGCCAAGACCCGAGTCTGGTCGGTTCCTTCTTCTCGTTGCAGTTCCGCGATGCCGGCGTTGGCGCCACGATCATCGCTCAGCAGAATACGGAGACGCACATGGTGAATGCCAAGCTACCTGCGCCGGGCTGGCCAACTGATACCTTCCTGGAAGATCGCAGGCGTAAATACCACAACGGAAACGCGATCGAGATTTTCCACGAACCACACGCGATCACCGATGGCGACAGTATCGTTCACTTCCGTCAAGTCGACGTCATTGTTGCCGGCGATATTTTCAACACGACCCAGTTTCCTTTCATCGATGTCAAGGACGGCGGCAGTGTTCAGGGTGAAATCAACGCGCTCAACGACATCCTCAATCGCACCGTTTTCCGGCACGAGGGCCAGGGAGGCACCCTCATTGTTCCGGGGCACGGATACTTGTCCGATGAGCATGAGGTGGTGGAATATCGCGACATGCTGGCGATCATCCGAGACCGTGTTCGGGCGATGATCAAGGACGGCGCCAGCCTGGGTCGGGTAAAGGCCGCCAGAGTTACGGCTGATTACGATACGCGATACGGGGCCAATACGGGTCCTTGGACAACGGACATGTTCGTAGAGGCGGTCTATGACAGTCTTAAGCAACCGGCCAAATAGACGGTGGCTGCGATCGAATCTCGATCTCCAGGTCTAACGCACGGCGGCTTTCGTGACTACCGCGGGAGCCGGTCTTGACAGCTTTGAGCTCTCAATCCGGACGTTGGGCTGAACTTCGTTTAACTGAAAGGTCGACTGCCCATCGGTCCACGTCACGACCCAGTGAAAGGGCATCTTCACGCCATTGACGTCGCGATAATCCGAGTAGTCGATCTGCAATGGAACGGTGCCGACCACGGTTTTTGTGTAGCGCACTTGCCGTACCAGCAACCCGGTCTGGCTATCGAAGTAGAGCTTCCTGCGAGACCTGCCACCAGCGATACCTTGGACAATGCGCACTTCTTTGTCGTTGATGGAAGCCACTGGGAAGCCCGTTTTCCATTGACTCAGGGCCTGCTTGATCCCGGCGGGAAAGCACAGATCCGCATCCAGTTTGGCGCCGTCCACTTCCGATCCTGTCAGTACGTTCCCTTCCCGATGAAGCTGTTCAGTGCTGCCAGCTTTTCTGTTCCACCGATGGATGAACGGGGAAGAGCCACTTGGCAAGCCATCGGTCGGGCCGCCATTCAGCAAGGTTGCAAAGTGTTGTATCGCGAAACGTACATTCTGCTCGATGAGTTGGCCGAGGCCGTCGCCGATGGCACGCGCAAGGTATACATGCAGTCGGTGTCCACGGTTCCGTTGCTCATCATTGATGACTTGGCATGCGCAAGCTGCCGCACACGGCCGGCGAGGATCTGTTGGAAATTGTCACGCGACGCTACGAGCGTTTCAGCACTCTGCTCACTTCCAACCGTCCAGTCGAGGACTGGGGCAAGTTGCTCGGCGATGTCGCCGCAGTGAGTGCGATGCTCGATCGGCTGCTGCATCACGGTCACGTGCTCAAGTGCGGCCCGCGCAGTTGGCGTACCAAGGCCGCTGCTGCATCCTAAGGAAGAGGCTTCTTTCAGCCGAGATCATCTCCGACGACACCGCCGCCAAGAATCGAGCCGTCATGTACAGCCGGAAATTCGGATAATTAAACGCCACACGCGTAAGCGTGCCGGAACTCTTCTTTCCCAGTCGATCCAATTGTCAGGTTGACACAGAGCGGCTAAGCAAGGAGGACGTCGGCGATAAACGCCACAGCCGTCAACCCGATGAAGGAAAAAGGATGCAGATAACGATACGAAGACTCGCTCGCGCCGAGGCAGGTCGCGACGAGCAGAAAACAGCTCCACGAGAGGAAAAACGTCAGTGTGGGAGATGCTTCCTTTTGTTCCCTCCAGCTCAACCACAGGGCGATCGACGCTAGGAAGGGCGACGCGAGTAGAAAGAGATACCAGTCCCGTCCCCTGATGTGAAGCCGGCGGCTGGGCGTCCGGATGAGGTGCTGGTTCGAGACATCGACACCAAACGCGGAGTGGATCGCTTGGGCATCGAGTGGTGAGACCTCGGCCGTCGGAGGCGAACCGTTCTCCCAGGGCAGACTCCAGCGCAAGCCGGGCAGGTCTCTCCAATAGTTGAGGTAGATGTGGATACCGAGCTTCAGGAAGCCCAACGGATCTCGAAGAATAGCCGCTCTCGCAAGGGTCTGCGCAGCTTGATTCGCCGCACGGATATCGCCTCCGAAGCCAGCTGTCAGCCGTTTTACGAACCCTTCCGGGTTCCACATCTGCTCTGGGCGCAACCGCGCATTTGCCAGAGGCAGGACACTTTTGTTCTGCTCGACAATAGCGTGGACGACGCGAGGGTCGCTGCTATCTTCAACATTGATGATCGGAGCAACAGCCGCCGCGAGGAAAAAGCCCGTCACGAAATTATAGGCGGGCTCGCGAGAGCCTAGCCATCCTGTCAGATGCGTGTACCCCAGGTGAAAAAGAGTCGTGGAACCGCACGACACGGCAAGCGCGAGAGCCAAGGCTCGTGCGCGCCTGACTTGCGACCGCGCCGGCCGGCAATAGGCTGCAACAGGGAGCAGCACTGCGCTGAGCAAGACCAGCGGCAGATACACTATCCGCAAACTGACCAGCAGGATTCCCAGGAAGGAGAGAAGCACCAACTGCCACAAGCCAGGCGCGAGTAAATACCGGCTCGCTGCCACCAGGAATATCGCCATCACTAATAGCGTGCTGGTCTCCGCCATGACCAGGTGCTCGTGCACGATCTGCACCGGATCAAATGCAAATGCCAACGCCGCCAGAATCGCGATCCAAGCCCGCACCTTCAAAAACCGGAGCAGCACGAAGCCCAGCAACCACGCTGTTACACCCCCCATCACGAGCTGCATTGCGACAATAGCCCGTAGGGAATGGAATGGCACGGCGAAAATGCGGATCAGGTATCCATAAACATACGACCGCTCCGAGATGAAAGCCAACCCAAGTGCATTCAGAATGAAAGAGCCAGAGTCGAAGTAAAACAGCGCTGTTGAATCGATCGCGAACTGGATGGACTTGACCACCGCTAGCAATATGGCTAGTGTCAGCAACGGAGCGCGTCGAATACGCGCGACAATGCTTGGCATCCCTTACACCGTACCTCAACTGATTCAGATGGGGGCTCCGTCCCCATGCCCCTGGAATTTTATCGCTTTCGCGCCAGAATGGCAGCTTGGCTTGCGGAGCGGCTGGTGCTGCTCCGAGCTGTTCTGGGTTCGCTCCGTCGTCCGGTTTTGAAGCGACCACCTGTGGCCGGTTTTCAGGTGACTACCGAGGCGAATAAACGCCATGGGTGACGAGAAGCCGCGCTTCTCGGTCGCTTCCTTGGATGCGTTTGTCCGTCGTCTCGGAGAATCGAAGCGCTCGCTGCGCCGGTCTCCGGGTGAACAAGGAACTGGCTTCGATGAAGAAGGAGCAAGTGGACCATGCCAACAAAGTGGTGTTTATCACGGACTCGAAAACTCCCACCGGGGTAGCCGATGTTCCGCTCACCGACATCGCACTCGAAGCGTTCGGTAGCCAAATGGAACTATCCGGTCCAGTCCCGTGGCTATTTCCGAGCGACGGAAACAAGACCGGGCACCAGACCGAATTCAAGAAGATCTGGAGAAAGACGCTTCAAAGAACCGGCGTTCCTTATTTCCGGCTCTACGACCTTCGATCTACGTACGCCACCCGTTTAAGTGCTGGGAGTGTCGCGGACAAGTGGGTCACGCAAATGCTCCGGCAGACCGATGCGCAGGTATTCAAGAGTACTCGCAGATGAAGCTCCAGATGAAGCGCGAGGCCCTCGCGAAACTCAACCGCAAGGCCAGCGAATCGGACTCGAATTCCGATACAGAGGGGCTCGCATGACGGGGTTTTGATACGCCTTTGGGTTTTGGGGCAGGATTAGAGATTGGTGCTAGAAGCGAAGATGCTGATTCTAAAAGATGAAATTGGTACGCCCGGTAAGATTCGAACTTACGACCTTTTGCTCCGGAGGCAAACGCTCTATCCAGACTGAGCTACGGGCGCTCATTGCTTATTATAGGCGTTATCAAACGCCGCGGAGTG
>JBKQHJ010000008.1:0-102732 GCA_052148835.1 Bryobacteraceae bacterium
GGATTTCGAGCAGCGTCACGCGGTACCAGGGAAGCGCGTAATGATCAATCAGGCTGATCAGCGCCGCCCGCCCCGCGGTCATCCTGGGCCGGCTGGTCGCGATCTTCATCTCATCGGCGGCCGGCGCGCCTTTGGGCTCGTACAGAAAGACGCTACGTCCGCGAGAGATTTGAAAGCACTTTCAATGCGCGGACGGACCTTGCTCCAATCCAAGCCGCCGTTGCCGCAACCGAGCGGCGGCACGGCAATCGACTTGATATCCTCGTGCCTCACGGTTTCGATCAGCGCCTTGAGCCCGGATTCGATATCCCCCATGCGCGCGCGGTGGCGCCAATCGCGTTTGGTCGGAAAAATGATGATCCACCGCGGATGGGTCAGGCGATGGAAAACAAACATGTGGCCGGGCTGGACCTCCCCTTGCTCGCAAGCTCTGACGTAGGCATCATAATTGTCGGGGAATGTCTGACGAAACTGCAGCGCGATACCTTTTCCCATGACGCCGACAGTATTCACGGTATTGACCAGAGCGCCAGCACGCGAGTCGAGAATGTTGCCGGTGACGTGCTTGATCATAGAGTTGCCTGATCGTCTGGGCAGTGGCCAGAAGGTCAACAACCCACCCAAGTGCCCACCCAGATTCGCTCTCTGGATACTCAAATTTCGGTGGTGATCAGAAGTAAGTCGTTGATTTTTATGGTGCGCCCGGCATGACTCGAACATGCGACCTTCTGGTTCGTAGCCAGACGCTCTATCCAACTGAGCTACGGGCGCGCGAAGTCCATTATAGCAAGCGCGCCCGCAACGGACCTGGGCGGTTCCAATGGAGGTTCCATCCAATTGGAGTGTGACTCCAATCAACTGATTGGCGGACTGGCACGAGTGAAACTGCTTCAGAAGCTATAGCATGTTATCGCATAAACATTGGTGAATTCGACACGATTCTTCCTTCGGCGTCGAGCTTAAGCCGCTGATCGCGCCAAACTACCGTGTTTCTAAACAAACCCGCCGCCCACACCGCGACCCCGGCGAGATCGCGCAGCGGGATCGCATACCAATATTTCCAAACATCCGAACTCCCGAGCAGCCACCCGGATACCGTCGCCATCGCCAGCCTTATGCCGAGCAACGGCAGTGCGATCCACCATTGCCCCAAAACAGCCGCAATCAGGACCCAAATACTGGCATACGTAATCGGCAAACCGGCGTACCCGGCGCCGCCGGACAATCGAATGGTTCTGGCCCAGCGCACTTGATGACGCCAGGCCCCCAGCCACGACCCGGAGGAAAGCCGGGTGCTCACCACGACTTCCGAAATAATGTTGCGTAAACCCAAAGCGTGCAATTTATGGCCGAGCTGATAATCGTCGGCAATATAATCGGCGATGGCGCGAAATCCTCCGATTCGCTCCAGATCGGCGCTCCGAAAAGCCAGCGTCGAACCCAGGCCGAATTCAGAAACTCCGAATAATCTCGCCACAAGTGTACTGGGGGCGAAGTCGGTTGCAATGGCGAGCGCCTCGAAACGGCTTGGCCAGTCGTGCGCTTCCGCTCGATAGAGGCACGTGACCAGGCCCACGCCGGGATCGAAGAGCGGCGCGGTGACAGCGCGAATGTAATCGTCTGGCACGCTGATGTCGCTGTCGTTGACGATCAGCATCGGGTGACGCGCCTCGCGAGCGAGATCGATCAACGATCCGACCTTCAAGTTGGGCGCGGCCGTCTGGCATAAAACCAGCCGGATGGGCAAGCCCGGGAACTCGCGCATCAGCCGCTCTACTTCAAAGCGCGCCGGATCGTCTTCGCGCCGGATGCCGAACAGGATCTCGAAGTCCGGATACTGCTGGAGTGCGTGTGTGCGAATGGCCTGGTAGAATCCCGCGTCTTTTCCGTAGACCGGTTTCAGGATGGAAACGGGAAACGGCTCGCCGTTGGCTGTTGGCTTTTGGCGCACCTGGAACAGTATCGCGATAATGGCCAGCAACTGATACAAGCCGGCTGCGATCGCCAGGACGATGATTGCGGTGGTCACATTGCCAGCAGCGCCACACCGCAAGCTACCGAGAGCGCGCCGGCCCAGCGCAGAGCCGTGATTTTTTCGTGGAGCACCAACCGCGCCAAAACGGTTTCCAGCGCAACACTCGCCGCCGTCACGGGGACAGCGAAGCTTAGATCCGCCACCGAAAGCAGCTTCATAAAGGCGAAGAACGAGATTGCCATGAAGAAAACAGCCACCACCAGCGGAATTCGCTTAGCGAGTTTAGCCAGCATGGCCCCCACGCGCGAAGGACGCAAGTCCTCAGCCGCCACGACGTGCCGCTTCATCTCGAAACTTTGCAGCAGGTCGGCTAGCACGGTTGAGCCGACAATGATCGCAACCATGAGCCACTTCATTGCGCAGGCTCCTGCTTGGTGTTGCTTAAAGTGGTATTCGCGGCCGTGAGTCCGACGAAAATGATTCCAACTACAATGAAGCCGGTGCCGAGCCAGCGTTGCCAGGTTACCTGCTCGCCGAAAAATACCTTGCCCAAAACGGCGCTGAACACATAGGCGATGGAGGTGACCGGCAGCACGTAACTCAAATCCGCCCAGCCGAGCAGCGTCATGCGCGACAGCAGCCACAGAATTAACAACACGGTTCCCAGCAGCACCCAAGGCGTGAAAATCAGCCGGATGTACGCGAAGGGAGAGAGACCCAGATCGACGGACTGGTGCTTCATGCCCCAGGACATGGCGAAGTTGCCGAGGACGTTGGTAGCGACGACGAAAACGGTCAGGAGCTTGGTCTTGAAATCAACCCGCTTGTTGGCGAATTGGCTATTGGCCTTTGGCTCTTGCGTTACGGCAGTGCCGCCTTGCATCTTACGAAATACTGCTCTGGAGAGCGGCAGCGGACTCTTTCTGTTCCTTGATGAACTTCTTGCGCCCCCGGCTGACGAACAAATATTCGCGCGCTTCTTTGTAAAGACGCGGGACGTCGTTGTTGCGAATCGCGCTCGATACCACGCGCCACACCGCTTTGGGACGGAAATAATATTCCGAGTAGAAGCGATCCACCCATTCCACCAGCTCGCCGCGATCGAATCCTGGATAAACGGCATTGGGAAGCTGATGGCCGCCGGAGTCCGTCATGCCTTCGATGCTCACCAGGCCGTTGTTCTTGGCGTGTTCGTAAAATTCGGTGCCGGGGAACGCGTGGCCGAGCGATACCTGGATGGTCTCGACATCCAGTTTCTTCGCGAATTCGATGGTCTTGCGCAAAGTTTGGCGGGTTTCACCGGGCAGCCCCACGATGAAGTCGCCGTGAATGGTAAGCCCCAGCTTGTGGCAGTTTTCGGTGAAGCGCTGCGCCATGTCGATGGTGGCGCCCTTCTTGATGTTCTTGAGAATCTGCTCGTCGCCCGATTCATAGCCTACGATCAGCAGACGGCAACCGGCGTCCTTCATCGCCTTCAGCGTTTCGTAGTCGGTGGTGACGCGCGAGGTGCAGCTCCAGGTGAAGTTCAGCGGTCCCAGCTTGTTCGACAATTCGATGGCGCGCGCCTTCCGATAGTTGAAGGTGTCGTCGTCGAAGAAAATCTCTTTGAGCCCAGGGAAATTTTCGAGCGTGTACTTGCACTCGGCCGCCACGTCGTCGGACGATCGCAAGCGCCAGCGGTGCCCGGAGTGAGTCTGCGGCCACAGACAGAACGTACACATGGCCGGGCAGCCTCGGGTAGTGTAGAACGAAATGAAGGGATTCAGCAGAAACGGAACGTTGTAGCGCTTGAAGTCCAGGTCGCGTTTGTAGACTTTCGTCACCCACGGCAGCTCGTCCAGATTTTCGATCACACCGCCTTCGGGATTGTTTACGATTTGGCCGTTTTTCCAATAGCTGACGCCCGGAAGCTCGGAAAGCGGCGTGCCCTGGGCGTATTGAGCGATCTGATGATCGAACTCGCGGCGCACCACGAAGTCGATCGCTTTGGAAGCCTTGAGAGATTTCTCCGGCTCGATGGTGACGGGCGGCCCGACGAAACCCACCTTCATCTTCGGATTCACGTCTTTCATCATCTCGGCGATGCGCACGTCCACGTTGAATCCGGGACTGGAAGTGAACAGCACCAGCAGTTCGAAGTCGTTGGCCATGGCCACCGTCTGCTCGATGCTGACCTTATGCGGCGGACCATCCACCAGCTTGCTGTCTTCAAGCATCCCGGCCGGATAAGCCAGCCACACCGGATACCAGTAGGATTCGATTTCGCGCGAAGCCGGCCAGCGTGAGCCCGCGCCCCCGTCGAAGCCCTCAAACGAAGGTGGATTTAAGAATAAAGTTCTCATGCGCCCCTTGGTACAGCATAACGTCCTTATCAGCTAAGAACAAGAAACAACAACCCTTGGGAGATTATTGCCCTTTAAGATGCCAGTTTATCAGGTTGAACGTGGACTATTGCGGGTAATCAACGATTACTGATCCCCGGATCCGGCATCCGCCACGGCCTCGGCATCCTCGGCGACGCCTTGCTCGGTGTCCTTGGAGAACGTCAGGTAGTTGATGCTTAACTCCACTTTTCCGAAAAACCGCGTCTCCACTTGGCTCTCGGTGCGTTGCGGGAGAGAAACTCCATTCTGGAGCTCGTAGTCGCGCACGAACTGCATCTTCTTCAACATGAACGACGGCGACTTCACGAAGGAACCCGCTTCCCGTACCGGCATATAGGTCTCGGCGTCCAGCCACAATTCGCCTTTAAACAGGCCGACCTTCTTTTCCCGCGGATTGACGTGCAGAACATAGACCTGGCGGCCGTTCCAATCCTCGGTGCCCTTATATTTGAACTTGTAGTTCTCGGGTGTGAGAGCGATATCGGACGACGCTTTAGCGGCGGATTCCACTTCGGCCTTCAAATAATTCGCGATCACCTCGGTTTTCACCACGTTGTCGCCACTGAATCCCAGCGCTTTGTAGGTGATTTTGCCCAGCTTAGAAATGCTTCGCAGTGCGTGCAACTTTCCGTGTTTCTGGAACTTAGGGACCGCCGCATCGATATCGACTTCTTCGGTGCCGCCGCGCAGCGCGCTCTGTTGCGCTTGGGTAGCCTCCAGGTAACGGCTCACCATCTGGTCCTCGGGGATAGGAGATGCCTTGGGTTCCGAAAAAACGCTGGAGGAACTGATGATTGCAACGAGAACAGCCGTATGAAATGGCTTCAAAACTCTCCTCTGAAATGCCAAAGTAGTACCGCTAGCACTATCAAGACCTGTTTGTCTAATGTACCAGTTACAATTTCTTAACACAACTCCCCCCTACAGGCTTAGACTCGCCCGGTACGGCAGGGATGCAGCCTAAAACAGTACCGGCTCCCTCACGGTCGCGGCTCGGTAGGCGATGAACCTGCTGAGCGGTTAGAACTGAATAGGCTGCTGAAGAGTAAAGCTTAGACGGGTCTCCGATGGTATTTTAACCTGCTGGCCTTTGGTCAAGATTTCAGCGCCGCCGCCGACGGCTGCTCCCGAGGCTGCTCCGATAGCCGCGCCTCTTCCGCCCCCAGCCAGCGCGCCAATGATGGCGCCGAGTGCGGTTGCGCCACCCACCACCTTTGCCGTCCTGGCGCCCCGCGCGCCGCTGGCCTGTGAGACATTGCCGGTAGTGGTATCGATCATCTGGCCGTTAATGGTGATATCGGTCAATGCCAGAGTCAGGATGGTTTTGCCTTCGAACTTGCCCGACTGCTGGTCTTCCACCAACTTCGCGAGTGCATCGGCGCCGCGCGGAATCACGGTTTGACCGTTGATGAGCACCGGCTCATCCACGCTGGCTCGAAACGTTTGCCCCAGACGGGCCACTTTAGAATCCACCGCATCGATCATGCGGACGGTAATCGGGGTCCCGGCCGGAATCTGGATGCCGGCTACAGGCGTAGCGGGAGGAGGAGGCTGCTGTGCAAAGCCCGTGCCCTGATTTGGATTGGATTGGGTCTGAGCCGTTAGTGGCGGTGGTGCCTGGGCTGGCGGTGGTGGCGGCGGCGAAGGAACGGCTGAACGGGAATCGCCACTGAACTCGATATCTCCGACATCTTCCACATTGAACGTATCCACGTGGTCGCCGACCGCCATGCGGATGTGGCGGGCGTCACCACCCAGGTATTGGCCGGTGATTACCCTTCCGCTGCGAAGCGTGAGGGTGTCGGCGGAACAAAGGCACGCCAGCACCGCACCAATCATGGACAAACGTAGCAACATAGATCCTCCCCGCACCAATATAGACTACTATCGCTTGGAAGGCGCAAACACGCCCCGCCTTTGAAATCTTGGACGTGCTTAAGCGCGGCCTGGGTTGCTATTAAGTGCCGCTGTTAAGTGCCGCTGTTAAGTGCATCGTTAAGAGCCCCGTTGAGAGCCGCGCCGAGTCTCGCGCAGAGACCTGCGTCGCTGCTCGAAACCCTCCACCAGCCCACCAACGATCTGCTTGCCGCGCTCCAAAGCTTCTTGATAAGCTTCGCGACGCTCGACGCGCGTGTAGCCTTTGCCCAGTCGATAGTAGCGTTCGAGCGACAGCCCCACCACACGAGTGCCGGCATAAGCGATGGCGGCTTTTGGAACCAATCCCCCGCCCCAGGGAATTTTCCCGACCAGCTCGCGAGCCAGCGCGCGCCATCCGAATGCGCCTAAAACAATGGATGCGATCTCACCACGCTGTTCGTGATAGCCGACGTCGCGATCATTGGCAGCCGCCAACAGAAACGCCATGCGGATCTGGTTTGCCGTCAGGAACGCGGTGTCGGAAGCAAATTCGCCGATCGCCCACGGCAGGGAGATAAAAGGAACGATGTCCGGCAGCGCCGTGGCCAGCGCGAACAGCGCGTTTTCCTTGGCGACTTTCTTGACCATGCGCCGTGAGACTTCCTCGCGGAACGGCAGCACGTGCAAAGCCAGCGGAACGGCCAGATCCGGGCGGCGATGGAGGATTTGATGAATGACAGCATTGGGCTGAGCTGGATCGAACCCGAACGCGTCGGAGGCGCCCTCTAAATCACGCGACGGATCGAAGTAGATTTCCAGATCACCTGGCGTAGCCGGAACAGCGCACTCCGCGGCGCGATAGACCCGGCGGCGCACCTGCGCGCGCTTGGCCGCGGAAACATCGCGAGGAATAAAGAAATGCTCCATATCGCGGTATTGCTCTTCGCCTGGGGCATAAAGCAACAGGCGCACCGGCCTTTCGGTGTGCTTGCGAATATCTTCCGGATCCAGATTGCGGATCGCGTCCTTCACGTGCTGAAAAAGTTGAATCGACATGTCGCTACGGCTGGGCGGAACAGCGGTACATCACTTTCAGTTCCTTCCGCCATTCTAATCCTACTCCCACACGTTCGACTGGAATGCGCGAGGAAAAGTAACGCAGGACGCGCTCGTTGGAGGGATGAAAGTCGAGCGCGGGCGATACCAGGAGCAGACGCGGCGGTTCGCGCAGCAGTTCCTGGCTCGGAAAATAGCCCCTGGCCCGAAACTCGTCTCGTTCGACGTGCCATTGGACCCGCATCCAGTAGTCGAGCGCCTGCAGCGGCAGGTGAACGTCTTCGGAAGCTTTCAATTCGATCACCGCCAGCCTACCGCGATGATCGACAGCCAGCAAATCCAATACGCCGCGATCGGTGGCGGCGAATGCGGGGACTTGACCATACACCGGCGCGGATAACAGGGCGGCGTCGATCTCCCGAATATGGCGGCGTACCTGCGATTCGAGCCAGGCTTCGGGGTTTCGGCGATATAGAGGATGTCGCCGGTCGGTTGCGTCGGCGGATCGGAGCCGGGAAAGTTCCCGTAACTCGGAACCGTATGCCCGCCCGATATCTAAACCCCCGATATCCAAACCATGGACGCGGTGGCTGAACTCTCCGCCTGGGCGCTCGACAGTTTCAACTCCAGGCATTTCCGCTGCCGGATACTTCTGCGCAAGGCGGCACGGCTCCAGGTGTGTATCGAGATTTCCGAAATCGCTCAGATCGACGCGTTCCTCCAAGCCTTCCTCGTCATACACAAAGGCGCAATATTGCGCGGCAGCGGGATCGAGGAACAACAATCGCAGGCAGGTATTCTTGGCGCGGCCAGCCGGAATATAGAGAACCAGCCCCTGTATCACGAGCGTGGGCTCGCGCTGGCGCAGGTAATCGAGCCAGATCAGCCCGAACGTGAGAACGCCGTCGGGATGACAAGCGTCCGCGGCCGCTCCAATGGCCGCCCATGCCGATGCGCCTTGCCGCACCAGAGCGCGCGGGTACGCTGGCGAAAGAGTATGCTCCAGATCGGCTTCGGTGGTCAGTTCGGCGAGTTTGTAAGAAGGAAACTGGCGGCGCAGAAATCGGCGGAACCGTTCGCGGAATTCAAGCCTCGCGCTGCGCAGAGGGACGTTGTCGCGCACCGCTCGCCGCCGGTCGATTAACTCCAGCGTGCCTTCGCACTTCCCGAAACGGGCGACCTTCAACACCAGTTTTCCGCGCGACTGGCGTTCGATCCCTATGACTCGGCGCACCAGGTTGCGGCGCTGATCCCAGGCCTGCAGTTGCGCGCACCCGCAGCGCGCTTCCAGCGCGAAGTTCTCCGGAGTAATGGCGAGATACTCTTCGCCGGGCTCATACAGCACGGGTTCCTGGCTACTGTCGAGAAAACGCTCGATGGTCTGGAGGAGTTCCGCCGGAACGATGTCTGTCACGCGGATCGTGCGCTAACCTAATATCGACCTTTGCTCAAAGAAAAATTAGACCACGTGGAATCCCGTATCGCCACCGCGGCGGCGCGCGCCGGCCGCGAGCGTTCGGACATTCTGCTGGTCGCCGTCACCAAGAAATTCCCGGCTGCCGTCATTCGCGAGGCTTACGCGCTCGGCCTGCGCGACTTCGGCGAAAACTACGTGCAGGAGTTCGAGGCTAAACGGGCTGAACTCGCTGATTGCCCAGGCGCCCGCTACCATTTCATAGGCCATCTGCAGTCGAATAAAACCAAGATCGCCGCCGAAATCTTCGAGGTGATCCAAACGGTGGACTCGCCGAAAATCGCCCGGCGTCTGGACGCGGACGCGCGGCAGGCTGGC
The DNA here is from genome assembly GCA_052148835.1 of Bryobacteraceae bacterium. Lineage (GTDB taxonomy): Bacteria > Acidobacteriota > Terriglobia > Bryobacterales > Bryobacteraceae > Palsa-89. The sequence goes on from JBKQHJ010000008.1 coordinate 9,065, forward strand.
CCCCAGCCTTCCCTTGACGTCCTAATTGAAGTAAAATTGTCGACCGAGGCAGCTAAAGCTGGCGCCGCACCTGGGGAGGTGCCGGCGTTAGTCGAGGCGATTCGAGGGTGCCCGCATTTGCGGTTGTTGGGGTTGATGACGATGCCGCCATGGTCGGACGACGCGGAACAGTCGCGGCCATATTTCGCGCGCTTGCGCGAGTTGGCCGGCCAGAACGGGCTCCAACATCTGTCCATGGGAATGTCGCACGACCTTGAAGTGGCCATCGAGGAGGGCGCGACCATCGTACGCGTGGGAACTGCATTATTCGGTCCCCGCCGGAAGAACGCATAGAGCCGCGCAAGAAATAGTGACCGTCGGATTCTTTTCGCCTCTGCCGCCGGCGCGCTCCGGCGTCGCCGATTATTCCGCCGAACTGTTGCGCGCGCTGGAGGGTCATCCAGAGGTCTCGCTCGGCGCGGTGAACGTGAACGGGCACGAGGCCGCCGATTTCGATGTTCGGCTGTATCATCTCGGCAATAACCATCTGCATCGTGAAATTTACAGCCACGCTCTCAGACGGCCTGGCGTGGCGGTGCTGCACGACGCCGTGCTGCATCATTTCTTCTTGGGCGTCAAGAACGAACAGGAGTACGTCGCCGAGTTCGTTTATAACTACGGCCACTGGAGCCAGGAGTTGGCGCGCGAGCTGTGGCGGCGCCGCTCGCGGTCGGCGGCCGATCCGGAATATTTTCGTTATCCCATGATCAAACGCGTGGTGGAGCGCTCGCAGGCGGTGATCGTGCATAACCCGCGTGCGGCGGCCCTGGTGCAAGAGCACGCCAAGGGAACCACGGTTCATGAAATCCCGCATCTGTTCGCCCTGCCCGCCGATCTTCCATCCCAATCCGAAGTCATCCGATGGCGCGCGGGGCTGGGCGTGCCGGCACACACCTTCCTGGTCGGCGTCTTCGGCCATCTGCGCGAGTCCAAGCGCCTGCTCGCGCTGTTGCGGGCGTTTCAGAGGGCGCGCCGAGCGGCCGATATGATGCTGCTGGTGGCCGGCGATTTCGTCTCCTCCGATCTGGCACGGGCGGTCGAGCCAATGCTGCGCGACGAGCCGGGCATCTTGCGAATCGGCTATATGGACGAGCCCGAGTTCTGGCGGTGCGCCTCGGCGGTGGACGCCTGCATTAACCTGCGTTACCCGATGGCGGGAGAAACTTCCGGCACCGCGATTCGACTCATGGGACTGGGTAAGCCGGTCCTGGTCAGCATGGGCGAGGAGACCTCGCGCTTTCCCGAAGCCGCATGTATACGCATCGATCCGGGTCAGGCCGAAGAGGAAATGTTGGCCGAATACCTGGTGTGGCTAGCACGAAGTCCGAGCGACGCCCACGCCATCGGCCAACGCGCCAAAGAGCATATCCGTGTGCACCACGCGCCCACCCGCGTGGCCAAGCTCTATTGGCAAGCCTTACAGGGCTGCTACCATAAGAGTAAATCAGCCGTTGTTTAATTGGAGCCGTAATTTAACTGGAGCCGTAATTTAACTGAGCCGCACGCGTAAGCAAGCGGTCTTCGGTGTGGCGGGAAGTGTATTGTGAGCAGAATCACCGCAATTTTTCTGCTGTGCCTGGGGTTGGCGCGCGCCACCTCGCCTGCGCCCTACGCCAAACTACTCCACGTGCGCGTCGCCATGCGCGACAACGTTCCGTTAGACACCAATGTTTTCCATCCTGCCGGAGCCGGTAAATTCCCTACGGTTTTAATTCGGACCCCTTACGGCAAAGGTCCGGATCTTCCGGCCGGCTACCAGTCCTTCATCAATCACGGCTATGCAGTGGTGATGCAAGACGTGCGGGGGCGCTACGGGTCGGGCGGAGTCTTTGACGTACTCAATCAGGAAGGCCCGGACGGCTACGACACCTTGAATTGGATCGCGGCGCAGCCCTGGTCGGACGGCAAAGTGGGAATGATCGGCGGTTCTTACCTGGGCATCGCGCAATGGCAAGTGGCACTGCTGAATAATCCACATCTGAAGGCGATTTTCCCCGTAGTTTCGGGCTCGGACGAATATCTCGACCGCTATTATTCGACGGGCGGAGCGATGAAGCTGGGCCATCGCTTGTTGTGGATGTCGCAGAATCTCACGCCGCCCGGCACCGCCAAACCGAAATTTAGCGATTACATCTATCACCTTCCGCTGCGGACCGTGGATCGCTCCGCCACGCGCCGCACGCTGAGCTTTTATCAAACAATTTTGAATCATCCCTCCTACGACGGATTTTGGAAGGACTTGAGCGTTCGCCAGAACATCGACCGCGTGCGCGTTCCCGTGTTTTCCGTCGGCGGCTGGTACGACAATTTCGCCGAAAGCGATCTGGAAGCTTTCAGCGCCTTGCATAAGCTGTATGGACGGGTGGACGACAAGCACCGCATCATGATCGGTCCGTGGGCGCACAACATGTCGACGCCGTTTCCGGGCGTGAGCTATGGAGACGACTCGTCGTCGCCCATACGCAGCTATCAGATCGAATGGTTCGATCATTGGTTGAAGGGCGCTCCTGAAGACGCGCGGCGTTTCTCTCCAGAGGCCTGGCATGCGGTGCGGGCCGAAGTGGACGAAGCTCCGGTGCATATCTTTGTGATGGGCGTGAATCGCTGGCGCGACGAGCCGGATTGGCCATTGGCGCGGGCTCGCAACACCGCGCTCTATCTGGCCTGCGAACGCGCGGCGAATAGCTTCTCGGGCGGCGGCATCTTACAATGGAAGCCGGAGCGCGCGAAGACAGCGGGTATTTCCGCCGATTCGTTTATCTACGATCCGCGCAATCCCGTTCCTACGCGCGGCGGCGCGGTCTGCTGCGATCCGAAAATTTTCCCCTGGGGGCCGATCGATCAGCGGCCGGTTGAAAAACGCAAAGACGTTCTGGTGTACACCAGCGCTCCCCTGAAGCAGGATCTGGAAGTGACCGGGCCGATTCGCGTGGTGCTGTACGCATCCACGTCCGCTCCCGACACCGACTTCACAGCCAAGCTGGTGGACGTATTCCCGAACGGCGAAGCGCGCAACTTGACGGACGGCATCTTGCGCCTGCGCTATCGCGACGGTTTGGAAAAAACCGAACTCGCCGAACCCGGCAAAGTCTATCCGATCACGATCGATGCCGGAGTGACGAGCAATGTGTTTCTGGCGGGCCATGCCATCCGTGTCGAGATTTCGAGCAGCAATTTCCCGCGATTCGATCGCAATCCGAATACCGGCCGCGCGTTCGCCGACGAGACCGCGCTGAAGAAGGCGCAGCAGACCATCTATCATTCGCGGCAATATCCGTCGCACCTGCTGCTGCCGGTGATTCCCGGGTCTGACAGCGAAGCCCGTCGCCCGGCGCCGGAATTGACTTCGGCGAGCGCCGCGCGGTATGGTGCGAAGAGAAGCTCCCTGGTTCTAGCCAAGCCCGCAACGACTCCGGCGCGGTAGCCAAGTGGTAAGGCAGAGGTCTGCAAAACCTTTATTCGTGAGTTCGATTCTCACCCGCGCCTCCATCCCATCCGATGATTTTTCCTCCGTTCTATCCTATCCTGGACACCACGCTGATCGAGCAGCGCCGAATCGGCACGGTAGCCGCCGCCGAAGCGCTGATTGAAGCCGGCGTACGCATTCTGCAGTTGCGCCACAAGGGGTTCTTCTCGCGAACGGCCTTCGAAGAAGCCAGCAGCATCGCGGAAATGTGCCGGCGCGCGGAAGTTCTGTTTGTAGTGAACGATCGAGCGGACGTCGCAAAGCTGCTCGACGCCGCGCTGCACCTCGGCCAGGACGATTTGACGCCGTCGGACGCGCGAAAAATCTTGCCCGCTGAAAACATCATCGGATTCTCGACACACAATGAGCAACAATTGCGAGCAGCCGACGCCGAGCCGGCGGATTATCTCGCGATCGGCCCGATTTTCGCCACTGGATCGAAGTTGAATCCCGATCCGGTTGTTGGCCTGGATCGGTTGCGAACGCTACGCGCGCTTACGCGAAAACCGCTGGTGGCGATCGGAGGAATTACCCGCGAACTAGCGCCCAAAGTTTTCGAGGCCGGCGCCAATTCGGTCGCAATTATCGGCGACTTGTTTACCGGAGATTCCTTGCGTGCTCGCGCCGAGGACTGGATCGCGATTAGCGATGATGCTCGTGCTCGTGCTGTGCGACCACGATAGTGCAAGGCGCATCGCACTTGGTATGCTCGAACTGAATAGTAGTGTGGTGGATTTCGTGCTGGCCCAAAACGTCGTTGATGCGCTGCAGGATCGCGTTACTCGCCGAAGGCGGCATATCTTCGATGAGCACGTGGCAACTCAAAGCGTGCGCGCTCGAACCCAAGCTCCAGATATGCAAATCGTGAACGTCGATGACGCCGTCGATGCAGCAAATCGCTTTCGTGACTTGGTTCAGCTCCATGCCGCGCGGCAGGCCTTCCAGCAGCACGTTTAGCGATTCTTGAATAATGTCCCAGGCGGTCCAGACGATCAGAATGCCGATCAGGACGGATAGAACCGGGTCGATGACGGCCAGGCCGGTGAAGTGAATCGCGATCGCGCCCGCTATAATTCCAACCGAACTGACGGCATCGCCGAGCATGTGGACGAACGCGGCTCGAATATTCAGATCGCGATCTTTGTCGCGATATAGCCCCCACATGATGCCGCCGTTGAGCACCAGCGCGGCCACCGCGACCCACAACATAGTCCACTCTTCGATGTGCCGCGGATGCATGAAGCGCTGCCAGGCTTCATAGAAAATGAAGGCGGAAATGACGACCAAAGTGAGGGCATTTACGAAAGCCGTCAGTACTCCGGCGCGATGGTAGCCGAAGGTCTTTACGCTATCGGCCGGCTTGGACTGCATGTACACGCCGATAGCGGCCAGCACCAGCGCGAGAGCATCGGTGAAATTGTGGCCGGCGTCGGAAACCAGCGCCAAGCTTCCAGAGTGGAAGCCCGCGATGGCCTCCACCACGACAAACAAAAGCGTGGCGAAGAACGACCACTTTAAAACACCGGCGGTTCCGTGGTGGTGCCCGTGTTGATGGCCGTGGCTGTGCAATGGAACCTTCGCTTCTATTTTCTCAAAATCTCGTCACTTCCGTGAAATTGAAGGCGCGGACCTTCATGGCCGGCACCACCATGTCGAACGTTTCTTCACCGGAGGCGCGAACGGAGGGCGAAAGCGCTTCGACGTTGTTCAGCAATTCGATGAGGCCTTGATTAAAACGGAAATTCCGCAAACCCCTGCTGATGCGTCCGTTTTCGATTAGAAAAGTACCGTCGCGCGTCATGCCGGTCATGATTTTTTCGTAGGGATCTACTTCTCGGATGTACCAGAGCCGCGTGACAAGAACGCCGCGATCGGTGGACGCGATCATCTCGTCGATGGATGTCGAGCCGCCCGCGATCACGATGTTGAGCGGCGCTTCGCCCACTTCGTTGGGCAGTGGAAAGCCATGGCCGGTAGGTTCGACGCCCGCGCGCTGGGCGCTCGATCGCGAATAGGCGAGCTCGCGTGGGACGCCCGCTTCCACCAGAGTTAACTTTCGGCGCGGCACCCCTTCGCCATCGAAAGGCACACCGGCTTGGAGGGGATGCGCGACATCGTCGGTGATTTGGATATTATCGCCGAACAGTTTCTTGCCCACGCGATCGGTGAGGAAACTGCGGCTATCGGCGACGGCGGTGGCGCTGAAATCGCCGAACATTTGTCCCACCAAATCGAGGACGGCGGCGGGCTCCAGAATCACGGTGTAGCGGCCGGGCGCGATTTCATGCGGGTCGCGCGACAGACGCGCTTTTTCAGCGGCCGAGCGGGCCAGCGCAAGTGGATCGATGGATTTCTGCGATACAGCGGAGGCTTTGGCCCAGCCGGAGCTATCGCCGGCCATCGCGGTGATCGAAAACTGCGCCATGGTTTCGGCGTGCCATGCGGCCACGCCGCGCGAGTTGAAGATCCCCTCCACACTCTGGCCGGTGGAGTAAATTCCAGCGGCCGTCTGCCCAGAGTTTTCGACGATGCGGATGGCTTCGGCGACGGCGCGTCCACGATGTTCGGGCGTTGCGGCGGCGGTAGCGGCGTCGAAGCGCTGGGTCTCGGAAATGACCGAGGGTTCATGCAACGGCAACAGGTCCGGATTGGGCGCCGCGGATCGAGCGAGCGTTAACGCTTGGGCAACCACGGCTCGAATGGAATCAGGATCGAAGCGGTTGGTGGTGGCGCGAGCAGTTCTTTGATCGAGCGCGACGCGAACCGAAATCCAGCGGCCCTGTTCAGCCACGTTCTGATGAATGGTGTTGTTGGCGAATCGCGTCAGCGCCGCGCAATGCGCACCGAAGAGCGCCTCAACATCGGAGATTCCGAGCGCTCTGGCCGCATCTTGCAGACAGCCGAAAAGCTCTTGGCACTGGGCTTTTGGCAATATCGCAGCGCCGACATCAGGCGGCATACGCGGCTCCCACCTTGATGTTGTGGAAGCGCGCGGGACTGGCGCCATGGCCGGTGCCGATCACTTGCTCAGGCTGTCCCTTGCCGCAATTTGGAACGCCCCACAGCACCCAGTGATCGCGATTCGCGACCGCCGCGCAGGAATTCCAGAATTCGGTGGTGATGCCGCTGTACGTGGGGTTCTTGAGCATGCGAACCCGCTTGCCGTTCTTGATCTCCCAGGCGATCTCGCAACCGAACTGGAAGTTGTAACGCTTGTCGTCGATGGACCAACTGCGATTAGTCTCCATGTAAATGGCATGGCTGACTCCGGCGAAGACTTCGTCAAGCGTCTGCTCGCCGGGCAAGAGGCTGACATTGGTCATTCGGATGAGCGGCAGACGGGCCCAATTGGTGGCTCGCATGGTTCCATTGGAGCGCTGGGCTCCGATGGCGGCGGCGGTTTCCCTCGAGGTCATGTAACCAACAAACTGCCCGTTGCGAATAATGTCGGCCGATTGCGCGGGAACGCCTTCATCGTCGAACGCGAAGGTGCCCATGCCGGGGCCATGTTCGATGCGGGCGTCGCAGACGGCGTTGACCAGATCGGAACCGTAGCGCAAATGATTCAGCTTGTCGAGCGTGAGAAAGCTCATGCCCGCGTAGTTGGCCTCTGAACCCAACACGCGATCGAGCTCGATGGGATGGCCGATGGATTCATGGACTTGAAGTCCGAGCTGGCTGCCGTCGAGGATCAGGTCGAAGCGGCCTTCAGGGCATTGATCGGCCGAGTGCAGCGCCACGGTCTCTTCGGCCACGCGCGGGGCATGCGCCAGCAGGTCGATTTCGTGGATGAGCTCATAGCCCTTGAGCTGGTGCTGGCCGCCGAAGGAATTCGGATAGGACCGCTTCTGGATCTGATCGCCCTTGAAGCTGTAGGCTTCGAAACCGGCGCCGCTGGTGGTACGGGTCTGATCGATGACGCTGCCGATGGAGGAGACGAACACCTGGCGGCTGCGGTGAAAAATCATCGAAGCTTGCGCCAGCGTGACGCCGGACGCCCGGCGCAGCTCTTCGTCGACAGCGGTGAGAAGTGAAAGCTGCTCTTCGACGCTGACCGAGAAGGGATCGATCTGGCAGGGCGAGATCCAGGTGGCTTCGTGTTTGGATTCGGGCGCGAGCGTGACGTCGTGTTTCTTGGCGAATGCGCTGGAGCGGGCGATATCGATGGCAAGCGCGGCCGCGGATTCAATGCCGGCGCGCGTGAGATCGTCGGTGGCGGCGAACCCCCAGCAGCCATCGGCGAGCACGCGGATTCCGAGTCCGACCGATTCGTCGGCCGAGACCTGGGCGGGCTTGCCGTTCTTGGTGCCGAGCTCGCGGTCGCGACTTTCGATGATGCGGACGTCGGCGTAGGTGACGCCGGTACGTTGGGCCGAATCGAGCGCTTCCAGCGCTAGCTGCTTCATGGAACCAGGATAACGGGTTGGGGTTTGGGGATTGGCAAGCTGCGGTTTTGGTTTGCCTTTGTACGATTCTACTTTGCCGGCTCCATCTCGGCCAGGCGGCGCTGAGCTAGGACGTTTCCGAGAGCGGCCGCTTGGCGATACAGTTGCCTGGCCTTTTCCATATCGCGCGTAACGCCCTGACCCTCTTCATACATTTTGGCGAGGTCGTACACGCCGGCTGGATTTTTCAAATCGGCGGCTTTCTGAAACCATTTCGCGGCGTCTTCGTCGCTTTGGGGAACGGCGTCATTGCCAAGCAGGTACATCCCTGCCAGGGAGAGCATGGCGTCGGAGTTTCCGGCTGCCTCCGCATGCAAGAACCATTGCATCGCTGTCAGATCGTCCTTTGGAACGCCTTCTCCGTTCGTGTAGATTTCACCCAGCTCTTTCATCGCGCTGGCACTCCCCAGGTCGGCGGCTTGGCGAAGAAGCGCGGCGGCTTCGTCGGGCTTCCCTTCGTGGCGCTTGGTCATCGCGGCGTTGTAAAACTCCTGGGCGCGGAAGGCGGCTGGGGCTTTCGCGTTGGGGTCGGGCTTTGCCTCAGCGGGCCGGGGGACGACCAGTGCGGTTTTTTCCGGCTGGGGGCTGGCGGGAGGCGGCGGTTCCGGCGGAGGCGAAGTTTGCGTCGCGGCGACAGGTGTGGGTTTCGCGGGTGCGGCGGCGTGCACGACTGCTGGAGCAGGTGGCGCCGCAACAGGCCGAGCTCTCCAGGGATTCTTGTAGCGAACCGCCGCCAGCGCTAAGGCCACAACCAGCAAGGCCGCGAGGGCGCCGAGATAAATCAGGCGCGGGCGTTTTTGGGGGACTGGGGCCGGGGGCAGCGCGCTATGCAAGAGCGCTTTTTCGAGGGCCGCGATAAATTCCGTGCAGTTTGGAAAACGATCGGCGGGGAAACGGCTCAATGCGCGTTCCAATACCTGGTCGACACCGGAGGGAACCGAAGGATTGGCGGCACGCGCGGAAGGCCGGGGACCGTAGACAATCAGGTGCGCCACGGTGGCCATCGAATCGGCCTGAAACGGACGGGCGCCGGTCAATAATTCGTAAGCCAGCACGGCGAGCGAAAACTGATCGCAGCGGCCGTCCACGGGCTGCGCTTCAATCTGCTCGGGTGACATGTAGCTGGGAGTTCCCATGAGCGCGCCGGTGAGGGTGGCGTTCTGCGACATGAGCTTGGCGATGCCGAAGTCGGCCACTTTGACCGTGACCTTGTTCTGCAGCATGATATTGGCGGGTTTGATATCGCGATGAACGACGCCGTTTTGATGCGCGAAGTCCAGGGCCGCGGCGGTTTGCTGGAGAATTCCGAGCGCGGTTTTGAAATCCAATGGCCCTTCGGCGAGCAGTTGATGGAGTGACGGTCCATCCACGAGTTCCATGGTGATGAACGCCGAGTCGTCGTGCAGGCCGACATCGAAGATGAGGACGATTCCGGGGTGAATCAGGCGGCCAGCCGAACGCGCTTCGCGGAACAGCCGCTCTTTCATGAATTCGGCTTCGGCGGGATCCATGCCGGCTTTGAGGCTGATCACTTTCACGGCGACGCGCCGGCCGATCATGGGATCGACGGCATCGTAAACGATTCCCATGGCGCCACGGCCCAGCTCGCCGCGGATGAGGTAGCGTCCGATCTGGCCGGTATGGTCCACCGTGGCATCCAGGAAAGATTGGGAGGCGGCACGCGCCCGAAGCAGCCGATCGACGGCGTCATACAAAGAGACGTCGGCCCCGCACGCGGACTTGACGAAACTCAGCCGCAGGGTTTCCGGCCGGTCCAACGCCTGGTCGAAAATCTGACGCACTCGCTGATTGAAATCCGGTGCCATGCCAATGGCTTTGCCACGCCCGGAGCCGCAGGTCCTCGAGCGTTCCTAATATTATAAGCGCCGGGGGTGGCAACTTTAGGATTTATTGGGCGGGGCCGCTTGCTGGCGCGCGCGGTTCAGAATTGCTGCCTACAGAACCGCGGCCGTGAGGGAGCCGGCAAGGGGCCGCTTGCTGGCGCGCGGCTCAGTTGCCGTGCATGCGGTCGAAAAGCCAGGAACGCGCGAACTCCCAATCGCGGCGGACGGTAGGGACCGATACGCCGAGCGCTTCGCCGATCTCCTGGTCCGTGTAGCCGCCGAAAAACCGCAGTTCGACGACTTGAGCGGCGCGGGGATCGACGCGCTCCAAATCTTGGAGGGCTTGGTCCAGAGCGACCAGGTCGATGGCACGGGGATCGATTCCGGCGTGAACTTGGTCGAGCGCGACCTGAGCTGCCCCTCCACCGCGCTTTTGTGCGTTGTTGATTCTGGCGTAGTCCACCAAAACGCGGCGCATCTGCCGGCTGGCAATGGCGAAAAAATGGAGCCGATTCTGGATTTCAAGCCCCTGGGAGCCGATCAATCGAGTGTACGCTTCGTGGATTAAAGCTGTGGTCTGCAGCAGGTGGCCGGGCCTCTCGCCCCGCAACTCGCGGGAGGCGATTCGGTGCAACTCACTGTAGACTAAGGCAATAGCTTTTTCACCGGCCTGTGGATCCCCACCTTGCATTTGGGTGAGCAACAGCGTCAAATCGGATTTCTCCGTTTTGGGAGAAGGGCCGGTCATTGCCGACAGTATACAAGAGAGCATAACGGGATCCGGCGGCGGACTTGAATTTTTTTGAGCAGGTTTGCACTTTTTCGCGCATATCTAAGTGAGCCGGAGATAGAGAAATGGTGGTAACCGAGAGTTGCCTTGAACGCCAGGATGGCTCAGTATATACTAAGCTTCCGCACTTTGAACGACTTTCAGGGACGAAGCTTCCATAGGAGGGATGGATGGTCTTATGCCAAAGTCCAAAACGTCTAGTACTCTTTTTGTTATTTTAGCCGTTGCCGTTGTCTCGGCCTACGGCCAAGATCTGGCAGCACTACAAAAGAAACTGGTGTCCGAATTTGCACTTACGCAGCCGACCGCGGACGACACCGACATCGTGACCGCGGGTGCGATTTTGGTCCTGCAGAAAAGCGATCTGGTGCTGGGACCGACCGCGGGCTCCGCCCTTTACACCAACGTGTATAAGGACGGGAAGATCCAGGCCAATTCGTTTGCCCAGGCCAAGAAGACGCTGGGCAAGATCGGGCGGTTCGGCAGCTTCATCCCCGGCGTGGGAGGAGCGGCGGCGAGCACGGCGGGTACCGCGGATTCGCAATCCGGCGCTGCGCCCCGGACCTACGTGAAGGGCGAGAAGATGTGGGTGACCAAGATCGACGTGAAGATGGAAGATAAACAGCCGGTGGTGATTTTCGAGCTGTTCACGGATGCGGTGAATGACGTGCGCTACAAGGGGTCGCTGAAGTTTCCGTATCCGAAGGGTGCGGCGGACGATCAAGTGGACAAGCTGATCGCGGAAGTTTTCACCGTGCAGCCGCAAGAGGACGCCAAGGATCAAAAGCAAGCTCCGGCTGAACAGCAGGCGGCTGCGCCGGCCGCGGCTCCGGCACCAGCGGCTCCCGCGGCTCCAGCACAAGCCGCGCTTCCGGACATTCCGCCACCGCCGCCACCGGCCGATCAGCCTGCGGCGCCTCCGACGACGATCTCGTTAGGACAAACGACGGATCAAGTTATCGCTGAACTGGGACAGCCGCAGAAAATCGTAAAGCTCGCCAAGAAACAAACTTATTATTACAAGGATCTGAAAGTGATATTCACGGATGGCAAGGTCAGCGACGTTCAATAGGGCCAGCCGCGTGTCAATGTAAGACAGCTAATTCAGGAACGGAGAGATTACTATGACTGCGCATCGAACTTATAACGCGCTTGGTTATGTGGGTGGCACATTGGCAGTACTGTTGTTGGCAGCGGGCACGGTGCAGGCGGACAACAACAAAAAGACGGCAGCGCCTGCCAAAGCTGCGCCAGCCAAGCCGGCTCCGGCCGCGAAACCAGCGGGAGGGGGCGCCGCAAGAGGTCCGGCTGCGGGCGGCGCGGCCAGTCACGGGCCGACGACCACGGGCGGAAAAACTACGACCGGCGGCGGCATCACGACCTCTGGCCGATCGGGCGGCGCGACAACGACCGGCGCTCGTGGTGCGACCACCACTGGCACCCGGCCCACGACGACCACCGGGGCGGCAGGCGCTAAAGCGGGAGCGCCGGCAGCAGCGGGGGCTCGACCAGCCGCCACAGCAGGAGCTCGTCCCACTGCCTCGCCTGCTACTCGCAGCATGCCCCATACGGCCAGCGGCGCGCCGCCCAAAGGCAGCACGATGCGTAGCACTCCAAAAGGCGACCAGGTTCGCATGCGTCCCGGCGGAAAACCAGGCGACGTGCATGTGGCCGGCCGCAACATGGACATTCATCACGATCTGCACGGCGGGCGCAGCGTGCGCGTGGAGCGCGCGGATCATTCGCGCATCGTCGCCGAGCGCGGCCGGGGCTACGTGCAGCATCCGTACGGGTGGCATGGCCATGAATTCGGACATCGCACCTACTGGGATCACGGCCGTCATTACGACCGGTTCTACGCGCGTTATCCCTATCACGGCGTTTATGTAGAAATGTACAGCCCGGCGTTCTATTATCCGCCCGCGTTTTACGGATGGGCGTACAATCCGTGGGTTGCGCCGATCGCTTATGCGCCGGCCGCATGGGGCTGGGCGGGCGCTCCGTGGTATGGAGTGTACGGCGCGGCCTGGTTCACCCCGTTCCCGGTCTACGCCAGCGCGTCGTTGTGGTTGACGGACTACATGATATCGAACACTCTTGCGGCGGCCTATGCAGCGAATGCGGCGGCCAACGCGCAGGCTCAGGCGGCGCTCGCGGCAGATGCCGCGCCTCTGACGCCGGACGTGAAGAATTTGATCGCGCAGGAAGTGCAGCGTCAGATCGCGGTGGAGAATGCGGAGGCCGCGCCACAGCAACAGGCTGCGGGACCCAATCCGGCGGTGAGCGGCGTGCAGCGTCTCCTGAGCGACAACCAGTCGCATGTATTTGTAGCCGGCGCGGCGATCGATGTGGTGGACGCCAACGGCGCCGAATGCGCGGTTAGCGACGGCGACGTATTGCAACTGACTCCGACGCCTCTTCCAGACGATGCCACGGCGGCGACGCTCGTGGTAATGACGACCAAGGGCGGCGTGGAGTGCAAGAAAGGCGCGGCCGTCACGGTGAATATCGAAGATCTGCAGGACATGCAGAATCACATGCGCGAAGCGATCGATACGGGCATGCAGGACCTGAAGGACAAGCAGGGCAAGGGTGGATTGCCCGCGCTTCCGCCATCGGCCAGCGGGATGCCGGTGAAGGCGCAGTTCGCCATGGATGCTCCTCCGCCCGACGATACGGCGCAGCAGCAGATTCAGGCGCAGCAAACCGATGCCGATAAAGCCGAGCAGGAAGTTCTCGCTCAAGCTGGTTCGGGTCCGGCGGACGCAGGCGCACCCGCGGCTCCGGCTCCAGCGGCGGCGCCGGTAGAGATCGCGCTGGGTCAAACGGTGGACCAAGTGACAGCCTCCCTGGGTCAACCGAAAAACATCGTGGATTTGGGCGCGAAGAAGATTTACGTGTTCAAAGACATGAAAGTTACGTTCAAGGATGGCAAGGTTTCGGACGTTCAGTAGACGGCCGACCGCATAAGTTAGGATTGCAATTCATCGGGCGTGCACGAACGTCCCAGTAGGACGTAGGCTGCGCGCCCGTTGTTTTCTGAGCACAGTACGGGGGATTATGAAACGCCTCATTGCAACTGTAGGTGTATTTTCTACGCTGGCATTCGGTCTGGGTTCGGATGCACTCCGTGCGCAAAGCGCTGGGACCATCACGACGGTGGCGGGTGACGGAACGCCAGGTTACAGCGGCGATGGAGGCCTGGCGACGAACGCCGAAGTCGGCCTCGGGGGTCTTTCGATCGCGCCCGACTACCAGGGCAACCTGTATGTTCTCGATCAGCAAACCTATCACCTCCGCAAGGTGAACTCGGCTGGAATCATCAATACCATCGGAGGCGGCGGCACCGCCCCCTTGGCGGATGGCACGCCCGTCGCAAACGTTGCGGAACTCCCGGGCGTCGGCCTGGCGACCGACAGCGCCGGGAATATATACGTGTGCGGCGCGAGCGTGATTTGGAAGATCGATACCGGCGGGATTCTGCATTTGATCGGCGGAACGGCCGACGGGTTTGGATTCTCGGGAGACGGTGGCCCCGCGATCAACGCGCAGCTCGGTTGTGGGAACCTGTCGCTGGACGGCGTGGGCAACATCTACTTTCCCGATGCTTTCAGCAATCACATTCGCAAGATCGACGCGCACGGAATCATCACGACGATCGGCGGCAACGGAAAACAAGGCTCCTCGGGGGACGGCGGTCCGGCGGTGGATGCCGAGCTTTTCCTGCCGGGAGGTTTGTCGGCGGACAGCGCCGGCAATGTCTATTTCGCGGACAATGCGGTTTACATTCGCAAGATCGACACGAAGGGGATCATCACTACGGTGGCCGGAAATGGCAGTCCGATCAGCAATCAGCGAAGGAGTTCCCGCCACCAGCACCGGGATGGATCCATCGTTCGTCGCGGTGGACGGCGCGGGGAACCTGTTTATCAGCGACACCGACCGCGTGAGGGAAGTGAATACGGCTGGGATCATCAATACGGTGGCGGGTGGGATCACCACTTCACCTTGGGTGACACCGGACCGGCCACGAAAGCACAGCTCTTAAGTAACGGCGACCTGGAGATCGATAACAAGGGCAATTTGTATATCGCCGATAACGGTCACTACCGGATCCGCGAGGTCTTTGGAATCGCGACGCCGAAGGGAAACATTGGGACCGAGGGTGGGGGCGGGAGCGCTCCGAGCATTTCCGCGAACGGCGTGGCGAATGGCGCGAGTTTTCAACCGGGGATCGTGCCGGGATCGTGGGCGACCATTCGGGGCAGCAATCTATCGCCCGTGACCGACACCTGGGACAATTTCATCGTCGATGGGAAATTGCCGACGGTGGTGGACGGGGTGAGCGTGACCGTGGGTTTCGGGCCGGCTTACGTGTATTACGTGAGCCCAACGCAGATCAATTTTATCGTTCCTCCGGACATATCGGGGCAGCAGCCGGTGACGGTGAAGACCCCCTCGGGAACCAGCGCCGCGGTTACCGTGCAGGTGAATTCGTTTGGTCCGGCATTCTTCGGATGGCCCAACAATCACGTGGTGACGACGCGGCAGGATTTCAGCTGGGCGGTGAAGAACGGGACGTTCCCCGGAACCACGACCACTCCGGCGAAGCCGGGCGACACGATCATCCTGTGGGGCACGGGATTCGGATCCACCATTCCGGCGGCGCCGGCCGGGATCGCGACGCCGAGCAGCCCGGGGGGGTATAACACCGCCACCAAGCCGATCGTGGAAATCGACAATGTTGCCGCGACTGTGGACGGAGCGGCGCTAGCGCCGGGGCTCGCAGGATTGTATCAGGTAGCGATTCAAGTACCCACTACGCTTGGCGACGGCGACTGGCCGGTGGTGGCGACTATCGGGGGAGTTTCCTCGCCCAGCGGCATGGTGTTAACAGTTCAGCAATAGAAAGAGACTAGGTGCGACTAACCACAGTTGTTGTTTTCCTATGTGCGGCATCCGCTTCGGCCTGGGCGAGCGGCTACGGCAAGCTCCAGTTGAGTTTTGAGGCCAATCAGGGCCAGACGGACGCGCGAGTGCAGTTCTTGTCGCGCGGGCACGCCCAAACGCTGTTCCTTACTTCCACCGAGGCGGTGCTGCGCACCGGACACGATGTGTTCCGGATGAAGCTGGCGGGGGCGAACCCGGCGTCCAAGGCCGAAGGCGCGGAGTTGCGTGCGGGGAAGAGCAACTACTTTATTGGCAACGATCCGGCGAAATGGCGAACGGGTGTGGCACAGTACGGGCGCGTGCGATTCGCCGAAGTGTATCGGGGAATCGATCTGGTGTATTACGGCGCCGATGGCCAGCTCGAATATGACTGGATCGTGAAGCCGGGCGCGGATGCATCGAAGATTCGGTTGCAATTCGACGGCGTCGAGAAGATGCGCGTGGACGCTAACGGCGATCTGGTGCTCGAAACCGCGAGCGGCGAGATTCGCGAGAAGAAGCCCGTGGTGTATCAGGCGCGGGAGATCGCGGGACGCTATGTGATCCGGGGGCGCGAAGCGGCGTTTGAAGTTGGTCCCTACGATCGCGGGAAGCAACTGGTAATCGATCCGGTGCTGGCGTATTCGTCGTACCTGGGAGGGTCTGGGAACGACTGGGGGACGGGGATCGCAGTGGATTCAGCCGGCAACGCGTACGTGACTGGGCTTACCGAGTCGACCGATTTTCCGCTGTCGCACGCGTTCCAGAGCACGAATCCTCCCAGCACGGATGAGAGCGAGACTTCCGATGACGCGTTCGTTGCGAAGGTCAGCGCGGACGGCTCTACGCTGATCTACTCGACTTATATAGGCGGCACCGGCGCTGACTCGGCGAATGCCATCGCGGTGGATGCGTCGGGCGACGCTTATATTACCGGCACCACCGAATCGACCGACTTTCCGCTATCGAATGCGTTCCAAAGCAAGAACCTGGGGGTTTTCGGCAACTCGTTTGTGACGAAGCTGAATCCGGCGGGCAGCGCATTGCTTTTCTCGACTTACTTGGGCGGGGACCAGTCCGACGTTGGTTATGGCATCGCCGTGGACACGGCGGGCAATGCCTACATCACGGGCAATACGAATTCCGACAACTTTCCTCTCGTGAACGCGATTGAGGGCAAAACATCCGCGGACACTTTTCCGAGCGCCTTTTTGACGAAGATGAGCGCGGACGGCTCCACGCTTCTTTATTCGACCTACCTGGGCGGGTACAAGGGTCAAGATATCGGCTATGGCGTCGCTGTGGATTCGAGCGGGAGCGCGTATGTCGCGGGGACCACCAGCGCGCCGGATCTTCCGGTGGTGAATGCATTGCAGGCGGCGAGCAAGAATAGCAGCGACACCGGGTTCGTGATGAAGATCAACCCGGGCGGAAGCGCTATTGTTTATTCGACATACCTGGGCGGCAGCGTGATCGACCACTTGTATGCGCTTGCGGTGGATTCGTCGGGGAATGCGTACGTCACCGGATCGACGAATTCCACGGACTTTCCCACCGTCAATGCGCTCGAGCCGAGCGGCGGTCCGGGCGCGTTTGTCAGCAAGATCAATGCAACGGGGTCGGCGCTGGTGTGGTCGACGTACCTGGGAAGAGGATCGATCGGCTCGGGGATAGCGGTGAATTCGGCGGGCGAAGCGTGGGTCACGGGTTCGATGCCGCCGACTGGTTTCCCGGTGGTGAATCCGTTGATGACTACAAACCTGAACGCGACTTTCGGCAGCCAATTCAGCGCCGATGGAAAGTCGTTGCTGTTCTCGTCGGCGTTTTGGATTGGCAGCGGGTCGCAGGGCGGAATCGCGGTGGACTCGTCGGGAGCCGTCTATGTGACGGGAGAGGTGAGCGTCAACGACACTTCCATGGCGACCGGGTTTCAGCCGAACTTCGGCGGAGGCCAGGAAGACGCCTACGTGCTGAAGATCGCCGGCGGCCCGGTGGCACCGAGCATATCGGGAGTGTCGAACGGGGCGAGTTTTCAACCGGGCATCGTGCCCGGATCGTGGGCCACCATTCAGGGCAGCAATCTATCGTCGAAGACGGACGAGTGGACCGTGGTTGACGGAAAGCTGCCGACGACCGTGGATGACGTGAGTGTAACGGTGGGCGGACAGAACGCTTACGTCTATTACATCAGCGCCGGGCAAATCAATTTCATTGTTCCGGAAGTGCCGGCGGGCACGCAGCCGGTAGTGGTCGCCAATTCGGCGGGCAGTAGTCCGGCGGTGAACGCGACGGTAAATACGTTCGGGCCGGCGTTTTTCCCGTGGCCGGATAGCCAGGTGGTGGCGACACGTCAGGATTTCAGTTATGCGGTGAAGAACGGGACGTTTGCGGGATTGACGACGGCGCCGGCCAAGCCGGGGGACGTGATCATCTTGTGGGGCACAGGGTTCGGCCCGACGAATCCGATGCCGGGGCAGGGCGAACAGACGCCGAGCAGCGCGATACCGTTCTCGACCGATACGCTGCCGACCGTAACTGTCGACAATGTTTCGGCGACCGTGTATGGAGCGGCGCTAGCACCGGGGTTCGCGGGATTGTATCAGGTGGCGATTCAAGTGCCCGCGTCTTTGGGCAACGGCGACTGGCCGGTGGTGGCGGCTATCGGCGGGGTGTCGTCGCCCGCCGGGATGGTGCTCACGGTAGCACAGTAGTATGATCCGTTAGTGAAAACCGCGCACTCTGAAATCACAAGACGTGATGTTGTCCATGCGATTGCCGCCGGAGGCGCGGCGCTGCTGCCCACGGCCTTAATAGGCGAGGTCGCTTTCCAACGGAAGGCGGTCATTCGAACCATTCTGAAAGACGTAGCGCCGGAAGAGCTGGCCGGTGGCGCGACGTTGTTTCACGAGCATCTGTCGTTCAGCACGCAATTCGCGGCGAAGCTCGCTACGACGCCGTTTCCAGGAGCGCGCGGTGGTCCGGCACGCGGCCCGGGCGGACCGAAGCCGGGCGAGAAATACTTTATGGAAGACCTGGACTTGATGACCGATGAACTGGCCGCGGCGAAGAAGGATGGTGTGGCGTGTCTGGTGGACGGCGGCCACGCCGACATGGGGCGAAACCTGCAGTTTCTCGAGCAGCTTTCCCAGCGGTCGGGCATGCCGATTGTGGCGAGCACGGGTTATTACGGGCAGCCGTTTTATACACCGGAGTTGATCGCGATGAGCGAAGACGAGATCGCGAAGGAGCTGATCCGGCAGGCGCGCGAGACGCCGGTGGGCGCGTTCGGCGAGATCGGGACTTGGAACGAGGCGATGACGCCCGACGAACGCAAAGTGTTTCGCGCGGTGGGAAAGGCGCAGCAGGCGACGAACCTCGGGATCTTCACCCATACCGCGTTCGGCAAAGGCGCGGTCGAGCAGTTGGACACGCTGGAATCGGTGGGCGTGAAGCCGGATCGAATCGCGATCGGGCACCTGGGTGGATTGTTAGATCCCAAGGTGGAGGTCCACAAAGAGATTTGCAAGCGCGGTGCATTCGTGGGATTCGACCGGCAGGGTGGAGGCGGCGACGCGGCGCAAGTGCCGCTAGTAATGGCGCTGGTGGAGGCGGGCCACACGAATAATCTGCTGTTCGCTTCCGATTTTTCGATCGCGGCGCGGTTGAAGCACAACGGCGGGCCGGGTTACGCGCAGGTGGTGACTGTGTTCGCCCTGAAACTGCGTGAAGCGGGAATGAAAGAAGAGACGCTGCACCAGATTCTGGTGGACAATCCGCGGCGGTTCCTGGCGTTTGTCCCGAAACACGCACGCGGCAAGGTGTGAGCGTTACTTGGATTCGAAGAGCTCGATATTGAGCCCGTTGGGATCGACGACGAAGATGTTGCGAATGGTGGGCGAGAACTGAACCAATTCGCCGTTCTTGGAGGTAACCTGGACGCCGGCTGCTTTCATGCGCGCGAGTAGCCCGTCGATGTCGGTGACACGTAAAGCGACGGCGGGCGCGCCGGGATCGGGTACGCGCAAATGGAACGCATTGCGATCGACGCCCTGATATTCATAAAACGCGATGAGCGCTTTGGTGCCAGGAACAGTGGCGACCAGTTCGCGATTGCCGGCATGAGGGCCAGCGCCGGTCATATCCAAAATGGTCGGGTTGCTCGCAAATTCCATGTTGCCCTTGAGGTCGAAGCCGAGCAGGTCGTGCCAGAACTTCTTGGTCGACTCCATGTCGGCAACTGTGAGACCCATGGAAGCGCCGAAAACATTGCCTTCGACGCTGACGCCCTGGGCGGGCTTGGACTCCGCTACTTCGATCACATAGCCGTCGGGATCGCGGACCAGCATGGAACGAATCTTGCCATTGGGAGTTTCGATGGTTACCGGGCCGCCGGAGGTGGTGATAATCGGGTCGTTCCGTTTCTTGATGGCGGCCAGCACGGGTGTCATGTCTTTCACACGCAGGGCGATCAGGGCCGCGCCGGGGTCGGTATGTTTCGGCACGCCGGGATGGCGATCGACGCCGGAGAATTCAGTCAGCTCAAATCCGAAGCCCGCGTTCGGCAAGCGCAGTGTAGCCAATCGAAGAGACACGCCGGGCGAATTGGTCAGCGCGGGGACCCCGGGATTGGGAAAGGGGCGCGGCTCGCCGTCCAGGCCGAATACTTCGTGATAAAACGCGAGCGTTGGCTCCAGTCGGTTGACGGCGTGGATGTAGTTCAGGATGCCGACGGTGGGCACGCCGGTGTCCGGAGCCGGACCGATCTGCGCGAAGGCGACGGTGGAAAGCAGGATCGCGGGGATGAGCCGCTTCACTTCGCGCTCCCGGCCTGGGCTTTTTCGGCCTCTTGTTTGGCGTCTTGTCTTTCGAGGGCTCGGGCGGCGCTCAGGCGATTGTGCATGGCGTGGTTGCCTTCGTGGCATGCATATTCGAAGATCTGGTAGCCAGGCTCATGGCGGATTGGGAATTCGACCGTCCAGGGAGCGGTGAACGTTTTCGGATCGTCGACGGTCACTTTATAGTCGATGGTGTCGGCATCGACGCGCGTGAAGCGCTCGGTTAGTTTGAGATCCTCGCTATAAGGCACGCCACCGACATCCACTTTACCTCCGATGAAGTTGGTGGTTTCGACAACCAGCGTGTTGCCTTCAAAGTGTCCGCGCGGATCGCCCATGTAGGAGCGCAGGCCGGGACCCGCGTGCGGGCGGCCGTCGAGGGGAATGAGGCGAGTTTCGTGGATCATTTCGTACCGAATTGCGACCATTCCCGGCATTTGCAAAATCTGCGAGCCATTTCCATAAATAGACGGGAAAAAGGACCCGGTGACACCGCGCGTGATGCAGCGGTCGTAGGAACTCAGGTCTTCCCAGGAAGCCGGGCGCATGTTGTAGTAATTCGGCTGTGCGGCGCGACGCTTCTGGCCTTCTCGAGTGAGCGGAGGGATTTGGCCGTTCGGGGGATCGACCACCAGCGAAGTCAAGCGGGAGGCGTGCCTGGCGTACTCGATCCACTGTGCGGGAGCCGCGGCCGCGTCCACACCGCCGTTCTTAACAAGAGCCCAGAATCCGGTGGTGGGGCGGATACCAGTATCGATCGTGGTTTTCTCGGAGTTCACTACTTTGGCGCGATCAACGAACTCCTGCTCGGTCAAGAACCGGCGCGTACCGAACTCGGCAGGCCGCTGCATAGGGACGCCGTTCAGGTCGTCGGTACTGTAGACGCCCTGCAGATCGGGGTCACCCCAGGGAGTTTTCGGAGCGTCCGAGCTTTGGCCAAAAGCCAACACGCCAAAAGCGAGACCGGATGTCAGAAGCAGATGAGCCTTCATGGGAAACTCCTATTTGGTCTTCTTGCGAACGTCGCCGTACAGCAGCTCTTCGGCGAACTCGACGCATTTAAACTCGGTTAATTGCGCGTTTTTCTCGATATGCCGGTACAAAGGCAAATTAATCTTCCAGGCCCGTGTGAAGATTTGGCTGTCTTCGATGGTGGCTTCGTAGTTCATGTGGTCGGCGTCGATTAACGTGAAGCGTTCCACCACGTGCAACTGATCGCTATGATAGTCGCCGGCGCGATCGAACCAGCTCATGTCGTTGAAACCGGTGTTGTCGATCACCAGTGTGTCACCGTCCCAATGGCCGTTGGCGGTGCCCATCCAGGTGTCGACGGACGCTTCGATCGGAGCCTTTTCCATATTGATGACGCGATTGGCGCTGGCGTATTCGTAGGCCATTAAGATCGACTTGGGCGTTTGCACGATCTGAAATGGATAGGGCATGTAATTGGCGCGCGGAATGCCAGCCATGTAGCACTTTATTTCGGGGTCGTCCTTCCAGCGGTTCTTGAAATTTTCCTGTTTCTGCTTCAGGGCTTCAGGCTTGTACGGAATCTCGCCACCTTCCACCACGCCTTGGCCGGAGGGGACCGCGCCGACTGCGCCGAGTTGGAAAAAGGGGCCGGGAGCGGCGGGATGGTCCTCAAGGTCCCAATTCGCGGTGCTCATGGTTTGCCAAATGCCGGACAAATCGGGGTGGCCATCGAAGGTGCGGCCGGCGGCGAATAAGGATGCGCTCGCCAAGAAAAATGCGAGAGTGGCCAAACAAAACTTGGTTCTCATGATCCGGCCCATTTTATCTCGCTGGCTCGGACTTGGATGCAATTTTCGCTTCGTTGATGGCGATTAGCTGGCGGAGCAGATTGGCGGTGCCCTCGCGTACCGTGGGAGGGCCGCCGGCGTGGCCGTGCAAACCAATGCCCAGAGCCATTTCGACCGGCGTGCGACCCTGCTTGTCCTTGGCATCTAGCTTGGCACCTTTTTCGACGAGGAATCTCACGATATCGTCGGAAGCTTGCGCGCTATAATGCAGCGGCGTCTCGCCGGCGTCGCTGACCGCGTTCACCTCGGCACCGGCAGCCACCAGAACCTGCACGGACTCCAGAAGTTCGGCCGGGGTTGCATAGTCGTTCGCAAAAGTACCCGTGCCAAATCCAAGGCCTGCCGCGAACATGAGAGCCGTGGTGCCGTTCTTCGCCCGTATGTTGGGATCGGCGCCGTGATCGAGCAAAAGACGAATTGTAGCGGAGTCGCCATTCTTGGCCGCGCGCATCAGGGGCGTGGAGCCTTCGTTCAACGAAAACTCACCGGGAGTGTGGGCGCGCTGCAGGGTGGTTGTTTTTAGTGTCGCGTTCGGATTTGCGCCGTGGGCGAGGAGGACCTTCATCAGGTCGAGTGCGGTGAGCTTGTCCGTGGATGGCCGGCCGGGGTGGCCGTAAACTTCACCGAGAGTGTTCATGTCGACGGCGGCATAGAGCGCCGCCATGCCGGCGGGGTCGGCGAGGTTCGGGTCAGCGCCTTTTTCGGTGAGCATCGCGGCCGTGTCGTAATGGCCGTTGATTATGGCGAACATCAACGCGGTGGTTCGGTCAGGATCGGTGAGATTCAAATTTGCGCCCGCATCGACAAGCGTCCGAGCCGCTTCGAGCGAGCCTTGCCGCCCGGCATACATGAGCGGAGTCCAACTGCCGTGCGGAAGAATGGTGAGCACGCCCTCCAGGCCGAAGCGGTCTTTTTCACGTTTGAGCTCGTTGCTTCGGGCGTTGACGTCGGCGCCGTGCGAGATCAGGACTTGCGCGGCTTCGGGATGATTTTCCGAGACGGCCCACACGAGCGCGGTTTCCCCATACTGGTCGCCCTTCGCATTCACGTCGGCGCCGTGTTCGATGAGCAGCCGCACGATGTCGGGATTTCCGGTGCGCGCGGCGGTCATCAGAATCGTGGTGCCGCTGGGAAGCTTGGCGTTGGGGTCGGCACCGGCCTTCAGCAGCGCTTCCGCCATTGGCGCGTTTCGATTCGTAGCGGCGAGTGACAGCGGCGTGATGCCATAGCGATTGGCGAGCTTGGGATCGGCACCCGCGTGAAGCAAGCGCTGCGCGGCTGGAAGATCGTCGTTGTAGACGGCCCAGGCGAGCGGCGTGGTTCCATCGGCGTCGGGAGCGTTGACGTCGGCCGCAGTCAGAAACGCCGCAGCTACAATTGGAAGGGCTAATGTTCTAAACCAGAACATCGGTTTTTCCCGTGCTGTCCCCGAAGTGGTCCATCGGTTTGCCAAACTTTTCGGCAACGTTCAGCCAGAAGTTTCCGACCGGCGTTCGCGTTGGCAGCTGGATGTGGCGATGTCCCGCGCCCACGCCTCCGCCTATGGCGATGATCGGCAGCGGGTCCGTCGCATGGACATTCGAATCGGCCATACCGGCGCCATAGATGATGAGCGAATGATCGAGCAAGGAGCCGTCGCCATCCGGGGTGGAGCGCAATTTGTCCAAGAATTTGGCGTACATTCCCGCGTAATAACTATTTATTTTTACGCACTGCGCCATCTTTTCCGGCTTATTCATATGGTGGGACACGGAATGGTGCTGCTCCGTGACGCCGATTTGCGGGTAGGTACGCTGGCTCAGCTCGCGCGACATCATGAAGGTGAAGACGCGCGTGGTGTCGGACTGATAGGCGACATGGAGCAAGTCAAATAACAAAGCCACATGCTCGTCGAACGAGTCGGGAACACCGATGGGAGCGTCGGGCGTGTCTACTTGAGCCGTGCCGCGCGCTTCCTGTTTCTGGATGCGCCGCTCGATTTCGCGAAGGTTATCCAGATAATCGGTCATACGGGCGCGATCGCGCGCGCCCAAGCCGTGCCCAAGGAGGCCAGCCTCTTGCGCCACGGAATCGAGGATACTCTTTTCGGCGACGATGCGCGCCTGGCGCTGGGCGGCCGTGCCCGCGGCTCCGAACAAGCGCTCGAATACCGCGCGAGGATTGATCTCCATGGGCAGCGGCGTGGTGGGCGTGCTCCAGGAGATGGTGTTCAAATATGAGCAACTAAATCCGGGCGAGCATCCGCCGACATAACCGGTGAAATCCTCGGTGGCGACTTCGAGCGAAGGCAGCGGCGTATCCTGCCCGATCTGTTGCGCCACAACTTGATCGATGGTGGTGTTCGCGAGTACGTCTTCGGCTTCAGTGCGTTTGGGCCAAACGCCGGTCAAAAAGCCAGCGGCGCTGACGGCGTGGTCACCGAACTGGCTGCCAGGATGCGAGCGCGTGAGGTTGGTGACGACGATCAACTGGTCGGCGAACGGGGAGAGCGGCTTCAGAATAGGCGTGAACTCAAAGCCGGCGCCGACGGTCTTGGGTGTGAGCTCCTGCATGATGGCGCCGTTCGGAAAATAGACCGCGCCGAATCGCATGCGGGGCTTGGAAGCGGCCTTGGCCATCGGGACGAACGCGGGGAGCATGGCGTCGAGCAGCGGGAGCGCAACGGCAGTGCCCGCACCGCGCAAGATGGTGCGCCGCGACAATGATTTTTTCGTCAGGAACATCAGCTAATTCCTCTCCCGATTTTGCGCTGACTGAATGGGCGCGGCATCGCCGTCGTGAGACGCCGTTCTCATTTGAAAGGGCGTGCTATGGACCACACCGAGGATGAGCGTTGATAATCGATAGTTGTCTCGCGATGCATCGCGCAGAATCGCGCGAACGGTCGGCATGTCGCGATAATCGAGCCCGCGGCCGAGACCGTAGATCAGCAGCTTTTCAGTTACCGTGCCCGCGAACAGCTCCGGACGGCTGATCAGCGCGTTGCGCAGCGAGACCACGCCGTCGATTTTCGTGCCATCGGCAAGCTGGCCGGAAGCGTCGATGGGGTTGCCCGCGTCCTGAGCCCGCCAAGCGCCGACAGCGTCGAAATTCTCCATGGCGAAACCGATCGAATCCATCGCTTTGTGACAGCTTGCGCACACGGGATTGGCGCGATGCTCGGCCATTTGCTCGCGCATGGTCTTGGGCTTCTGACCTTCTTGATTTCCCTTAAGCGGGGGGACATCCGGCGGAGGCGGAGGAACCGGCGTGCCCAAAATATTTTCGAGAATCCACTTGCCGCGCACCACCGGCGAGGTTCGCTCGGCATGCGAGGTCAGTGCGAGAATGCTTCCCTGCCCTAACAAGCCTCGGCGTGCGTCGTCTATGATGGCGACGCGGCGGAAACGAGCGCCGTATATATCCGGGATGCCGTAGTGGCGGGCGAGGCGTTCGTTGACGAAGGTGTAATCGGCGGTCAGCAGATCGAGAATGCCGCGGTCTTCCTGCACCACGCTTTCAAACAACAGTTCCGTCTCGCGGCGGAACGATTGACGAAGATTATCGTCGAAATCGGGGAAAAGGTCCGTATTGGGCTGGACGTTGCGCAGATTGCGAAGCTGCAGCCACTGGCCGGCGAAATTAGTGACCAGCGCTTCCGCCTTGGGGTCGGCCAACATGCGGCGCACCTGGCGATCCAAAATGGCGGGGTCCTTCAGCTTGCCTTGCTCGGCGAGTTGGAACAGTTCGTCGTCGGGAATACTGCTCCACAAGAAGAACGAAAGACGCGAAGCGAGTTCGAGATCGCCGATGCGATAGCTTTTGCCGGCAACGGAGTCGACCGGATCGCGTTCGATGCGGAACAGGAATTTGGGGCTCGCCAGGATGCGTTCGAGAGCCAGCTCGATACCGCCTTCGAAGCCGCCGTCACGTTTGCCGGATTGATAAAACGTCAGAAGAGTATCTAAGTCCGAACCGCTCAGCGGCGCGCGATAAGCGCGGCGCGCGAGTGTCGACAAGATTTGGCGGGCGCACGCATCGTTATCCGTGTGGCAGGTGAAGATACGGCGACGGCTGGGGGTGTCCGTTACACCCGCCGGATGAAACGGGCCGCTGATGGTCAACGATTGCAGGTGCGGCGAGCCGGACCAATCGAAATTATCGACCGAGCTGCGGATATAAGGTTGCAAGCGGGCAGGCTCGACGGCGTCGGGATCTTCGAGAAAAGCGACAGACACGGTGTGGGGACCGGCCTTGACCGGGACACGAATGCGCAAGCGCGCTTCCACCGCATCGCCGGTGTCGGTTGGCTTCTCGAACAGCGCCGCCAGATCGTCCGCGCCGCCGATGGAGGCAAGATGAATGCGCCGGCCGTCCAGGGCGAGTTCCGCCTGGTGCGGCGATTCCAAGCCGCGCATAATGTTCAAATTCGTTCGATAGAGTTTCGCTTGGAAGGTGTACTCGCCGTCGAGCGGGAAATTATAGTGGACCAGCGTTCCGCCGACGGTGCCGAGCGGCAGCCCACTGACGCGGCGGTCCTGTGAGAGATCCTGCCGGATGCGCCAGGTTTCGCTGCCAGGTGGAATGTTGGGATCGCCGACAGCGAGCGCGCCGATTTTCAGCGCGGCGTCGAGATAATGTTCCTGCAGCGAGGGCGATACGCCGAGAGCGTCGGAGACGTTGTCGAATCCGAACGCGGAGTCGTCGGGCGGCAGCAGAGAAGCGGCGTCGATATCGAGCGCGAGTAAATCGCGAATCGCGTTGGCATATTCGGAGCGGTTGAGACGGTGCAAAATCGGGCGGCCGGCATAAGGCTGGGACGCATGATCGATTTGCGTTTCAAGCCACTTAGTCAGATCGCTGTAAGAGGCTGCGTCCGGTCGCGGCAATCCCGCGGGCGGCATGGTACCGGCTCGCAATTTGAGGATGACTTTTTCCCAAACCTCGGCCTGCGAGGGAACCTGGCCGAGATCCATGGTGTCGAGCGTAAGGCCGGCGGTCTTGAGGCGCTGGTTGTGACAGGTGACGCAGTATTTATCGAGGACAGCGCGATAGGAAGGATCGGCGAATGCGGCGCTAGCGGCCAGAAGCCACAGTCCTCCCGCCACAACCCTTTTGAGCATGCCTAAGAGAAGTCTATCCCATCTTGCATGCAAGTGCGTTCGGGCGGACCGCTTGCCGACGCGCGCGGCTCAGTTTAGCTAGAGAACACCCGGTTATGAACCACTTGGCCGTTGACGATGGTCAGCACCGAATCAATTTTCTTGATCTCGATATCTGGCACCGAGAAATAGTCGCGATCCAGGACGGCGAGATCGGCCAGCTTGCCGGGTTCGATGGAACCGATCTTATCTTCCATGCGCAGGAACCAACTATTGTTGCGCGTGAACAGGCGCAGGGCCTCGGCGCGAGTGAGATGCTGGCCGGGATTCACCTGGTCGCCAAAGGAATTGATGCCCGTGGTGGCGTAGTAAATGTGGAGCCAGGGATTCAACGGCGCGATGTGGACGCCATCGCCGTGCATGCCGACCTGAATGCCATGATCGACGATGGTTCGGAACGGAGGCCCGGCGACGACCTTCGGATCCGCTGAAGTCACCCAGCGGAAAGCGCCCATTTCCACGCCACAGCCGAGCGCTTTGAGGCGCGTGAGCAGATCGGCGTTGACCTCGGGAACATGGTGAACCACCCAGCGCAGTTTCGTAATGTCGTTTTCGCGATTCACCGCCTCGTATGCTTCCACCACCTGCTTCAAGCCAGCGAGATTTTGCACCGCATTTTCGTTGCGCCAACCAGCCTGTCCCACCAGGTGCTGCGCCTCGGTCCACACCGCGCCGCTATTGAGTGGCGCTGCCCACTCGCCGATGGCGCCGGTCCGCATCATGTCGTCGCCGAAGAATTGGAATTGATTGCGGAGCCGTTCCTTCAGTTCGGGGAGCTGCGGGTCAGCTTGATTTTGCAGGAAATTCATTTGGAGGCGCACG
This sequence comes from Bryobacteraceae bacterium, assembly GCA_052148835.1. Taxonomy (GTDB): domain Bacteria; phylum Acidobacteriota; class Terriglobia; order Bryobacterales; family Bryobacteraceae; genus Palsa-89. The sequence continues at coordinate 37,196 of JBKQHJ010000008.1, forward strand.
ATGGTACGGCCTTCGCTGTGCAGCGCGAGCCAGGAATCGTACATGCGGTACTGATCCAGGTTCGACAGGATTTGGTTGGGATGAAGCGGACCGGGTGTGGGGAACAGAACTTGGTCCAGACATGAGGTCAGCCCGACGCTGACGGAGTACCGCATGGCGTCGAGTGTGCTTCGTTTCTTGTCGTCGAACGTTTGCATGCGGCGCAACAGGAACAGAGCCGAAGCCGATGGGCCGCCTCCAGCAAATCCGGCTGGGGCGATCACGCCGGTCGCGGAAACGTTGATCTTCTTGATATCGGGATGCACGGGCGGCGCGGCGTCGGCGGCATCGAAGAACTTTTTGCCTAATGTGTTGGTTGTTGCGGGACCAGTGAAGCGCTCGTACAAGAGCACGGGATGGTCGGGCACCGCATCGTCCAACTCCGCGAGAGTCGGATGACGGTGTTCGGCCCATTGATTGGGATGCCAGCCGCCCATCGATGTGATCCAGGCGCCGGCGGGAACGTCTTTGCGACGGGCAGTCAGGGCCGCTTGGACCTCGCGAATCGAAATGGTGTTTTCCAGAATCGTGTGATAACCGGGACGATTGGCCAGGCTCACGATGTGGATGTGGGGTTCTATCAGACCTGGAACGACGGTATGACCGCGCAGGTCGATGACGCGAACCGATGGCCCGGACTTGGGAGCCTTTCCTCCGACGGTAATGAATCGGCCGTTGCGAATGGTGGCGGTGCTGGCGATGGTCTCGGCCGCGTCCATGGTGTGGATTCTGCCATTGACCAGCGCGATCGTGATCTCGTCCGGGATTTGGTCGGCCGGCGTCTGGCCGGACATCTGATTTGCACCCGCTACGACGGCCGCGGCTCCGGCACTAGCTGCCAGAAACCCGCGCCGCGAAGGTTTACGTCGAATATCGTCACGGGTCATTGTGGCCTTGACGATTACGCCGCGGAGCTGACTTTGCCCCACAACTTCTGGGACGCGAGTTGGGCGCCATCGGCCAGAGCGCGCAGCTTCAGCCAACAGAAAGCGGGAAACACCGGGCCGAAACCGGCGAACGTTCCAAAGCCGCAATCGGTGCCGCCGATGACGCGCTCGCGGCCGACGAGCTGGGCGTATCGGACGATGCGCTGCGACACCAGTTCCGGATGTTCGACAAAGTTGGAACTGGAAGCGATAATGCCGGGAATCAGGATCTTGTCGTCGGGCAGCTTCTGGTAGGCCCAGACCTCCCATTCATGTTCGTGGCGCGGATTGGCGCCCTCCAGCAGCAGGGCCTGCGGCTTGGCTTTAAGCACGATGGGAAGAATTTTCGTGAGCGGCAGATCGTGCGTATGCGGGCCTTGATAGTTCCCCCAGCAGACGTGCATGCGGACGCGATCGGCGGGAACATTGGCGAGGGCATGATTGAGCGCCTCCACCTGGACCTCGGCGGCGCGGAGAAACTCGTCGTCGCTCATGTCGCGAAACCGGCTGTGGCGGCCCATGGCCAGATCCGGGCAATCGATTTGAAGCAAAAGGCCGGAATTCACGATGGTCTCGTATTCGGCGCGCATGGCGTCGGCGAGCGCTTCCATATAAGTGGCGTGCGTCGGATAGTATTCGTTGGGCTGAAAGACCGCGATGGTTCCCGGCGACACGGCATTCATGAAACCTTCGGTGGCGTTCACCTTGGAGAGGCCGTCTTTCATGCGGTCGATGTCTTGCTTGAGCGGCTCCATGTCCTTCACCTTGATGGGACCTTTACAGACTGGCCGATGGTAGGTCGCCGACGATCCGGCCTTCACCAATTGATCGCGGTATCCTGGAAAATCTTCGAGATCCTGCGGCGTGGGGCGCGCCGAATCGCCTTCAAAACCGGTGAGCCGGTGGCGGATATAGGTGGCGTAGCTGATCTTGCCCATTTCGCCGTCGCTGACCACATCGACGCCCGAGTCCACTTGCTTGCGGAGAGCATCCAGCACTCCGGCTCGGACGATTTGGTCGAATTTCGCGCGGTCGTAATTTTCGCCGCGATCCTGCGCAAACAGGAAATCGACAACCTCCTGAGGACGGGGCAGGCTGCCGACGTGGGTGGTCAGGATACGATCGGTACTTCGCTTCATTGCGTATTTTCTCCTGTTGTCAGTTTGGACGATTTTGCTTGGGCTTGCAGGGGACGTCGAGCATTCAGCGGGAAAAGAACAACTGGATGGGGCCGACGTGCGATAAGATCGGCTGAGATGAAAGCAATGGTGCTGCGGGCGCCCAGCGACTTGACGCTCGACGAGGTCGCGCAACCGCATGTCCCCGCGGGCCATGTTCTGGTGCGGATCACGCACAGCGGCCTGTGCGGAACTGATTTGAAGATCTACAAAGGCGCAATTCCCGCGCAATATCCGCTCATCATGGGACACGAGATGGTGGGTGAAGTGGTAGGCGGCGAAACCACTGGCGGTATTAGGCGCGGCGATCGCGTGATTATCGACCCGGTCCTCTATTGCGGAACCTGTTTTCATTGCCGCCTGGGACAAACCAATCTCTGCCCCGCGGGCGGACTGATCGGACGCGAGACCAATGGTGGGTTCGCCGAATACGCGGCTGTGCCCGCGGCCCAAGTCTTTCACCTGCCCGATTCGCTGGACATGCGGATCGCACCGCTGATTCAAGTGGCGACGACGTGCTTACACGCACAACGGCTCGCGTCGGTATCGCTGGGCGAATCGGTGGCGGTGCTGGGACTGGGAGTGTCGGGCCAACTGCACGTACAACTCGCCAAGGCGCGCGGGGCTGGAAAGGTAATCGGGATCAGCCGCAGCAGGTTTAAGAACGACCTGGCCCGGCAATTGGGCTCGGAGGTACTGATCGAATCCGGACCGGGAACCGTGGCGAAGGTTCTGGAAGCGACCGGCAAGCGCGGCGCCGACGTGGTGATCGAGTGCACGGGCGTGATGTCGCAGATCGCGGACGCCATCCGGATGGCTCGCCCCGGCGGTAGGATCGTGCTGTTCGGAATCACGAACGCCACCCATGGGGATTTGCCGTTCTACGATCTTTATTTCAAGGAGCTGACGCTGTTCAACAATCGTGCCGCGACGGCGCAGGATTTTCCAGTCATGATCGATCTGGTGGATCGCGGCGTGGTTCGCCTGGAGCCGCTGGTCACTCATCGCATGGCTCTAGACGAACTCGGAACAGCTCTGGGAATGGTGGAAGACGGCGCGGAGCGGCGCCTGAAGATTATTTTGGATCACACGTGAATTCCAGGAAATTAATTGCGATAGCGGCCGTCTTATACGCCATGCCGGCCGTCCTTTTCTGCCAATGGCTGAAGCATCCAACGGCCGGTGTGCCCAAAACGCCGGGCGGACTGCCGAACCTAGGCGCGCCCACGCCCCGAACCGCCGACGGTAAGCCGGATCTTTCGGGCATGTGGGAAATCGAGAACACTGGAGGGTGCCCGCCCTATGGATGCCCCGATTTGCCGCTTTCCAAGGAGTTCATTAATATCGGAGCGCGTCTTCCAGGTGGTCTGCCTTATCAGCCGTGGGCGGCGAACTTGGTCAAGAAACGAATGGCGGAAAATGGAAAAGACGACCCGGCGTCGCACTGCCAGCCGGCGGGACTAATCCGTCTCTTCACCTTTCCACAATACCGGAAGATCGTCCAGATGCCGGGACTGGTAGTTATTCTCTCCGAGCGCGACGTGACTTTTCGACAAATTTACACCGATGGCCGCGCGTTGCCGGACGATCCGCAGCCCTCGTTTCATGGGTACTCGTCGGGACATTGGGAAGGCGACACGTTGGTGGTGGCGACCAACGGTTTTCGCGATGGGATGTGGTTGGACCGCAGCGGCAGCCCGATGACTGACGCCGCCAAGATGACCGAGCGCTTCCGGCGGGTGAATTTCGGGAAGCTGGAGATCGAGATCACGTTGGACGATCCCAAAGCTTACACCGCGCCCTGGACCGTGAAGCTGAATCAATTTATCGTTCTGAATACCGAGCTGCTGGAATATTTCTGTCAGGACAACGAAAAAGATTTGCCGCATTTAGTGGGAAAATAGCTGGAGTGCGATTCATTGTGCGGAAACTGGCGGCCACAACCGCGCTTATTAGGCGCTAGCCTAACAGCCGTAGCCGTGGGCCAGACGCGGAATCAGCGCTGCACGCTGGCTGGAACAATCGTCAATTCAGCGACAAATGCGGGCATTCCGCACGCGCCAGTTACTTATCTGGGCGCTGCGTAGGGCGTCCGGTTTATCGACGCGGGCGGAAATTTTGAGGTGGACAACGTCGCGTGCCTGGCGTATGAGCTGTCTGTTTCTAGCCGGGGTTTGTGTCCCACCAGGAAGACATCGCACAAGGTGTCCTGCTCGCGAATCCGGCTTTTCGGGAGGCAATGGAGAGCCAGTCGGAGCAGGCCCGGGTCTCCAGCCGAGCCAGCGAACGTATCTGTAAATCTGACGCCGGACTCGCAGCCGGCACGGATCATGCTTGTCCGGCTGGCCTCGATCTCAGGGACGGTGCTCGACGAGAACAGCGAACCGCTGGGTGGAGTGGTGGTCCAGGCGATTGCGGTGAAGGCATCCTTGCAGGGCACCGATTACGTTCCTGCAAAGACCACGCCCCTGGTGCCCCGATAACGTATAAATAGCCTTTGAGTTTTTGGATACCGATCGGCGGCGTCGGCTGGGTTTTGCGAGTAGATCAGCCACGCGGCGGCCAGCAATGCAGCTACCGCGCAGGCTCGTATCAGAATCGTCCTGCGCATCTCCGGCACTCTACCATATTTTCCAGATACTCTAAAATTATGCGTTGGTTATGTGTGGCTGTAATCGTGTTCGCCGCCGGAGCCTGGGCCCAGAATCCTCCCGCCTGGGTTGAAAAGAGCAATCAGAACGCTCAGTTGCTCATTGCGCTTTTGGCGCGCTATGCGCCCGAAGATGCCGCGGCTCAAGGTGTGCCCGGCCTGGACGAACAGATCAGCACCGCGTCTCCGGGCGAACCGGAGCGCTTCCGCAAGGACCTCGCCGTTGCCCGCCTGGAGCTCGAAAGACGTTTGGCCGCGGAGAAGGACTCGCTGGTGCGCCAGGATCTGGAAATCCTCATGGCCGAAATCGATCGCAACATCCGCACCTCGGAAGCCAACGAGCGCAACCTGCTGCCGTACGACGACGTCGCGGGCACCATTTTCTTCGGGATCAAAAGCCTTTTGGACGACCAGGTCACCGCGGCCCGCCGTCCCGCCGCCGTCGTTCGCTTGCGCAAATACACCGGGCTCGCGACGGGCTTTCAACCCATCACGCTACAGGTGGAAGAGCGTTTTCGAGAGAAATTGAACACCCCCGGCCTTCTCGGCCCCACCAAGGCTCAGGTTGAAAAGGACCTCGAAAACACCAACGCCTATGTCACCGGCATCGGGCTGCTGCTCGAAAAGTACAAGATGCCCGAATATCAGGATGCCTTCGCCAAGCTGAAGGAGCAGCTCGCATCCTACGATGACTTCGTCCGCAAGGAAGTATTGCCCACCGCGCGCAGCGATTTCCGCCTTCCGCCCGAGCTTTACACGATCGCGCTGGCGAATTTCGGTATCGATTATACGCCCGAGGAACTCACGCGCCTGGCCCATCAAGCCTTCACCGATCTTCAAAACCAGATGCAGCCCATCGCGGCCAAAATCGCGCAGGAACGCCATCTGCCTTCTTCGGACTATCGCGCCGTCATAGCGGCCTTGAAAAAGGATCAGATCCCGGGCGACCAGATCATGCCCCATTATCACCAGCGATTGGCGGAAATCGAGGACATTGTCCGGCGCGAGCACCTCGTCACCCTTCCCGATCGGCCCGCCATCATTCGCCTGGCATCCGCCGCCGAGACCGCGCAGCAACCCGCGCCCCACATGGAGCCTCCGCCCTTGATGAACAACCACGGAGAACGCGGCCAGTTTGTCCTGCCACTCGAAACCACCGGCAAGACCGGAGAGGCTCTGAAGTACGACGACTTCACCTTCGCCGCCGCATCCTGGACCCTTACCGCCCACGAAGCCCGGCCGGGCCACGAGTTGCAGTTCGATGCCATGATCGAGCGCGGCGTGTCGCTCGCCCGAGCCCTGTTTGCGTTCAACAGCACCAACGTCGAAGGCTGGGGACTTTATTCGGAATGGGTGATGCTTCCTTACATGCCCGACGACGCCAAACTGGTCTCGCTCGATTACCGGCTGCTGCGCGCCGCTCGCGCGTTCCTCGATCCCGAATTGCAGCAGGGCAAGATCACGCCCGAGCAAGCCATGCAGGTACTGGAAAAAGATGTCGTCTGCTCGCCAGCCTTCGCCACCGAGGAAGTGGAACGCTACACCTTCCGCGCGCCCGGCCAGGCGCCGTCGTATTTTGACGGCTACACCCGATTAATGGAAATTCGTACCGCCGCCGAAAAAGCCCTCGGCCCCAAGTTCAACGTCCAGCGCTTCCACGACTTCATCCTGTCGCAAGGCCTGCTTCCGCCGAACCTGCTGCGCAAAGCCGTGATGGACGATTTCGTCAAACAATGATGTGGGGCGGACGCCCCGTCCGCAGCCGACGCCCTCGTCGGCCGGTCACCGGTCTTGCGTAATCCAATCTCCCTTTTGCGTGTTGCCAATCCCTAATCCCCAACCCCCAATCCCCAATCCCTGCCCCGCTATAATGTGGAATCGACCTCAACCACCACTGGAGACACTTTGGACAAACCAACCTTCGACAAGGGCCTCGCCATCCGCCGGGACATGTTCGGCGCCGAGCTTGCCGACAAGACCTGGGCCGCTGCCGACGACTTTAACCGTCCCTTCGAAGAGCTGGTGAATCAGTATTGCTTCGGCGAAATCTGGAGCCGGCCCGGCCTAGATCGCAAGACCCGCAGCATCGCCACGCTCTCCATGCTCACCGGACTAAACCGGCCCAACCAGATTCGCGCGCATGTGCGCGGCGCCATCGCCAACGGCGTCAGTAAGGAAGAAATCCAGGAGTTGTTCCTGCAGGCCGCCATCTACTGCGGCGTACCAGCGGCCGTCGATAGCTTCCGCATCGCGCGAGAAGTGTTCAAGGAGATGGGGATCTGAACGAATGCGTCAACGCCGTTTATGGCGTTGCTCTCAACTTCCGTAGCGAACTCAATCGTCTCACGGGCGTACTGCCTGTAGCGCCCGTCCTCTATCTTCGGCCCCGCAATACCTGGAGCAAAACCGGTGCGCCGATTCACCTGCCGGCAAACCACAGCGCGTTGAAAATGGCCGGAACACTGGGCATCGTGATAGGCCGCACGCTCTCCTACGTCGCGGTCAATGACGTTAGCATCCCGCATGAATCCTATTTTCGACCCGCCATTCGCGAGCGTTGCCGCGACGGTTTTTGCGTCATCGGCTCCCACCGTACCGATCGCATCCCGTCCGAGATCCGCACCTTCCTCAACGGCGAACTGCGCTGCCGCGCGAGTGCCGCGGATTTGGTTCGGCCCATCGATCGACTCATCTCCGACATTTCCGAATTCCTAACGCTCCAGCCCGGCGATATTGTTTTGATCGGCGAGCCGCCTGATTCTCCCCTGGCACACGCCGGTGACCGAGTTCGCGTCGAGGTCGACGGCCTGGCCCCGATTGAGAATGAGGTGGTTCAGGAATGAAATCCGCACGTGTCGCCTACGCCGGCGCCATCCATCCCGCCACCGAGCAGGACGGTTGCGTGCTTTTAGCCGACGGCCGCCTCCTCGCGGAAAAAGATGTTGTCTGGCTTCCGCCTATCCGGCCCGGAACCATCTTCGCCCTCGGCCTCAATTACGCCGACCACGCTAAGGAGCTCGACTTCAAGGCTCCCGCCGAGCCTCTGGTTTTCCTGAAAGGCCCGCAAAGCCTATGCGGCCATCTTGGCCAAACGGTGCGCCCGCGCGGAGTGAAGTACATGCATTACGAATGCGAACTCGCGGTCGTGATCGGGAAGCGAGCTCGCCGGGTGTCCAAAACAAACGCGTACGATTATGTCTCCGGCTACACCATCGCGAACGATTACACCATTCGCGATTACCTGGAAAATTACTATCGCCCCAACTTTCGCGTGAAGAGCCGCGATCGCGCCACGCCCATCGGTCCCTGGCTAGTGGACGCCGCCGACATCGCAGATCCGATGAATTTGCAATTGCGAACGCTGGTCAATGGCCGCGTCACGCAAGAGGGCACTACGCGCAACATGATCTTCGACATCCCCACCATCATCGCGTACCTCAGCGAATTCATGACCCTGTCGCCCGGCGACATCATTTTGACCGGCACTCCCGAAGGTCTCACCGGTGTCAACGTCGGCGACGAAGTGATCACCGCGATCGATGGAATCGGAAGCTTGAAGAACACCATAATAGGCGAAGCGGAGGAGCACACCCATGTCGGATGAAGCACCCAAGTTGGATGAAACCAGTATTCGCGACGCAGCCAAGCACCTGGACGAATCGGAGCGCTCGCGCACGCAAATCCGCCAGCTCTCCATTCAGCATCCCGCCATCACCATCGAGGATGCCTACGCGGTGCAGAAGGCTTGGGTTGCTCTGAAGACCGGCGACGGGCGCGTGGTGAAAGGCCACAAGATCGGCCTCACTTCCAAGGCCATGCAGTATTCCTCCAACATCAACGAGCCCGATTACGGCGTGCTGCTGGACGACATGTTCTTCGCGGATGGGTCCAGCATTCCGACGGACCGTTTTATCGTTCCGCGCCTGGAAGTCGAACTCGCGTTCGTCTTGGGCCGGCCGCTCCAAGGCCCCAACTGCACCATCTTCGACGTGCTCAGCGCTACCGAATACGTAACTCCGGCCGTCGAGATCATCGACGCGCGCATCCAGCAAGTGGACCCAGAAACCAAAGCCACACGCAAAGTCTTCGACACCATTTCAGACAATGCCGCTGGCGCTGCGCTCGTAGCCGGCGGCCGTCCGTTTCGTCCGCTCGATACCGATCTACGTTGGGTCTCAGCCGTCTGTTATCGAAATGGGGTGATCGAAGAGTCGGGTGTGGCCGCGGCCGTGCTCAATCATCCGGCCAACGGCGTGGCGTGGCTGGCGAACAAGTTTGCCGGTCACAACGTCACATTGGCGGCGGGCGAATTCATCCTGGGCGGATCGTTTACCCGGCCCGTGCCCGCGCGTCGCGGTGACACCTTCCACATCGACTACGGCCCCTTCGGCTGCATCTCGTGCCACTTCGAGTAACGCGCCATGGACATCCAGCGAAACTCCTTCAAGGCGGCGCTAAAGAGCGGAGAGCGCGCACAGATTGGTTTGTGGCTGGGCCTTACGGATCCGATCTGCGCCGAGATCTGCGCCGGCGCGGGATTTGATTGGTTGCTGATCGACGGCGAGCACGCGCCCAACGACGTCCGATCCATCCTCGCTCAATTGCAAGCCGTGGCTCCGTATCCAGCGCACCCCATCGTGCGGCCCGTTTCGGGCGACGTCAACTTAATCAAGCAACTGCTCGACATCGGCGCGCAGACGCTGCTGGTGCCCATGGTCGAAAGCGCCGAGCAAGCGAAACTCCTCGTCGCGGCGATGCGTTATCCGCCGCAGGGCATTCGAGGTGTCGGCGCCGCACTGGCGCGCGCTTCGCAATGGAACCGGGTCACAAATTATTTGCATGAGACCAACGATCAGATGTGCCTCCTGGTCCAGGTGGAGACGCGCGCGGGACTCGAAAATCTCGATGCCATCGCAGCGGTCGAAGGCGTCGACGGCGTGTTCATCGGGCCATCCGATCTTTCAGCCGCGCTCGGACACCTCGGCAAACCCGGACACCCCGATGTTCAACAAGCTATCGAAAACGCCATCGGTCGGATTCGTGCTGCCGGTCGCGCCGCCGGCATCCTGACCACCGATGAAGCCCAGGCTCGCCGCTACCTATCGCTCGGCTGCACCTTCGTCGCCGTCGGCCTGGACGGCAACCTCCTCATGCGCGCCACGCAAGAGCTTGCTGCTAAATTTAAGACAATAGCCCACGGCCAACCGCCAACAGCTAACTTGCCAATAGCCAACTGACCCCTTGTACTTCTACATATACTGTTGTATATGTAGAAGACCGAGGTATTGCATGCCACCTAAATCCGATCTGCCCCAAGGCACTCTCGATCTTCTGATTCTCAAAGTCATCGCTCTCGGTCCGATCCATGGTTACGCCATCGCCCAACGCATCCAACAAATCTCGCGCGACGTGTTGCAGGTCCAGCAAGGCTCGCTCTACCCGGCGCTCCATCGGCTGGAATACAAGGGCTTCCTGACGGCCGATTGGAAAGAATCCGACACCGGACGAGAAGCGAAGTACTATCGGCTAACCGCCAAAGGCCGATCGCATCTCAACACCGAAACCGCCGATTGGAAGCGCCTGGTCACGGCCATCGGACTGATCGTCAACTTCGCCGAAGGAGAATCCCGATGAACGAAGATCGCCTGGACCGCGAGCTTCAGTTCCATGTGGATCAACTCGCCGCCAAATACATAAAACAAGGAATGTCCGAAGCCGAAGCTCGGCGGAAAGCCCGCCAGGAATTCGGCGGAATGCAGCAAGTAAAAGAAGAATGCCGCGACGCCCGAGGAACTCTTTGGATCGAGAGCACGCTGCAGGACATTCGTTTCGCATTGCGGACTCTGCGCAAAAGCCCGGCTCTCGCCATCGCTGTCATCGGCACTCTCGCTCTCGGCATCGGCGCCAACACTGCCATTTTCAGCGTGCTCAACGGCGTGCTGCTTCGTTCGCTGCCTTATCCGGATCCGGACCGCCTGATCATACTCAGCGAGGGATCGAAAGAAGCGTCTCTCTTGTCGGCGGCCTATCTGAATTACTTGGACTGGCGGCGCCTCACGCGCACTTGCGAAGGTCTCGGAGCCATGCGCTATAGTCCGTTCACGCTCACTGGTTCCGGCGACACCGAACGGCTCTGGGGCCGCCTGGCATCTGCGTCGCTCTTTTCGGTGCTACGCGTCACTCCCGTTCTTGGCCGTACCTTCCGCCCGGAGGAAGATGTTCCCGGCGGCAACCGGGTCGTCTTGATCAGTGAGTCTCTTTGGACCCAGCGCTTTTCCCGCGATCCCGGTATTCTCGGCCGAACCATCACTCTGAATGGAACAGCCTACACTGTGGTCGGTGTGCTGCCGGCCAGCTTTCAATTCCCAATCCACTTTTTCAATTTTCCGGACGATATCGCAATTCCGCTCGGCCAGGATAAGGACCCCGTCATGAAAGATCGCAATTTCCATCCGGGCATCAGCGTGATTGGCCGCTTGAAGCCGGGTCAGACGATTCAAAGCGCCGGCGCCGAATTCGCGCAGATCGGGCAAGCGCTCGCAGCGGAGTATCCCAAATCGAACCAAGGCCACAACATCATGGCTGCGCCGCTGAAGGACGCGCTGGTTTACCAGGTTCGCGCCAGACTCTATGTTCTGATGGGTGCGGTCGCTTTCGTCCTGTTGATCGCATGCGCGAATGTGGCCAACCTGATGCTGGCTCGATCCACCGCGCGCCAGGCGGAGATCGCCATGAGAATCGCTTTAGGCGCGAGCCGCCTTCGAATCGTGCGCCAAATGCTGACCGAGAGTGGGGTGCTCGCGTTCGCCGGCGGCGCGGCCGGATTGCTGCTGGCTGCGGTGGGAACGAATTTTCTGGCCAAGTCCGCTCCCGGCGTTCTTCCGCGACTGCAGGAGATCGGCGTTGACGGCCGGGTGCTCGCGTTCAGTCTGGCGACCTCCCTGCTCACTGGACTTTTGTTCGGTCTGGCGCCGGCCATCCGCTACTCGCGTTCGGACCTTCGAACATCCGGGCGGCAGATTGTTTCGGGTTCTCACCGGCTTCGCGATCTGCTCGTGATCGGTGAAGTGGCTCTTGCGCTGCCTCTCCTGGTAGCCGGCGCCCTCATGATTCGAACCATCTGGAAACTTCAAGACGTCAATCCCGGTTTCGATCCACACAACGTGGTCGCTATGGGGATTTCTCTTTCGCCCGCCGCTGCCTCGACAGTGGCGTCCATTCGCCGTGCTTACCCCGAATTGCTCGCGCGCCTGAGCCACCTACCAACCGTCGATTCCGCCGCAGCCGTCCTCAATCTTCCGATGGGCAATAACGATTCTTCAGCGCCCGTCTGGATTGAGAGCCGGCCCCGTCCACGATCCCAAAGCGATATGCCCTCCGTTTTGATTTGTCCGACCACGCCGGCCTACCTCGACGTCATGAGGATCCCGCTGCTGCGTGGCCGGTTTATCAACGATCACGATGATGCGACGCATCCATCGGTGGTTGTGATAGACGAAGTGATGGCGCGAACCCTGTTTCCCAAAAAAGATCCGATCGGCCAGCGCGTGTGGTTCGGAGGCCCCGACGAAGGCCTGCCTTCGCAAATTATCGGCATTGTCGGCCACGTCAAACACAACGGACTCGATGACGATGTCACGGCCACGATTCGATCTCAGACTTACGTGCCACTGATCCAAATGCCGGCGTTCTTTCTCAACATCGCCGCGCGCGATGGAACCGTCGTGTTGCGCGCCAAATCCAATCCCATGGGCTTAGCCGACGCGGCCCGCGCGGCCATTACTAGCATCGATCCCGGTGACGCCGTTTCCAACGTGCGTTCCATGCCCGAAATTGTTTCGGGCACTCTGGCTTCCAGAAGATTCCTGCTGGCCTTGCTTGGGACGTTTGCCTCGATCGCGTTGCTACTCGCCTCGGTCGGCATTTACGGAGTGATTTCATATTCAGTGAGCCAAAGGACTCGCGAAATTGGTATCCGTATGGCACTGGGCGCCAAGCGAAGCGATATCTTGAAATCCATCGTCGGGCAAGGGGCGACGCTCGCCGTCGCTGGCATTGCATTCGGGATCATCGCCAGCTTCTTCCTGACCAGATTTATAAGCAGCCTGTTGTTTGGAGTCGGCAACACGGACCCAATTACGTTCTCCGGCGTCGCGATTGTGCTGGGTCTGGTTGCGGTCCTCGCGAGTTTGCTCCCCGCGCTGCGCGGTTCTCGATCCGATCCGTTAGCGGCGTTGCGATGCGAGTAAAACTCACTTTGTCGCGGCCTTGCGCTTCCAAACGTCCCAGGCGCGCTCGTAGCCGTCTTGCGGCGCGGTCTTCTTGGCTTCTTCCGGCTCGAAGTAAGTGACCTTCCCGCCGAGCAGCATTGCTTGCTCTTGCAGCCTGGCGTTGAGATCCAGATAGTAAGCGCGTCCCACCGCTTCTTTCACCGTCGCGCCCACCACCGCCGCGCCGTGTCCGCGCATCAGCACCGCCGGATGATCGCCCAACACCTTCGCCAGCGCTTGCCCGCGTTTCGCACTTGAGATCAACATGTCGGTCATGCCGTCCACGTCGCGAATCTCGAACACCGGAACACCCTCGCCGATGAACGCCGCCATGTGCGCCACCGCGCGAAGGCGCACGGAGCTCACGCTGAACGGAATCACAGCCGGCGAATGATCGTGCACGATGGACATGACGTCCGGCCGCGCTTTGTAGATTTCGCCGTGAATGAACCGCTCTTTATAGCCTGGTCGAGCGTCGCCGATGGGGTTGCTGGCGAGGTCGTATTCAATGATGTCGGCCGCCGTTACCAATCCAGGCGCGAGCGAGCGCGAAAGAAAATAATGATTCGGATTTCGGCTGTCGCGCACGCTGACGTGACCGTAACCATCTACAATTCCTTCCGACGCCAGGATGTGATTGGCGGTGACCAAGTCGTCGATCAGCGCCTGATCGCGCTCTTGTTTTGTTTGTGCCATTGCCGCACCCGCAAGTAACAGTAGTAGTCCGAATTTCATTCTTCAGGATTCTATCAATAATGGAGGTGGATGCCGCGTGATACGCTGCTCGACTTCTTTCACGACTTCGCAAGCCTGGATGACGAATTCCTGATTCATGACGACGGATTCCATGCTCGACACTTTCGCTATCGAGAGATCGCCGAGCGCGCGCGGGCGTTTGCGGCGAGGCTGCGGGAAAAGGGGATCGGCCGGGACGAGAAGGTCATTCTGTATGGCGAGAACCGGCCCGAGTGGATAATCGCGCTGTGGGGATGCCTGCTCGAAGGCGTGATCGCGGTTCCGATCGATTACCGTTCGTCGCCCGAGTTTGTCGATCGCATCAAGACCATCGTCGGGGCGCGCATGGTTCTGACCGGCGAGGAAGCTGGCATGTACGATGGCGGCGCGGCACCCGGGGCGATCATTGAGCCGGCGACGATCAACAAAGATCAAACCGCCGAAATCATCTTCACCTCCGGAGCGACGGCCGAGCCCAAAGGTGTCATCATCACGCACCGGAACATTTTGGCCAATATTGTTCCGGTGGAAGGCGAGGTGAAAAAATACCTCCGCTACGCGCGGCCGTTCGCACCGATCCGGTTCCTCAATCTGCTGCCTTTGAGCCACATGTTCGGCCAAGCCATGGCGACGTTTATTCCGCCCATGCTGCCCGGCGTGGTGGTTTTCATGCACGGATTCGCGCCCACGGAAATCCTGCGGCAGATCCGTACGCGCCGCATCTCGGTTCTGGTTTCGGTGCCGCAGATTTTGGAAATCCTGCGCGCGCACCTGATGCAAACGTTTCCGGAACTGCGCCAAATCAAGCCACTGAGAGGGCACTGGCTGCGCCGCTGGTGGCGTTATCGCAAAGTGCATCGGTTGTTCGGCTGGAAGTTCTGGAGCTTCATCGTGGGCGCGGCGCCTCTGCCCGCCGATCTGGAAGCGTTCTTCTCTGAGCTCGGGTTTCTGGTGATCCAAGGCTACGGCCTGACAGAGACCGCGCCCATCGTAACGTTGAATCATCCGTTCCATGCGCGGCAGGGCAGCGTAGGCAAGCCGATCGCGGGCGTGGAAGTGAAGATCGCGCCCGATGGAGAAATCCTGGTGCGCGGCGAGAACGTGAGCTCGGGGTATTTCCAGCGACCAGAAGAAACAGCGCGCGCTTTTGAAGACGGATGGTTCCACACTGGCGATATCGGCGAGCTGAGAGAGAACGGCGAACTGGCGATCCTGGGCCGCAAGAAGGAAATGATCGTGACGCCGGAGGGCCTGAACGTTTTTCCGGAGGATGTGGAAGGCGTGCTGAAACAGCAGCCCGGCGTGCGCGACGCGGCGGTAGTTGGGACCGATCGGGTGCATGCCGTGCTGATCCTCGATCAGGGTGCGAATGCCGAGGAGATCGTGCGCCGCGCCAACGCACGCTTGGCCGATTTTCAGAGAGTGCGGAGTTTTTCGATTTGGCCACGCGAAGAATTTCCTCGCACGGAAGGCACCGGCAAACTGAAGCGGATCGAGATTGCGAAAGGCGCACCGGCACCCGCCGCTTTCGCCGATCTCGACGTGCCACTCGAGAACCTGACCTCGCTCGAACGCGTAGAGCGTATCGTAGCGCTGGGATTGGATGAGGCAGAGATCGCCGGCGCTCCCAGGGAAGAGGTGACTGATTTCCCCGCTTGGAATCGTGGCCCGCTGGCCCGCGCCGCGCGCCGCATTTTCCTTCCTGGATTTCTGTTGCCGCTCAATCGGATTTTCGCGCACGTCCACCCGAACGGTCTCGAGAATCTGAAAAATCTTGAACCACCCGTGATTTTCGCCTCCAATCATCAAAGCTACATGGACGTGCCCACCCTCATGAGCGCACTTCCCGCGCGCTGGCGCTACCGCGTGGCTCCGGCGATGCGCAAGGAATTTTTCGAAGAACATTTTCACGGCCGCAGCTTCAGCAATAGTCTGAATTATTATCTGTCCACGCTCTTCTTTAACGCTTTTCCGATCCCACAGCGCGAGCCTGGCGCGCTTGCGACGCTGCGCTACATCGGCGAGCTCTCGCATGACAACTGGTGCCCGCTCATTTTCCCCGAAGGCATCATGACGGATGCGGGCGAAATCAAGGCCTTTCAACCGGGGGTCGGGATGATTGCATCCAAGCTCGGGATACCGGTGGTTCCCATCCGAATCCGCGGAATGGATCACGTGCTGCATAAATCATGGAAGATGGCGCGTCCGGATCGCGTCGATATTACCATTGGCCCGGCGCTCCGGCTGACCGGCGACGATTATCTCGCGCTCGCCCGGCAGGTGGAAGAAGCGGTTCGTGCGCTGTGATCAGTTCGGCTAGAACAGCTCGATCTGCTCTTTCGCCGCCGGCTTCGGTTTACGGGGCGCGCGCAAGGGGCTTCCCACCACACCCAACACCTGGATGCGCGACAGCGCGGCCTTGGGAACAAAGATGCGCTGGTTTTGAAACCCGGGATCCGGGGGAACCACCGAAAAACCGTAGGAGTCCAGTTGCAGCAGGTTGTTCGACAGAATTCCGTCCATGCAGTCGCCGTCGCGAAAATACATCCGCAGCCAAAGCCCTTCCAGCTTCGGCCGGGTGGTGAACAGGCGCAGTTCCTTGCGCGGCTCGCCTTGCTGGAAATCGCGCACGAAACAGACCAGCTTCACCTCGTCATAAGGCACGATGTTGACGGACCCGCTCTGCGTCAGCAGCTCCAGTCCAGCGGCCAGCAGATAGCCCTGGGGATTGACGAACCCTGACAAAGGCTCGCGGTCAAAGCGGGAAATCAGGACTTTCTTATGGGTGGAGACGCTCAAATGCCTCCTTCGGGGCAAAGGCCTCTGCATGAGCGCCAAAGATCACTTTTCTTCCAAACAAATTTGCGAATATTGTATCATTGGCAGAATGCGATCCGTTGACAGGATCTCGGCCCATATCGCGTCGTTTCTCGACTTTTGCCGCATCGAGAAGGGGCTGTCGCGGACCACAATCGCAGCGTATAATGCTGATTTAAAAAGGTTTGCTAGCTCACTGCGCCCGGCCGACGAGCTCAGCAGCCCGGATACGGTTCGCCGCTACATCGATTCACTTTACAAGGCGGGCATGGCCAGCCGATCCATCGCCCGGCACATTACGACGCTTCGCAATCTTTACGCCCATTTGATCGAGAAAGGCGTGGTGGACGCCGATCCAACGGCTCACCTGGCGGCGCCGAGGCAATGGCAAAGTCTTCCTAAATACCTTAATAAGAAGCAGATCGACGATTTGCTCTCGGCCTGCGATGGTTCCAAGCCGCAAGGCCTGCGCGACCGCGCTATGCTCGAACTCCTATATGCCAGTGGGCTCCGAGTTTCGGAGCTGTGCGGGGTGCGAGTTTCCGAGCTCGAGCGGAGCATGGGCGTGGTGCGGGTGGTGGGCAAGGGGAACAAGCAGCGGATCGTTCCGGTAGGCAAGTCGGCGCTCCAGGCCGTGGAACAGTACTTGGGTGATGGCCGGCCGCGCTTGCTGAAGGGACGCGCCAGCCCGTTCCTGTTTGTGACGAATCGCGGCGGCGCGATGACGCGGCAAGCTTTTTGGCTGTTGCTGGCAGGGTACGGCAAGAAGGCGGGAATCTTCCACGATTTGACGCCGCATGTCCTGCGTCATACGTTTGCCACACACCTGCTGGAAGGCGGAGCGGATCTGAGGAGCCTGCAAAGTATGCTGGGCCACTCCGATATTTCCACCACCCAGATTTATACCCATGTAGTGCGTTCCCGGCTGCGAAGAACCGTGGACGAGCATCATCCGAGAGCTTGAACCGCGCAAGACGATAGGGAGAGACATCGCGGCCCATTGCGTTTCGCGCGATGTTTACGGGAGAGACCGAAGCGATGAGCGATTACATGTTTATGCTCGAGAGCCACCTGAGCGCCGACCAGAGCCGGGCGGTTTCCGAGATTCAAGCGGCCGCCACGAACGCCAATCTCAACGTGTTCCTGACGGGCGGTGCGATGCGCGACATGTTGGGCGGCTTTCCGATGCTGGATATCGATTTCACCATCGAGGGAAATGCCATCAAGGTGGCGCATGCGGTGGCGAAGAAGACCGGCGCGAAGATTTTATCCGAGGACGACAACCGGAAGCTGGCGCATCTGGTTTTTCCGAGCGGCGTACATGCCACCACCGGGATGGCGCGCCAGGAGAAGTACGCGAAGCCCGGGGCCAAGCCTACGGTGAAGCCGGCCACCATTCACGAAGATCTGCGGGGCCGCGATTTCACCATTAATTCCATCGCGCTGTCGCTCAATCCGGCATCGCGCGGCTTGCTGCTCGATCCCAACAACGGCGTGGGCGACCTGGAGCGCAAGGAGCTGCGCGCGGTCAGCAATTACACGCTGTACGACGATCCGATCCGCCTGCTGCGGATGCTGCGCTTCAAAGTGCGGCTGGGCTTCAACATCGAAGACCGCACTAAAATGCAATACGACAATGCGCGGGAGGCGCAACTGGAAACGCGCATTGAGCCCCAGGATCTTCTCGACGAGCTGCGCCACATCGCCAATGAACCCAACTGCGCCGATATCATCCGGGTGCTCGAAGAAGAGAAGCTGCTGCATCTGTTCTCGCCGGATTTGGCCGGCGCGAAACTGAATCACCCCGGGCTGCAGAAACTGCAGAAGGCCAGGCAATTGGTCCCCATCGGCATCGACATCCATTTAGAAAACATGGGCCTTTTCCTGTACTTCCTCACCGAGAAGCTACCCGCGAAGGATCGAGCGGCGTTTATCAAGCACATCGGATTGAGCAAGCGGGAAGTGGACCAGTGGCAGAAGTTGGAGGCGAAGGCCAAGAAGCTGGAGAAGGACCTGAAATCGGCCAAGCTGCAGAAGCCATCGAAGGTTTATCAGGTGCTGGCCGCGGCTCCGGGCGAACAGATGCTGTTTCTGCTGGCGCATTCTTCCGAGCGGCTGGTGCACGATCGCATCAAGAACTACCTCGGAAAATACCTGCTGACGGCGCAGGAAGTAACCGAGCGCGATGTGCTGGCCACGGGCGTGAAAGTTGGGACGCCGAAGTTCCAGAAGGTGCGGGAGGAGCTGATTCTGACGCGCTTGGACGCTCGTCCCAAGAAGATTCCGCCGCCCGAAGAAGCGCCGCTATCTGGTCCGCCAGGTCCGGGAAGGCCGGCTGGAGTACACGCTCCGGGACCTGCGATGGTGCGAAGGTCCATGTAGCGACCAGTGCTGGTTCTTGCGTCCAAATCGCCGCGCCGCCAACAGATCTTACGCGACGCGGGGATTCCGTTCGTGGTGCGCTCCGCCGATGTCGCCGAAGAACGCCTGCCCGGAGAGTCCCCGGTCAATTATGTGCGGCGCCTGGCTGAAGAGAAAGCCTTCGCGGTCCCGCTCGATTCGGGCGAAGTAGTCTTGGGCGCGGACACGGTTGTGGTGGTGGACGGCGACGTGCTCGAAAAGCCGCGCGATGCCGCCGATGCGATGCGTATGCTCGCGCTGCTCTCCGGCCGCGAGCACGAGGTGGTCACGGGCGTCTGCTTGCGTTCGACAACACGAAAAATTGTCGATATTGCAATCACGCGCGTACGCTTCGTCGTCCTTTCAGCGGAGGAATTAGAAGCCTACGCGGCCAGCGGCGAGCCAATGGACAAGGCGGGTGCCTACGCGATCCAAGGCTTGGCATCTAAGTTCATCGACCGGATCGAGGGTGATTATTTCAACGTGGTCGGGCTGCCGGTGGCGTTGGTATATCGGCATTTCAAGGACATTTTGTAGAATTAATACGAAATTACAAGGGCGCTAGGATTGCCTTAGTACCTTTATCAGTACCTTTGGTTCATTCCAGCTATTTGGTTTAAGGGCAAGAATCGGTGGTATGAAACAGCAATGCCACTCCACGCCTCCCTTCCGTGCCGACCACGCCGGCAGTTTTCTGCGGCCGAAACACCTACTGGAAGCCCGCGGCCGGCGGGAGCGCGGCGAGATGTCGACCGCCGATCTTGAAAAGATCGAGGACGCCGCCATTGAACAATTGGTGGATAAACAGGAGAGTATAGGCCTTGAAGCGGCGAGTGACGGCGAATTTCGCCGGAGCTTTTGGCATTTTGATTTTCTGGAAAAACTCGACGGCGTCGAGAAGTATGAAGCCAGTCAGGGCATCCAGTTCAAGGGCGGGCAAACCAAGGCTTGGGGATTGAAGGTCCACGGCAAATTAGGCTGCTCGAAAAACCACCCCATGCTGCGGCACTTCCGGTTTCTAAAAGAGCACTGCCGGGTGGTGCCGAAGATGACCATTCCGTCGCCCAGCGTTCTGCATTTTCGGGGCGGACGTAAAGCCGTCAGCACCGCGGTGTATCCAAGCATGGAGGAGTTTTACTACGACCTGGCAGGCGCTTATCTTGAAGCGGTGAAAGCGTTCGCGGACGAGGGCTGCCGATATCTGCAACTGGACGAGGTGAATTTAACCTACCTGTGCGACCCCGATCAGCGTGAAATGCTGAGAGCACGCGGCGACGATCCCGATGCCCTTCCCGCGATCTATGCATCCATGATCAACAAAGCGATATCGGAAATTCCGAGCGACATGATCGTCAGCATGCATTTGTGCCGTGGAAATTTCAAATCCATGTGGATCGGTTCGGGCGGTTATGAGCCAGTGGCGGAGATTTTGTTCAACGCGGTCAACGTCCACGGGTACTTCATGGAGTACGATAGCGAGCGAGCCGGGGGCTTCGAGCCTCTGCGGTTCGTTCCGAAGGGTAAGCTGGTGGTGCTTGGTCTGGTGACATCGAAGCATGGAACTCTGGAATCCAAGGACGAGTTGAAGCGGCGAATCGACAGCGCGGCTCAGTTCATCGATCTGGATCAACTGTGCCTGAGTACGCAATGCGGTTTTGCCAGCACCGAAGAGGGCAACGTCTTGACCGAGGATGAGGAGTGGGCCAAGATGGAGCGGGTGGTCGAGGTGGCACGCGAAGTTTGGGGTTAGTGCATGGGCGCCTTGGCTTGGCGAGAACAACCCTGATCTCCAAAATGCGAAAACTCAGAATCCCCCGAAGGCGAGGCGGAATTCAGCCGATCGGAACAGCTAGTCAAGCCACCTCGGTTCCCCACGGTGCGATTTACGCGAAAGGTTGACGGGCATTCAGCGACCACCGGTTGCTATATAATACTCAAACCGGGGTGCAGCAATGAAGAAAACAGCTGGGCTTTTACTCTTATTTGGTTTCGGGCTGCTGGCGGCCGACTTCTGGCAAAAGCCTTATACGGAATGGAGCGATAAGGATGCCACGAAGCTGATGAACAATTCGCCGTGGGCGAAGTCCGTCAGCGTTGCGATGGGCGGTCCGGGGGGTGGCGCGCCCCCGCCCGAAGGTGGTGGTGGATTCGGCGGCGGCCGCGGCCCGCAGGGCGGAGGCGGATCGGAATTCGGACCTGGCGCCCAGGGTTCGTCGGCCCCTACCTTCGATGTTGTGGCTCGCTGGCAATCCGCTCTTCCCATCCGGGAGGCGTTCGTGCGTCTCAAGTTCGGCGCCGAAGCCGACAAATCGGCCGAAGCCGCGAAGGTTCTCGAACAGCAGGACAGGCCTTATGAAATCGTCCTTTCCGGAGCCATGGGAATGTTCCTGGGCGGCAAACCAGGGGACGCCGCGAAAGCTCTCAGCGATGTGAGCTTTCTGTCGTCGAGCAGGACGGGCGATATCAAGGCCACCCAGATCCAAGTAGGCAAACCTGGAAAAACGATGGATGTGGTGTTCGCATTCCCGCGTTCCATGCCTTTCACGATTGAGGACAAAGAAGTGGAATTCACCACGAAGCTGGGCGCTTCGAATCTCAAATACAAATTCAAATTGAAGGACATGGTGGTGAACGGCAAGCTCGAGATGTAGCCCCGTTGGCCCAAAACATCCTTACTTAGCGGCGCTGTCGAACTTCGAACCATCCCCCCCGCAATGGACATAGCCGAGCCGCAGAGCCGGCAGACGCTGGGCCCAAGTGGGTTGATGAACAACCGGTGGATACTTCGAAACTGCGGTTAAAGCCTCCGCTAGGTCGTTCGCACTCAGATCGCTTTTGGCCAGCGCGCACCCGGCCCAGGCATCGGCGCGCAGCTCCGGCGACCAGTCGCTCTTCATCCAGCTAGCCGGATGAACTTCGTCCAAAGCATGGCCGTACTCGTGGGCGATGATCGCAATGATGGCGCCATCTCCGTACCTGTCATAGACCGCGCTGAAGAACTGCGGCGCGTAAACGAATTTCGCCTGGTCGGCGGTTACCACCAGCATGGCGTTTGCCGCCGTGGCGTTGCGGTATATCGCGATCTGGGGGCATTGCGGCCTGCAAGTTGGCGCGAGCGCCGAGTTCATGCGGCCAGCCAGTTGCATGGCGTCGCCGGTGGGCCGCTGATCAGCCTTCGCATCGTAAGATGAGGCGCCGGACCCCAGCGCGCAAAGAACTTCCGCGTTCGCGCCGAAGGAGGCCAGCAACACACCGAGCAGAGCGCACAGGAGGCGGCACATATCAGAACGTGCGATGCGGCCGGCCAATCAATTCTCGCAAAGTGTTGATGCCGTCGCCGTGGCCGACCAGCAAGTCTTCGGGAAATTTGCGATACGACAGAATTTCGCGATAAACCTGCGGAGCGGTTAGCGAGTTCAACCCCAGTCCCGCCATGTACTGCAAGCGCATATTCAGATCGTCGTTGATCTGAGCATTGGCAATCATCGGCGCCAGGTCTGACGCGCTGCCCGCATAGGTGGCCAGCAAATCCACACCGGAATGAAACCCGACTTCGGCCAGCGACGCGGACACTGCCGCGTAAGTGGGCTGGTCCAGACGCCGCTGCAGCGCGTTCACATCGATCGGGAAGGGATCGACGCTACCCAATAGCACCAGATCATAACCGTCGCCGTTCAAATAGTTGCTCCAGACCGTCGCGTTGGGAAACACGCTGAAGAAAGTTGCCAGCTCGGTTTTGACCGTGTCCTCGTCGCTCTCATAAATCGGCAGCCATTGCGCCACCACTCCGCCGGGATTCAAATGCTTCTTGACCAACTCATAATACTCCCGCGAATACAGCGTCGAAGTGCCCTTGACCCACGGATGGATCGGATCGGTGGTGATGACGTCGAACGTTTCCGGGCTGATCAGGATGTAGTGCCGGGCATCATCATAAATGATGCGGGAGCGGGGATCGCGCAGCACGTGATTATTTTCTTTTCCGAAAAATTCGTCGGAGGCGGGTGGAATCAAAGGTTCCAATTCGCAGATCGTGATGTTCTGAACCTCGGGGTATGGGACAAAAGAACCGGCTGTCACTCCCGCGCCGAACCCGACTACCAACACCGAACGCGGGGCCGAGCCTGAGCTTGACATAGAGCTGACCAAGGCGGGCAGGTGTCCCATCATGCGCTGCAGCCGCATGTCGAGTAGCGCCGAGGAGGCCTCCGATTTGCCGCTCACGTAGAAAGATCTCAGGTCGCCACGCTGGGTGATCACCACCGACGCATTGAGTCCCTCGCCCACAAAGACTGGAGTAGTCTCGGCATCGTTGGCGCGATCCAGGCCACGCAGAATGGGTGCGGCGCGGCGTCCATAAGCGATCACCTGCCAGGGAACCCCGCCTACCGTCGCACTCAATCCCCACGCCAGCACGGCTGCGCCGGCCAGCGCCCCAGCCAACATTACTAACTTCCTGGAGAGCACCGGCGCAATGGCAATCACTGCGGCAGCCGTCGCCAACCAGATCAACACTTGTTGAGAGCCTCGGGTTCCTATCGCCGGAATCAACACCAGACTGAAAGCCAGCGCGCCCACAATGGACCCGGCGGTATTGGCCGCGTACACCTCGCCCGTCAATCGCGCCGGATCCTCCCGGTTCGCCGCCGCGGCGGACAGCGCCAATGAAAAGCTCGCGCCCCACAGCAACGTTGCCGGGAAAATGGCGCGGAAGCAGCGCGTCACGTCCAGATCGAAATTGAGCCAGGGACTGGTCGCAAGCCACGGATCGACTGGCCACCAGGGCAACACGTACGCGAGCGTGAAGGCCGTCCAGCCGATAG
This sequence comes from Bryobacteraceae bacterium, assembly GCA_052148835.1. Classification (GTDB taxonomy): domain Bacteria; phylum Acidobacteriota; class Terriglobia; order Bryobacterales; family Bryobacteraceae; genus Palsa-89. The sequence continues at coordinate 61,034 of JBKQHJ010000008.1, forward strand.
CAAGGGCCAGCAGGATCTGGCACCCGGCCAGCGCCACGCGTGGATCCCGTACCCGCCGGGCCAGAAAAGCACCGGCGCCGCTACCGGCCCACAGCCCGGTGAGAAACACGGCCAGAATAATCGAGAAGGTGTAGACAGTCGCGCCCAGCAGCAGCGAGAGCAGCCGCGTCCACACCACTTCGGCGCCCAGCGCGGTCAGCCCGGAAAACGCAATTGCTGCATAAACGAACATCACGGCAGGCGCGCGCTTTACGCGTGGTTGCTTCTGATCGTCGGCAGCAGTCGGACGCCCGGCGCGACTCGCCATCGCCAGCGCGAGCAATGCCACCCCAACATTGATGGCCGCCGCGATATAGGTGGCAAAAGCCATGTCGTGGACACGCAGCAGGTAGAAGCCGGCCAGCACGCAGCCGGTAACCGCGCCCGCCACGTTAGCGCTATAGAGCAGCCCCAGCCAGGAAACTCCGCGAGGCGTCGTCTCCACCCAGCGAGCGATAGCGGGAAGCGAGGCGCCCATCAAAAAAGTGGGAGGAAGCAGGCATGCGGCTGCCACCGCGCCGCGCAGAATCAGGCCAACCAACCCGGTGGTGGCTCCCGCGGCATAAATGCGTGCAATCAACGGGACGCCGAACAGCGCTATGATCCCGAATGCCGCGATCCCCAGCTCGATAAACGCGTACACGCGCATCGGATGATGCCGAGTTGAAACCAGTTTCGGCAGAGCGGCGCTACCCAGGCAGAGCCCGCCCATGTAGGCCGCCAGTAGCAATCCCAGCGATACGGCCGAGGAGCCGATTACCAGCTGCAACAACTGAAACCAGACGATCTCGTAAATGAGCGCCGCGCAACCGCTGCCGGCAAACAACAGGAGCCAGGGAACCAGATAACCGTAGCTGCGCTCAACCGCCGGGGTCTCGGGCTGAACTGGATTGGTTTCGCCCAGTTTGGCTTCGCCCGATTTGGCTTCAGGAGCCTCCCGCCGGATCACTGGGGAGCGTTTGGACATTTCCTCATCAGTTTATCTCGCGAGTTACTTCCGCACATACCCGACCGTGGCGGACCGCTTAGCGTTCTGGCGGTGGCTTTCGTCGGACAACGCGTGGACTCCGCTGGCATCCACCCAGCGATTGTAGAAGTTGAAGAGCGCGCACACGGTGATGGCGTGGTAAATCGCATCATCGGCCCAGCCCGCCGCGTGCAAGGTATCGATGTCGCGCGGTGTAATACCGGTTGAGCAGCTGTTCACTTGGTCGACGAAGCGGAAAAGCGCCTTCTCTTTTTCGGTCAGCCCGGACGTTTCCAAATCGCGAACCACGCCCGCGACGAACTCTTCAGCGTCGATGTCGGCGTCGGATGCCTGTTTCAACAAGATCGCCGCGACCGCGGCGTGGGACTTCAGTCAAAATGGACAATGGTTGCGAGCCGAGGTGAAGGCCGCTATTAACTCCCGAATCCAAGGGCTGAGCGGAGCCGGTTCGCGCATGATTTCCTGCGTAAAACGCGCCAGATGATCGGTGGCTTGTGGTTTGAACGCGAACAGGTGCCAGATTTGCGAGTACTCGGTGCCCGCGGCTTGCATCATGCGCAGTGCGTCGGCATAGGGTCCCGGCTGCGGATTGCTCTCCACGCCGGGCAGGAACATTGGCTCCATTTTGGTGCTCGTTTTATCGATATCGCTCATGGCGCCATCCCGGCTTCGTGTAGTATACAGCTATCATGTGCTGGACCGATAGGGGACGCTGGCAGTGGGGATTGGTCGCATTTGTAGTCATGCTGGGAGCCGGCTGCTCCAAACCGCGCAATCAGAACCTGCTGGACCAGCACCGCAATCTCGGCAAAGCGTTCTATGAGAATCCCACCACCCAACAGCAAGCGGTGGCGGAGTTTCAGCAGGCCCTTGAAATCGCCCCCGATTCCGCACGCGACAAACTGAACTACGCGCTCGCGTTGCTCAAGGTACAAGGGCGCGAAGACGAAGCAATAAAGCTTTTGCAGGAGGTACAGCGCCAGGATCCCTCGTTGCCGCACACCTGGTTCAACCTCGGGATTTACTATAAGCATCAGGGCGACACGAAACAAGCGATCGAGCAATTCGAAGGCATGCTCGCTCGAACGCCGGACGAGGCGATCGCGCACTATCAACTGGGCACTCTGTACAACCAAATGAACCGGCGTACCGACGCGCAGGCTCAATTCGAAAAAGCCGCCGAGTTGGATCCACAACTCGCGGCCGCGCGCTTCCAGCTTTACAACCTGCACCGGCTGGACGGAAATGCCGAGCAAGCGAAACGCTACCTGGCCGATTTTCAGCGCATCCAGACGTTACAAAAAAGCTGGGTGATCCCGGAGAACGCTGAGTGGTGCAACTACGCGGAAATCTACGACCCGCCCGAAGCTCGTTCAGAAGACGCTCGCGCGCAAGCGGCGACGCCGCCGGAACCGAGGTACGCCGACACGCGCCTCGATGGAATGGTGGATCCGGCAACCGCGGGCCTGACCCTAATCGACTCCACTGGCAGCGGCGAAACCGATCTTCTGGTCTGGTCGTCGCAAGGAATCCATTTGTTCCTCAAGGGCCAGCGCCCGGTGGCCGAAACGGGCCTGGAAGGTCTGACCGGCGTGATCGATGTGGCTCCGGGCGATTTTAATAGTGACGGCCTGATGGATCTATGTGTGCTCACGGAGGCCGGTCCGATGCTCTATCGCAACACAGGCGGCAAATTCGTCCGCGAGCCGGCGAACCTTCCCACCGGGCATTTCGATACCGCCGTATGGATCGATTACGATCACGATTACGACCTCGATCTGATCTTGCTCGGACCGCAGCCGGCGCTGTTGCGGAATCAGGGAGCGGCGGGATGGGCGGATAGGACTCAGGATTTCCCGTTCGTGAAAGGCGCAGTCACCTCCGCGCGAAAGTTGCGCGTGGATCCCGACAGCAAGGCTTTCGATCTGGCCGTGTTCTATCGCGATCGCGCGCCGGTGCTGTATCGCGATCAACTGGGCGGCAGATACACAGTGGAAGCGTTCCACGGCCAGCCCGATACGAATCGGATGCAAGTGGATGCCGACTTCGACGCAACCGGGCGGCTGGACCGTGCCCGGATCGATGCGGACGGCAGCATTCATTTTTTACGCAATCAGAGCGACCAGAACCATCGCTGGATCCGTGTTCAGCTCAAGGGCGTCCGAAGTCTCAAGCTGGCTCAGGGTGCGTTGGTCGAGATGAAGGCTGGAACGCTATACCGCCGCCAGTTCTACGCGGGCGTGCCGCTGACTTTCGACGCCGGAGACCACACCACCGTCGACGTGATTCGCATCACTTGGCCGAACGGACTGATCCAGAACGAAACCCAGCAAGCGACGAATCAGACGCACGTCTATCCGGAAGCGCAACGATTGTCCGGCTCCTGCCCGATGATCTGGACCTGGAACGGGCGCGAGTTCCAGTTCATCACTGATGTTTTGGGAGTGGCTCCGCTCGGCGCTCGCGACGGCGATGGAAGTTATTTCCCGGTGGATCATGAGGAGTGGGTGCGGATCCCCGGCGCGGCCCTTCGGCCCGTCATTGATCACAATGGCGACCACTACGAAGTTCGCGTCACCGAAGAGTTGAGCGAGGTGTCGTATCTGGATCAGATCCAGTTGTACGCCGTCGATCATCCGGCCGGCACGGAAATTTTCACTAACGAAAAGTTCAAAGGTCCTCCCTACCCCGAGTTCCGCCTGTTCAGTGTCGAGCGAAAGATCTATCCGAAAACCGCGCGCGACGACCACGGCACGGACGTCTTGCCGCAACTGATCGCACAGGACCAGCGTTATCCGGACCATTTCCGCCGTTCCGAAACGGGGGTGGCGGATCTGCATTCACTCGATCTCGATTTTGGTTCCGCGGCCCCGTCCGGCAAGGCGATCCTATTGCTGAACGGATGGGTGGATTGGCCCGATGGCAGCACTTTCCGCAGGGCCGCGCAGGAGTCGGCGGCGGGCTTGGTGATGCCGTATCTCCAGGTGCAGGACGCCGCCGGCGCATGGAAGACCGTGAATCAAGACATGGGCATGCCGGCCGGAAAGCCCAAGACCATCGTGGTCCCAGTCGAGTTTCTTTCCGCTAGCCGCAAGGTCCGAATCGTCACCAATCTGTGCGTATATTGGGATGAGATTTTCTTGAGTGAGGGCGCTTCCGGCACCGGCGTGAAACCTGCTCCGATACCTTTTGACTCGGCCGATCTGCATTTTCGAGGATTCTCGGAAACGCGCATCGATTCGCAGCGCAAACAACCGGATACATTCTTCTACAATCATGTTTCGCCGGTTTCCTTCTGGAATCCCACCCCTGGGCTCTATACAAGATACGGTGCGGTGGACAACCTGCTGCGCGATGTCGACGACCAGCTAGTGATCATGGGCTCGGGCGATGAGGTGCGGCTGCTGTTTCCCGTGGCGGCCCTCCCCGCGCCCCGCGAAGGAACGATCCGCGACTTCCTGCTCAAGGTGGACGGTTGGGCCAAGGATCGCGATCCGAACACCGCCTTCTCTGCCACTGTTCAGCCGCTTCCGTTCCATGGGATGTCCAGATATCCGTATCCGGCGATCGAACACTTCCCGCGCGACGCCGCGCACGATTCCTATCAACGCACTTACAACACCCGGCCCGCAGTCGAGTTATTCCAGCCGCTCGGGTCGAAATGATGGACGTTTGCTCACTCTCGGGAACTGCGCAAGCGTGGTTGATCCGCAGCGGCGAGGTGTCAGCCACGGAATTAGTGGAAGCGCATCTTCGGCGCATTGAAAAAGTAAATCCGTGCCTGAACGCGGTCGCCGAGGTGCTGGAGGAAACAGCGCTGCAATCGGCCGCGCGCGTGGATCGCGAGCGTGCCCAAGGCAATCCGCTCCCTGCTTTAGCAGGCGTTCCGTTTTCCGTCAAGGATTCGATCGAGGTGGAAGGCACTGTTTGCACGGCCGGCACACTCGGCCGGAAATCGGCCGCGCCTTCGACCCAGGATGCGACAGTAGTGGCGCGCCTGCGCGGTGCCGGAGCGATTCCGATCGCCCGAACGAACCTACCGGATCTTTTGTTCGCGTTCGAGAGTGACAATCTCATCCGCGGCCGCACCAACAATCCCTACGATTTCTCGCGCACCTCCGGCGGCTCCAGCGGAGGCGAGGCTGCGCTGATCGCGGCGTGCGGATCTCCCTTCGGCCTCGGCAGCGATGCGGCTGGAAGCGTGCGACTGCCGGCGCATTTCTGCGGCATTGCGAGCATCAAGCCCACTTCGGGACGCCTGCCTCGCACCGGCCATGTTCCCCCGGCTGGCGGGTGGATCGAAACGTTGTGGCAAATCGGTCCCATGGCGCGTCACGTCGAGGATCTGAGTTCCATGATGTCGTTACTGGCAACGCCGGATGGCCGTGATCAAACCGTCATCGGCATGCCATTCGGCGATCCCGCCCAGGTACGGATGAAGGATCTACGGATTGCGTTCTTTACCGACAACGGATTCGTCCTCGCGGAACCGGAGACAGTCGCTGTAGTTCGACAGGCGGCCGCTTCGCTTGAGAAGGAGGTTCATCGGATCGAAGAGCGCCGCCCGCCGGGCGTGGAGGAAAGTTACGAGCTCGAGATGCGGATGATTGGTCCGGACGGTGGCGACGGTTTGCGTGCATACTTGGCCGACATTGGGAGCACGCGCACACATCCGCTGCTCGATGGATGGCTGCGGAAGCTCGAACCGTACCGAACAACGATAGACGGGTTCGCGGAATATTGGGCCGCTCTGGACCGCTTCCGAGCACGTATGTTCGCATTTCTTGAAGACTACGACGCGATCCTTTCACCGGTCTGCGCGCAAGCGGCGCTGCCGCACGGCAGTTCGATCGAAGAGCGGACTTTCCAGGGATTCAGCTACACGATGACCCACAATCTTACCGGTTGGCCGGCCGCCGTGGTGCGCTGCGGCCAAACCGCCGCGGGTCTGCCTATCGGTGTGCAAATCGCCGCCGGCCCATGGCGCGAAGACGTGGCTTTGCGGATTGCGGCGCAACTCGAGTCGGCGTGCGGCGGCTGGCGGCCGAGCCCGTGTCTGTGATCCAAGGCCCGGTGATTTTAGACCCGGTAGCCGCGTACGATCGCATCGGTCCTGTGTTCGCGCGCATCTCCGAAAAGCGCAAATCGTATCTGGACACCATCGATCGGCTGGTGATCTCCGAGATCCCGCCGGGAAGCCGCTCCATGCTTGATGTCGGAGCCGGCGACGGACGGCGAGCCCGTGGCATCGCACAGGCCCGGGATATCAGGGAATTCGTTCTGGTGGAACCCAGTGTGGCGATGCAGGGCAACAACGGTTCCGACGCTAAACGCCGGACCATGCGCGCCGAAGAACTTCATTTGGTCGAAGGCGAGTTTGACGTCATCACGTGTCTCTGGAATGTCCTCGGACATATCTTTCCCTCCGACGCCCGCCAGGAGGTTCTCCGTCAATTCGCGCGTCTCGCGTCTCCGCGCGGCCGAATCTTCGTAGATGTGCATCACCGCTACAATGCGCGGCAGTACGGCGCGATTCCAACCGCCCTGCGCTTTCTGCACGATCGTCTGAGATGGAACGAGACACACGGCGATGTCGTGGTTGCTTGGGATGTCGAGAACGTTCGATGCACAACGCGAGGGCACGTTTTTATTCACCGGGAGTTTCGTTCTCTCGCCCAGGCCGGCCTGAACATTGAGAACCGGTTTGTCGTCGACTACGCCACCGGAGAACGCCGGCGATGGAGTGTCGAGGGACATCTCCTTTACGTTTTGGCGCCGATCGCCTCCCGCAGCGTGCGGCAGACTTGGTGAATCTGTTCGCTAGTCAGACGATTAAAAAACGGCAGCGCCAACGTTCGACCCGCCACTTGCTCGGTGATTTTCAGATCGTCTCGCGGATCTACGTAGGGCGCAAAGAGCGGCTGCAAATGCAGCGGCGCGAAATAGCGCGCGCAACCAATTCCCTGCTCCGTTAACTTTCCCAGGATCGCGTCGCGATTGTCCAGACGAATCACGTAGACAAACCAACACGGGCGTCCATCTTTCATCGTTAATGGCGGCGTTTTTACTTCGGGGATCGCCCGAAGCTCCTCGGAATATTGAATCGCCAGCGCTTCACGACGATCGAGAATGCCGTCAATCCGTTTGATCTGCTCCACGCCGAGGGCGCAGTTCATTTCAGAAAGCCGGTAGTTGTAGCCGAGGAGATGATGGCCCAGCCAGCCGTCGGACTCCATTCTCCCTTGATTGCGGAGCGCACGGATCATATCAGCCTTTTGGGAATCCCGAGTCACCACCATGCCGCCCTCGCCGGTGGTGATCGGCTTATTGGGATAGAACCCAAACACCCCGAAATTTCCCATGCCGCCGACGGGCCGCCCCCGGTAGCGGGCTCCGATGGCTTCGCAGGCATCCTCAATGACGGGCAAACCATGCCTTCGTGCGACGTCCATGATGGGATCCATATCGGCGGGATGTCCGAACGTGTGGACGGCGATAATGGCGCGCGTTCTCGGAGTAATGCCGCGCTCCAGCTTGCCGGGATCGATATTTAAAGTAAGCGGCTCAATATCCACAAATACGGGCGTAGCTCGCTGATAAAGAATCGAATTTCCTACGGAAATAAAGGCAAAAGACGGCACAATAACTTCGTCGCCCTCACCCACGCCCAGAGCGCGCAGGCAGAGATGCAGGCCGGCTGTTCCCGAACTGACGGCGATTCCGTGAGGGACACCCACAAGATCCGCCACCGATCTTTCAAATTCCTCCATTTTGGGACCGATACTCAGTCGCGGTGTTCTCAGCACGTTCACCACGGCTTCGATATCGGCCTCCGTAATGTCGGGACCCGAAAGCGGGATTCTCATCCTATGGCCCGCGCGCGCTTGATCAAGAGTTCCTCGCCTAACGGCAAGGACGTCAGCACGGAAACGATTCTTTGAGACGCGCACCCATCTCCGTACAGGTTTGCCATGCCTTGAAGCGATTCCCGGAATTCAGCGCTTCTCGCGACTTGGATGCGATCCAGTATGGACCGAGCGTCCGGCGAGGCATTGAGCACATTGCGGCCACGCTCACGACCCTGCTGGCGAATTCCCACGTTTACCGCGGGCACCGCGAAGGAGGCAGCCTCAATGATCCCGCTACTGGAATTTCCGAGCAAGAATTCCACCTGCTGCAATAGACTCCAATAGACGACCGGATCCAGGTTGACGAATACTTTGCCGCAGCGGTCGCGCAAGAACGACTCGATTCGTCCGATCAGCGCGCGGCTGCCTGCGTCGGCGTTTGGATAGCAGAACAGAAGCTGCTCCGGCACTGCCTGGAGTGCCTCGAACAGGGCATCCGCCTCACGGGTAGTATCCCGAGCGATCGTCACCGGATGGTACGTGACTACCGCTGCCGGCCGGCTGAGGTCGATGGCCAAGCGTTGCTCCAGTTCTTCACGGCTCGCGAGCGGACCGCGCCGCAGATGATCGAGCGACGGAGCCCCCGTGCGGTGGACGCGCCACTCTTCCTCGCCCATGGCGATCACCCGTGCGCGCGCCAGCTCCGTGGATGTGAAATGGACGTGACTCAGCTTTGTAAGAGCGTTGCGAACCTCGTCGTCAATTGCGCCCTCGCTAATCTCTCCGCCTTCAATATGCGCCACCGGAATCCGCAGTGCCAAGGCTACCGAAGCGGGGGCGAGCATCTCGTAGCGGTCCGCCGTCACCAGCAGCAGATCGGGGCGCATCTCGCCGAGGCAATCCGCCAAACTCAATGTCGCCAAACCAATCGTCTTGGCCATGCCGACGTCGGTGTCCGAACTCAACAGACACTCGATTCGCGCGTCGACGCGAAATCCGGCTTGCTCGATCTCCCGGATGGTGGATCCGAATTCCGGAGACAAATGCGGACCGAGCGCAATAAGCTTCAGATCCACGTCAGGATGCGACGCAAGGTCATGTAACGGCCAATACAGCGCGGTGAAATCGGCCCGAGACGTGGTGACTGCGGCGATCTTTCGTTTCATATAACGATACTGCTCGGTACATATTCAGGAACCACGGAGCCGAGCGTTTGAATAAGCCTGGGAACGTCGTGGGACGCGACGCAATCTGAAAGCCGCTGCATGATCTCGTCGAGTTCCGCAGGCTGTAGCCGGCAGGTCCCGACCACTTGAAGCGGCCCCTGAATGGCTCCCTCTTTAGTCTCGGTTTTAGAAACAAGCTCTTCGGTGAGTTTATCGCCTGGACGGCACCCAGTGAACACAATTGGGACGTCCGCCTCGCCGATCAGGAACGTGGCCAGATCGGCAATTCGTGTTGGCGCGCCGAGCTGGGGCACGAGTATTCTACCTTCGATCTCCGCGGTACCCGAAGCCAGGATCGCTTGGACGGCTTCATTCAGAGACATGAACCAGCGCGTCGCTTCCGGGTGCGTGACCGTAACCGGCCTGCGCTGCGCGATCTGCTCCAGGAAAATCGGGACGACGCTTCCGGGCGAACCGATCACGTTTACCAGGCGGATCGCATTCATCTGGGATGCGTGACTGCTCAACGCGACATTGCTCAGGGAAACGACAACCAGCTCCGCCAGGCGTTTTGAAACACCCATGACGCTGTGTGGGTTCACCGCTTTATCAGTGGAGACGAGGATCAGCTTCGGCGTTCCATGGCGGAGTGCCGCTTGCGCCAGTGTGTAGGTCCCGATGGCGTTGTTCTGGACAGCGGCGATCGAATTGCGCTCGAGCAGGGGAACATGCTTGAATGCCGCCGCGTGATAGATGACCTCGGGCTGAAAGCGCATAAAGACGTCGTCGAGCAAAAGAAGATCGTTGACCCTTCCAAGAACGGGCTCGCAAGGCACATGAGGGAAGTCCAATTCCAGGTGCTGCTGGATCTGGAAGAGGTTGTGTTCGGACGAATCCACCAGAACGATGCGGCTTGGACAAGCGGCGGCAATCGCCTTGACTAAGGCCGACCCGATATATCCTCCGGCGCCAGTTACAAGAACGGACTGTCCGGAATGGGCTGAGGCGAGCGGGATTACGCTGAAGACATCGGAGGGGGCCGGGAGAAAGCGTGTCCATGCTATCCCGGGCGCGTCAAAATCGGCCATGCTTCTATTTGATTGCAACTCGACTTTCGGGGCAACAAAAAGCCCCGCCGGTCGCCCGGCGAGGCTGGTCGTTTTACAGGAGTGTGAGGCGTGTCAGAATGTGAAGCGCGCCACCAATTGGCCGGACCTGGGATTCGCCATGTTTCCGTTCAGAGTGTTGACGAACCCGTAGCCTCCGTTCAAAGCACCGGCCGCAGCCGCAGAGCCCGGGAACGGGTTTCCGGTGGTGGCGGCGGTGGTGCTGGTCGTGGCCCCGGCCGGAGCGGGATATTGCACACGATTGAACACATTGAAGAACTGGGCTTGGACCAACAACTGGATCTTCTCTCTTATGCGGAAAATCCGACCCAAGCTGAGGGATTCGGCCGGCTGGCGTTGCCACCGGCAGTTGCTGTAATAAGGCGCCGCGTCGCCAAACGTTTCCGTGGTCTGGTTCGACCAGGCGTTCGGATTCAGGACCAGCGTTTTGGTCGGATCGAAATGGCTGTTCGGATTGACGGCCAGACACGATTGGCCGGGAACGTAGTTCTCCAGAGGCTCGGTACTGGCGCCGCCGCCGGAGAAATTCGATACGCCGTTCAGCGGAGTGCCGCCGATACCCATGGTGTTCCACAGGGTGATGTTGGAGGCCGGACTCTGGATCAGCGCGCCACTGGCATACTTAAGAACGCCGCCGATGGTCCAGTCGCGGGCCAGCCAGCTAACAGCCTTGCCGGCGACGTTGTTGCCGAGAGCGTCCGCGCCGATCTTGGGCGTGGTGTAGGTGAACGATATCACCAGCACCTGCGGCTGATCGAAGCCGGACAGCTGTTTGATGGTAGGCGTGTTGTACGGATCGTTCAACACCGGATCGGACGGCGTCAGGTACGAGGTGTTGGAATTCGCCGCGTTGGTCAACGACTTCGAGAAGGTGTAGGCTATTTGGGCGGTCAAGCCGTGAGAGTAGCGCTTGGTCACCTTAACCTGCAGCGAATCGTACCAGGTGTCGCCCATGGGCGGTCCCAGGAACGGCGGGACGCCGAACCACTGCGGGTAAGGCCGCAGGGCTTGGGCCAAAGTCTCGCTGATGGGGAAGCCCGGATAGACGTTGCTGGGATTCGACAACAAGGGGAATCTGGCGATCACGGCCGGGCTGCTGATGGGAGTATTGAGCAAGGTGTAATCGGCCGGATTCGTGAAGGCCATATTTGATTTTGCGCCGTAGAGCGCGCTGCCGCCCGGGCCTTCGGTGGTCAGGTTCGAAAGAATGTTCTGGGTCAAGCCGTTGAAGGCCTCGGTATCGAGCAGAGGCGCCGTGAACCATGCGCCGCGATTGCCGACGTAATTCGCATCGATCATCAGGTTGGGTAGGATCTCCCGCTGGAAACCGATGCTCCACTGGAAGACACGTGGCAACCTGCCGGAACTCTTCTCAATAGTGATGAACGGCTCCTGGGGCGGAATGCAGGCTTGGGTCGCTACCAAACCGCAGGCCGATCCGTTGGAAGAGGTTGGGAATGGGTACTGGTTATATTCCGGGAACGTGGGGGTGAGAGGACCGCTGAGCACAGATCCATTCGCCAGTTGAGCCGCCGGGAGGAATTGACCGGGCGAGGCAACAGTATAGAAGTTAGCCACGCTGTAGGACAGAAAGGCGTTGTCCGGCGACGATGAGTAAGCGATGGACCCGCCAGCCCGGAAAACGGTCTTCGAATTAATTTGATAGGCAACACCGACGTGGGGTCCAAGCGAGAACGGATAGGCGTTGCTCAGCGGCTGGCCACCGTTGGTGGCGCCATAAACGATAGACCCCGCGCGCCCGTTGGGGAATTCTGGGGAGGCCAACGAAGGATTGATACCCTGGAAATTGGCGTCGGACATCCGCCCGTGCTCCTCCGCTAACAATGTCGCGTAGTCCCACCTCAGACCAAGTTCCAGGGTCAGCTTGCGATTCACCTTCCAGCTATCCTGGATAAAGGCACCCCAGGTATGGTTGCCTAACCGCGAGTCGTTGATCGCGGAAGTTTCGACGCTGGAAACCTGGCCCAGCAGGAAACTGGCGTACGCGAATCCGGACGGGAAAATGATTCCTCCCACACCGTATTCAGCGGGATTCTCCGTTTGTTGATTGCTGAATTCATATTCGCCGAAGGCGCGAATGCTGCTCTGCTGCGGGAAACCCTCCAAGACCATGTCGGCGCCTGCCTTGAAGGTGTGATTCCCTCTGACCCAAGTGATGCTGGTGTTCGCGGTCGGTTTGATGTCCTTGAGGTCCGATTCGTCGAAGCCGCTGGGGCCCGGAGTCGGAGCGAAAAAGCCAGTTCCCAAAGCCAGTCCGCCGGCGAGGTTAATGCCGTTGGTCAGCCCGCCGAACGACGGCATGTAGGTATTGGCCGGAAATTGCGCGAAGTTATAGCCGCCCGGAGCGCCGCCAAACCCTGACGCAGCCACCTTAGACGCTTGGGCGTCAAAGTCCGACGGTGGCGTGAATTCAGGATGGTCAAAGTAGAGCAATCCGACACCGAAATGGAACAGCAGCGTAGGAGTGAGGGTGTCATCGAAATTGATGCGGTAGGTATAGGAGCGATCAGCGTCTGGCGCCACCGGAGCGAAATTGGAGTTGAATCCGTTGGTATTGGGCGAGTTCGTTTCGGTCTCCGAGAAGTAGCCGGACAACTTCATCTTCGAACTCAGTATCTGGTCGATCTTGATCGACGGGATGGTGGTGTGCTGGAAATTCGAATAGGCCGGGATAGCGTAGTTGTTCAGAACACCTGCGGCCGGTAAGTTGGGCTGCGGGAAGAGGCTCTGCAAATAGAGCGCGACCGGATCCTGCCGGCTGATAGGAATCGCGTTGCCGGGAAATGGGCTTTCAACAATCTGACCGTTGACCGTGTGCCTGGTTGCGGGATCGAAGATCTGGCCTACAGGGGAAATCCCATTCAGGCCCGGAATAGGAAAGGGACCAAAGTTTTCGGCTGCGGCGAAGTTCCCGACTTGGTATTGAGGAGTAGGTACCGTCGCGAGTCCATTGTTCGTGACCGTGGTCTGGCGGAACTGCTCGAAATTGAAGAAGAAGAAGGTCTTGTCTTTGCCGTTGTATACCTTCGGGATCCAGACGGGGCCGCCCAGGGTGAAGCCATAATCGTTGCGCTTGATGTCGTTCTTGATGTGGCCGGAGTTGGGGTCCGTCGCGCAATTACCTGTCTGGTTGCAGTTGGCCGTAAACGGCAGACCGGCATCCAATATGGGATTGACAAAGTAGTCGTAAGCGCTACCGTGATATTGGTTCGTGCCGGATCTCATCGTGAAGTTCAAATAACCGCCGCCCGCCCCGCCGTATTCAGCGGCGAAGTTGCTGGTCTGTACCGAGACTTCCTGGACGGCGTCGGCTCCCTGCTGGGTGGACTGATTCTGTTGACGCCACATACCGTTGGTGGCATCCATGCCTTCCACCATGATGGTCTGAGAACTGGAGGGGAGACCATTGACGCGCAGCACTGTATCGGTGGTCTGTTGGGCGCCGGGCAGGATATTCAGAACGGTCAGCGGATCGCGGATGTTACCCATGGTGCTGGTACCGGTTCCGTTGGTAGTGAAGAGAGGCAATTGGTCGGCATCGGTGAAGTCGACCTGATGGCTGATCTCGCCGCTTTCTGTTTTCAGCAGCGGGGCTTCGGCAGTGACCGAAATGGTGTCCGTGGAAGCGCCTACCTCAAGCACCGCGTCGACGCGCACCGTTTCCGCCACCTGGACCACCAGATTGGGCCGTTCGAATTTCTTAAAACCCTGCGAATCCACCGTTAGTACGTACGTGCCTGCTGGAAGATTGGGCAGCGTGTAGTTGCCCGTGCTGGTAGTGCCAACCTTGTAAACGGCGGACGTGTCGCTATTCGTAATCTGGATGTTCGCGTTGGGAACAACGGCGCCTGTCGGATCCGTTACAGTTCCCGTAATTGTGCCGCGATCTCCCTGAGCAAAGGCTGCTAAGGTGCAGATCAGAAAAAGCCCCACGAGTCTCAACTGCATTAATTCGCCTCCCGAACTTGCAAGATCTTACGATTCTTGAGTGAAACTAACCTTCCGAAACAAACCAAAACTTTCGCTATCATATACCAGAAATCTATTACCTCGGATGACCGGATGAAAATTTGACGCCGTATTGACGCTCCTCTAAGCTCTTGTGAGATCGAGCCTTTGCATGCAGCTCGCCGGACAATCACGCAATGCGGGGTGTTTGTATCATGGGCTGTGATACACGGGCTACAAGCGGGTACAAACAGGTCTGCGTAAAGCGCAGGCGGCTGACCGGCTATTGTGCCTTGCGCAGACGGTTCAGCAAATCCTGCAGCTGGGGGTCGGGCCGGATACGCGCCGCCGCCTCAATCTCCCGAATCGCCTCCGGAAGCTTGCCGGGCATGCGTGACAGCGCGATTCCGAGCTGGTAATGAGCTCCCGCGTCATCGGGCCTACTTCTTAATACCAGGTTGAACTCAACCACGGCGTCGGGCAGACGGCTGGGTATCTGCGCCAGTCCGAGCGCCAGTGAATAATGGGCATCGGTCAGTGCGGGGTCGATCTTTACAGCGGTTTCCAACTGCCCGATTGCCTCGAACCCCCTACCTGGCATTTGTAAGAGAGCGTTTCCCAAAGCTGCGCGCCGGCGTGCGTTTTCGGGATCCAGACGCACCGCGGTTTCAAGTTCGGCGGTGGCTTCCGGAAGACGGCCGGGAATCCGCGCGAGAGCGCCTCCCAGGTTGCTGCGTGCGTCAGGGTAATCCGGATCGAGACGCACAGCGGCCTGGTATTCCGCGACCGCTTCGGTGGTGCGGCCGGACTGGAGGAGAATCGCCCCCAGATTGTTATGTGCCTCGGCATAGTTCGGATAAATCCGCACGGCTTTTTGATACTCAGAGATCGCGTCCGGCATTCGGCCCGGAACTTCGAGCAGAGCATTTCCGAGATTCAGGTGAGCCAGCGCGTCGTCGGGGTTCGCCGTGGCAACGCTGGTCCAAAGCGAGGCTTCGTCATGCCAATCGAAGTTACGGACGTAAGTTCGCGCGCCTAGGGCGAGGCATAAAATGCCGGCGGCAGCCCATAAGGCCTTGGCACTCCAGACCTTACTGGCGGGTTGCGAATACCGTCGAAAGAGAGCGCAAACCAGCGCGACCGCGCAGCCGGTCAGTCCGATTGCGGGGAGGTACATGAAGCGCTCCGACATAACGCTACCGATGAGGATGAAAAGGTTCGAGGTCGGTGCCAGCGCGATCAAGAAGAAAAAAATGAAGAAGCTGAGCGGCCTATTTTCGCGGCGCAGCCGTAATGCCAGTGCGACCCCAGCGATGCACAGCGCCAGCACGATCGGCGCCTGCAGATCGGCCCAAGACCATTGGAACAGCGGTACGGAGTTGTAAGAGTAATCCGCCGATAGGTGGGCCGGCCAGATATACAACCACAGAAACTTGCCAATTACCTTGAGGGCCGTCATCCGCGCCACCCAGAAGTCAGCGCTCACCAGGGGATTCTTGTGGAAGGGCACCTCCAGATGCATATGCAACCGGCTCCGCAAGACGAAGAAAGCGGTAAACGGAAGCACCAGGACCGCATAGGACAGGATGCGCCGCCGCCAGACGGATCGTTCGGGCCAGAGCAGGTCATACGACAGCATCAGGGCCGGCAAGATGACGCCACTCTCTTTCGAAAACAGTGCAATCGTTTGAGAGAGAGTCAGCACGATCAGCCAGCCGGCCCTCCGCCCCCCGGTCCCGGCCGTCGCCCGAATGTGGCAGAGCAGGGCGAGTAGGATGCCACAGGCCGCCAGTAAGTCGGCCCGGCCGACGATATTGGTGACGCCTTCAGACAGCAGAGGATGCAATCCCCAGATCGCAGCCAAGGCCAGACCCAGAGTCGGCTCGCCAAAAATCAGAATCCCCAGCGCGTACACCAGAGAGACGTTGACTGCGTGCAGAACCAGGTTCACCCAGTGATAGCCCGCCGGGTTTGCGCCGTCGCCTAGAAGCGCGTAATTCACCAGGTAGGAAAGCGTAGTGACCGGACGATACAGAGCCGTGTTGGGCTGATTCTCCCAATAGCTTTCCGCCAGAATGCGGTGGACGTTATCGAGGTTTGCTTCGTGAACGCGCGTGTCGTCGAGGATCGCCGATTCGTTGTCATACACAAAACCGGCATCGAATGAATTGGAGTACGCCGCCAGAACTAAGGCCCAGAGGAGGGCTATTTTCAGTACGTGCAGCCACCACGGGACTGGGGGCTTCGCACTGGCGGCAGGCCGAACACGCCTGTTTCGATCGCCCTTCGTCGCCGCGGCCGGTGTTCTCTTCATGAGGCTGTCGTCGCTGAACTCCAACCACTCCCTGAGGGTCGTGGCTCAGTAGTTACAGAGCCGCGCGCGTGAGCAAGCGGTCGCCTCAACCGGACCCCAGGCTCCTCAAGTTGCTTTCGATCTGCGGCAGCAGATTCGACGGGCCGTTGCGCAGCACATATTGGTGGGCTTGCTCGAGATATTTCCGCGCGCTCGCCCGATCTCCTGTGTTCACGTAGGCCTGCACCAGGAACATCATCGCGATGGGCGTGTTCTGGTCTTCTACCTGGAGCGCCGGGAGCAGAATGGGGATGGCTTCACGGCTGCGGCCCGCATAGAGCATGTCTTTCGCCAGTTCCAGGCGGGCGATACGAAAATCGGGCTGCAGCGCGAGGGCGATGCGATATTGCTCGATGGCATCGCCCAGACGGTACTGGCGTTCGCGCACGTCGGCGAGCCAGGCGTGGGTTTCGGCATTCTTGGGCTTGAGCTGGATGGCTTTTTCGAGCTCGGCCACGGCCGCGTCGTACTTGCCCTGCGCGGCGAGCGCCGTGCCGTGGTACATGTAGACCTCGGCGAGCTGCGGACTGGCGGCGCGGGCTCGCTGGTAGAGATCTTCCGCTTCCTCGGCAGTCGCCTGGTTCGGGAATTGCGCCATATAAAGAAGGTTCACCAGGCAGTCCAGATTATCTGGATATTGTTTCAGAACCTCCTTGTAGATCTGCGAAGCCCGGTCGAATTCCTGCTTGTTCATGAGCCTCTTGGCTGCGGCGAGGCGGTTCTCGATGCCGGTGGCGAGCTTGGCCATTTGCAGGTAGAGATCGTCTCCGGCCGGCGGGTAGTGATCCTTGTTGGTTTCCGCGAGTTGGTAGTCTTTTTCGGTTTCCGCGCCTCGGCCGAGCCTTTTGCTGGTTTCGCCCAGGCCGAACCAGGCGGAACCGAACGTCGGCGAAACCTTAGCGGCGCGGCGATAGAGATCGTCGGCTGCTTTGAAATCCTGCTGCGCGAACTTCACGCGGCCCAAGAAGTATAGAGCCAGCGGCGAGTCGGGATTCTTGGCAAGGAAAGGTTCGAGCGTCGCGGCGCTTTCGGGGAATCGTCCTAGCTTCAGGAGCAGTTCGGCTCGTTTGAGGATCGCGGGCGCGTAATCCGGACGGAGGCGTAAACCTTCGGAAACCGATGCCAGCGCCTCATCCAGCTGGCCGGTTTTTTCCAGGCACAGCGCCAAATAGTATCGCCACGCGAAGTCTTTCGGGTCCAGGCGCACGGCGCGCTGATAAGCAGGCACAGCGGATTGATACAGAGTATGCGCTTCCAGGACCATGCCCAGACTGCCCGAGGCCTGGGCGCTTTTCGGCTGGGCCACGGCTTCATCGCGCGCCTTCAGTATGGCGTTTTTTACGTCCGAATCGAGACCGTCAACGGGGATAACCGGGACGGGCGGTACGGATTTCGCGCACGACAACTCCAATAGCGCCACCAAAATTACTGAGGCGAATCCCCGCATCATAAAAATACCGCCATGATATCATGCCCTGCAATGATGTATCGTAACCTGTTTTGGGTGTTGCCTTTTCCGGTGTTGTTGTTGGCAGGGTTGTTGGCCTGCAAAACATCCTCTTCCGACAAATCACCCCTTTTCGAGGATGTCTCCAAACAGGTTGGCATCGACTTCTGGCAGTTTTCCGGCGCCACCGGCGAAATGCTGCTTCCCGAAATGGTCGGATCGGGCGCGGCGCTGGTCGACTACGATAACGACGGCGATCTGGATGTTTACCTGGTCCAAGGCTATCCCACGGCTCCTCAGGGCAAGCCACTGGTGCCCGTTCCGCCGGGCTGGAAGCCGGGCAACCGCCTGTTCCGGAATAATCTCAAAGAGACAGGCAAACTGACATTCACCGATGTCACCGAATCGGCCGGCGTAGGCTACGCCGATAAAGGCATGGGCGTGGCAGCCGGCGACTACGACAACGACGGGTATACCGATCTCTATGTCACCAATTACGGCCACAACATCCTGTATCACAACAACGGAAACGGCACGTTCACGGACGTAACCGCCAGCGCCGGCGTCGCTTCGTCCGGCTGGTCCACCAGCGCCGCATTCATCGACTACGACAAGGACGGGTTGCTCGACATCGCGGTGGTTCACTATGTCGATTTCTATCGCCGTCCCTGTTACATGTTCGATGGCAAACTCGACTATTGCGGTCCTTCCCCTTTCAAAGGGACGGCTACCGAGTTGTATCGCAACCTCGGGAACGGGCGGTTCAAGAATGTTACCGCTGAGGTCGGGCTGAACGCGAAGGTGGGGCCCGGGCTCGGCATTCTCACCGGAGATTTCGGTCCCGATGGTTATCCCGGATTCATGGTTGCCAACGACGGCGCGGCGAATAATCTCTGGATCAATGAGCCCCAGGTGAATAAGCAAGGCCGCCCCCAATCCAAGCCAACCGACAGAGTGTTCAAAGAAGTGGGGCTCACCCACGGGCTGGCCTATGCTTCCGACGGCAGGCCCCGGGCAGGCATGGGCATTGCCTCGGGCGATATTTTTGGCGACGGCGGCGAGTCCATTATCGTGACGAACCTTCCCACCGAGGCGTTCACGCTGTTTCAGCGACAGCCGAACGGGGATTTTGTGGATGCCACGGAGCAATCGGGCCTCTCGCATATTTCCCTGCCCTATACGGGATTTGGCGTCGGCCTGTTCGATATGGCCAATCGCGGGCTGCTGGATATGTTCAGCTCCAATGGCGGAGTCAGAGCCATGGCTGGGGATCTGAAGTCGAACCCCAAGGGCGACCCGTTTCCCTATCGCGAGAAGAAGCTGTTGCTGAAAAACATGGGCAAGGGAAAGGCTTTCGAAGATATTACGGCGTCGGCCGGTCCGGTTTTTCAGATTCCCGAAGTCAGCCGGGCCGCGGTTTTCGGCGACGTAAATAACGACGGCGGAACTGACATTCTGATCACCAACAATAATGGACCCGCGCGCCTGCTGCTGAACGTCGTGCCAAATCGCGGACATTGGCTGCTGGTGCATCTGGAGGGTACGAAAACCAATCGCTCGGGATACGGGAGCGTGGTGGAACTGGTGCGGAAGGATGGCACATCGGTCCGGCGCTGGGTTCGGGGCGACGGCAGTTACCTGGCTGCCAACGATCCGCGCGTTCATTTCGGTCTGGGGAAGGACACTGAGGTGAATCGCATTCAGGTTAATTGGCTGGCCGGGGAATGCGAATCGTGGAAACAGACCGGAGCGGACGCTATCGTGAATCTCAAGGAAGGTACGGGGCAGCCGTGCGAGAGGCTGTCCGCCGGCCGCTAGCCGCTACCCCCTGGCCAGGGCCACAAGACTAATATAGGATGTGCTCATGCCATTCCGCGCCGCTTGGTGGCTGATACTCGCTGGCTCGGGCTGTGCGATTTTGATTTGTGCGGGACCCACTCCGCAGCAAACGCCGGCCACAGCCGAGGTCACCCAGCGCGACGCGCCCTTCACCTTCAGCACCGGGGTAAATCTGGTGCTGGTGCCGGTGGTGGTTCGCGACCGCAACGGGCACGCCATCGGGTCACTGAAGAAGGAAGACTTCCAGCTCTTCGATAAAGGCAAGCTGCAGGAAATATCCAGGTTTTCTGTTGAAAAGGCCGAGGCGCCGCCCATTCTGCCCGACACCTCCCTCGAAACCGACGCCAACGGAAATCCCCGGTCAAAGCCCGCCGGCCCGGCCGCGCAACCGATGGCCGGGCATTTCATCATGTGGCTCTTCGACGACGTGCATCTGACCTTCGGCGATCTGGCGCAAACGCGCGAAGCAGCGAAACGCGTACTGAAGGATTCTTTCGCGCCCGGCACCCGCGCCGCCATTTACACGACGTCCAACCACACCTCGCTCGATTTCACCGACGATCGGGACAAGCTGGACGCGACACTGAACCAAATCAAGCCGTGGCCCACGATACCCACCGACGCGGCAGTGAAGCCTTGCCCGGATGTCAGCTACTACCAGGCTGACCGGATTATCAACGGGAACGATCAGCAGGCCGTGCTTGCGGCGCAGTCCGATTATCTTTCGTGTCCGGATGGCTCTGGTGCCGCGGCCGCAGCCAATACGACCGCGATTATGGCCGAACAACAGCACCAAGCGATCCCCACGGCTCAGATCATGTCCCAGGTCCAGAGTACGATCTCGCAGCCAGTGAGAATGCTGGTCCTGAAGCAGGTTGAAATCGGCTTCCAGGACACACGGAACACCCTGCTGGTCCTGAAGGGGTTGGTCCGGCGAATGTCGGCCATGCCCGGCAGCCGCACCATTGTGTTGGTTTCGCCGGGATTCTTCCTGGTGAACGATCATCGAACCGACGAGATGGACTTGATCAACAACGCCATCCGCAATAACGTTGTCATCAGTTCGCTGGATGCCCGCGGTCTCTACTCACTCACTCCCGGCGGTAAGGCGGACACCCCTATCGGCGTCGTCGATCCGAATACGAGCAACATAAAAGAAACCTACGCGCGTGAGGCCGCTCTGGCTAATATGGACGTCCTGGAAGAGTTTGCCGCCGCCACAGGCGGAGCTTTCTTCCACGACAATAATGATTTCGTCGGCGGATTGAAGCTCCTCGCGTCTCAACCGGAATACATCTACGTCCTGGGTTTCGCGCCGCAGAATCTGAAGCTGGACGGCAGCTATCACAAGCTGAAAATCGTGCTGAAGAACGGCGTCGATTTCGCTATGCAGGCGCGCCGCGGGTATTTCGAACGCAATCATCTGGCCGATCCTGCTGAGGAGGCGAAGGAAGAACTGAAGGAAGCGTTCTTCTCGCGCGATGAAATCCACGAGCTACCGGTGCAGCTGTCCACGCAATTCTTCAAGACCGGCGATCTCATGGCTAGGCTCTCTATACTCGCGCGCATCGACGCCAAGCATCTGCACTACCGGAAAGCCGATGGCCGCAACGACAATACCCTGACTGTGGTGGGAGGCGTGTTCGACCAGGATGGGAAATACGTGGTCGGCACTCAAAAAGTCGTCGACTTGAAGTTTCGGGACCAGACGCTCGACGCGCTCCCCGAAGCAGGCATCACCGTGAAAACGAATCTGGATGTGGCCAGCGGCAACTACATCGTGCGGCTGGTGGTAAGAGATTCCGAAGGCCAGGTGATGTCCGCGGTGAACAGTTCCGTCGTAATTCCCTAAGCGCCACCACCTACCGGCGCAGCATCAGCCTTGCGTCGCGGCACCGTCTGGCTCAAGTCACTGAAGAATCAAACTTGTGTCAAATCTTGCCATAATTTAACAAACTTGTTTCAATTTGAACTATGCTGTTCCCACGTCGAGACGGGGTGGTGTAGTAGCAGTTTTTTTGTTGCATGTGGTGTGCACGTGCGGTTGTACGTCTGCTCATAAGGAGCTTCCTTTCGAGGACGTGGCCGAACGGACCGGGCTCAACTTCTGGCATTTTTCCGGCGCCACGGGAGACTTCCTGTTGCCGGAACTGATGGGATCCGGCGCCGCTCTGATCGACTACGATAACGACGGCGACCTGGACGTATTTCTGATCCAGGGCTCGCCAACCTATCCGCAAGGCACGCCGCTGGTTCCGATACCTGCCGGATGGAAACCGGGCAATCGCCTGTTCCGCAATAACCTGCGCGAAACCGGGAAGCTTTCGTTCACCGACGTTACCGAAGAGTCGGGGCTGGGCCTGGCCGATAAAGGCATGGGCGTGGCGGCGGGCGACTACGACAACGACGGGTATACCGATCTCTATGTCACCAATTACGGCCACAACGTTCTCTATCACAACAACGGCAACGGCACCTTCACGGACGTGACCGCGACGGCCGGAGTGGCGTCGTCGGGATGGTCGACGAGCGCCGCCTTCATCGATTACGACAAGGACGGGCTTCTGGATCTGGTGGTGGTTCATTATGTGGACTTCTATCCCCGGCCCTGTTACACGCCGCAGGGATCGCCGAATTATTGCGGACCCCAGCCGTTTAAGGGGACGGTGACGGAGGTTTACCACAACCGCGGGCACGGGCGGTTCCAGAACGTCACCGATGAAGTCGGGTTAAGCTCGAAGCCGGGACCTGGGCTGGGCATCCTGACCGGGACGTTCGGCACGAGCGGCTATCCGGATTTTCTGATCGCCGACGATGGAGCGGCGAATCACCTTTGGATCAACGAGCGCGGAAGCCCGCAATCGAAGGAAAGCGACCGGGTGTTTCATGAGGAGGGCCTGAGCCGCGGGCTCGCCTACGCTTCCGATGGGAAGCCTCGGGCCGGCATGGGAATTGCGTCGGGAGATTTGTTCGGCGACGGCGGGCAGGCCCTGGTGTTCACCAACATTCCGACCGAGGCATTCACCATGTTCCAACGGCAGCCGACCGGGGATTTCATCGACGCCACCGAGCAAAGCGGTCTCGCGCACATTTCCCTGCCTTACACCGGTTTCGGCGTCGGATTGATCGATATGGAGAATCGGGGGCTGCTCGATCTGTTCACCGCCAATGGCGCGGTGAATGTGGCGATGGTGCGGCCGGGGGACAGGTTTCCCTACCGCGAGAGGAAACTGCTGCTGAAAAATATGGGACACGGGAAAGCGTTTCAGGATATTACGTCGTCCGCCGGTCCGGTTTTTCAGATCCCCGAGGTCAGCCGGGCCGCGGTTTTCGGCGACGTCAATAATGACGGCGGCATCGACATCCTGGTGACGAATAATAATGGCCCCGCGCGGCTGCTGCTGAACACCGTGCGCAACCGCGGTCATTGGCTCCTGGTGCATCTGGAGGGCACGATAACCAACCGCTCTGCATATGGGAGCGTGGTGGAACTGGTGCGGATGGATGGCACATCGGTCAAAGCATGGGTGAGAAGCGATGGCAGCTATCTGGCCGCCAACGACCCGCGGGTTCATTTCGGTCTCGGGAAGGCTACCGCGGTGGACCGCATTCAGGTTTATTGGCTGGCTGGGGAATGCGAGTCATGGAAGCAAACGGCGGTCGACACCATCGTGAATCTCAAGGAAGGCACCGGTCAGCCGTGCGAGAGGCTGTCCGCCGGCGCCGGCCGCTGACCAAGATCGCGGCTTCTGGACTCGACGCCTATTTCGGGCTACTCTAGCAGCTGTTGATGCGGCCCGTACGACCAACGGAGCATTCGCGAATGCGGGCTTTGATCATGCCTTCTCCCACCTTCCGTTTGTTAACCGGTCTCACCATAACGCTGCTCGCCGTCGGAATCTATTCCGGTTACACCATGCTTCAGCTTCGCAGCCTGCGAGACCTGCAGACGCGGACCATCGACCGCAACCGCACCGATACCCTGCTATTACTGCGCATTCAAAACGGGTTGAATTCTCTGGCCCTGACCATGCGGGACATGGTGGATTCCGAAGAGCCGTATCCTCTCACCGCCTGGCAACCTCAATTCCGCCGAATTCGATCCGATCTGGAAGACGCCCTCGCTCGCGAGGAGAAATTTTCGCTGGTGGACGAGTCGCCAGACCAGCGCCGTTACATGACCGACTCATTCCGCCAGTTCTGGGATGCGCTCGCGAGGATTTTCGATCTCGCCCAAGCAGGCCAGGCAGAAGAAGCACGCGCCAGGATTCGAATGTCTTTGCAGGCTCGGCAAGCGGCCTTGAGCACCGCTGTCTCGCGTTTGCTGATAGCGAACAACGCCAGCGAAGAGGCGGCATCGGCGCGTACCCAGCAGCTTTATGACGGCGTCGAAAGGAACGTTTACGTCTTTCTCGCCGCCATGCTGGTCGTGATTGTATTGACCAGCCTGTATCTGGTCCAATACAATCGCCGTTTGTTTGAACAAGTGGCGTCGCTGTCCCAGAAGCGCGGCGAATTGGCGCAACAGCTAATTTCGATGCAGGAAAATACGTTCCGCTCAATATCGCTCGAGCTGCACGACGATTTTGGCCAGATTCTTACCGCCATCGGCGCCATGTTGCAGCGCAAGGATCCGAATCCCGGCGATTTGCTCGAAGTTCGAGAGATTGTACAGACGACACTCGAGAAGGTCCGTTCCTTGTCCCATGCTCTTCATCCAGTGGTGCTCGACGAGGCGGGCCTGGAGAGCGCGCTGGACGCGTATTTGCCGACCTTCGAGAAGCAGACCGGAATTGAAGTAGGGTATGAGAAGACGGGTGAGGGCAAGGAACTGGACCGGGAACTTTCTATTCATTTGTATCGCGTCATGCAGGAAGCGTTGAACAACGTCGCCAGACATTCGAATTCGAAGAGCGCCGCGGTGCGGCTGCGCTTTTTGCCGGCATCTGTTGTGCTTGAGGTCCAAGACGAAGGGATCGGATTTCAAGAGCGAGTCACGCAGGGGCTGGGGCTGATTTCCATGCGCGAGCGCGCCGAATTGGTGAATGGCACCATTGAATTCACCCAGGGCGAGAAAGGTGGAGTCTTGGTTCGCGTAACCGTACCTTTGGCGCCGCAGGTGTCCCATGCCTGAATCCGAGATTTCGGTCCTTCTGGTCGACGATCATAGTCTGGTCCGCAGGGGCTTCCGGCGATTGCTGGAGGATGCACCCGGCATTCGCGTTGTGGGCGAGGCCAGTGACGGGCACGAGGCGGTGGAAGCCGTCGGCGCCTTGAAGCCTGAGGTGGTGGTGATGGACTTTGCCCTCCAGAGCATGAACGGCGCGGTGGCCACCCGACGCATTCGCGAGTTGTACCCTGAGACGGCGGTGCTGATTCTCAGCATGCATGCCGAGCCGAGCTACGTCCGCACCTGTCTGGAAGCGGGCGTGCGCGGTTATCTGCTGAAGACGGCCATGGACCTCGAACTGGTGTCGGCGGTCCGTAAAGTGGCCGCGGGCGAGCAGGTGCTGGACAAACGGCTCGGCAAGCTCGCGGACCCACCCGATGCAGCGCCCAAACTCTCGACCCGCGAACTCGAGGTTCTCCAGTTGATCGTGCATGGGAAATCGAACAAGGAAATTGCCATAGTCCTGAAGCTCAGCGTCAATACTGTGTCCGTGCATCGCGCCAACATCATGCAGACTCTCCGGATTCACAACACGGCCGAACTGGTGGTTTACGCGATCCGCAGCGGACTTGTGAGCATCGCGTGACCCGCAGAAGCTTCGTCCTGGGGAGTGTTCCGCTTATCTCGACCGCATCTGCCGCGCCCGATCCCGGTTTCCGGTTGGCCGACGTTACCGCCCAGGCCGGCATCAACTTCCATCACACCAGCGGCGCTTTCGGAGCCAAGTATCTCCCGGAAACCCTCGGCCCAGGCTGCGCGTTCTTCGATTACGATGGCGACGGCTGGCTCGATATTCTGCTGGTGAACGGAGCTGATTGGACTGGGCATAGTTGGGCTGGGCATAAGCGCGGGCGGTCCACCCTGGGTCTCTACCGCAACAATCGCGACGGTACCTTTACCGATGTCACCGAGCGCGCCGGGCTCGCGGTCGAAATCTATGGCATGGGCGTCGCGGTTGCCGATTACAACAACGACGGCTTCGCCGACATTCTCATCACCGCCGTCGGCCAGAATCGCTTGTTTCAGAACACCGGCCGGGGTACGTTCGTCGATGTGACCGAAAAGTCGGATCTGGGAGGTAGAACCGGGTTTAGCACCTCCGCGCTCTGGTTCGATTACGACCGCGATGGCCTGCTCGATTTGTTCGTTTGCAATTACGTGCGGTGGTCGCCCGAGCACGATGTCTTCTGCAGCGTCGATGGCAAGAACAAGTCCTACTGCACGCCGGAGGCCTATCTCGGAGCCACTTGCTGGTTGTTCCGCAATCGCGGCAACGGCACGTTTGAGGACGTGACGGCGAAAAGTGGCATCTTCGATACCACGTCCAAGTCCCTCGGCGTGGCCATGCTCGATTACGATCACGATGGCTGGCCAGACCTGTTTGTCGCCAACGACACCCAACCGAACAAGCTCTACCGCAATCGCCGGGATGGCACGTTCGAGGACCTGGCGGTTCGCGCCGGTGTTGCGTTCAGTGAGGACGGCAAAGCGCGCGCCGGCATGGGCGTGGATGCCGCCGATTTCGACAACTCAGGCGTGGCCGGCATCGCGATCACGAACTTCGACGACGAGATGATCGCGCTTTACCGCCCGCAGGGCCGCGGCACCTACCAGGACGCCGCCATCAAGACCGGAGTGGGACAGGCATCGCGCAAACGCCTCGGTTTCGGATGCGTGTTCCTGGACGCCAATCTGGATGGATATCTCGATCTGGCGGCGGTGAACGGTCATATTGACGAGACGGTTCGAAACATCGCCGGAAATCATGGTTACGCCCAGCCGCCCCATCTGTTCTTGAATGACGGAAAAGGCGGTTTTCACGATGTCGCGGCTGAGCTCGGCGCTGGCTTCGCCGCACCCAAAGTCGCTCGCGGACTGGCCTATGGCGACTTCGATCGCGACGGCGATTTGGACCTGCTCCTCACCACCAATCAGGGCCCCGCGTATCTTTATCGCAACGATCTGACGGCCGGCAATCGATCCCTGCGCTTTCGCCTCCAGGGAACCAAATCGAACCGGGATGGCATCGGCGCGATAGTCAGGGTCACCACGCCGGACGGGACGCAATCGCGCATGGTCAAGACCGGTTCCAGCTACCTGTCGCAATCGGAGCTCGCGGTGACGTTCGGCCTCGGGAGGCGCGACAAGGCCGACCGCGTTGTGATCGAGTGGCCCAGCGGCCAAACGCAGGAGTTCAGGAATTGCAGTGCCGGCGATTATCGTTGCACTGAAGGAAAGAATCCGGTTAAAGACGCGCGGTGAGCCCGCGATAGTAGGTTCCTACTATTGTTGCCGGCCGCCTGCGGCCATAAACTGGATGATTCGGTTGTCGCGGCTGCCGTGGGTGTGTCTGCTTCATTGGCCCAAAGGATTCACGAATGAAGACCAAGAGCCTTGAATTCTGGATCGCCATGCTGTTTCTCGTGCTGCTGGTGAACACGGGCTACGTTGCGGCGTTCTCCTCCGCCACCATCTTCTACATGACGAACGTTCTGGGGCATGTCGTCCTGGGAGCGGTTCTCACCATCGCCTTACTGTTCGTTCTGCGAAGGAGCGGGCTGCTCCGGGGTGCGCCGGCGGCGGTGGGATTTCTGCTGCTCGCGTTCCTGTTGGGCGCCATTCTGACCTATGCCGGGAACGTTCGCGACAACGCGTGGATACTCTGGTCCCATATAGGGGCGGCGGCGCTCGGAGTGGCGGCCCTCATTCCATTTGTTTGGAAGAAAGCCTCCCAGGAAGGCGGCGGATGGTTAAGGTTCAAAAAGGGCTTCGAAGTTTCGTTGGCCGTACTCATCGCGCTGCCCCTCATCGGGCATGGCTACAAGAAATTTTTTCCCGATCCTAATAATCGCATCGTGAACCCGGCCAGTCCACCGCTCGCGATGGAAGGCGAAGGCGGCGGCCCGAAATCGCCGTTCTTCCCCGCTTCGGCCCAAACCAACGTCGGTGGCATCATTCCATCGAATTTTTTCATGGATTCTGAAACCTGCGCGGAATGCCACAAACAGATTTACGACGAGTGGAACGCATCCTCCCATCATTTCGCCTCTTTCAACAACCAGTTCTACCGAAAAGCCATCGAATACATGCAGGACACGCAGGGGTCGCCACAGCCGAGCAAGTGGTGCGCAGGCTGCCATGACCACGCGGTATTCTTCAATGGGCGCTTCGACAAGCCAATCGAGCCCCAGATCGATACGCCGGAAGCGCACGCTGGCTTGGCATGCACCAGTTGCCATGCCATCGTCCGCGTGGACAGCACCATGGGCAACAACGGATTCACCATCGAGTACCCGCCGTTGCATCAGTTGATGACCAGCAAGAATAAAGTGGTCCGCCGCATGGTCGACTTCATGACTTATCTGAATCCGGAACCCCATCGCGAGACCTTTCTAAAGCCGTTCATGACCCAGCAGGCATCGGAGTTCTGTTCTACGTGCCACAAAGTCCACCTCGATATTCCAGTCAACAACTATCGCTGGTTCCGCGGCTTTGACGACTACGATAACTGGCAGGCTTCCGGATTTGGTGAAGGCGCCCGCTCGTTCTACTATCCGCCGGAGGGCAAGAGTTGTTCAGGTTGCCACATGCCGCTTGAACCTTCCCGCGAACCGGGCAACAGGGACGGCCAGATTCACTCGCATCGCTTCCCGGCGGCGAATACTTCAGTCGCCTACGCGAACAAAGACGCTGAGCAGCTTGCCATCGAGCAAAAATTTCTCACGTCCGGCTTCATATCTGTTGATATCTTCGCGGCCTCGCCAGTGGAGAATGCCGGCAAACAGACGGCCCACGAAACGGAGATGATACGCCGGGCCGCTACTGGTCCGAAGCTCAGTTCAGGATCAGCGGTCGGAGAGGAAGCCGAGCAGCAAGGCGACACGTTCATCCGCGAAGTAGGCAATGTAGCGGCGCCGCTCGATCAGGCGCAGCCGAAGTTCGCGCCCGGTTCCACGGCTCGTGTGGATGTAGTGGTCAGGACGCGCAAGATCGGGCACTTTTTTCCCGCGGGCACGCTGGATGCCTTCGATATCTGGCTGGAGCTTCAAGCCACCGACGCCACCGGCAAAGTCATCTTCTGGAGCGGCCAAGTGGAAGATGGCGGCAAAGGCCCAGTCGAGCCGGGCGCGCATTTCTACAAGGCGTATCAGCTCGACGCCGACGGCAATCAGATCAACAAGCGCAACGCCTGGCAGGCGCGCAGCGTGCTTTACGTCCACGCTATTCAGCCAGGCGCGGCCGACACGGTCCACTACCTGTTGAATATTCCGAAAGACGCCAAGGGGCCGATTCATCTGACTGCGAAGCTCAACCATCGCAAGTTCTCCTGGTATTACACCCAGTTTGCTTATGCCGGAAAACCCAAGCCCGGCGAGGAATCGAAGATCGATATCTACCATAATGCCGCCGAATATAGCTTCGATAAAAGCAACATTCCGGCCAACGTTTCGGGCGAAGTGAAGGGCGAAGTTCCCGTAACTCCCATCACGGTCCTGGCAAAAGCCGAATCCAGCATCAATCTGACGAACAATGCCGCCGAAACAAAGTGGCGTCAGGTCGCAAACCCGAAGACTCGGGAGCGCTGGAACGACTGGGGTATCGGGTTACTCCTGCAGGGCGACGTCAAAGGCGCCGAATATGCTTTTACGAAAGTTACCGAAGCTGAGCCAAACTACGCCGACGGCTGGTTGAATGTCGCGCGCGCGCTGATCCAGGAAGGCGAAACGGAACGGGCCAAGCCGTTTATTCAGAAGTCGCTGGCCGTGAATCCCAATCTGGGCCGCACATATTATTTCCGTGCATTAATCGAGAAAGCGGACGGCGATTACGACGCTGCGCTGAAAGATCTAGCGATCGTGGATGCCAAATATCCGCGCGATCGCGTAGTCTGGAATCAGGTGGCGCGGCTCCAGTTCCTGAAGCGAAATTACAAGGAGTCCATCGAAGCGCTGCAGAAGGTCGCCGAGGTGGATCCTGAGGACCTACAGATGCACTACACCGCCATGCTGGCCTACCGAGGAATTGGCGATATTGCCGCGGCCGAACGGGAACAGAAGCTCTTCCAGCGATTCAAAGCCGACGAATCGGCGCAAGCGATCACGGCCAAGCCGCGCATGCTCAGTCCAGAGGACAATAATGAACGCCAGGCTATTCATGACCATGAGAGCATCAATCTGAAAGGCCTGCAGAGCGCGGTGTTCGACGTCGGCGGGGCGGCGAGATGAACCGCGGATTCCTAGCCCTTTCTGTCGCGGCGATTCTCGCCGTTTTAGCGATTAATGCCGCATCCACACCGCAGAAATCCCCTGCTGTCAAAGTAACATTTTCCGACGTCACCACCCAAGCAGGGATTAATTTCGTTCACAATGCCGGTAAATCTGGCAAGAAATATTTACCCGAGACCATTGGCTCCGGCGCCGCCTTTTTCGACGCCGATGGTGACGGGTGGATCGATGTCCTGCTGGTGAACGGGAAAGACTGGACTCCCCGCGGGCGCCACACCACCGCGGCCCTCTACCGCAATAATCACAACGGCACCTTTACCGATATCACGAACGGCAGCGGCCTGGACGTCGAAATGTACGGCATCGGCGTGGCTGTAGCCGATTTCGACAACGACGGCCGCGACGACGTTTACATCACGGCGCTCGAAGGCGACCGCCTTTTTCATAACGAAGGCCACGGCAAGTTCAAAGACGTAACGGCGGCGTCTGGAATCAAAAACGCCAGTTTCGGAACCAGCGCGGCGTGGCTGGATTACGATCGCGACGGCAAGCTGGACCTGTTTGTCGCCAACTATGTTCAATGGACGCAAAAGGGCGATTTATGGTGTTCGCTCGATGGCAACGTGAAGTCGTACTGCACGCCCGAATCGTACAAAGGAACTTCGAGCAAACTGTTTCACAACCTGGGCGGCGGGCGTTTCGAAGACGTAACCAATAAGGCCGGCCTGGGCGACCCGACCAGCAAGGCTCTGGGCGTAACCGTCATCGATTTCGATAGCGATGGCTGGCCCGATATCTTCGTCACAAACGATACGCAGCCCAACAAGCTTTACCACAACAACAAGAACGGCACCTTCACCGAGCAGGGCGTGTCGGCGGGCGTGGCTTTCGGAGAGGACGGAGTGGCTCGCGGTGCCATGGGTGTCGACTGGTCCGATTATGACCGCACCGGGCGTCCCGATCTCCTGGTTGGAAACTTTTCCAATCAGATGCTGAGCTTATATCACAACGAGGGCAAAGGCCTGTTCGTGGACGAAGCTCCCCGCTCCAGCCTCGGACGCGATAGCCTGCTATCGCTGACCTTCGGAGTGTTCTTCTTCGATTACGATCTCGATGGCTACCCCGACATACTCACCGCGAACGGACATATCGAGGAAGAGATCGGGCGCGTTCAGCCCAAGATCAAGTACCAGGAGCCGCCTCTGCTTTTTCGCAACCTCGGTTCGAAGAAATTCGAGAATGTGTCGAACGCCGTGGGCGCGGACTTCACCAAGCCGCTGGTAGGGCGCGGCGCTATTTACGGGGACTTCGATCATGACGGCGATCTCGACGTCCTGCTTACTTCCAATAACGGCCCGGCGCATCTTTTTCGCAACGATGGCGGAAATAAGAACAAGTGGATCTCCATTCGGACCGCCGGAACGAAATCCAACCGGGATGGAATCGGAGCCTCCGTCGCCATCACTTCGGCTTCCGGCAAACAATGGAACGTAGTTCGCAGCGGTTCCAGCTACGCTTCGCAAAGCGACCTGGCTTTAGTATTCGGCCTCGGGCAAGATCCGGTCGTGACGTCCATCGAAGTAACGTGGCCCAGTGGAACGATGCAGCAGTTTGCCAACGTGGCCGCGAATCAATTCATTACCATCGACGAAACTCGCGGCATTCTGAAGTAGTCGATCTCACGCAGCCGGCGTGGGAGTGGCCGCGAATATTTGCTCCTCCGCGACCGCGGAATAACGCGGCAGCGAAGCGAGCACCGCCGCGCCGGTGAGCATGGCCGCTGCCAGAACCACTAGCACCGTCGAATAAGAGTGAAAGCGGTCGAAGCTCCAGCCCATCAATAGCGGCCCCAGCGCCCCGGCCAGCGCGTACGCCGTGAATGCATAGCCGTAGATTTCGGAAAACGAAGCGAGCCCGAAATAGCGAGAGATCAGATACGGCATAACGTCGGCCTCGGCGCCCATCCCCAATCCGATCAGCGCCGCACCGAGAAACGCCGTACCGATTTCGCGCGCCTGGCTCAGGATCGCCACTCCGACCGCCGCGATTCCGAAGAAAATCCCAGCCACGCGCGAACCGAAGAAACGATCGAGCAGCACGCCTGTCAGCAGCCGTCCGCACAGCGTCAACACTCCCAGCGTGCTGGCCGCCAGAGCCGCCGTATCGCTCGCGATCCCGCGATCGGTCAGAATCGGGATCAAATGCGCGACGGAGCCGTTGACGCTCACAGAAAATAAGAAGAAGCCGGTCAGCAGCAGCCAAAACACCGGCGTGCGCGCGGCCTCTGCTCCCCGCATTCCCCACGTTGCCGGAGACTTCTCCGCATTCGCGCGCTCCGCATTCTCGTGCGCCACATCGGGCGGCGTCTCCCGCAACCACAGCGCTGCCGGGATCATCCCCAACACGAACACGCTCACACCCAGCAGCAAATATGCGTCGCGCCATCCGTAAGCTTCGATCAGCCAGGTCGCCAGCGGTGGAATTCCGATCGCGCCCGCCCCCACTCCCGCCATCATGGTGGCCAGCGCCAGACCGCGCCGCCGATCGAACCAGGCCGAGATCACACGCGCGTAGCATAGCTGCGTGGTTCCGTTGCCAACCACTCCCAGCAATATGTAGATGGCGTAGAGCCCGGCCAGCGTCTTTACCAACGCTAGACAGCAAAAGGCCGCGCCATACACCGCCACGCACGGCAATAGAACCTTGCGCGCACCCACCCGGTCCACCAGCCGGCCAATGAACGGCGAGAAGACCGCCACCATCAGCGCCGTCAGAGTGAATGCCAGGGAGACTTCCGCGCGGCTCCAGCCAAACTGGCCGCTCAGCGGTTTCAGGAATACGCCGAACGTAAATATGACCAGCGAGCCGAAACTCACGGTGATCCCGAGCACGGAGGTCATCACGATCACCCACCCGCGCGTTACCCGATCGGCGGTCATTCGTTCTGTACATTATCCTGCCTCGGCATCCCAGGGCCGCCATAGTATTTTTCAATTACCCGGCGAATCGAAGGCCAGTTCGCCCATGGCTCGGGACTAATTGATTTCGATTATTGTCGGTGAGCGAACTCAGGACATACCATCACTGAGCACTCGACATCTTCATGCCACACAAGCTTCCAACGATATTTTTGTCCGTCGCTCTGCTATGCGCGACGGCACGCGCGCAGGATCCCATCGGAACGCTGGAAGGACAGATCGAAGATCCTTCGTCCGCTCTGGTCTCCGGCGCGGAAGTCAGTGTGCATAACGCTCAGACCGGGCTTACTCGAACAGTCCATTCCTCGCGTGGGGGGTCGTTCCATTTCTCGAATTTGCCGGTCGGCGAATATTCGCTGAGCGTGAATGCGGAAGGATTCGCTCCGTTCTCTGTGTCGCCCATCCGCATCGACATCGGCCAGGTGGTCGCGTATCCGGTGACCCTGCAACTGGTGCGTGGTCACGCCGAAGTCAAAGTCACCGCGCAGACGGTCATGGTGGACACCAGCCAGACCATCGGCGATGTAGTCTCCTCGGCCGTGGCGGAGGATCTTCCATTGAACGGCCGCGACCTCACGCAGCTCGGGCTGCTTCAACCCGGTGTGGCGCCCATGACCACCGGTCTAGCCGAAGCCGGCGGTATCGCGCGCGCCGGCCAAGCCTTCGCCGTCAACGGCCAGGCGCCGGAATCGAATAACTATCTGCTCGACGGCGCCTCCAATGTGGACAGCGTCAACGGCGGTTACGCCATCCGCATCCCGGTGGATACCGTCAGCGAGTTCCGAATCCTCACTCTGAACGCTCCCGCCGAATACGGCCAAACCAGCGGCGCCACCACATCCGTGGTCACGAAATCCGGAACCAACGCTTTCCACGGCGATCTTTACGACTTCTTCCGCAACAGCGCCTTCGACGCCAGAAACTTCTTCGCCGCGACCACTGAGCCGCTGCACCGCAACCAGGAGGGCGCCACACTGGGCGGACCCCTCCGCACGGACAAGGATTTCTTCTTTCTCTATTACGAAGGCCAGCGCGATCACGCCGGCACCACTCAAGGCGGCATCGTTCCCACCGCGGCCGAACACTCTGGCGATTTCTCCGGCCAACCGCCGCTCATCAACGAGTTCACCGGTCAGCAGTTTTCCAACAACATGATTCCTCCGTCCCTGATCAGTCCCATCGCTCTCAAGGCGGAGCAACTCTACCCGTTCCCCAACGCGCCTAACCAGGTTTATGAATCCACACAGATCGGTATCAACAATTACGATCAGGGCGGTTTCCGCTTCGATCATTATTTCGACGGCGGCAAGGATCAGCTCTTCCTGCGCTATTCCTCTTCGCGCCTGCACGAGCTGGATCCGCTGCCGATCGCGGGCGCGGGCGTGCCCGGGTTCCCGGTCACCGACGACATCTCCACCAACTCGGTCACCATCTCGGACGTTCATCTCATTTCATCGCAGACAGTCGAAACGTTCCGCGCGTCGTTTTTCAGAAATGTCTTTTTGAACGGCCAGGCCGTCAATCACACTCCCGGCAGCAGCCTCGGTTTCGATTACCAGCCCACCTTGGGGCTCAACCAGGGCGTTCCGTATCTGATCGTCAGTGGCTACGCCTCGCTTGGAAATCCGATTACCGGCCCACAGAACACTTACCAGAACGACTATCAGGGCTCTTACTCCATCGCCATGACCCGCGGCCGTCACAATCTCAAATTCGGCGCCGAGCTCGACCGCCAGCAGATCAACGCCCTCTTCGGTATCGCCACCAACGGCTTCTTCGTGTTCGCTCCATTCCCGGCCAGCGATTCTTTCGCCAGTTTCCTGCTGGGCCAATCCGTGCAGTTCTTCCAGGGCGGCGGCCAGTTCGACCGCGGACTTCGCAAGTGGATCACCGGCGGCTATGCGCAGGACGAGTGGCGCGTCACCTCGCATCTCACTTTGAACTTTGGTCTGCGCTATGAAGTCAACACGCCCTACACCGAAATTCGCAACCGGCTGAACGCTTGGGATCCAGGCCATCAATCGACCGTTTTCCCCACCGCGTCGGAAGGTCTGTTGTTCCCCGGCGATCCCGGCATTCCCGCGGGCATCGCTCCCATCGATTGGAAAGAGTTCATGCCGCGCGTCGGTGTCGCATGGGACCCCTTCGGAGATGCCAAGACAACCGTGCGCGCCGGCTACGGAATCTTTTACGACGGATTCACCAACGGCACCGGAGGTCCTCTGCAGGCCGCCATCAGCGCGCTGCCATGGACTCAGGCCTACCAGCTTCCCGGACCCGGATTCGACATTTCCAATCCTTATGGCACCGGTCCTTCGCCTTTCGGCCTGAATAATTTTGTCGCTCCCGCCACCCTGTTCACCGTCGCCTTGGGTATGCGCCCGCCCTACGCGCAGAACTGGAATTTCTCCATCGAGCGCGTGCTCGGGAAAAACTACCTCCTCGACGTCCGCTATGTCGGAAACAAAGGCACGCACCTGCCGCGTTTCATCGAGGCCAATCCGACCATCTTCGCCAATAACAACCAGCGCGAATATTCCACCTGCAACGCCGCGGGTCTCTGCAACTACGGTTCGGTCGGACTTCTTACCGATATCGCCAACTCCACCTATCACGCGCTTCAGGTGGCTTTCTCGCGGCAGTATTCGAACGGTCTCCGCTTCACTGCTTCCTATTGGTATTCGAAGAGTCTCGACGATATTTCCACGCTGAACGTCGCCGGTTCAGCGCCCACGCTGGTGGCCGGCGAGAACGATCTCGCGCAGAATCCTTTCGATCTCGCCGCCGAGCACGGACCATCGCTGTTCGACGCCACTCAACGCTTCGTTTTCAGTGGAACGTACGCCCTGCCGCAGTGGAAAGACGCATCGAAAGGCGCGGCCCTGCTGGTGAACGGTTGGCAGGCCAATATCATCGCCAGCCTCTCCACCGGTACTCCATTTACCGTTTACGACAGCGCCAACGTTTCCCAGCAGGGCAGCGCGCCGGAGATCACCGGCTTCTACTCCAGCCGGCCCGATCTGATTTCGAATCCGAACGTCGGGCAGCCCCACAACGCCAGCGAATGGGTAAGCCGCGCGCCGTTCCTCCAACTCAACCCGGTGACGCAAGCCGGCCAGTTCGGCAACGAAGGCCGCAACGTGGTGCGTGGGCCCGGCATCGAAGACGTGGATTTTTCGCTTTTCAAAAACTTCACTGTCACCGAGCGGGCGCGCCTGCAGTTTCGCGCTGAATTCTTCAACCTGCTCAATCACGCCAATCTTGGATTGCCGGAGAACGATCTGCAATCCCCGGCCTTCGGCCAGATCCTCCAAGCCGGCTCGCCGCGTCTGCTGCAACTAGCAATGAAACTGATCTTTTAACCTATGCCTCACATCCAACTACCCGAAGGACTGCCTGGAATCAGCAGCGCTCTCGCCTTTCGTCCGAGCGGGAAATGATCGCCACCTTCGTCTCCACCAGAAACGATTGTTATTTCTGCCAGGCCAGCCATCGAGCCGCGGCGGCTCATCACCTCAATGGAAATTACGATCTGGTCGACGCCGTGCGTACCGACTATCGGAACGCACCCGTCAGCCCCAAGCTCAAGGCCTTGCTCACCATCGCAGCCAGCGTGCAGCTAGGCGGCAAAAAGGTCACGAGTGCGGCCGCATTCTGCATGTATAACCGCTACGTGGACGGACGGGCCACGTTCACGCCCGTCGATCCCCGGCAATATGACGGGATGGGCGCACGCAGGGCCGCGCAAGGGTACACGGCCGGAAGTTCGGACACGGCCGCCCGCTAGTCGCACCTGCTCGGGGACTTTGCCGCATCTTCGCGTGGGGCGTTATCATCTTCCCAAACGAAAGGTGGTTTTCAGATGCGACCTGACATTGTCCCAGGAGCGATCTTCCCCGACTATGAACTTTCCGACCACACCGCGAAACACCGCAAGCTCTCCGAATTGCAAGGGCAACATCCCATGGTTCTGGTCCTCAGCCGCGGAGGTTTTTGCCCCAAGGACCGCCGGCAGGCCGAAGGGCTGGTTCAACTCCATCGTGAACTCGAGGTTGCCTATTGCCGGCTGGTCACTATTAGCACCGACAACATCACTCTGACCAATGAATATCGCGGCGGTGTCGGTGCCCACTGGCCTTTCCTCTCCGACCCGGGGCGTACGGTCCAAAAAGATCTCGACATCGCCGAATACACGGATCCCGTCAACAATCCCATGATTCCTCACGTGATTGTGCTCGAGCCCGGGCTGGTCATTTATAAGATCTACAACGGCTACTGGTTCTTCGGCCGCCCAACGCTCGAGGATCTCCGTCAGGACCTGCGTGCGGTTACCAGGAAATGCCGGCCGGATTGGGACATCACCACGCCCGAACTCAAAGCCGCTTGGCAGCAAGGCCGTAAAGAGCTCTTCTACCCGTACGGCCAGACGTATGTCCAAACTCTTGGTGAACAGGATTAGCATCTCAGTTCATCACCGTGAGCAGGACATTCGTGGGCGACTGCGCGCCGGAGATTGTGGCGACAACCAGATAATCGCCATCGGCCAAGAACTCGGGAATCTGGATGGCTACTTGATAAAGCGCTGCGAATCCCGGCGCGAGCGCGGCGCCATAAACGGTGGCTGCTGTTCCTCCGAGCGTTATGCTGACCGCGCTGGACGTATTGTAGGTGGTGCCGGAAGCCGCCTCGATTCCAGCCGGCGCTGACGGGGTGGTCTCACCGAACCCCGTGCCCCAAAGAATGATCGCTTCCCCCGGCGCGGCCGGCACCGTGACGTCCGAAAATGTGCCGTTCTTCGCGGCGTAGCTATAGTCTTGGTGCGTCGCAACCGCGTAGCTACCCCACTGGAAGAACGCAGGCTGGACCGGCTGCGCGACAGCCATGGCCGTTATTGCCGCGCCGTCGGGAGTGCTTATAACCACCGACACGCT
Source organism: Bryobacteraceae bacterium (assembly GCA_052148835.1). Lineage (GTDB taxonomy): Bacteria > Acidobacteriota > Terriglobia > Bryobacterales > Bryobacteraceae > Palsa-89. The sequence continues at coordinate 99,114 of JBKQHJ010000008.1, forward strand.
TCCCGCCGCCACATCCGGAGCCACCGCATTAATTTGCGTGGGGCTGACGTACTGCAGATAAGCCGGCTGGCCGCCGACAGTCACGATCACGCCATCCAGTGACGTTGGCAGCGCGCCATCGGTGATCGAATTTGCCCAATCGTCGGTGAAGGGCGCGAGGTTTGTTCCGAAAATGGTCAGCCATGCGCCGGACGCGAACCCAGGTTGGGAACTGGCCGTATTCACCACGCGCGCGCTGCCCGCCGCGGTATTGCTCCAGGGCACACCGCCGCTGAAGTCGCTGGAGAGCGCCGTTTCGATCGATTGCATTATCCCGGGATCGAAAATAATCAGCCCGAGTTCGCGGTTTTCCGTCAAGGAAGCGCTCGAAAAATTCTCGGAACCGATAAATACCCGCGCGCCGGAACTGCCATAATCGGCCAGGATCACTTTGGCGTGGATGTACAGCGGCGCATTGGAGGCATACGTTGAGACGCTCACGCCGGCAGCTGCCAGTTGCTTGAACTCGCTCGCGTAATCGTTATCGGTGTTGGTCATTGCAACCTGCACCTCGACGCCGCGTCCAGCCGCGTTCACCAAAGCCTGAACGACGTTCTTGTCGCTCATTTCTTCGCTTTCCGTCAGCAGGCTATGTTGCGCGGAGTTGATCACGCCCAGAATCGCCGATTGCGAATTGGTGGGACTCCACACCAGATCGTCGCCATCCGCCGGCGTAATCGCGCTGTTGGCCAAATCGGCCTCGAAGGTGGCTTCGATGGCCGCGACATCGTTAGGGTCGGTATCGATCACGGCGAAGTCCCGGTCGCTCGCGTAGTATTGCGAGGTCAGGTTCAGCGTCATGATCGCGCTGGTGGCGCCGTCCACCGTGATGGTCTTTTGGTGCGTCGCCGCATACGTCGGATTCGCCCAATGCACCGCTACACCGTGTGCGGTGAGGTAGGTGTAGGCGTCGCCGTTGTTGCTCTTCTCCCGATTCTGATCCAGAATGACGCGCACCATCACCCCTGCCGATGCCGCTTGCCCGAGCAATTGTTCGGCCTGCCTGTCATTGAGCTCGTACATCGTCATGTCGAGCGTGCTCTTGGCCGAGCTGATCAGGTTGTAGATGGGGATGAGCCCCTGGTCCGGTTCCGTTACCAGAGTGTAGTTAGAAGCACTCGCATCGCAGACCATGCACCCGGCCAGCGCCAAGAAACTGAGAATGCGTGAACTCATGAAGCCGCCGAATCCGTTAGTGCCGGCTGGCTGAAAGGAATCTCACCCGACGAGGACCGGCGCTCTGGCAGTTTCAGAACCTTGAGCCGCGAATCGGCTGATCAGACCCGTTCCCCGCGCCCCACGAATCGGCTTTACGCGGTTCCAGCTACGGGCTTCTTGGCCGGGGCTTTGTCGTGCTTCTTCTGCTGCTCTTGTTTCTGTTTCGTCAACTGCTGTTGCTTGTTCTTTTCCTTGTCTTTCTTGCCACCCTTGTCTCCCATGCCTGCTCCTTTTTCAGCGATTGTGACTTGAAGTCTGTCACTGCGCGGTTGATCATTCGTAATCACCGCGAACCAACGCTACCACAATTGCAGTGTGGTAAGCATCGCGACTTCAAGTGCCCCCTGCTACCCTCAAACGGAATGCCTCGCGCCGTCCCAGTGCAACTCATTCGCGCTTCGGCTGCGGTGTCCTGCCATTCCATGGCCCCTTCCCCCGCGAGCAACCGCCCTAAACCTTTCATTTTCAATGGGACGGAGGGTTTTCCACAGTCCCGTTCGATGGTCGATATCCCCACCGGGACGGAAAAACGCCCTGTTCAACGCAATCGTGTAGCCTCCTTAATGCAGGCCGCCTTATACTCGGGAGACTATCGCGCTATGCATAAGCCAATCAAATACGTCGAAAAAGCCGTCACCGTGGCGGCCGGTGCTGCCTGGGTTGTCTTTGACAAACTCAACCAAATCAATCAGAACCCGTCCTTCACCCCAGCTTGGTCCGACAAACCGCTGCTGAAGAGTTACCAGAAGCAGAAACCGCCCCTCGGCTGGCCGCGCGAAACCGATTCGCTATGCCCGCGCTGCGTCCCCGAGATCCGCCAACAGATCGTCGACGGTAAGCTACCGCACGAAATCCTGCTCAACGAAAAGGTCGGCGAAATCAAAGCCACCATCATCGAGCGCGACGGCAAGATCCTGATGGTGAAGGAGTGCCCCACCCACGGCCGCTTCGAAGACGTCATGGCCATCGACCCGGCTTTCTTCAAGCACCTGGAAGAGGTTTTCCCCGGCCGCGACATCCGCGCGCACAATGACGAGAAGTTGCACTATCACGGAACCAGCACCATCAAGCACGGGCGCGGCTCGGTACTCACCATCGATCTCACCAACCGCTGCAACATGATGTGCGATCCGTGTTTCATGGACGCCAACCAGGTGGGGTTCGTGCATGAGCTGAGCTGGGAAGACATTAAGACCCTGCTCGACAACGCCGTCACCATCAAGCCGAAACGCCAGATGTCGGTGCAGTTCTCCGGCGGCGAGCCGACCATCTCGCCCTACTTCCTGGACGCGGTGAGCTACGCGCGCGAGGTGGGCTACACCTCGGTGCAGGCGGCCACCAACGGCATCGAGTTCGCCAAGAGCCCGGAATTCTGCCGCCAGGCGGCGGATGCCGGCTTGCGCTACGCGTACCTGCAGTTCGACGGCATCGGCAACGCCGCCAATCAGCACCGCAAGGTGGGCAACCTGTTCGACGTGAAGCTGCGCGCGATCGAGAACCTGCACTCGAACGGCGTCGATATCATCCCGGTCATCACCATCATCAACGGCATCAACAATGAGCAGGTGGGACGAATTGTCCAGTTTGCGCTCGACAATCCGAAGAAAATTCCGTTCCTTTCCTTCCAGCCGGTTTCTTTCACCGGCCGCGACGAGGCGGTGACCGATGAGCGCCGGGCGGCGCAGCGATACACCCTGTCGCACCTGGCGCACGATGTGAAGAGCCAGATGGGCCTGGGCGAGCCTGCGCGCGACTGGTTCCCGATTTCCTTCATCTCAACCTTCTCCGACTGGAGCGACCTGGTGCATGGTCCGCAGTCCGACTGGGGGCAACTGAGCTGCGGCTGCCATCCCAACTGCGGCACCGGCATGGCCGTGATGGTGGATAAGGAAACCAAGGAGCGGGTTCCCGTGACCGCGTTCTGGAACGCCGATCAACTGGCGAAGGACGTGGCGCGCGTCAACGATGCGGCCCGCGGCAAGTGGCTTTCGATTATCGGCATGGCGCTGGCGGCAACGCGTAACTACGATCCTTTTCAGTCGCCTACGCACTTCAAGCTCAGCGATCTGTTTAAGAAGCTAGACAAGACCTTCGGCGCTACCGGCAAGAACTACGGCAAGGTGGGCAAGGACCGCACGATGAGCGATATCGAGAAGCGGCGGCGCGACCGGTGGAACTTCCTATTCATTGCCGGCATGTGGTTCCAGGATCTGTTCAACTACGATTTCCGCCGCACCGAGCAGTGCATCATCCCCTACGCCACGCAGGAAGGCGAGATCTCTTTCTGCGCCTACAACACCGGCGTCGGCTGGCGCAACATCATCGAGAAGATGCACATGACGGCCACGCTCACCAAGTGGTA
>JBKQHJ010000009.1:0-2867 GCA_052148835.1 Bryobacteraceae bacterium
GAATTCTTCCAGAAATCATCGTAATCGCCGTGGCTCATCGCTTCGATCAGCCAAGATTCGTAGTCGGGAGCGAACTTGAGCGGAGTTGTGCCGGGGCGCAAGGGCAGGGCGCGAACGTACTCGCGGACTTGATCGCCCATATCGACAAGAGCTTTCGCGGCGGCAGGATCGGTCGCAGCACGTTTGGCCGCGGGGAGCGCGTCGGGAGTTCCGGCAGCATTGCCGAGGGTGAATACCCAGTTGAAGAAACGCAGTTCGAAGGCTCCGTTATGGCGGACTCCATACCGGCCATAATCGGACATCGCATTGCGAGGGACCATCGCCTTGATATAGGGGGCATTGCCGATGGCGAGGGCGTGTTGCGTCGCTCCAGCGTAGGACGAACCAAGAGTTCCAATGCCGCCATCGCACCATCGTTGCGAGCCGATCCATTGCGCGGTATCGAATCCGTCGTTCGGGTCATCGAAGTGCGGACGCCAGTGTCCTTCAGATTTGTAGCGGCCACGCACGTCCTGCAGGACGACGACGTATCCGTGGGGGACGAAGGAGTTCGCAATCTGTGCAGAGTCTTCCTTGTTGTAGGGCGTGCGCAGCAGAATTACGGGAAACTTGCCGTCAACCAGTTGGCCGTTTTGCGTAGGGTGGTAGATGTCCGCGGCGAGTTTGACTCCGTCACGCATGGCAACCATTACGTCTTTTGTTTCGCCAATGCCGTAGCGGACATCGGTCTGAGAGCGGAGCGGAGTGCCTACGGCGAGCACGACCAGCAGGCCCACAAAGAAGGAAAACGGGGCGACGAACTTGTCTTTAAGGCTCCGCATCACCTGAGTCTATACCGCAGAAAGGCGCTCGACGAGTTCGCCAAAGGAAGCTCTGGCGCGCGGGCGCCGCTTACGCGTCCGCGCGGCCACGCCATAGAACAAAAGCCGTCACGGCGGCCGATTCGACCCAGCCGTCGTTTTTCCGGGCGGATGGTCGGCAAACCTTACCTTGGGATTACTTCCCACTTGCCCGTGATCTGGCCGGAATCCGAACCCAGCCAATCAAGGTCGTGAGCGCTATCGGCCTCTTGTCGCCAATTGACCGTGCTTTCGACAACACGTTGGCTTAGGCGGCCGTAGGTGCCGAGGGAAATATGGAATCTTTGAATCTTCCGCGCCTATTTTTTCAGCGCGGAGGTGAAATTCGTGACGACGGTGACGGCGTCGCCCACCTGTTGCGATACGCGATAGAGCAGGATTTTCTTGCCGTCGGAGCTGACCTGGAAGAGTGGCGCAGGCGAGGACCAGCTGCTGCTGCTAACCTCGACTTGCGGGGCGCCGAATTGCAAGGCGCCCGCTACTTCTTTCACGGGCACAGCGTAAATCGAGTTCGCGCCGTCCACATAGTAAAGTTCCTTGCCGTCGTGGCTCCAATCTACGCTGTATTCCCCGTTCGACGAGACCTGCCATTTGCCGGAACCGCCCTTGAAGGCAACGACATAGGCTTGGCTCGATCCGGATTCATTCGACCCGTACGCCAGCCATCGCCCGTCCGGAGAAAGCTTGGGTTCGGCGCGGAACGTGTTCGGCGTGCTGGGCACGACCTGGAAGGGTTTGCGATCTCCCTCGAGCGGCAGAGCCCAAATATCCGTGGCTCCCGGTAGACCGCGGTAGTAGAGGATGTACTTGCCGTCGCGGGACCAGTCGCTGGGAAACAGGAGCTGGTCGTCGAGCCCAGCCGCGGTAGCAGACGCCGGAACACTGCCTGAAAGTGGCTGCCGTTCTTCTTCACCGCAGCGTGAGCCGCCTGGTTGAGCACCCGCCGCAGATATTTATTGCCTTTCGCAGAGCGACTGCTGTGGTTCTCTTCGGCACTTTCGTCCTTGCCGGGACAGGTCCCCACCCAAGAAGCGAAATCGCCAGCCGAGGGAAACGTGCTGGCCTTCACTCCCACTTCGGCGATCACCTGCTGCGCCGAATCCACTCCGAGACCCGGCACTTCCGCCAGTCGGACCAACGCGTCTTGATGGGGCTTCATGGCCTGCGCGATCAGACCGTTGAGCTTGGCGATTTGCCCATCAATCAGCTGTAGCCGCTCCAGTTGTAGTGCGAGCATTTGCCGGTGCATCGGCTGCGCTCTTCCCGTCAACGCGTCGACCAATTGCTCTTCGCTACACTTCAACCGATCGTCTCCCAATAACGCCAATTGCTTCGGGTCGGTCTCCCCTTCGGCCAAAGCATGCAGGATGCGAAGCCCGCTCGCGCCCAGCAAATCGCTGACCACAATGGACAGTTTGATCCGCATCTATTCCAGTAGACACTCCATCTGACTCTGGAGCCGTACTCGGTCGCGCGCCAGCTGCACCTTCATTCGTGTCATGCTGCGCCAAGTACGCTGTTCCCCGTCGGGCACAAAACTCAAGATCAACTCGTTCGCGATCAGCCGCCGTACCAGCCGCTCGGCATCCTTGAAGTCATGCTTGCGACCCCGCGGAGCACGGTTCGAGAATGCCTGCGCCAACTGCAAACGCATATACGGCTCCAACTCCAACCAGACCGATCGCCAGTATTGGGCCGTGGATTCCATCACCGCCTCCTCCACCCCCCGGCGCTCGCAGCCAAGTCGATAATCGCTGTAGGTCACTCGGCATGGTGGCAAATCGTCGCCGGTCTGGCTTCTCCTCCGGCGTACTCGCATCGATCACCACCACCATCAGCACTTTCTTTGTACGTCAATTCCTGCGATCTTGTACGACATTGCTTCCTCCCGGCGTGGAATCGGCAGAACGCACGCGCAAAGAAATTACACGCCGTCACGTGCTACCACCCTCCCAGCAGGTTGGGTGGCGCGACACAGATTGGTTCAAAACGCGCGTCCCAGACCAA
>JBKQHJ010000010.1:0-8598 GCA_052148835.1 Bryobacteraceae bacterium
CGCCTTGCGACCGAACGTCCAGGCCGGCGTGTAATTGGTCAGCCAACGCCCGCACCAGCCGCAAACCGAGCGACCGCGTCGTGGTCCAGTCCAGGTTGCCGGGAAGACCCACTCCGTTGTCGGATACCGCCAGCGACACCGCTGTTCCGGATTGGCCCCGCAACAGAATACTGACCTCGCCCTCGCGCCCTTCCGGAAAGCCGTGTTTCAGCGAATTGGAGATCACTTCACTGATCAGCAGAGCACAAGGCAGTGCGTCATCCAGCTCCAGACCGACGGGATCCAGCTTGGTACGCAGGCGAATCCTCCCGTTATCCACTCCGTACGAACGAAACAAATAGCCCACCAAGCGCCGAACGTACTTGGAGAAATCCACCACGGCGAGATCCTCGGATTGGTAAAGAATCTCGTGGAGCAGGGCCATGGACTGAATCCTGTTTTGGTTGTTCTCCAGCATTCTGCTGGTGGCGGGATCGGAAGTTACTCTGGACTGCAAGCTCAGCAGGCTGGACATCACCTGCATGTTGTTCTTCACGCGATGATGGATCTCCCGCAGCATGGTCTCGCGTTGGTGTAACAAAACCGTCTGGCGCTCCAACTGTTGTTCGCTCTCGCCGAGCGCTCTTTCGGCCTGTTCGCGTTGCCGGCGGGTGCGCACGTCGCGAATCTCCCGTTCCACCGCTGGAGCCAGGCGCGCCAAGTCGTCCTTGAGCAAATAGTCCTGCGCTCCGGCTCTCATCATGGCCACCGCCAGGTCCTCACCCATGGCCCCCGATACCACGATGAAGGGGATGTCCTGACCGGTTTCGTGCAACAGCGACAAGGCGGACGGAGCGTCAAATGCCGGCAGACGATAGTCCGCAATGATCAAATCCCAAGTCTGTTTCACCAGGGCCGCCCGCATTTCGTGAGCGTCCACCACACGCTCGCAATAGACGGTGTAGCCGGACTTGGTCAGCGTGCGCTCGATCAGAGCCGCATCGCCCGGTGAATCCTCCACTTGCAGAACGCGCAACATTTCACCCATTGGCTGGGGTCCCAATGCCCTTGGGAGGCGGCTCGTTCAAGAGCAGCCAATACAAGGTCAATTGTTCCATCGTGTAAAGGAACTGATTGAAATCCACTGGCTTGCGAATATAGCTGTTGACCCCAAGATCGTACCCCGCGGCGATGTCCTGTTCCTCGTTGGAAGACGTGAGAATAACCACCGGCAGACGGCGCGTTCTCGAGTCCGAGCGAACCTTGCGCAGCACGTCCAGCGCGGGCACCTTTGGCAGCTTCAAATCCATCAGCGTGACCAAGGGTATGTCGGCGGGGTCGCGGCCCATGTACGTGCCCCTGCCAAACAGGTAGTCCAAGGCGTCCTGGCCGTCCTCGGCGACAACTAATTGATTGACGATTCGGGCCTTCTCGAGCGCCCGTCTGGTAAGAGCGATGTCGCTCGGATTGTCTTCGATCAACAGAATGGTTTTGGAATTCAAACGCCACCCCCGGTGATTGGAGTTCCTACCGCAGGCGTATTAGAAGGATTCGAGCGAGTCCGACGAGGGCCAGGGCTGAACCAGCCCACTGGCGCAGTTTCAATTGCGGTGTAAAAATTGTACACCAATTCGGAGTGAAAAAAGTAGGAATGAGAGAAACATTAAGGTGACAAACCCTCCCCGCGGCCGATACCGGCCTCCACCGTTGCAGGTCTCAGCCAGGGCAAGTAGGCTGGACCAAAATCCGGAAGGCTCCATGTACCGGCCGGGCGCTCGCCGCTCCCTCGCGATTTAGCGGCGAAGAGGGTGATTAGCGGCGGAAGTGTTCGAAGTGGCGATCAAAGTGGTCGCGATCATGCCAAACAACGCGACCCGCTGGAAATTGCCAGTATCCATTGATGAATACATAGCCGGGACCAGGGCACGGAGGCACGGCCGCAACTACTACGGGCGCCGGTGCGCCAATGTTAATTCCAAACCCAATCCGCGGAGCGGCGAACATCGTTCCACCCGCCAGGAGCAAACCCGCTAAGATCTTCTTTTTCATTTCTTTGTCCTCCTCACGCCGTCATAAAATGCACGCCTCTTGCCAAAGCTAAGTGTTTGAATCGACGTGGAACTGGAAAGCGTCGCTGGCCGCGCGGCACCGCCTGCCGGTGGTTTTCAGCCGTTGGCAGCTTCTGGAGTGACGTAGGGATCGATTGGCAAGACGACCTTGCCATCCAGGATGGGCACGCAGTCCGCCGGAAATTCCTGAATGAATTCAAAGCCGCCGTTTTCAAGGCGTCCGATGAATTCCTCTAGGTGAGCCATGGCGCCATTGGGAATGTCATGCAGCACCAGCAGCGTCCAATCGCGTGACTGGCAATCGGACCAGGCGCGTTCCAGCCACCCATGCGGATCGCGGAAATCGCCCGGAACCGAGTTCCATAGAACGCAGGTGTATCCTCCATCCTTGAGCTTTTCTACAATGGCCGACTGCAACAAATGTTTGCCAAGCTTGCCCGATCCTGGCGGACGGAACAAGCGGCGTGGCTGAACCAGCCAATCCAGAGCCTTCTCGGCTTCTTCGAACTCCCGCAACGCGGCGGCGGCATCCAATCGCCCGAGCGGAGCGGAATGCGAAAACGTGTGATTGCCGATCCAGTGGCCTTCTCGGCTGGCGCGGCGCACCAGCACGGTACCTTCGGGTGTCACCGCCTTGCGGCCCATCACAAAAAACGTGACTTTGATATTGTGCCGAGCCAGACAGTCCAGCACGGCCGGAGTGACCCCCGGCTCCGGCCCATTATCGAAGGTTAGCGTGATCTTACGATTACCGCTTGGCAACGAGTACTTCTTCGACGATTTCCTTGAACTCGGCGGGGCTTACCAATCCGCGCTTCTCGATGCCTTTATCTTTCACCCGCTGTAGCATCTCCGAAACGGCTTCGTCGGTGGCATCGGTAATGCCCATCTGTTCGAGATTATAGGTGATGGACGCCTTGCCGCTCTTCTTGCCGAGCACCACTTCGCCGCGCCGGCCGGTCAACGCCGGATGAGTTCCGAACATCGCCAGCGGCTCCTTCACCACCAGGTCGACGCCGATCCCCGATTCGCGCGTGAAGTTTCGATCGCCGAGAATGGGCTTGTTCAGCGCGATATCGAACCGGCTGATGCGGCTCACCAGTTCGCCCAACTCGGGCAATTTGCCCAAGTCGTAATGCGTTTCATAACCATAAAGCACATGCAGCGCGACGATCAGCTCCTCAAGCGCGGCATTACCTGTTCGCTCTCCCAAACCGTTGGCGCAACTATGCACCACTTCGGCGCCCGCTTCGACACCGGCCAGTTCGGTTGCCACGGCCATCCCGAAATCGTTGTGGGTATGCACTTCGACCGGAAGCTTGGTGATTGATTTCACCAAGCGCACCAGGTACTTCATGGCTTCCGGCAACACGCAGCCCATGGTGTCGACGACGCCGACCGAATCCGGCTGGCACTCTTGCATGAGGCGCGACAGCAGGTTAGTGAGATCCTCCTCGCGGGCGCGGGTGGTGTCATAGGGGAAGTACACCACGTGCATGCCGCGAGACTTGGCATAGTTGACGACACCGATGCTTTTCTTCAGCACGTCTTCCCAGGTCCACTTGAATTGGTATTTGAGCTTAGGATAGCCGATCGGAATCTCAATGATCACGCCATGGCAGCCGCATTCGAGCGCTTTGTCGATGTCGGCGTTGATGGCGCGGGCGAAGGTATAAATCTTCGACTTGAGCCCCAGCTTCGAAATCTCCTTGATGGCCTGAAAATCCTGCTCGGAGACGGCGGGCATGCCGGCCTCGATGCGATCCACGCCGATTTCAGCCAGCTTCTCGGCGATAGCTACTTTGTCGGCGATGCTGAAAACCACGCCGGGCGTCTGCTCGCCATCGCGCAGAGTAGCGTCGTGAATGCTCACGCGCGCGGGCAGTTGGAATTTCGACAGCACTTCCGGAACAAAATTATAAGGACTGACCCACCACTCGTTTTCTCGATAGTATTTGCCATTAGGCATGCCATTGGTCATTCGGAACCCCTCCTCGTACCGCCACCGCAGAAGCGCGGTCCAATTGCCAAATATACCATTCAGGGGCGTTCACGTTCGGTGATGAGCCCTATTCGAACGGCGCCGGCGCCACGCGCCACATCGATCACGGATGCGACATCGGCGAACTCGAGCTCGCGGTCTCCCTCGACAAAGAGTACGCCGCCGGGCCGCGCGGCAAACAACGACTTAAGTCGTCCTTCCATTTCCAGAAGCACCACCGGTTGAGAGTCGATTTCAATCGAGTGGTCCCTTCGAATGCGCAGCACGATATCGAGTGGGTTCGCCGTGGACGGCTGATTTTCGGGAGCCGGTTCGGGAGCTTCCGAGGGCAATCCTTTGGTGTGATTCGGCAACAGCATGAACGTGACGAGAAGAACCAGCAGAATATCGATCATCGGCGTGACATTGATCACCGCCGCTGTCTTGCGCGAACCCATTTGCATCGCCACGCCCATTTGGACAACAGCGACGAAGCAAAAGTTCCTGGGGCGCAGGCGTGACTGACTGAGCAGCGGCCGTCGGGGAGCCGGTCACTTCGAAGCCATGTCCGATGGCTGATTCGCCGGTCCAGGGCGCAGGCCGGACCATTCCTCGCACAACAGGATGGAATTGGCCGGATTTTGCACTGAGTACTTGAGCGACGCCGGACGCCCGATCAGGCGATGCGAATCGGCCGGAATCATTTCCCGTAATTGCGAGATGTCTTGGGAAGCGGTGTAGGTTAAGCCCGCCACGAAATATTCATAGAAGATGGCGTCATCGCTGATATCGGTGATGGTGGCGTCGCCCAACCGGCCGTTCAGATTCACTTCCAGCCGGCGGAGTTTTTCCTTGTCCTTGGGTTTTCGCCGGATGCGCAGGACCACGAAAATTCCGGCCGCGATCACGGGAATCGCGACGGCGCCGATCACCACCGCTTGCGTTACTGGAAACGCGCGAACGCTCTGGAACACGATTACCTACGGCTCTCGGATCACGGTATTTTCCAGCACCCCGACGCCTTCGATTTCGACGCGGACTTGCGAACCTGGTTGAAGCGGACCAACACCTGACGGAGTGCCTGTGGCGATCAAATCCCCGGGCTCAAGCGTCATAAAGGCGCTTACAAACGCGATTATATCATTCACACTGAAGATCATCTCCGCGATTCCGGCATCCTGTTTCTTCTCGCCATCGACGAATGTTCGCACGCGTAGGCTATTGAGATCCACTTCATCGCGCGGGACAATCCACGGCCCTACCGGACAGAAGGTATCGAAACCTTTGCCGCGCGTCCATTGGCCGTCTTTCCTCTGCAGATCGCGCGCGGTAACATCGTTGACCGGCGTATAGCCCAAGATATAAGCGGCCGCGTCCGCGCTCTTCACATGGCGCGCGCGGTGCCGGATCACGACGCCCAGCTCGCCTTCATAATCCAAACGCTGGGTGAGCCGCGGATACACGATCGCATCGCCGGAAGCGATCAGCGACGTGGGCGGCTTTAAGAAGATGGTCGGCTCGGCGGGTGTTTCGACCCCCATCTCCTTGGCGTGCTCGGCATAATTGCGGCCGACGCAGACGATCTTGCTCGGCGCGCAGGGAGGCAGCAAGCGAGCGCCCGCGGGCAGGTGAGAAAACTCGCCCTGCCGCACGTCCGAATTATGATCGCCGATCCAGGCAGGGATCTCGGGGTTCATGGTGTAGCGAACAATTTTCATCGGCGGGTCTTCATCTTCAAGGTCCGGTAATCTCAACGGGCGTGCACGGCGCGCTCGCGTGCCCGTCCTGATCCACTGCGACAATCTGGTAGCGGTAATGCTTTCCGCTTTGAATGGCACGATCCGAATAAGCGGGCGCGTCCAATCCGCGCGCGATTTCCACGAACGGTCCGCCCTCTTCGGACCGCAGGACGCGATATTCCTTGAAATCGGATTCGGCGTTCCGGTTCCACGCCAGTTCCGCTGAGCCGATGCCCGAGGAAACCGTCAGACCCGAAGGAACGGCGGGCGGAAAGATGTCGATGGGTGTGATGGTTTGCGGTCCTATGATATTGCTCTCGATGTTGTCGCGTACCGCCTGCATCGAGTACTGATAAGTCTTGCCGTATTCCGCGCTGATGTCGACGTAGTTGGGCTCCGTGGCGGTAGCAAGCAACACCGGCTGGGCCTGTTGCTCCGTTTTGCGAAAGATCCGAAACTCACTGGGAGTGGAAGCGCTCCATGTGAGCGCGACGCCTTTGGGATCGGCCGCTACATGGAAGTTCATGGGGTCGGCGAGGGGCGTACGCACGTTGAAGACCTTGGGCGTCGACCACCCCGCATCTCGTCCCTTCGGGTTGCTTACTCGCACCGCGACCACCACCTCGCTCGCGACGAATTTGCCGACCGGAATGGCGGCCTGCACCAATCCGGGCGCGGCTGGCGTGGGCACCGGAACACTGGTCGCGCCGCTGGCCCATTCATCCACGTTCCAGCCGTTCGGCGGACTCGGCCCCACGCGCAGATCCACCATGCCAATTTCCTTAAGCAGCACGCCCTCGGTGGTGAGCGGTGGAATGGTGAAAGCGATATCCAGATTGTCGCCGCGCTCCACTACCGTGAGGTCGGTAACGGGCGATGGGATCTTCAACGCCGGATACAGCGGTTGGCCGATGGAGCCGCATCCGGCCAGCAATGCTAACAGAACAAGGGTTACTGAGCCGCGCGCGTGAGCAAGGGGTCTCTTACCGTGAAGAAAACCACTCCCTGACGATCGTGGCTCAGTAACGGATGCCAAAGCGCGCATCGGCTACAGGATATACCGGCTCAGGTCCTGATCCTTGACGATGTCCGCCAGCTGCTTGCGAACATATACGGCGTCGATGCGCACGTTTTTCTTTTTCAGATCCGGCCCCGCGAACGAAATCTCTTCCAGCAGCTTCTCCATGATGGTGTGCAGACGGCGCGCCCCGATATTTTCGGACATTTGGTTCACGCGCGCGGCGAAACCGGCAATTTGTTCGATGGCATCGTCGGTAAACGTGAGCTTGATACCTTCGGTATCGAGCAGCGCGATATATTGCTTCACCAGCGCGCCCTTGGGCTCCTTCAAAATGCGAATGAAGTCGGCCTCGGTGAGCGACTTCAGCTCCACGCGAATCGGAAAACGGCCCTGCAGTTCGGGAATCAGGTCGCTCGGTTTGGATACGTGAAACGCGCCCGCCGCGACGAAGAGAATATGATCGGTCCGCACGAACCCGTGACGGGTATTCACCGTGGTACCTTCCACGATCGGCAAAATATCGCGCTGCACGCCTTCGCGGCTGACATCGGGGCCGTGTCCGGCTTCTCGCCCCGCGATCTTGTCGATCTCGTCGAGAAACACGATTCCGTTGCGCTCCACGCGATCCAGCGCAATACGCGTCACCTGATCCATGTCGATCAGTTTCTGCTCTTCTTCTTGCACCAGATATTCGGCGGCTTCCACCACGCGCATTTTCCGCTTGCGAGTGCGCTGGCCGAACAGCCCAGGCAGGACGTCCTTCAAATTCACGTCCATCTCTTCCAGGCCGGTGTTGCTGCTGATCTCAAACGTTGGACCGCGATCGCGGACGTCGATCTCCACCATGCGATCGTCCAGTTTGCCAGCGCGCAACTTCTCGCGCAGCTTCTCACGAGTGCGTTCGGCGCTTTCCGACGCTTCCGGCTGCGGCGGCATCAGCAAATCCAGCAGCCGCTCCTCGGCGTTCTTCTCCGCCCTTTCAGCCACTTCCTCCAGGCGCTCCTCCCGCACCATGTCGATGGCGATGTCCACCAGATCGCGAATCATCGCTTCGACATCGCGGCCGACATAGCCGACCTCGGTAAACTTGCTCGCCTCCACTTTTAGGAACGGCGAGTTCGCCAGCTTGGCCAGCCGGCGCGCAATCTCGGTTTTCCCCACGCCGGTGGGCCCGATCATGAGGATGTTCTTGGGCATCACCTCATCGGCGAGCTCGGCCTCCAGCTTTTGGCGGCGGATGCGGTTGCGCAGCGCGATGGCGACAGCCCGTTTGGCGTCCGCCTGGCCGATCACATATTTGTCTAGTTCCTGAACGATCTCGCGGGGCGTCAACTCATCGAGCAGCGGCGATTCGTCCAGCGCCTGGCCGGGCAGGTAGATCACCATCTGAAACTCCTCACTTAACCCAGTTCCTCAAAGTTCACGCTCTCGTTGGTGTAAATGCATATCTGTCCGGCGATCTTCATGGCCTTGTCGGCGATTTCTTTCGCTCCCAGTTTAGTATTTTCGATCAGCGCGGTGGCCGCCGCCTTGGCAAACGGTCCGCCCGACCCGATGGCAGCGATCTCTCCGTCCGGCTCAATCACGTCGCCGTTGCCGCTCACGATATAGGTATTGTTCACGTCCGCCACCAGCAACAGCGCCTCCAGATGCCGCAGCACCCGATCGGTGCGCCACTCCTTGGCGAGTTCCACCACCGATCGCGCCAGGTTGCCGTTGAACTGCTCGAGCTTGGCTTCAAAGCGCGCGAAGAGGGCGAACGCGTCGGCGGTGGATCCAGCGAACCCGGCCACGATCTTGTCGTTGTAG
>JBKQHJ010000011.1:0-29414 GCA_052148835.1 Bryobacteraceae bacterium
TGGACTGAACCCTTAAAGTGAGACACTCGCAATTGACACACTTTGCAGGGAAAGGAGCTGCGAGTGTCCATGACGCGAAAGGGAAGGCATCCGTTAGAGTTCCGCCAGATGGCGGTGGAACGGATGAAGCGCTGCGAGAACATCGTGGCACTGTCGGAGGAGTTGGGCGTCTCCCGGCGGTTGCTGTATCGCTGGCGCGATCAACTTGATCCAATCGAGGATAGACAAGAGCCAACGGAAAGTCCGCGTGAATCCACGCTCCGCAAGGAGAACCACCAACTCAAACGGGTGTTGGCGGAGAAGACTCTGGAGGTGGATTTTTTCAAGGGTGCCTTGCAAAGAATCGAGGCTCGACGCCAGAAGAGCGGCGACTCTGGCGCGAGGGCGTCTACGACCAGATCCGGGGAGTGATGTCGATGCAAGGCAGCCTTAGTATCGAGCGGATGTGTTACCTGGCCCAGGTCAGCCGGGCGGGGTTTTACCGATCGCTGTCCGAGCAGATGCCGGTGGAAGAGGAGATGGAGGTGCGCTCGGCGATTCAGCGGATCGCTGTTGAACACCGACGGCGCTACGGCTATCGAAGAATCACGGCGGAACTGCGTCGGTGCGGGATGCTAGTGAACCACAAACGCGTGGCGAGGATCATGCGCGAGGACAACTTGCTGGCCGTGCAGCCGCGGGCCTTCGTGGTGACCACGGACTCCCATCACCAGTTGGAGGTCTACCTCAACCTGGCGAGCCGAATGAAACTGACGGGCATCAACCAGCTGTGGGTGGCCGACATCACCTACGTCCGATTGCATCGCGAGTTCGTCTACCTGGCCGTGATTCTCGATTTCTTTTCTCGCAAGGTGGTCGGTTGGGAGCTGGATCGAACACTGGCAACCCGGCTGCCGATGGCAGCGCTAGAGTGCGCGCTTGCGGAACGAAAACCGCCGCCCGGCCTGGTGCATCACTCGGATCGCGGCGTGCAGTATGCGTCTGGAGATTACGTGAAGGTTCTGCGAAAGCACCAGATGATTCCGAGCATGAGCCGGCCGGCGAACCCGTATGACAATGCGAGTTGCGAGAGCTTTATGAAAACTCTGAAGCGAGAGGAAATCTACGCCAACGAGTATCGCGATCTCGATGACTTGCGTAGCAACATCCAGGCGTTCATCGAGCAATACTACAATCGTCTCCGCTTGCACTCGGCGTTGGGCTACCGGCCACCCGAGGAGTTCGAGCAAGCCGCCAACTCCACGACACCATCGCAAGGAGCGACCATGAGTTTTTTCAGGCATCCGGAGATCTTTCGATCCGATGTGCGTTTCTTGATTGACGGGGGACCGACCGAAGCCGGTTCCCCGGACCATCGTCTCGATGAGTCTCCGGCCGGTTATTCCTCGGCGGGTTGGTCTCCACCAGAGCCCACCTCCGCTTCACCAGCCGAGGGCTATTTTGAAGGAGAAGAGGCTGTTTGAGTAGCGAAAATCATTAAATGGCAGGTGTGTCAATCGCGGATTGTCTCAGTGGAGGGGTTCACCCCAGGGTGGTGCGCTAAATCTGTGTCTCTCATCCGTTCAACACAATGACCAGCGCTACGGCCATCATAAAATATCCCCAGCGCGCGACGAACTGTCATCGCCACCTTTAGCCCTGAGGCGTAGTCCTTAGGACTCTTTGCATGTTTGTGGAGGTACCGAACGATAGGTCCTGGCGAGCTCTTGAAGCAGATTGCGCCCAAGGTGAAAACCGACACAGCTGCGATGAACCGCATTCGAGTCCTAAGTATATGCATTGTGGGCGCCGGCACTTTCGGGCTGCTGAAACAGCCCGAAACCCGCTTGCTAACGCGCGCGGCTCGGTCACGCGTCCTCTACTGAGCCGCGACCGTCAGGGAGTCGGTCCCCGTTGAAACGGCACCTTGAGAACGTGCGCCACGATAACGTTGGGAACATCCGTCCTGCACGCCTCGTATAAGATTCTGACCCGCAATCGAAAGCGGGGACTGGAGCCTCATCATGAAGGTCTTTCTGGAGCGGCTATGGCAGGACCTGTATCACGGTAGCCGGATGCTGGCCAAGAATCCGGCGTTCACGTTAGTGGCGGTGATCTCGCTCGCGATCGGCATCGGCGCTAACTGCGCCATGTACAGTTGGGCGGACGCGCTGCTTCTGAGGCCGTTGCCCGTTGCGCGGCCGGGCGACGTAATCTCGGTCGGCACCAAGGTCTCGCTCGCGGGATTCACCAGTCTCGTCAACTCTTACCCCGATTATCGAGATCTGCGCGATCACAACCGGAGCTTCGAAAATCTTGCGGCGTTCAACAGCATCACCGTGGGGCTTACAGATAAGCCCGATGCAGTGGCACAGATGAAATTCGGCATGCTCGTGTCCAGCAACCTTTTTGCCGCCATGGGAGTGGAGCCGGAGCTGGGGCGCTCCTTCCGCGCCGATGAGGATCAGGTTCCCGGGCGCGACGCCGTGGTGGTGCTGGATCACGCGCTGTGGGAGCAGCAGTTCGCCGCCGATCCATCCATCCTTGGCCGGAAAATACGCTTGAACGGCATCGAATTCACGGTAATCGGGGTTACTCCGGACCGGTTCACGGGCATGAGTCAGCTAATTCGACCCGCATTCTATGTGCCGCTCATGATGTACTCTCGCCTGGCGGCGGATCCGAAAGGGCTGGACTCCCGCAGCACCCGCAATCTCAGTGTCAAGGGCCGCCTGAAGCCCGGGGTGTCGATGGCACAGGCGCAGGCTGAGCTAACGGCCTTCGCCCACAACCTGCAACGAACCTACCCTGACACCAACAAGAACCAGGAAATGGTGATCCGAACCGAGCTCGAAACCAGAATCGATCAGGACCCGATAGACGCCGCGCTCTCGGCGATGCTGCTCATGTTGTCCGCGGCCGTGCTTCTCGTCGCGTGCATCAACGTGGCAAGTCTGCTGACCAGCCGAGCCCCCGCGCGCGCCAAGGAGATGGCTTTACGCTTGGCGGTAGGCGCCGGACGGACCCGCTTGATCCGCCAGTTGATCACCGAAAGCTTGCTGGTCGCGCTGGCGGGCGGAGTGCTCGGTATTGGAGTCGGCTATTTGGGTGTTATGGTCTTCCGGCAGATTCAAATTCCGACGGATCTCCCCATCACGCTCTCCATTCAGCTCAATCCCAGGGTGCTGTTTTTTAGCTTGGCGGTCGCACTCTTCAGCGTCTTATTCTTCGGCTTGATCCCGGCCCTGCAGACCACTCGCGTGGATCTGGCGAGCGCTATGAAGACCGGCGATGCCGCGGCTTCCGGCCGTAAGCGTCTGTGGGGCCGCGGCTTCCTGGTGGGATGCCAAGTGGCTGTCTCACTGGTATTGCTCACTATCTCGGCCTTTATGTACCACGGGTTTCGGCGCGAGCTGGCGGGCAGTCAGGGTTTTCGCCGGGATCATCTGCTCATGATGAGCTTCGATCCGAGCCTGGTGCACTATAGCGAGGCGCAGACGCGGCAGTTCTATAAGCAGCTTGTGGATCGCGCGCGATCAGTGGCCGGCGTAAAGGCGGTTGCGCTTAGCTCCTCGATCCCTATGTCGACAGACGCGGACGCAGCCGCGATCGTGCCGGAAGGGTATCAATTCCCGCAGGGCAAGGACAACGCCATTGTCTTCGCCAGTAGAGTGGACGAGAACTTCTTCGAAACCATGGGAGTGAGTCTGGTCCGGGGCCGCGGTTTTCGTGAAACCGACTCGACTGATGCGCCGCGTGTAGCAGTGGTGAATGAACAATTCGCGCAACACTACTGGCCTAGCCAGGATGCGCTGGGAAAAAGGTTTCGTCTGCAAGATCCAAAGAATCCGAACAGCCCCTGGGTGGAGATCGTGGGCATCACCAAGACCGGAAAATACCTGTGGATTGCCGAGCCGCCTACCGAGTTCCTCTATTTGCCGTACCGGCAGAACGAGAGGTCGCGGATGGTATTGGTGTCCGAGTCGGTGGGTGAATCGGCCGGCATCGCTGGGCCTTTGCGGGACATGGTCCGCGGTTTAGATGCGGACCAACCCATCTTTGACGTCCGCACCATGGAGGAGTTCTATAACATGCGCGTGGTCAGTACCGGAAACACAATCCTGGAAATCGTGGCGGGCATGGGTTTGATGGGGCTAACCCTGGCGATGGTCGGTCTGTACGGTCTGGGTGCATACGCGGTCAGCCGGCGGACGCGCGAGATCGGGATTCGCATGGCGATCGGCGCTAGTCGTCCCGCGGTGTTGCAGATGACGTTGCGTCGAGGTTTGACGCCCGCGCTTTACGGACTCGCAGCGGGCCTGGTGGCAAGCGTTTTCGCCGAGAGACTGCTCAAAGCAGTGTTTCCAACGCACAGCCAAACGGATTTCGCGGTTTATTTCGCGGTGGTCCCAATGCTACTCGCGATTACCATACTAGCCGCGTACATTCCCGCGCGCCGCGCCTCGCGGGTGGATCCGTTGAAAGCGCTTCGGTACGAATAGAGATCTCGAACTGGCCGGGCCTCATTTTGACACTTGTTCAGTTAAGATAGAGGCACAAATGCCACAAAAGAGCATCGTAACTACCGTCGCGATTCTAGCTGCTTCTATCGTTGTCCTGGCTCAACCACCTGCCGGCCCTCCACCTGCCGCTCCAGCACCCGGGGGCCGCCCCGCGCCCCAACCGCAGGCCATCCAGCAGGTGAAGCCTGGGCTCTACATGATCACCGGCGCCGGCGCCAACACCACTGTGCGCGTGACTAGCCAAGGATTGATCGTCGTCGACGGCAAACTCCCCGGCCAGGCCAACTATGATGCTTTGATGGCCCTGATCAAGAGTGTTTCCGATCAGCCGATCAAATACCTCATCGTCACTCACCACCATGCCGATCACAGCGGGAACAATCAGAGGTTTCTGGATGCGGGCGTGCAAGTGGTGGCGAGTGAGTATCTCAAGAAGTATCTCGCCACTTACGCGGTCGAACCGAAGCCCGCGCAGCCCAGCATGACTTATCCGGGCGCGCAGTACACGCTGAGCCTCGGCGACGTCAAGGTGGAACTACACCACTTCGGCCGGGCCCACACGGGTGGCGACACGGTGGTTTATTTTCCCGATCTGAAGGTGGTCGATCTCAGCGACACAGTCACCACCGGTAAGACCGGTCCATTGATCGACTATGCGGGCGGTGGCAGCGCCACCGATTGGACGAACGTGCTGGCAGGCATCCTGGCATTGGATTTTGACGCGGCCATTCCTGGCAACGGCGATGTCCTGACAAAAGCCGATGTCCAAGCGTACAAGACAAAGTTCGATACGGTTATTGCCAGAGCGAGGGAACTGGTGCGCCAGGGCGTGCCGCAGGATCAATTGCTCGGCCGGATCAAGACGGACGATATCGGATGGGCGCCCCGAGTTCCGAAAGTGGATGCATTCTACGCGGAGCTGTCTCAATCGAAGTAAACGGATCGTCAGCTGCTCGGCACTGGCATCAGGAAACGCAGCCCATCTGGCGAGACATCCCAGAACAGAAGCCCGGCCGGCACCTTGAAGAGTGGTTTCGGGGCGCCGGTCTGGAACGTGGCCCCGGCCTTGACGTCCACTGCGGTCGCGGTTCCATCGGCAGAAATGTAGAACAGCTCTTTCCCATCGCCGCGCCAGAGGGGAGTTCGGCCGCCGCCGCTGGTCACGATAACTGGGTTGCCGGCAGTTCCTGTGGCCGCATCGAACGATCGCACGGAAATCTCATTCTTGCCCGATTCATTGGAACTATACGCGATCCATCGCCCGTCCGGTGAGAATCGACCTGTGACACTGGAAAACTGTGGATCTACTAGCGGAATTGGTTGGCGGTCCGGCGCCCCATCGGCAGCCAATAGCCGCAAGTGCGTGGGCTGGCCGAGGCTGTAGTAGATCAAAAACTTCCCGTCAGGCGACCAACTATTCGGCCCCTTGCCTTCCTTCGATTGGTACAACAACTCCTCGGTGCCGGCTCCGCTCGAAGCCTTCTGGTACAGGTCATAAACTCCGCTGCGGTTGGACGTGAACACAATACGGCTGCCATCGGGAGACCAGGTGGGGAACGCGTCCCAGGCCGGATCGGAAGTGAATCGAGTAGATGCGCCGCTCGCGGCGTCGACAAGCCAGATGTCCTTGTTCTGAGTCTGAGGGTCGGCGCGCTCCACAGCCACGCGCTTGCCGTCGGGCGAAAGGGTAAGAGTGCGGTAGACGCCCGCGTCTCCGATGGTGCCAACCTTGTTGCCTTGCCGATCGAACCACGTCAAATGGCCGTCGATGGCGCCTCGTGGAGCAGCTCGTTCGGATGGTGCAGCCGGCGGTTGTGCGTCGGCGACAATCAAGGGCAAGAGACTGGCGATCACGATGAGAGCCTTCCGGAGCATGGCGTTCAGTCTATCAAACGGGCTTGAGGCAGCGAGGTGGCCGATCGAATAGAATAAGTAACGTATCTGACTGGGGAGGGCCGGATGAGCGTGTGCCAGCGAGTGTTTTTCACGCTGTTGCTATTGGGCGTGGTCGCGGGGTCTCTGTCCGCGGCCGATGCGCGAGTAACTGATCCCGACGGCACCACGGCATTGCACTGGGCCGTTCGTCACGATGATCTGGCGACGGCGAAAGCTCTGATCAAAGCCGGCGCGGATGTGAAGGCGGCGAACCGGTATGGCGTCACGCCGATCGCGCTTGCGGCCATGAATGGAAACGCGGCCATGATCCGCCAGCTTCTGGATGCCGGCGTTGATCCGAACAGCGCTAATCCGGGTGGCGAAACCGCTCTGATGACGGCGGCGCGCACCGGCAAGGTGGACGCAGTCAAACTGCTTCTCGATCGCGGAGCGAACGTCAATGCAAAGGACGCTGTGCATGAGCAGACCGCGCTGATGTGGGCGGTGCTCGAAAACCACGCCGACGTAGTCCAGCTCCTGCTCGCTCGGGGCGCCGATATCAATGCTCATTCCAAGGTAACGATCACACCGGGCGAGTACGTGCCGGCCCGGGCCGCCGCGGCGTCTGGCAACGGGATCATCCGGCAGCGCGCCCTACCGACACCCAATGGCGGGATGACGCCGCTGCTGTTTGCGATTCGGGACGGCAATGTGGAAATGATGCGGCTGCTGCTCGATCGCGGCGCGCGTATTGACGAGCCATCCGGCAATCACACCACTCCGCTGCTGATCGCTCTGCTGAACGGGCAGGTCGGGATCGCGACTGAACTGGTCAACAAAGGCGCGGACGTGAACGCGGCCGATGACTATCACCGCGCGGCCCTATTCGCTGCCATCGATCTGCGCAATTTCAATCACGACAAATACGGCGACCTTCCCACCGATGGTCGCGATCCCCTGGATCTGATCAAGGCTCTGCTGAAAAAGGGCGCCGATCCCAACCTCAAGACAGATACAGTTCCGGTCCATGGGCTAATGCAATTCGATGCCTCCTGGGTGAATTTCGATGGCGAAACGCCATTTGTGCGCGCCGCCCTTTCCGGCGATGTTGAGGTGATGCGTCTGCTGCTCGAAAGTGGCGCCGATCCGAATATCGCCACCACGCAAGGATCGACGGCGCTGATGGCCGCGGCCGGAATCAATTGGATTCCCGGTCAAACCTATACGCACAGCGAAGCGGAATACGTAGAGGCGGTCAAGCTCTGTTTGGATCGCGGAGCTCCCGTCAACGCTTCCAACACGCTGGGCTTGACGGCCATGCATGGGGCGGCCAATCGTGGCTGGGTGTCGATCATGCAGATCCTCGCCGATCACGGCGCGAAGATCGATGCCAAGGACAAAGAGGGACGGACGCCCATGGTCTTTGCGCAAGGAATTTTTCTCGCGGTCCGGCCTCCGGTGGCCAAGCCCGAAGCCATGGCGCTATTGAAGAAGTTATCCAGTCAGACGTTATCCAATCAATGACGAGAGTCCTTATATTAGTATTCGCCGCTCTCGCGGCGAACGCGCAAGATCCCCAAGCGTTACTAAACCAATATTGCGTCACCTGCCACAACGCGAAGCTCAAGACCGGCGGTCTGGAGATCGACAAGCTGGACCTTCATCGCGTGGCTTCCAACGCGGAGACCTGGGAGAAAGTGGTTCGCAAACTTCGCGCCGGAATGATGCCACCGGCGGGCGCGCCACGTCCGGACCGGCACGCGCTGGACACATTGGCGGGCGCGGTAGAAGACGCGCTGGATCGCACGGCCGCGGCGAATCTTAATCCGGGGCGGACGCCGTTGCATCGCATGAATCGCGGCGAGTACGCGAACGCCATCCGCGATCTGCTCGCGGTGGACGTGGATGCGAGCACGCTGCTGCCAGCCGACGATTCCAGCAATGGCTTCGACAATATTGCCGACGTTCTTGGCGTGTCGCCTGCGCTGCTGGAACGTTACGTTTCGGCGGCGGCCAAGATCAGCCGGCTCGCAGTGGGAGATCCCGAGACTGCTCCGCTGGACGTCACCTACACCGTGAAAGGCGATCTGAGCCAAACCGAGACGCTCGATGGCCTGCCGCTCGGAACGCGGGGCGGCACTGTGGTCCAGCACAACTTTCCACTGGATGGCGAATATCTCATCAAGCTGTCTCTGACGAAGCTCAGCTTTGGCCAAGTATTCGGCGAGGGAGCCGAGGGCCAGGAACTCGAGGTGACCCTCAACGGGCAGCGCGTGAAATTGTACAAGCTGGACGAAGTGCCCATGTTCTTTATGAGAGCGAAACCGGGCGCCGCTCCGTCCCCCGCGCCGCTGAGCGACCCAGATGAAGAACGCGTCAAGATGACTCCGGACATTCGCCTGGAATTCAAGTTGAACGTCCAGGCCGGTCCGCAGACGCTCGGTGTTGCGTTCTTACAAAAAAGTTATGCGGCCAATGAGGATCTGGTTCATCGCCCCGGAGCCAGCACCTTCGATCCGAACATCGGGATGCAGTACGGATACGACACCGTGCCGCACCTTGCTCGAGTGGATATCACCGGTCCCTACCATGCAAGCGGCCCCGGCGACACGCCCAGCCGCAGGCGCATTTTCCTGTGTCATCCCAGCGCGCCCGCGGACGATATTCCATGCGCTCGAAAGATTTTGTCCAACCTGGTTCGCCGCGCTTTTCGAAGGGCGCCCACGGATTCCGATCTCGAGTCGTTACTGAGCTTCTATCAGCAGGAACGGAACAAAGGCGCGAGCTTTGAAGGGGGAATCGAAATGGCCCTGCGGCGCATCCTGGCCGATCCTGAATTCGTCTTCCGCTTCGAACCGCCGCCCGCCAATGTCACGCCGAACCAGCCGTATCGAATCAGCGACACGGAACTAGCCTCGCGCTTGTCGTTTTTCCTGTGGTCCAGTATCCCCGATGATGAGCTGCTAAACCTGGCGATTCAAAATAAGCTGCACGAGCCCGCCGTCCTGGATCGCCAGACGCGGCGGATGCTGGCTGACGATCGAGCCAGCGCTCTCGGGACTAACTTCGCCGGCCAGTGGCTCTATCTTCGCACTCTGAAAAGTTCCAATCCCGACGGGCGCGAGTTTCCCGATTTCGACGACAACTTGCGGCAAGCTTTCCAGCGGGAAACGGAATTGCTGTTTGAGAGTGTCGTGCACGAGGACCGGCCTGTTTTGGATCTTCTCGATGCCGACTATACTTTCGTGAACGAACGCCTGGCCAGGCATTACGGCATTCCCAATGTCTATGGTCCCGACTTCCGGCGCGTCGCCGTTCCGAACGATGCGCGCCGCGGCCTGCTGGGGCAGGGAAGCATGTTGCTGGTCACCTCCAACGCCAATCGCACTTCTCCGGTGCAACGCGGCAAGTGGATCTTGGAGAATCTGCTCGGCAGTCCGCCACCGTTGCCGCCGCCGAACGTTCCGCCGCTCAAGGAAAGCTCGGAGCAAGCGCATCCTACATCGGTCCGCGAGCGCATAGAACAGCACCGCGCTAATCCGGTCTGCGCCGCGTGCCATAAGATCATGGACCCCATCGGGCTTGCGCTCGAAAATTTCGATGGAGTCGGCCAATGGCGTACCGTGGATTCGGGCTTTAAAATCGATGCGTCAGGTCAACTGGTGGACGGCACAAAAGTAGACGGGCCATCCAGCATGCGCCAGGCCCTGATGGACCGTCCCGACGCGTTCGTCGGGACCATGACCGAGAAGTTGCTGATGTATGCGCTGGGCCGCGAGACCGGGTATTACGACATGCCGGTGGTTCGCGCCATTATGCATGATGCCGCGAGCGATCATTATAGGTTCTCCGAGCTGGTGTTGGGGATCGTGAAGAGCGCCCCGTTTCAGATGAAAATGAAAGAGCCGGGCCACGGCGGGGACGTCGTCAGCCGAAAGGCGGAATGAGAGGCGAGGGATGAGGTTCATTACCAAAAAACATTTGCCGCGGCGCACGTTCTTGCGCGGGATGGGAGTAACGCTCGCGTTGCCGCTGCTGGATTCGATGGTTCCCGCGCAAACGCCTCTCAGCAAGACCGGCGCGGTCCCCAAGAGCCGATTCTGCGGTATCTACGTCCCGCACGGCGCAACCATGGATAAATGGACTCCCGCGCAGGAAGGCTCCGGCTTCGAATTCACCGAAACCTTGAAGCCGCTCGAAAAACTGCGGGATCGCGTTTGTGTAGTCAGCAATCTGGCGCATCCTCAAGCCAGCGGCGTCGGCTCGGATGCCGGAGCGGATCACGCCCGTTCCGCCGCCGTCTTCCTGAGCGGCGCGCATCCGGAGAAAGGCTCCGTGCACGCCGGGGAGACGCTGGACCAGGTGCTGGCGCAGCACATCGGACAGGACACGCCGCTGCCTTCGCTCGAATTGGGCATTGAGGAAGTCGGCTTGAATTGCGGATCGGGCTATGGCTGCGCTTATTTCAACACCATTTCCTGGCGTACTCCGACGCTTCCGCTGCCCATGGAGAACAGCCCGCAGGTGGTCTTCGAGCGGTTGTTCGGGGATGGCACCAATTCGGCGCAGCGCCTTTCGCGGAAAAAGCAGGACCACAGTATTCTCGATTCGGTTACCGACAAAGTGGCGCGTCTTCAGGGCACGCTCGACCCGAGCGATCGCGTACGGCTCGGCGAGTATCTCGACGATATCCGCGAAATTGAGCGCCGCATTCAGAAGGCGGAAGAACAGTCCGCCAGCCAGGTGGACCTGCCCGAAGCCCCCGTGGGCATTCCCGAGGCCTTCGAGGATCACATCAAGTTGATGTTCGATTTGCAGGTGCTCGCCTATCGCGCCGAGATTACCCGTATTTCGACCATGATGTACGCGCGCGATACCAGCGGTGCAACTTACCCGGCCAGCGGCGTGCGCGACGGCTTCCACGGCGCGTCGCACCACTCCAACGTCCGCGCCAACATGGACCGTTTTGCGCTGATCAACAAATATCACGTGCAAATGTTGGCCTATTTTCTGGAAAAGCTGCACGCGACTCCGGATGGAGACGGGAATTTGCTGGATCATTCGGTGGTCCTCTACGGCAGCAGCATGAGCAACGGCAACCAGCACGATCACGATCCTCTGCCGATCGTGGTGGCGGGCGGCGCTTCCGGCCAGTTGAAAGGCGGACGCCACATGGCGTATCCGGCGCACACGCCGATGTCGAACTTGATGCTGGCGTTGCTAGACAAACTGGGCGTGCAACAAGCGAGCTTCGGCGACAGCACGGGACGATTAGAAATCTGAGCGAGTCTGCGGCAATTTCAGCCAATCGTCGGTGATTCGAGAAACCGTAGCTGCTGCCGATCGCAATCGATTTCCGCCTCAATTCCGAGCGGAACAATGAATTTCGGATCGGTGTGTCCAAAATCCATTCGAGTCACTAGCGGAAGCGAGCTCAATCCCAACTCCGCGAGCACTTGTAAAAGTGCCGCGTCATAAGCTTCAAACTTGGCTTCGTCGCCGTAGGGCCGGCCATACAGAATGCCGCGGGCTTCGCTCAATGCTCCCGTGGCGGCCAGTGCCCGGAGCATGTATTTCACAAGAGTGGGAGACGGCTCGTCCTCTGACGTCTCCAGGAACAATATGCTGTTCCGCCACACCGGTGGCTCAGGCCAAACCGGAGTGCCGCGAAGCCAATCGACGGCCTCCAGACATCCACCGATCAAATGTCCGCGATTCTGCCCGCTTCCCTGAAGCCACTTCCACCCCGAGCACGGCTGAAGTTTTCGCTTTTTCTCGTTCCGTTTCTCATCCTGCCAGTCATGTGACGCGCAAGTCCAACCGCCGGAATTTGGTGAGATCACCAAGCTCGGCTCCGGTGCGAACAGCAACTGGCGTACGGACTCAGCCATGTAGGGCGGCAATCCGCCATTCTCGTCGAAGCCACCCATAATAGATGGTCCATAGAATGATGTCACCCCCGCTTTTAGAAAAGCGAAATGCGTGATGGTTGAGTCGGAATATCCGAGGAAAACTTTTGGATTGTCGCGAATGACAGAATAATCCAGGAATGGCAACATTCGAATCGAATCGTCGCCGCCAATGGTGGAGATGATGCCCTGGATCGAGGGGTCCTTCAGGACCCCCATGAGGTCCGCCGCACGAGCTTCTGGATGAGCTGCCAGCCAGTGGATGTCCTTGAGCGCATAGCGGCTCTCAACTACCTCGATTCCGAAAGCCTCTTGCAACTGGCGCTTTCCGTCTTGATAGGCGCGAGGGTAGACACTCGGCCAGCCTCTGGAAAGCGAGATGGCCGCGACCCGATCGCCTCGACGAAGAGCGCGCGGTTTGATTATGACCAATTTAACCAATTATGGCAGTGGTCGCGAAGATGGGCGAGGCAAGACCGGCATCCCCGCGGATTACGGCACGTGCGCGTGCGTCTTGGCGATCGATGCCCTTGGTGAATAACCGCCACGCCGTGTCCTGCGGGAGGACCACGTCCGCGGCCGGCTCCGTGCTTGACTCAAGAGCGAGAATCCAGTTTTGTTCCTCCCGGTAGAGAAACCAGACGCCGCCCGCGTCACCAGAAATCTCAAACCTCACGGTGGTTCCGGCCGGCGCCATCGTATTACGGAAGTTGTGCGGCAGGGCTCGCACGAAGGTATCCAATACCGGCGATAGAAAATATGGGTCGTAAAGCGGCGCGCGACCGGTGGCGTCCCGAATCTGCTGTTGGTGGTGCCACCGTTCTGTGAACTCGCGCGCGATATCAAACCAGACTGGCGCGGACTCAGGGCCAGCCCAACTGACCGGACCGCCCATCATCATCGGATCGAGCGAAGCAAAACAGGACTCGACTTCAGGTCCCGTAAAGGCCAGAAGATTGGTGATGAGGCGCGGACTCATGCGGCGCATGGCCAGGACCCACTCGCTATTCAGCCGGTTTATCAGCTCAACAAGCTGGGCATAATCGTCCACTTTTACGTAGGTCCCGTGAAATCCATCGCGCTTCCCCGAGAGAATCGAGAAATCGCCGCCCAGCAAGTGCGCGGTCACGTCCTTCACGGACCAGCGCGGAGCCGCGGTAGGACGATCCCAGTCGGTTTCGCCAAGACTCGCAAGTAGCGTGATCAACTGCTTTCGCAGCGGTGCAAAGCGATCGGCTACCAGGATCGCATCCGGGCGTTTCATAGACGGTCACGCGACTCGATTGCTCGCGATGTCTCGAACCAGCGGCACAGCTTGAAAAGCCGACTGACACGGCGGTCCGTCCGTAACGAAAAGCGTTCGAGTGTTGAGATCGATTGCCGCCGCGGCCACGGAAATCACTCGCTTCGCTTCGGGCAGCGTCGTGTCCGGGTGGCGACAAATGGATGCTGGGGAGCTGAAGTGGTCTGAGAGCGAGATGTGAATGGTGTCGATCCCGATCTTGCCGCTGCTTCGGCGCAGCAAGCGCTCCAGCCGGTTCGCGCGATACAGCGAATGCGGCGCGATGCGCTCAAATTGGGACGCGATGCGAGTTTCGCGCACCAGATGGTTGGCGTGCGTCACCACCCCATTCTCGGGATAAATATAGGAGCAATAATCCGGCGTCGCCTCGATGTCGATGATCTCGCCGTCAGCATGTCCGATCAGGAAATTGGTGGAACAGCAACGGTCGGTTTGCACCACCGGCAGCAGCGCTTTATCGAAGGTCCACGCATCCAGAATCTCGCGGCAACGAACATGGAAAGGCTTACGAAATCCGTTGACGCCGTCCCGCTGCGTTACCAGGCCATTGACGCACAGGCCGATCCCCGCGGCATTCACGCCCATCTTACAACCGGCGATGCCGGCTTCCGTGAAACCGACGAAATCCGGCTTGTTCACTCCGAATTCGGACGAGCGCTGAACGCGCATTATAAATACATGACCCTGCACTTTTTGAAGCCAGTCCCAATTTTGACCGATGATCGTATGGCCGCCCGCTGTCATTTCCCCAAGCAGCCCGAATGAGGTGCAGCCTTCCTGCTCGATCGCGGCTGGGCTGTTCAGGGATTGCGCCTCCGAGCCGAACACGCAGTAAGCTAATTCGTAACGCGCGTTGAGCAGCGCGATTTCGGTCAGCGAGACACCCGCTCCGGCCGCGATGCCCTCCATTTCCGCGGCGTATTCGGAGTTGTCGCGGGCTATAAAAGCCGCCCACGCGTCGCTCTGCTGCAACACGACAGATTGCTTCGCGCCACCAGCCTCGAAACGTTCGATGTAGGTTGCGTAGTTCGCCCGGATTTCGGCACGCATCTCGCGCCCGTGGACCTCCCCGCGTTCCCGCGGATCCGGACCCAGATCAAGAACAGTCAATTGAGCCATGGAACGGTGATCCCAGTTTGACAACCCCACACATTTTCTGCAAGGTTCAGCACGCAATCCAGCCCTGACCCCGCGCGCCGCGTTTTGAGAGAAACTAGAAGGGTCACCATGTCAAACACCAGCGGACGTCACTTCCTTCAGGTTCCCGGACCCAGCAACGTTCCGGACCGCATTTTGCGCGCGATCGCGCGGCCGACTATCGATCATCGCGGGCCCGAGTTTGGCCGGCTCGCGCTGGAGCTTCTCGAGGACCTCAAGCCGGTCTTCAAAACCAGCGGGAAAGTAATGATCTTTCCGTCATCGGGAACCGGCGCGTGGGAAGCCGGCATCGTCAACACGCTTTCACCGGGCGACAAGGTTCTGATGTTCGAAACCGGCCAGTTTGCGACTTTGTGGAAACAGATGGCTGTGGATCTCGGACTGGACGTGCATTTCGTCACGAGCGACTGGCGGCACGGCGCCGACCAGGATCAGGTGGAATCGATTCTGCGCGAAGATCGCAACCACGCCATCAAGGCCGTCTGCGTGGTGCATAACGAAACCTCCAGCGCGGTCACCAACTCGGTGCCCTCGATTCGCAAAGCGATGGATCGCGCCAAACATCCCGCGCTCCTGATGGTGGACACCATTTCTTCGCTCGCCTCCATGGATTTCCGGCACGACGAGTGGGGCGTCGATGTGGCCATCGCAGGTTCGCAGAAGGGCTTGATGCTGCCGCCTGGCCTTGGATTCAACGCGGTGAGTGACAAAGCTCTGGCCGCTTCGAAATCGGCGCGGATGCCGAAATCGTATTGGGACTGGCAGGCCATGCTCAGCCAAAACAAGAACGGCTTCTTTCCTTATACGCCCGCGACCAACCTACTTTATGGACTCCGCGAGTCGCTCCACATGCTGAACGAAGAAGGCCTGGAGAATGTGTTCCAGCGTCATAGCCGGCACGGAGAAGCCACCCGCCGGGCCGTGCGCGCCTGGGGATTAGAGACGGTGTGCGCGGATCCGGAACGTTACAGCAGCTCCGTAACCGCTGTGTTCGTGCCGCCGACTTCCAACGCGGACGAATTTCGCAAAGTGGTGCTCGAGAACTTTAATATGTCACTCGGCAGCGGACTCGGGAAACTCGCCGGCAAGGCATTCCGCATCGGTCACCTGGGTGATTTCAATGACCTGATGCTGGCCGGAACGCTCTCGGGCGTCGAAATGGGCCTGGCGCTGGCCGGTGTTCCGCATTCCCGTGGTGGCGTCGCCGCGGCGCTCGGGTACTTGACGGACGCGGCACAGGACGTTCGCGAACAAGCCGTGCAGGCAGTGCTCGAAACCGCGTCGCCGGTTAGCTAGTCGGCTTCATTTTTGTTTAGTGGTCGGTGCAGCGTGCATCTTCACTAATTCTTTATCCCTTTTCAAGGACTTTTTCAGCCTGCGGATTCTAACCTCGTAACTGGGAGGGCGGAAACTATGGCACTTGCACTGGAAAGAATGATCGCGCCGGTCACTGGAGTTCCGGCACGGCCGTTTGCCGAGGAGCCCGATTCAAAGCTCGATATTTCCGTGGTGTTCACCTCGGTGGACGCGACGCTCTTAGCGTTGAAAGAAGCTGGGAATCTGGCGGCCAGCCTGGGTGGCCGGATTACGCTGATCGTGCCGCAGGTTGTTCCCTATCCGCTTCCGCTCACTAGTCCCCCCGTGTTGGTGGATTTCAACGAACGGCGGCTGCGTGTCATCGCCAGCCAATCCCTGGTCGAAACTCGCGTCTCCATCTATTTGTGCCGCCATCCGTTGGAGACTTTACAATCTATTTTGAAACCTCATTCCCTGGTAGTTATCGGGAGCCGGAAGAGATGGTGGCCGACCGCCGAAAAGCGTCTGGCCAGGAAGTTGCGTCACCTTGGCCACCAGGTGGTCGTCACAGAAAGGGAGTAACTCGCATGCTCGACCTTTTTTACGTTGCAATTGCTTGCCTGTTTCTGGTTGTTTGCTGGGCCTTCACCAAGGCCTGCGACAAGCTCTAGTAGGATTCACTTTCTAGGAGAAAATCATGGACTATATCATCGCTGGCATAACGTCGCTTGGTTTGTTCATTTATTTGGTTTACGCGCTTCTCCGGCCGGAGAAGTTCTAAATAAGGTTTAGGGGCTGGGGCCCCGGGGGAAAGTTCCCCAAGGAGATTTCAATGACAAGCGCTGGAGTTTTACAGATCCTGCTGTTTTTCGTCTTGATCCTGGTGTGTGTCAAGCCGCTGGGAGCCTATATGGCCAACGTCTTCGATGGCAAGCGCACCTTCATGCACCCGGTGCTGCGCTGGCTGGAAGTGCTCACCTATAAGGTTGCGGGGATCCGCGAGGACGTAGAGCAACGTTGGACTCAGTACACCGCCTCTTTGCTGGCCTTCAGCATTTTCGGTTTCCTGTTGGTCTACCTGCTGCAACGCGCGCAGGCTTATCTGCCGTTCAATCCACAGAATTTTGGAACACCCAACGTCACGCCCGACCTGGCGTTTAACACTGCCGTCAGCTTTCTGACGAATACCAACTGGCAGGCCTACAGCGGCGAGTCGACACTCAGCTATTTCGTGCAAATGGCGGCTCTGACGGTTCAGAATTTTGTCTCGGCCTCCGTTGGTCTGGCGATCGCGATCGCCGTGATTCGCGGATTCGCGCGGCACGAAATGCGGACCTTGGGTAATTTCTGGGTCGACATGACGCGCTCCGCGCTGTACGTCTTACTGCCGATTTCCTTCGTCGCGGCTTTGTTTCTGTGCTCGCAAGGCGTGATCCAGAATCTGAAGCCGTACACCACCGCTACCACCGTCGAAGGCGCCAAACAGACCATCACCCAGGGACCTGTGGCTTCGCAGGAAGCCATCAAGGAACTGGGCACCAATGGCGGCGGCTTCTTCGGCGCCAACTCCGCTCATCCGTTTGAGAATCCCTCGCCGCTCACGAATTTGTTTGAGATGTGGCTGATCCTGGTGATTCCGGCTGCTACCACTTACACCTTCGGCAAAATGGTCGGCGACACGCGCCAAGGCTGGGCCATCTTCGCGGCCTTCACCGTTATGTTCCTGGTCGGCGTGTTTGTCTGTTATGGCTTCGAGCAGGCGGGGAATCCCAATATCGCCAAGTTCGGAATTCAGACCAACGCAACCCCTACGCAAGCCGGCGGGAACATGGAGGGCAAAGAAGTTCGATTGGGGATAGCTAACTCCACTCTGTTTACCACCGTCACCACCGATACCAGTTGCGGCGCGGTCAATAACCAGCACGACAGTCTTCTCCCGATCGCCGGCCTGGTTCCGTTGTTGAACATGATGACCGATATCGTCATTTTCGGCGGCGTGGGCGCTGGCATGTACGGCATTTTGATTTACTGCATCATCGCGGTATTCATCGCTGGTTTGATGGTAGGTCGAACGCCCGAGTATCTCGGCAAGAAGCTGGAGCAGAAGGAGGTGAAGATGGCGATGCTGGCTATCATTGTCACCTCGGCTTGCATCCTGGTGTTCAGCGCCATCTCGACCCAGGCGACTTTCGCCGCCAAAGGATACTGGAATCCACCGGGCGCCGCGATCGCCAACATGAATAACAGCGGTCCGCACGGGTTGTCCGAAGTCCTGTACGCCTATACCAGCGGCACCGGCAATAACGGAAGCGCGTTTGGCGGTCTGAGCGTCAACACGCCCTGGTACAACTTGAGCATCGGACTCGCCATGTTGATCGGACGCTTCCTGTTCCTGATTCCGATTCTCGCGGCGGCCGGCAGTCTGGCCGCAAAGAAGAAAGTACCGGTCACCAGCGGCACTTTCCCGACGCACGGTCCGCTCTTTGTGGGCCTTTTGGTGGGCACGGTGGTGATTATCGCCGTCCTTACCTATTTCCCGGCGGTCTCGCTGGGGCCGATCGTTGAACACTATTTGATGCACAGCGGCAGGCTGTTCTCATTGATTTCCTTGCCGCTCGGGAGTTAGCCATGACCCCAGTTACTACACCTCCACAATCCGCGCCGAACGTGCCGCTGCAGGAAGACCCAACTTCGCTTCTTCCAAAAAAGCTGGCGCGCTCGCGGCCGCTGTTCGATCCCGACATCGTCAATCGCGCGGTACAGGCCTCGTTCGCGAAGCTGAATCCGCTGACGCTGGCGAAGAATCCGGTAATGTTCGTCGTGGAAGTGGGCGCTCTACTCACCACGATATTTGTTGTCCGCGACATATTCGCGGGCGCCGCGGGCCTGAAGTTCGGAGTTCAGATCGCGCTCTGGCTGTGGTTCACGGTGTTGTTCGCCAATTTCGCCGAAGCGATGGCCGAAGCGCGTGGCAAGGCGCAAGCCGACAGCCTGCGCAAGACCAAGACCGATGCGCTGGCCAAGCGAATCACTTCGTCCGGCAAGATCGAGGAAGTGACTGCTTCGGCGCTGCGCGCGGGCGATGTCGTCTTCTGCGATGCCGGAGAGTTGATCCCCGGCGACGGCGAAGTCATCGACGGTATTGCCACGGTCGACGAATCGGTGATTACGGGCGAAAGCGCGCCGGTCATTCGTGAATCGGGTGGCGATCGCAGCGCCGTCACTGGCGGCACGCGTGTACTGTCGGATCACATCAAGATACGGATCACCTCCAACCCCGGCGAGACGTTCCTGGATCGCATGATCGCACTGGTGGAAGGCGCGGAGCGTCAGAAGACCCCCAACGAAGTTGCGCTCAATATTCTGATCGCGGGCTTGACCCTGATCTTCCTGCTCGCCGTTGTTACTTTGCAACCGTACGCCGCTTTCAGCGTGACGCAGGCGGGCGCGGGCGCCGTGCCGACCGTGGCGGTGCTGGTCTCCCTGTTGGTCTGCTTGATCCCGACCACCATCGGCGGATTGCTGTCCGCTATCGGCATCGCCGGTATGGATCGCGTGATGCAGCACAACGTGCTCGCGATGAGCGGTAAAGCGGTGGAGGCGGCTGGCGATGTGAACTCGCTGCTGCTCGATAAGACTGGTACCATTACTCTGGGCAACCGCCAGGCTGTCGAATTCCTCGCCATCACGGGCGTAACTGATGAAGAACTGGCGGATGCAGCCCAGTTATCCAGTCTCGCCGATGAAACGCCAGAAGGCCGTTCGGTGGTGGTGCTCGCGAAAGAGAAATACGGCCTCCGCGGCCGTCATATCCCGGAGCATTCCGCCAATTTCATTCCGTTCTCGGCTTACACGCGCATGAGCGGCGTCGATTTTGAAGGCCGCGAGCTCCGCAAGGGCGCCACCGAAGCCATTTGTAATTTCGTCAAGGAGCGCGGAGGAGACGTCCCCGGCTATTTCCAGGAGATGAGCGACCGCATCGCGCGCAATGGCGGCACGCCGCTGGCCGTATGCGACGGGCACCGTCTGCTTGGCATCATCCACCTGAAGGATATCGTCAAGGGCGGTATGAAGGAGCGCATCGCGCAGCTTCGCCGCATGGGTATTCGCAGCATCATGATCACGGGCGACAATCCGCTGACCGCCGCTGCCATCGCCGCCGAAGCCGGCGTGGACGATTTCCTGGCGCAGGCCACTCCCAAAGACAAGCTTGAATACATCAAGAAGGAGCAGGCGGCCGGGCGTCTGGTCGCGATGACCGGCGACGGCACCAACGACGCTCCCGCTCTCGCGCAAGCCGATGTCGGGCTCGCCATGAACACGGGTACCATGGCCGCCAAGGAAGCAGGCAACATGGTGGACCTGGACAGCAATCCGACCAAGCTCATTGAAGTGGTCGCCATCGGCAAGCAGTTGCTGATCACCCGCGGCGCGCTCACCACGTTCTCGATTGCCAACGATGTCGCCAAATATTTCGCCATTATTCCGGCGATGTTCATGGCCACTTATCCGTCGCTCGCCAAGCTCAACATCATGGGGCTGCACACGCCTCAGAGCGCGGTGCTGGCGGCTGTTATTTTTAACGCGCTGATTATCATCGCGCTGGTTCCGCTCGCCCTGCGCGGCGTGAAGTATCGTCCGCTGGACGCGGCCAGCCTGCTACGGCGCAATTTGCTGATCTATGGCATCGGCGGCATTATCGTGCCGTTCCCAGGCATCTGGGCCATCGATCAACTATTAGTGCTGTTCCATTTGGCATAGCAGAACGAGCTTAGGAGGATTTATGTTGTCACAACTTTGGCCGGCGCTTCGAATCAATATTTTCCTGACGATCTTGCTGGGCGTGGCTTATCCGCTCGCCGTCACGGGTGTCTCTCAAATCCTTTTTCCGCATCAGGCCAACGGTAGCCTGATTACCAAGAATGGACAAGTCATCGGCTCGGAGCTGCTGGGCCAAAATTTCAGCAAGCCCGAATATTTCCAGCCGCGCCCTTCCGCGGCCGGTAACGATGGCTACGACCCCACCGCTTCCGGTGGTTTCAATCAAGGCCCGACCAGTCAGAAGCTGATTGATCGCGTGAAGGCGGCCGTGGATAAGTTCCATAAGGACAATCCGGATTATCACGGGCCGATCCCCGCGGATCTGCTCACCGCTTCCGGCAGCGGTCTCGATCCCGAAATCAGCCCCGCTTCGGCGCAGGCCGAAGTGCCCCGTGTGGCGAAAGCTCGCGGTATTTCCGTGGATCAGCTCAATCAATTGGTCGCGCAGTACACCAAGTCGCCCCAACTCGGCGTGCTCGGCGAGCCGCGCGTCAACGTGCTCGATCTGAATCTGGCGCTGGACCAGCAATTTCCCAAGAAATAAATTGGAAAGAGGCGACTATGATTCTGTGTGATCTGTGTGGCAAAACAAAGCGCTGCCGGCCCAGGGAAATCGAAGGCAAAGAGTACGACATCTGCTCGGACTGCTGGAGCCCCTTGGCTCAAAAGCTAAAGGGCAAGGGTAGAGGGATAAGCGAGACGGTTTTCCTGCCGCCGGCCATCCAGGCGCCGGAACCCAAGGAGACCAAGCCATTGCCCGGAGAGCCACCCAAGATCTGGAGCCGCGCGGGCCGGGCGCAATAAGCACTCGACTGGTCCTGTCTACCATATATGGTACCTTATATGGTGTGCTGACCAAGACCACCGTGTACCTCGATTCCGACACCGTCCTTGCTCTCCGCCAAATGTCGGAAACACAGGGACGCAGCCAGGCGGAACTGATTCGCGATGCGGTGGCGTCCTACACCCGCAACGCAAGTCGGCCCAAAATTCCGGGGATCGGCGAATTTGATAGCGGGCACTCGGATACTTCCGAACGCGCCGATCAACTGTTGAAACGCGCCGCCAAACGGGGACGATGGCGCTGATCGCGGATTCGGGCGCTATTTACGCCTTGTATGACGCCCGTGATCGCCATCACGCCGCCGTTGCCCGCGTGATCAACAACGAGAGCGGCTCCATCCTGGTGCCTGTGGCGATCCTCGCCGAGATCGACTACCTGCTCCGTGTTCGCCTGGGCAGCCGCGCTATCGCCCGCTTTCTGGAAGGTATCGCTGTCGGAGGATTCAGCCTGGAGCAGTTTACGCCGCAGGATCTGATTCGCTGCCGAGAGCTGCTGAAAAAATACGCCGATTTGGATATTGGTCTCGCGGATGCATCCGTCATTGCCGCCGCCGAGCGAAGAGGGGCGCCGCGCATCCTCACCATTGACGAACGCCACTTTCGCGCGATCCGAGCCTCCGACGGCAAGCCGTTCACACTGCTTCCAGCGGATGCGTAGTCAGCTAGTACTGCAGTAGCCGCTCTGCTTCCGCCGCTAAATTCTCCGCCTGCGGCAGGATCTCGTTTTCAAGTTGCGGATTGTAGCCGACCCATGTGTCGAGCGCACCCACACGGCCCACCGGCGCATCCAATCGGTCGAACAGCTCGTTCGCAATACGCGCCGCGATTTCAGCGCCATAGCCCCACGACAAGCAGTCTTCGTGCGCCACCATCACGCGATTGGTCTTTTCCACCGACGTGCGAATGGCCTCCCAATCGTACGGCGATAGCGTGCGCAGATCGATCACTTCGATGGTCTTATCGGGATTGCGCTGCTCCACAAGCGCCGCGGCTTGCAACATCTTCTGGACCACCGCGCCGTAGGTCACCACAGTCAAGCTTTGCCCGCTCTTCACCACGCTCGCTTTGCCAAAAGGAATGGTGTAGTCCGGACCCGGATGCTGCGAGCGATTATAGAGTTCGCGATACAGCTTCTTATGTTCCAGGAACAGCACCGGATCGTCGGAGCGAATCGCGGTCCGCAACAGCCCGCAGGCATCCAGTGCGTTCGAGGGCATCACCACACGCAAACCGGGAATGTGGGTGAAAATCACTTCGCCGCATTGGCTGTGATAAATCGCGCCGCCGCTTAAATACCCGCCGATCGCCACGCGCACCACCACCGGAGCGCTGAAACCATTGTGCGATCGCCAGCGCAGTGTCGCCAGTTCCGCCCGCAACTGCATCATGGCCGGCCAAATGTAGTCGAAGAACTGAATCTCCACCACCGGCTTCAGTCCCCGCTCGGCCAGGCCGATGGCGCGGCCAATGATTCCCGCTTCGGCCAGCGGACTGTTAAACGAGCGCTCGCTGCCGAACTTGATCTGCAGTCCGGCCGTCGCTTTGAAGACGCCGCCCTTGCCTTTCACTTCCGTCAGGTTCGCTTCCCGGCTGCAATCCGCCACGTCTTCGCCGAAAACGATGATGTGCGGGTTTCGCGCCATCTCTTCGTGCAGCGTGATATTGATCTCGTCCAGCATGGTGCGAGCTTCGCCGCTGAAGTGCGGCTCGGCCTCGAATTCCGCCCCCGCGGGATCGATCTTATCCGAATAAAGATATTGCAGCGCCGAACCTTTGGGCGGTGG
Organism: Bryobacteraceae bacterium; assembly: GCA_052148835.1. Taxonomy (GTDB): domain Bacteria; phylum Acidobacteriota; class Terriglobia; order Bryobacterales; family Bryobacteraceae; genus Palsa-89. The sequence goes on from JBKQHJ010000011.1 coordinate 23,492, forward strand.
ATCGGCGTGCAAGACACGATCGGTGGCCTGCTGGATCTCCTGATCCACTTCATGCACCACGATTTGCAGCCCCTGCCGGTCCAGAATGCCTTCCGCGATCAGCCACTCGGGGAATCGCAGCAACGGATCGCGCGCTTCTTCGGCTTCCCGCTCGGCTCTGGTCTTATAGTCGCGCTCGACGTCGGAAAGGGAATGCGAATAAGGACGCGTCACCATGGCATGCACCAGCGCCGGACCCTTCCGCGCTCGCGCGTACTCGGCCGCCTCACTCAGCGCCTGGTACGACGCATTGAAGTCCGTGCCATCCACTTCGATGCGCTTCAGACCGGGGAACCCGGCCACCAACTGCGCCACGTTCCCGCCCGCCGTCTGCTTCTCCACCGGCACCGAGATGGCATAGCCGTTGTCTTCGATCAAAAACACCAGCGGCAGATTCTCCAGGCAGGCCGCATTCACCGCTTCCCAGAATTCGCCTTCGCTAGTGGCGCCTTCGCCGCTCGAAACCAGCGTTACTTCATCGGAATCGGGGTCCAAGTAACGGTAGGCCTGCGCGCACCCGGCGGCCTGCAGGAACTGCGTACCGGTGGCCGAAGACCGCGAGACGATATGCAAACCTGGATCGGTCCAATGCGACGGCATCTGGCGGCCACCCGAGGCCGGGTCCGCGTCGGCGCCTACCGCCGCCAGGAGCATGTCTTCGGCCGTGACGCCCAGCATCAGCGCCAGAGCGCGGTCGCGATAATAAAGATAAAACCAGTCGTGCGCCGGCCGGAACACCAATCCCGCCGCCGCTTGCACCGCTTCGTGTCCCGCGCCGCTGATCTGGAAAAAGATGCGATTCTGCCGTTTTAGCAGGATCTCGCGATCGTCCAGCCGGCGCGCCATGTACATTGCGCGATAGGCCCGAACCAGCTGCTCGTGCGACAGCGAAACATCGGATGGTGATTGTACGCGCGTGGGCGTTGCCATTCGCTTATTTAGATGCTTTCCCTACCCCTAGTTTATCCTGGCTCGCGTGCGGTTGCGTATACGCCTGTGAGCCCACCGCTCAGTTCCCCCGGCCGCACCCTTTCGTCCATAATGGAGAATATGAAGTTGTTTGTGCCCCTCCTCGTCCTGGGATTCAGCGCTTTCTGCGCCCTCAGTTTGTCCGCGGCCGATACCGCTACCAATACGAATGTGGTGGAAGAGATCGTGGCCAAGTGTAACGGCGACATCGTCACCCGAGGCGATCTCGATCGCTCCCGCCGCGAGCTCATCGAGACGCTCCGCGCCAACGGCATCATCGGCGACGAGTTGGAAAAGCAGCTGGTCGAGCGCGAGAAAAACTTGCTGCGCGACCGCATCGATCAACTCATCCTGGCGCAAAAGGCCAAGGATCTCAACATCAATGTCGACACCGACGTAACCAAACAGCTGGCCGCCATCCAATCCGATTCCAAGATCGCCGACCCCGAGAAGTTCCAGCAGTACATCAAGGAACAAAGCGGCATGTCGTATGAGGATTTCAAGCAGGAAATGAAAAACCGCTTGCTGACGCAGCGCGTGGTTCGCGAGGAAGTCACCGAAAAGATGGCGGTGAAGCACGAAGAGCTCGAAAAGTACTACAACGAGCACAAGACGGAATTCGTACGCCAGGAACAGATCGCGTTGCAGGAAATCCTGATCTCTACCGAAGGCAAGGATGAAGCGGGCGTGGCCGCCGCCGAGAAGAAGGCCAAGGACCTGGTGACGCGCGCGCGCAAGGGCGAGCGGTTCGCCGAAATGGCCCGCGACAATTCCGATTCTCTTACCGCCAAGAGCATGGGCGAGTTTCCGGCCCCGTTCAAGAAGGGCGATCTCGCCAAGAACCTGGAAGACCTGGTTTGGAACCAGCCCAAAGGCTACATCACCGACCCCGTCAAAACCTCCACCGGATTTCTCATTCTGCGCGTAGAAGATCACCAGAAGGCCGGGCAAGCTGAGCTGTCCGAAGTAGAGGGCCAGATCACGGAAAGGCTTCTGTCTCCGCGCATGGAGGTCGCCATTCGTGAGTACCTCACCAAGCTCCGCAAGGATGCGTTCTTGGAGATCAAGGCCGACTACATCGATACCGGCGCGGCGGGCGGCAAGGACACCGCTTGGGTGGATCCCGCGCAGCTCCGGCCCGAAACCGTAAAGAAGGAAGAGGTCGAGAGTCACGTCAGGCACAAGAGGCTGCTGTGGAGCATCCCGGTTCCCGGGACCCAGACCGTAGCCACCAGTTCGTCTCAGTAGTAAGGCCAGCCGTTCTCCATGAAGTCGCCCTATCTTAGCGATCTAAAGCCTAACCAGGTTTTCACCACTACTTTTCTCGTTCACGGAAAAGACGTTCGGCAGAAAAAATCGGGCGAGCCTTATCTTTCTTTACTGCTTGGCGACCGCACCGGCGAGGTGGACGCCAAGATGTGGGACAACGTCATCGAAGTGGTGGATACCTTCGAACGCGACGATTTCGTCAAGGTGAAAGGTCTGCTGCAGATCTTCCAGAACCGCCTGCAGATGACCGTCCACAAGATGGCGCGTGTGCTGGACGCCGACGTCGACTTCGCCGATTTTTTCCCAGCCTCAACGCGCGACCCTCTGGAGATGTTCGCGGAGTTACGCGCCTTAGTGGCTGGGATTCGCAATCCCCATCTACGCGCCCTGCTGGACGCCTTCCTCAACGATGAACCACTGGCGCGCATGTATCGCACCGCGCCCGCCGCCAAGCACGTGCATCATGCTTACCTGGGCGGGTTGATCGAGCATGTGCTTTCCGTTTGCCGCTTGTGCCACCTGACATCTTCGCATTACGGTTATGTGGATCTGGACTTGTTGCTCACCGGCGCTATTCTTCACGACGTCGGAAAGGTGGCCGAATTGACCTACGAGCGCAGCTTCGGTTACAGCTCCGAAGGCCAACTGCTCGGCCACATCGTGATCGGTCTGCGCTTGTTGCACGACAAACTCCAGCAGTTCCCCGATTTTCCGCCCAAGCTCCGAGTATTGGTGGAGCACCTGATTGTCAGCCATCACGGCGAGTTGGAGTACGGCTCTCCGAAAGTGCCGCTGTTTCCCGAAGCGCTGCTGCTCCACCATCTGGACAATCTCGATTCAAAAATGGAGTGCATGCGCGCTTTGGCGGAGAAGGATCGACACATCGAAGGTTGCTGGACCGGATATAGCGCTTCTCTCGACCGTTCCATCCTCAAAAAGTCGAAGTATCTGGAGGATGCTCCCGCGCGCTCCGTTGGTCCGGCCGCTCCCTCCGCCGAACCCGTCTCCGCCGCTGAGGAGCCTGTGCCTCAGACTGCACCACCGGCATCGCAGCCCGCGTCGCAACTGGCATCGCAATCCGCGCTCCATCCCCAGCAGCGTATCGTCCCGGTGGCCTCTCCGTTCGCGGAAAAACTGCAACAAGCTTGGCGCAAAGATTCTTGACCCAACCCAGCTCCACTCCCAAGGCTCATCAGCCCGGCAACTCCAGCACATTGCTGACGGTCTTGGGCGCGGTCTTCATCGCCTGCTTCTTCCTCGCCTTCACCTGGCGCGGGCTTCTGATCTACTACACCGGCGACGATCTGATGAATCTTTACGGCTACTGGAGCCAGCCGCTGAGCGCCCTGCTGAAGGGCAACATCTTCTTCTGGACGCCCTCCTATCGTCCCTTCGGCGGCATCATTTATCTAACGCTGTTCGCGATATTCGGCTTCAACCCTTACCCCGAGTACGTCTTGTACTTCGCGGTCATGCTGTTCAATCTCTGGCTCGCCTACCGGCTGTTTACCAGGCTCGGCGGTTCGAAAGAAATCGGCGCCATCGCTACGCTGCTGTACGCCTTTCATGGCAAGTTCGATTATCTGTATTACAACGGCGGTTCGCTGTACGACGTGTATTGCTTCCTGTTCTTTTCCTCGGCGCTGCTCATCTATCTGCGAGCCCGCTCGGAAGGCCGATTCCTGGGCGTCTGGGGGATGCTAGGATTTCTTGCCTGCCTGGTGTGCGCTCTCAATTCCAAGGAAATGGCCACCACGCTGCCGGCCATCGTTCTGTTGTACGAACTGCTATTCCATCCGCCCGATTTTCGTAGCCTTCGCGCACTCCTTCGATGGTGCTTCCACGAAGGCAGGATGGCGCTGCTGGGCGCGGTGTGCGTTTTGATCTACCTTCCGGCCAAGCTGGGCGCTAACGGCATCGCCCAGGACATAGCCTACGTTCCCACATACACCTGGGCGCGCTGGTTCGAAGACACCGGTACGTTTCTAGCCGATGTTCTCTACCGCAACAATTCCACCGCGCCGCTCGGCGTCACTCCTTTGACTCCGCTCGGCATAGCCCTCTTTTACGGCATACTCATCGCCGTCGCTCTCTGGTTGCGATCGCGCGTGGCCTGGTTCGGCCTGTTCTTTTTCGCTATCACGGCTCTGCCGGTCTCGTTCATCCCGGCCCGGCTCGGTTTCGTGCTGTATCTTCCGCTGGCGGGCCTGGCGCTGTATGTAGCCGTTTGCCTGGTGCGCTTCAAGGAAAGTCTCGCGAAGCTCATTTCAGAAGCTCTAGGAACTGCCGCCCCAGCTTCGCATTCCAACCTGCCCGTATCCGCGATCGCGCTCTTTCTGGCGACGGCTGTCGTTATGGCAACCATCGGCTACCGTTACTGGCCCCAGGCGCCCGACGGTCGCTATTCGCCCTATAGAATCACCGCCGCCGAGTTCTCCCGGCTCTATCCCAAACTTCCTCACGGCTCCCGGCTATTATTTGTCCACAGCGCCTTGGACCCTAATTGGGACTTGGTGTTCCTGCTGAGAATGTACTACCGCGACACCAATCTTTTCATCACCGAAATGAATGGACCCCTGGAACAGCGCATCGCTCTCAACAAACTGCCGCATTACGATCACATCTTCGATTATGTGAACGGCCACTATGTAGAGCTGGACAACGCCGATACGCTCCTCAGCGTGAAGCTTCACATGCTGAAGGTGAACGATCCAAACTTCGCGTTCGGCGAAACCATGACCATCGGGAAGCCGGGAGCGGCGCAGTACATCGTGAAGGGCGTGTTGGTGGGCGACGCCAAAGCGGACGTCTACTGGACGCTTGATGATCCCGAGTTTCAATTCCGGCTATCCTCGGTCCAGCATCACGTGTTTCGCGAGCGTTTCTTTCTTCCGCTGGAAACGCTGAAGCAAACCGGTCCCCTCGTGGTCGACTTTTATGTCAACGGCCATCACCTCGATCAAACGCAGTTCGCTAAAGACGGCGATGTGATGTACGAGCACGACGTGCCGCCCAGTTGGCTAAAAACCGACGACCTCACGACCGTGCAGATGAAAATCCGCAATCCGTATATCGCTCCCAAAGATGGCGCCCGGCTGGGCGTTCTGCTGAGGGCGGCCGGCTTTAGCGCGGTCCCCGTCACTTTGTAGCTGGCTTCTTCAATTCGCGGCGCGCGCGCTCGAACACCGCGCGAAACATGGTCTCCGTGAGTTTCCCGGTCGAGGTATTCTGCTGGCTCGGATGGTAGGAACTGATCAGCAGCGGCTGGTCTGGGCCCGTGCGATGCGCTGCATCATGGGCGAACGGGAACCCGGACCGGCGTGCAATCTTGCCTTGATCGCGCAGAATTCCCAGGTAGACATCGAATGCCAGCCGGCCCAGAGCCACCACCACCTGAACATCTTTCAGCAGCGACAGTTCCCGCTCCAGATACGGGCGGCAAGTTCGAATCTCTTCCACCGACGGCTTGTTGTCGGGCGGCGCGCAGCGCACGGCCGCGCTGATATACGCGTCCATCAGCTTGAGGCCGTCGCCTCGCGAAACACTGCTCGGCTGGGAGGCAAAGCCGGTGGCAAACAAGGTCTTGTAGAGAAAATCGCCCGAGCTGTCGCCGGTGAACATGCGTCCGGTGCGATTGGCGCCGTGG
>JBKQHJ010000012.1:0-4039 GCA_052148835.1 Bryobacteraceae bacterium
ATCCCTTACACCCGATTCCCTGTCCCATCACATCGGATGCGACACTTCATCCGCGTACGGCACCAGCTGCATGTACACCGCGCGCGGCACCACCGTTTGCCAGTGTCCCGAAGCTTTGGGCGCAAAGAAGGCCACAGGATCGTATCCCCAGTAATTCCTGAGCGCTTGACCTGCTTGCGGATTCCTGCGCGTCACAGAAGTTTCATTGAACTCCTGGACGGGCATCAGTTCCACAGCGGTCACTCCCAGAGTTTTGAGATAGGGAATCTTTTCCATCAGGCCTCGGTAGGTTCCCGGATGAGCCACGCCCGACTTGGGGTGAAGGGTAAAGCCGCGAACATGCGTTTCGTAAATGACGGTCTTCGACCACGGATGCCGAGGCGGCAGGTCGCCATGCCAATCGAATGGCTCGTTGACAAATATGCATTTTGGCATCGAGCTGGAATTGTCCAGTTTCGAAAAAGCCAAGTCTTGTTCCGGCGCCGACGGGTCGTATCCAAGTGCCGCAGCAAAATCCCAGGGGGGCACCTGCGAAATCGCCGTGGCGAAGGGATCGAGGAGAAGCTTGTTGAAGTTGAACCGATGTCCTTCGCTGGGTTCGTACGGGCCATCCACGCGGTAAGCATAGAGTTGACCGGGACCGATCCCTTCCACCCAAACGTGCCACACATCGCCGGTGCGGTTACGAGCGGAATCCAGATCGATTACACGGGCGGGCGCGGCGTCTTCGGGATGATCGAATAACTCGAGTCGAACGCGGCTGGCGTAACGGCTGAAAATGGCGAAATTAACGCCTCCTCCTCTTTCCAGAATTCCCAAAGGCAGAGGAGAGCCCGCCCGAACGTCGGCTTGCTCGGAGATCTCCGAAATGTAATCGTGCAACGGGCGTTGGGGCGTCTTGATCATCGTTGCCATAGGATTCGAGCCGATTCCAGCGGAACCGCCACCCCGGAGTGCTGAGGGATCACTCGCGCGGTGTAGTCTTTGGCTGGACGAGTCGCGGGCACCGTTGCGCGATGAAGGCAGCCCCCGGATGCGTTAGCGACTGGTCCCGCGCACTTCATTTCGATCCTAACGGGTTCGCCGCCGTCGATTCCGTCCGCATAAAGCTCCACCCGCGCCGCATTCGGGTCGATATCGTTCAGAAAGATTTCGACTTCAAACACGTGGTGGTTCCCGTCGGTTTCGACCCGCAAATCTCCGAAGCGCAACGAGCCCCACGTCCGATCCACCGCATGCCGCCAATCGACCACTTGCCTTCCCACCGCGCCTTTGTCCGCGGTGCGCTCACGGTAGGCCGCCGCGGCCGGGAGATAGTGTTGCTCCGAATATTCGCGCACCGCGCGACTTGCGGAAAAGCGCGGCGTCAACTGCGCCATGCTTTCTCGCATTCGCTTGACCCATGCGGCCGGAATGCCGCTCGCGTCTCGGGAATAAAACTCCGGGATCACCTCCCGCTCGAGCAGGTCGTAGAGCGCGTTGGCTTCGACAGCGTCCCAGGCCGGCTCGTCGCCATGTTCCTGGCCGTCTCCCAATGCCCACCCGACTTCAGGCGTGTAGGCTTCCGCCCACCATCCATCCAACTCGGATAGATTGATGCCTCCATTGACGAGCACCTTCATACCGCTCGTCCCGCAAGCTTCCCAGGGGCGCCGCGGCGTGTTGATCCAGACATCCACCCCCTGCACCAGATCCTCGGTCAGAAGCATGTCGTAGTCACTGAGAAAGATCACATGGGGGCGTGTCTCGGGCCGCCGGATGAAATGAATCCATTCCTGAATGAGGGCTTGCCCGGCCTGGTCCGCTGGATGCGCCTTTCCGGCGATGATGAGTTGTACTGGACGCTGAGGATTGGTCAACAGATGAAGCAGCCGTTGCGGGTCGTGCAGCAATAGGTTCGGTCGCTTGTAGGTTGCGAAGCGTCGCGCAAAGCCCAGCGTCAAGGTCTTGGGATCAAAGAGATGCTTTGCAGCCTCGACCGCCTCGGTCGACGCGCCCGAGGCATCCAGTTGCCGAGACAGTCGTTCGCGAGCGTATTCAACAAGAGACTTGCTGGCGGCGGTGCGAAATTGCCAGAGCTTGGCATCCGAGACGCGGCGAATGTCTTGCTCAAGATTTTCTGTGGTCCCCAGCCAACGCCCCTTGCCACAGGCTTCCGTCCAGAGGTCATCGGCCAGCGCCGAGTCCCAGGTCGGCATGTGGACTCCGTTGGTCACGTGTCCGACCGGGACTTCGTCCTCCGGCCAGCGCGGGAAGAGAGGCAGAAAGATGTGCCGGCTCACCTTACCATGCAAGCGGCTCACCCCATTGACCTGCCCGCTCCCGCGAATTGCCAGATACGCCATATTGAAAGGCTCCGACGAGTCGTCCGGATTTTGGCGGCCAAGAGCCAGCAAGTCATGGAGCGTAATGCCGAGCTTCTGGTGCGCGTATCCGCCCAGGTATTGCTCGATGAGGGCCGGAGCGAAACGGTCAAAACCCGCGGCTACCGCAGTGTGCGTGGTGAAGAGATTGCCGACTCGGGTCGCGGTGAGTGCCACTTCGAAGGACTGCCCGGCATCTTCCATGAAGTTGCGCGCTCGCTCTAACACTGCGAAGGCCGCATGCCCTTCATTCAGGTGACAGACCTCTGGTTGGATTCCGAGCGCGCGCAGCAACCGCCATCCGCCGATCCCGAGCAGCAGTTCCTGCTTGAGGCGCAGCTCCGGGCCGCCGCCATAGAGCTCGCTGGTAATCGCTCGATGAGCCGGGATGTTCGCCGCGTCATTACTGTCCAGCAGGTAAAGATTCACTCTGCCGACCCGGACCTGCCACGCGCGCAGCCAGACCGAATATCCAGGCAATGCGATTTCCAACCGCAACCACTCCCCGTTCGGTTGGCGCAACGGCGTGATCGGCAATTGTCCGGGATCGTTATACGGGTAGAGGGCCTGTTGGGCTCCGTCTTTATCGATCACCTGGCGAAAATAGCCTTGCTGGTAGAGCAGCCCCACGCCTACGACGGGCACACCCAGATCGCTGGCTGCTTTGAGTTGATCGCCGGCCACGTTGCCGAGACCGCCCGAGTAGATAGGGAGGGCTTCGCTCAGCATGAATTCCATGCTGAAATAGGCAGCGCGGGTCAGAGCGGTCTGCGGATGGCTCTTCTGAAACCAAGCTGGCGTCTTCGCCGCTTTCCGGCTGGCTTCGACCAAGCCATCGACGTTCTTCCGGAAAACGGGATCGGCCAGCACGCGCTTGATCTGGTCGCGCGAGACCGTCTGCAAGACAACCCAGGGGTTATGCGTGATCTCCCACAGTTTGGGATCCAGCTGCCGCCACACTTCGTCCGTAGCGTGATTCCACGACCAGCGCATATCCAAGGCGAGTTCGGCCAGGGAATCGAACCCTTCGATTTCGGTAGATAGGAGCCTGTACAGAGGATGGCTGACTCGGGTCTCTTCGCTCATGGTTTTGCGCTCCCAATCCGGTGTTGCTTGCCGACCCTGGGGGCAGGTGAAACCCTGGTTATCCAGTCTCGACGGCCGATGCCGAAGCGCTTCACCTGCCGATAGAAGGACTATCTTCCGCTAACCCCAGCGAGCTCCTCGCGTTTCGCCGCGTGTAGTGCGACCTCCACGGGGTGCGTCGTCTGCAGGATGTTCTTGGCCTGGGCTACCTCGTCCGCTGTGCCATGAGCCAGGAGGAGGAATTTGTCGGACTTGAGCGCGGTCTCGTATTTCACGACGCTGTCTTTGGGGATGCCAATGCTATACAGCCCCGCGCCGAGCGCGCTCAATCCGCCCACCACAACCGCGCCTTCCAGCGCGCCGATGATCCAGGCGACCAACGGACCGGCTACCAATATCGGTCCCAAACCTGGAATGACGAAGAAAGCGGCTCCGAACAGCATCCCCCAGATACCGCCCCAGAAGGCGCCCATCTTGCCCCAATACTTCATTCTGTCGCCGGTGTTATAGTATCCGACGACCTGCTCGTCGGTGTGATAATCCTTGCCGACGATGGACATTTTCTTCATATCAAACCCAGACTTCTGCAG
>JBKQHJ010000013.1:0-4184 GCA_052148835.1 Bryobacteraceae bacterium
TGAACGAAGAGGGAACGGAAGCGGCGGCGGCCACTGGAATCGGGATGGCCGGCATGGCGATCCACCGGGAACCCCCGCCATTTCGCATGGTGGTGGATCATCCCTTCCTGGTGGCGCTGCGCGAGCGCAAAACCGGTCTTATCCTGTTTCTCGGCGCCATATCCGACCCGCGATAAACGGGCTCATAATGCCTCTCCGCTTTTTGCATAATTTTTGGCGGATTTTGCCCTAGCCAAAAAAGGAAATGGCGTTTTTGGGTGTTTCACTCAAGAGTGTTCCCGGACATGACTCTCGGCGAGTATAGTTTGTTGGCAGTGACCTCGATATTTGTGATCCTGGACCCGATCGCAATCGTGCCGGCGTTCATCGCCATGACTCCGAATGATTCGCCCCCTGCAAAATTGCGCATGGCGCGCCTGGCTTGCTGGGTGGCGGCCGGGGTGCTCATGCTTTTCGTCGTCGCCGGCAACGCCATTTTCAAGGTCATGGGGATTACACTGCCGGCGTTTCAGGTGGCCGGCAGCATCCTGCTGTTGCGAATCGCGCTGGACATGCTCTATGCGCGACGTTCACCCGCGCAGGAGACTGACGAGGAAGTAGCAGCGGGCGCGGCAAAGGACGACATCGCCATCACGCCGCTGGGCGTGCCGATGCTGGCCGGGCCGGGGGCGATTTCGACGGTCTTGATTCTGCTCAACCAGGCCACGGGGTTCGCCCAGGTTGCGGTCCTGTTTGGCGCCATCGCGCTGGTGTGTTGTGTCTCTTACTGGGTGTTCTGGCTGGCGGTGCGCGGAACGCATTATCTCAATCCCCTGGCGCTCGTCGGATTTATCCTTGGCGGTCTCGCCGTAATTGCGAGTGACGGTGACATCCAAATCGTGCGGCAGCAGGTACCCGCGCAGGGATTCGACTTTCTCCAAAACGTTATCGGCGATGATGCTGGCGTTGGTTCCCTTGCGCTTGGCCAGCGTGATCGTGACCGCAGGATATTCGGGATTTGCGATCTGACCAGTGGTTCCCTTGGCAGAGGCGAACAGCACGTAGTTGTCGGGCTCGGCGGGTCCGTCTGCAATTTGCTCGGCGACATCGCGGAGGTAGACCGGATGGCCGTTGTGGACGCCGACGACAACCTGTTGCAGATCTTCGGCGTGGGTGAAGAACAGGCCGGCTTCGACTTGAAACTCACGATTGTCTCGAGAAAAACTACCGGCCTGCCCGCGGCTGTTCGCGCCTTGCAGTTGGCTGACGACAGCTCCGGGCGTCAACCCGTACGCCGCCAGGCGTTCGGTGTCGAGCACGACTCGCACCTGTCTCGGTTGTCCTCCGATCATCGTCGTTTCCGAGACATTGTTGAGTTTCTTCAGAGAATCTTCCAGCTCTCCCGCGATTCTCCGCAGACGATAAGCATCGTAATTCTTGCCCCACAGAGTCAGGGCCATGATGGGGACGTTGTCGATTGAACGGGCTTTGATCACGGGCTGAGAAACGCCCGGCGGGATGCCATCGAAGTTGGAGTAGAGTTTGTTGTAGGTCTGGATGATCGCGTCATCTTCTTTTGTGCCCACGTAAAAGCGCACGATTAGCATGCTCATGCCGGGATGGCTGATCGAATAGATGTATTCGACGCCCGGTATTTCGCGCAGCAGTTTCTCCATGGGCAGGCTGACGCGCTGCGCGACTTCCTGCGACGATGCTCCCGGCATCTGCACGAAGACGTCGAGCATGGGCACAACGATCTGCGGTTCCTCTTCGCGCGGCGTTTCGAGAATGGCAAATACACCGAGCAGGAGCGCGGCCACGATCACCAGCGGAGTCAGCTTGGAATCAATGAAAGCGTGAGCCACTTTTCCCGCCAGCCGGAGGGCGGGATGAGCGGCATTTTCCAACTGCGAATTGCTTTTATCGGCGCTCATTCCTGGCTCCTAACGAGATGGGACTTTCTTGCCACTCAATTCCCGGCCGTTCGGATCGGCAACCAGCATCTCCCCAGCCTGCAGGCCGGCCAACACTTCCACCTGCCCCGCGGAGGGTTTGCCTAGCGTGATGTAACGCAGGGCGGCGATCCGGTTTTGATCAAGCACGTAAATTCCTTGCAGTTGACCACGCTCGACTACGGAGTCATGCGGGATCAGCAGCACACTCCTTTCGCCGCGTGCGAATTGGACGCGTCCAAAGAGACCGGATCGCAGCGCCGGATCGGATGGCACCTCCACCTTGACCAGGATGCTCCGGCTCGCCGCATCGGCTACCGGAACGATCTCCACAACTTTGCCTTTGAGTTGGCGATCGCCGAGCGCATCAACGGATACCGGCAGCTGTTGCCCTTGGTGCACATAACGAAGATCGGTTTCGTTCACCGTGGCTTCGAGGCGATAGCGGCGCAAGTCTTCGATCGTAAAGATTGGCATTCCAGGGCTGGCCAGGGTGCCGACATCGGCCTTTTTCTCCGTCACCAGGCCATCGAATGGAGCCACAATGTGCGTGTAAGAAAGCGCCGTGCGAACTTGCTGGAGTGCAGCCTTCGCCTGAGCCTGTTCGGCGCCAGCTATCTCGCGGTGCGCTTGAGCAGCCTGATAGCGCGCCTTGACCTCGTCAAATTCCTGCGGGCTGACAGATTTTTTCTCGTACAGCGTCTGGTAGCGCTTGAAGGTCGAATCGGCGAGGGTGAAATCGGACTGCGAAGCGGCAATTTCCTGCTGGGCCGCCAGGTCCGCGGCTGTTGCGCGGTCGAGAGCGGCACGCGGCTGGGCGTCATCAATGACCGCGAGAACTTGTCCGCGCTGTACGCGGTCGCCTTCGCGCACTCGTATTTCGACGATCGTGCCCATCATCTGGGCGGCCGGTTGGCTGGTCTTAGCCGCGCGGATGGTTCCCACCGCGTCAACCATATCGGGGACGGTCGCCGCCTGCGCGGAGATTACAGAAACATTGCTTACGATTTCTGGCGCCGCATTGACCGCCTCGCGTTCACTCGAACAGCTGACAAGCGTTGCGGTGAGAGCCGTCAGCATGAGTGCCGCACTTGCCGCCAATAAGAGTTTCATAGGAAATTTCGTTTTTTCGGGAAGAATCAGATTCATGGCATAACCACCGGGGATTGGAGATTCAACGTGCCACTCGCCAACTCCAGGTTGGCGTAGCTGATGTGATACTGATAAACAGCCTGCCAGTAATCGGCCTGGCTGCGGCGAGCGGCTTCTTCAGCACCCAGAAGGTCTGTGATCGTAAGCAAGCCGCCGTCGTAACGATCCTGATTGATGCGCAGGCTTTCTTGTGCTTGAGCGATCGCTGTACGCGCCACTTCCACCTGTTGACGGCTTGCATCTTGATCGTAGTAAGCCCGCCGGACTTCGAGACGAACAGCATCACCGGCCGCCTGTTTCAGAGCGGCAATTTTTTCTACATTGGCCCGCTCGCGAGACAGAGCGGCCCGTTTCGCCCCACCTTGGAATAGGTCAATCTGCAGTTCGATCCCTCCCAGCCAGTTATTGCCACCGCCCCCGGCAAGCAATGTCGGATTATCCAACTCCCATCCGGCAAAGGCATTCAGCCGCGGACCGAATGATGATTTGGCGATTGCCACGCTGAGTTCCTGGGCCGATTGCTGGGCTTCGATTCGTTTGAGATCGGGGCGGGTCGTAAGAGCTTGTTGCTCAGTTTCCGCGAGAGCAACAGCCTTGAGGTTCCGCTCCGCCAATGGATCGGAGAGTTCGTACTGTGCCTCGACCGGCACGCCCATGGCGACGTTGAGTTGGGTTCGGGCCATCTCCAGATTGCTGAGCGCGCGAATCAGTTCCTGCTCACGGCTGGCCAGACGAACCTTTGCGCTAAGCAGGTCTGACTCGACGACCAGCCCCGCATCGAATCGGACCTGGCTGCGATCCATAATGGACTTCGCTGTCTTCTCGGCCTGCTCCCCGACCTCCAACTGCTTTGACGCAAGCAGCGCACTGTAATAAGACTGCACAACTCGAAACAAGATCTCCTGGTCGGTGCGCTCCAGTTGGTGACTTGCGGCAACATTTATTTCCTTAGCGCGAGTGATTCCGTGCCATGAAGCAAAGGAATCGAACAGGTTCCAGGTTCCGCCGAAACGCGTCGAGAAATTCCCGTAGGGCAAAGGGTCATTCAGCTTGTTTAGCGGCGGAGCAAAATTGTCCGCGGTGAAACGCTGCTGGCGGAGC
>JBKQHJ010000014.1:0-65829 GCA_052148835.1 Bryobacteraceae bacterium
ATGGACCTCACAAGACTTCCCGCAGGTCGCGGAATTTATTATCGTTCCGGCGGCGAATGGGTGGCGCTTTCGTCCACGGTACTGATGCCCTTCTGGGAAGGGAGGGGACTGGCGCTGTCGATTCTCAACGTAGGATCGGACCACGCGTCATCAGAGATTCCCGGCGCGCATTCCGGTATCCAGCTCGGCGACCCGCGTCCCACCTTTTATTTGCATGGCATCAACCCATCGGATGTGTACCTGGTTCGCGCCATCTCCCAAGACGACTATCGAGAAATACGGATGCCTGTGAGCCGGCGTTATCGGAAATGGGCGCATTTCCGCCCCGCAGATGTGACGGACCTGGCGATCGTGGGTATTAACGGCGACGTCGTGGCTGTGAAACCGGGCGCTGATTTGAAGCCGGGCGAATACGCGCTGGCTCCAGGGGTTCAACAGGGCGATCAATGGCTACGGCTCGGGTTTGATTTTGGAGTACTAGCTGGACGCTAAGCTCAGCTTAAGAGCGGTCACGGGTGAATCGCAGCGACTTCCAGGAACTCGCTGAACTGCACCTTCAGCACGCAAGGGCTTTGCTGGATGCAAAGCTATACTCGGGCGCGTACTACATGTGCGGGTACGTCGTGGAGTGCGCATTGAAGGCCTGTATCTGCAAAAAGACGAGTCAGTTTGATTTCTACCCATCGCCGGAGGAGTCGAGGGATGCTTGGTCCCATGATTTCAGGAGGCTCATCAAAGCCTCGGGACTTGAGGGCCAGTTTAGCGCAGCCCGCGCCGCTGATCCGGATCTAAATGTAAACTGGGAGAGTGTGGCCAATAACTGGTCGCCCAATAGCCGGTACGAACCGCACGGACAGAAGGAAGCGCAACTTCTCTTCGATGCTGTCACAGACCCAGATCACGGTGTGTTCCCATGCTTAAAACAACTTTGGTAGAAGCCGATATCGAGGACGGCGAACGAGTGGTATCAGCCTTGGAAAAGTCTGGCCTTAAGGTTATCGCCGCTTTTTGGTCGCCGTCAGATGAGCACGACGACTGGCACCTCGTCGTTGTCTCACCAGACGTCGCCGACAAAGGAGCACCTCCGGTTTACAAACAAGCCTTCGTAACGCTGAGCAATCTCGATATTGAGCCGCCGAGATCCCTCAACTTTTGGTGGGATCGCATCAAAATATTGAGCCCCGTGAGTCTGATCTACCGCAACCTCAAGCAACGCGCGGGAACGGGTGTTAGTCCCGTTCGCCCTGGCTGGGCGCTGGACAGCTACATCTACAAAATGAGCTAGCTCAATACTTCGGGACGCTCGGGTCTACCTTGTCGCTCCAGGCCAGAATCCCTCCCTTCATATTGCGGACCTTCTTGAACCCGGCTTGCTTCAGGAAATCGACCGCTTTGGCGCTGCGCATCCCGCTCTTGCAGTGCGCGACAATCTCGTCGGCGGAGTTCACGGGGCTAGGTTGGAGGTTTTGCGCGCTGAGCTCTTATGGGAGCGAACAAGCGATAACTCTAGCGATGAAGCCTCCAAAGCTTGCGCCAGAACAGCGTAACGCCCTACATGTTCTCGAACCAGCCCTCAGGGCAGCTGCGCTGCGTGGAGACTACGACGCTGCCACTAGATTTGCCGCTCAGATTCAGGCCCTCCTCCGCCCGACGGGTCATGAGACGCGGCTTATGCAGTCCAAGGCGTGGCTCTTCGAAGCGGCAATGGAAGCCGGGCGCCTCGACATTGCAGAGCCGGGGTTCATCGGCGTCCGTAGGAAGACGTCGCCTAGTAGCCGCATTTACCTTGAAGCTACCGTATTGCTCGCCATTTGTTACCTTCGGCAAAAGAAACTTACTCAAGCCGAACCGCTCGTGGCAGAGGCTCTAAAGAGCCGCAATATCAAATCCGACGTGCGACGCCGCCGATTTCTCCAACATATTGTCGCTCGTTTCGAAGAAGAGGGGCTGCTCGGCGCCCTTGTTCGGATCCAGTCGGACCAACTTGATGCGACCGAAATTCAGGACTTGGCGGGCGTGCTTGTACGCTCCAAGACTGAGGACGAGATTCTCTTCGACATGGGCAGTGCCCTCCCCGGAGAGGCAGTGTTGTTCCTTGTGAAGGTAGACGCAATGGCGAAGCGCGGCCTAACGACGAAAGAGGTTCTGTACTTGCCTGGCGAGGCTCAAATCCTGCAGAAGGCCGAGCTAGGAAGAACTGTTTTCAGATCGTTCAAGCGAGTGCTCTGGCGCTCGCTCTGTGATCCCGAGAGCGATGTCTATAAGGCATGGTTTGCTAATGGCTTAGGCTACGTTCTAGATCGCAAGTATATTGGCGCTGCTGTGGCCGCCGCTCTCCTAAACCTGGGAATAGGCATAAAAGCTCTGGCCGTTTCTGCTACTGCCTTGGTAATCAAGTTTGGTATCGAACTCTACTGCGACCGATACAAACCGGAATTTGTTATGGGGGAGCGTGCCTGAACCCACTTCCTCCGCTCCGACACGAGAGTTTCTTGCCTCATGCCAGCCCCTAGGAATTGGAGACTTAACAAGCTCAGTACTTCGGGACGCTCGGGTCCACCTTGTCGCTCCAGGCCAGAATCCCGCCCTTCATGTTGCGGACCTTCTTGAACCCGGCTTGCTTCAGGAAATCGACCGCCTTGGCGCTGCGCATTCCACTCTTGCAATGCGCGACGATCTCGTCGGCGGAGTTCAGTTCGTTGACGCGCTTGGGCAGATCGCCGAGCGGAATCAACTTGGCTTGCGGGATATTGCAGATCTGGTATTCGTGCGACTCGCGCACGTCGATCAGGACGAACCGGTCGCCTCGGTCAATCTTGGACTTTACTTCCACTGGGTCTATGTCGGCATCCATCGGCTTCTCCTCGTGAGACTGGTTCGGAATGCCGCAGAATTCCTGATAATCGATGAGCTTGGTGATGGTGGGATGATCGCCGCACACCGGGCACTCGGGATTGCGGCGCAGCTTCAGTTCGCGGAAACGCATCGCGAGCGCGTCGTACAACACCAATCGGCCGATCAGCGGTTCTCCAATACCGAGTATCAGCTTCACCGTCTCGGTAGCCTGAATCAGCCCGACCGTTCCCGGCAAAATACCGAGCACACCGCCTTCGGCGCAGCTTGGAACCAGACCGGGAGGCGGTGGCTCCGGATATAGGCAGCGATAACAGGGGCCGCCGGGATACGCGAAGATCGTAGCCTGGCCTTCGAAGCGGAAAATCGACCCATAGACGTTGGGCTTGCCGAGCAGCACGCACGCGTCGTTTACCAGATAACGCGTCGGGAAGTTGTCGGTCCCGTCGACGACGATGTCGTAGTCTTTCAGGATCTCCAGCGCGTTTTCGCTGGATAGCGCAACTTCGTGCCGATCGATCTCGACGTAAGGATTGATATCGAGCATCGTTTCGGCGGCCGAATCCAGTTTCTTCTTGCCGACGTCCTTGGTGCCGTGAATCACTTGTCTTTGGAGGTTCGTAAAATCGACCACGTCGAAATCCACCAGGCCGATCCGTCCGATGCCGGCCGCGGCGAGATACATGCCGAGGGGCGCACCCAATCCGCCGGTACCGATCAACGCGACCTTCGCCGCCTTCAACTTCAACTGGCCTTCCATGCCGACTTCGGGCATGATCAGGTGGCGGCTGTAGCGCAGGATTTCGTCCTTCGACAATGTGGCTGGCGGCGCCGGCGGGGCAGCTACTCCGGCCGACCCTCCCGCGATGCTGGGCACGATAGACACCGTGTCGCCATCCGTCAGCGGCGTCGCTTCCTTATTCAGGTAGCGGATGTCTTCGTCGTTCACGTACACATTCACGAAGCTGCGCAGCTTACCTTCGTCGTTGTACAGATGCCGGCGCAGGTCCGCGTATTCGCTGGTGAGCGACTTCAGCACTTCGCCGACCGTCGAGCCGGTGAGTTGCACCGAGTCCTTCTTGTCCGCGTATTGGCGAAGCGGAGTGGGAATCAGAATCTTAGCCATAGATCAGTTCTTCCTTGGGAGCTTCCGTCTGGTCGAAATCCGGGCGGTAGCTGTTGGCGTGATCGAAACGCCCCTTCTTTATCGATAGTACGACGTATGAGAACCAGGGGCAGGAGTGCTCCAGGTCGCGCTTGGAGAAATACGCGTCGCAATCCGGATGCGAGTGAAAGACGCCGAGCACATCCAGGCCTTTTCCGCGCGACTCTAGATCGACACGATGCAGGTCTTTAGGATCGATCACAAAGAAATCTTCCTGTGGACCAGTGTAGGAGTTCGGCAACGGCACGGCTTCTTCCACAACTCCGTCGGACCCAATCATGAGCCCGCAGCCTTCTTTCGGAAACGTACTTTCGACGTGGGAGACCATGGTATCCCAGGCCGCTTTTTGAATTCTAATCATTCCAGAAGGGTTCACTCAAATACTTGTAAGCGCCATCGCACAGCACGGTGACGATCACGCCAGGCTGTTCGGCTTCGGCGAGTCCTCGCGCGATTTTCGTTGCCGCCACCAGGTTCGCGCCCGACGAGATGCCGGCCAGGATCGCCTCTTCGCGCGCCAAACGACGGCACATGGCGTAGGCATCCTCAGTCTCGATCCAGATGTTTTCGTCCGCCAGCGCCGGATCGTAGATGCCGGGCACAATAGCGGTCGGCATGTGCTTCAGACCTTCCAGGCCATGGAAACCCGACGTCGGCTGGGCCGAAATGCACTTGATGCCTGGCACCTCTTCGCGCAAACGGCGGGTGTTGCCCATGAACGTCCCGCTGGTCC
Source organism: Bryobacteraceae bacterium (assembly GCA_052148835.1). Classification (GTDB taxonomy): domain Bacteria; phylum Acidobacteriota; class Terriglobia; order Bryobacterales; family Bryobacteraceae; genus Palsa-89. The sequence continues at coordinate 4,752 of JBKQHJ010000014.1, forward strand.
CCATGGAAGCGACAAAGTGCGTGATGCGGCCTTCGGTCTGCGCCAGGATTTCGAGCGCGGTTCCGTTGTAGTGGGCTTTCCAGTTGGCCGGATTGTTGTACTGATCGGGATAAAAGTAGCGATCGGGATCCTGTTTGTAAATCTCCTGGCACAGCCGGATTGCTCCATCCGAGCCTTCGCCCGGGTCGCTGAAAACCATTTCGGCGCCATAAGCTTTCAGCACGTGCTTGCGCTCCATGGACGCGTTTTTCGGCAAGCACAGCTTCACCTTGTAGCCCAGATAGGCGCTGATCATGGCATAAGCGATCCCGGTGTTGCCGCTGGTGGCGTCCAAGATGATCTTGTCGTGCGTGAGCCGGCCTGAGCGCTCACCTTCGCGGATCATGTTCAATCCCGCGCGATCCTTCACCGACCCGCCCGGGTTGAAAAACTCGGCTTTGCCGAAAATCTCGACGCCCGGGAAATCGCGCGCGATCCGTTCCAGACGGATTAGTGGCGTGTGTCCAATGAGTTGCAGCAGGTCCCGGGCAACCAGCCGCGAGTCAGACAGGTCGGGTGTGGCGACAGATGTGGGCATCTAGCTGAACCTATTGATTTTACAACAGCCACTAGGGTTGGATGCTGGCGGACGGTTTCGGTCGCTCGTTTTTGCTGAGCATTAAGGAGGGCGGTCCTTGAGGCTGCCGATCTGGTTGGAGGATCAGAGCCCTTAACTGCGGTGTTAAGTCCTTGAAAATCTGGACTGCCAGCGCGCTGGTGAACTTGTAGTTTGCCGCCTTCGGTCCCGGGACGTAGGCGACCACGGTACCGTAGAACCGGTCCCCGATCATGAAGACGAAGGTAGCGGTGCGGCTGACCACCTTGTCGCCAATCACACGTCCGTTGGCCGAAAAGCTCTCCATCCGATTGTCGCCAGTGCCGGTCTTGCCGCCGACCGGAATGATCCGGCCTCCCGGCATGCTGATTCCCCCATGTGCCCGGCGACCGGTCCCGCTCTCAACGACGCCGATCAATTGCTGCCGCACCAGTGCCGCGATTTCTGGCGCGATCACAGGCTGGCCAGGCGTAACTTGGCGGGCCAGGACCGTTTCGGTGGGAGTAGCCGCGCCGAAGTGCAGGCGCTCGATTGTCAGGGTGGGATTGCGAACGCCGTCATTCAATATGATGCCCATCAAATCGGCGAGCGCAGCGGGCGTGTCGCCGGAAACGCCGATGCAGGTGGCATAGGAAGGCACCAGAGAATCGAATGGATAGCCTTGGCGCTTCCATGCCTTGTAGATTTCTTTGAACGCGTCTTGCTCGGTGAGGGTCCGAATGCGGATGTCTTGCTGGTGCTTGTAGTGGCTATGGAACAGCCACCCATAGACGTCCTGGCGGAGTTGCGTACTCGCCGCCGCGAGCTCCTTGAAATCGGCCTTGGGATGCTGTTCACGATAATTGAGCATCCACAGCTCCAGCGGATGAACGTGCGCCAGATAGCCGCGATCGGCGAGATCGAACTTATCGATCCCGTATTTTCCGTAAAGCTCGGCGGGATCATTTTTCTTGACAAGCACGCCGGCGGGGAAGTGCTTCTTCAGGAAAGCAGTGAACTCGTTTAAACTCGCTTGCGGCCGGATGGAACGATAGATCACGGCGGCGCGCAGAGGAGTTAAATTGATCCCTTTAATGATCGTCTCCAGGGCCTGATCCGAGCTCTCGCCGCGAACCTTGACGTAGAAGCGCGAAAGGTAAACCTTGCCCTCCTGATCGGCGAAGCGCGACAAATATTGTTGGCGCGCGGGATTATCCCAGTCCTCCAACACCGCGGGCGTAGCGTCGGGCACCCGATAGCGATAGTAGTTCACGATGTCGCGCATCAATCTGATGAACACCAGGTTCACTGAATTCTGGAAACCGCCTGCCACGGTGAAGTTCTGGAAATCCTCCGACTTCTCGAAATTCGCGAACACATGCACGCCGCCGCCGGTGTAGAAGGCCTCGCCGGGGCTGCCCGAGTACTTCCGCTGGAGCGCGGCTTCGAGCATCGCTTTCTCACTTCGATCTTTCGCCGTGGAAAGGTATTGCACCGCCCATTGGGTGAGATGGTCGTCCGGCAGGTCCGCGACAGCCTTCAGCTCTTCAGGCGTCTTTGCCGCGTACTGTTGATGCAGGCCCGCCACGATTTCCAAGTAATTGACCAGGGTCCGCAGCTTGGCGGTTGAACCCAGCTCCAGCCGCGTATTTTGATTGATGTTGAGCGGCTGATTCAAATTGTCGGTCTGGACGCGCAAAAGATTCACGCCCGGTTTCCGCTCGTACAGCGTGAAACTGTAAACGACTTTCGACGGATCGCTCGCTTCGAGCAATTGGTACTGAGTGAGATTGGCCACGGCCGCTTGTTTGGGGTCGGCGATCTGTTCGAAGAATTTGGTGATCCCCTGTTGAGCGGTCCGATCCACAGTGGTTTGGACGGTCAAATCCAAACGATCCAAGTCGTAAGTGTTGTTCAAACCCAACAGCGGTAGCAGCGACACTCGGATGCTGTTGGGCGCCTTGTTTTCGACGTAATCCTCGGCCGGATGGGCGGGCGCGCGCTTCAAGGGCGTGACGGTCTGCTTCAAAGCGAGATCCCGCAAACGGGGTGAAATGATCCCGCGCTCGGCCAGCGCGCGAAGGTAGCGATCGGTCTGGGTTTCGAGCGCCTTCGGATCTTGCACCAGATAAGTATGAGGCGAACGAAGGGCCAGCAGCAGCGAGAGCGCCTCGCGGTAGGCTCGAGCGCGCATCCGCATCTCACGGGGATCGAGCGACTCTTCAGGAGCTTCGAGCAGCGCATCCATTTCAGAAACATCCGCTCCGTACCACACCCACAACCCGTCGCCGAGACCTTGCACGTCGCCGTAACCAGGCGAAGCGGCCAATGGAATGGAATTGATGTAATCGCGAATGATATCCTGTTGGGCCTGGAGCGTGGTCCAGCCTTGTTGGTAGGCAGCCAAAGTCGCCGATGTCATCTGGCGCAGCTTGTCCACCGCTGAGCTGGTCTTGCCTCGTGGAGAGTGCCGCAACTTTTCCAGTTGCGTGGCGAGCGTGCTTCCGCCCACCACGGGATGCCGCGAATCCACCTTATGCAGGCTGTAATCGATGACCGCTTTCCCCAGGCGATCCCACTCCACCGCCGGGTTGTGCGTTGGGTGCCTGGGGTCCAACATGTTCCGGTTCTCGATGAACAACAGAGTTTGTACTACGAGCGGGGGAATGCTGGAGTAGGTTGGATAAATTCGCTCAGGGCGATCGAAGGAATACATGTCGCGGCCGTCGCGATCGACGATTCGCAACCCGGCTTGATCCTTCTGGCGATAAACCGGATAGAGTCCGAAGCCGGAGAGCGAAGCGAGCAGCTCCGAGCTGTGCGCCTGGGCCTCAATTCGATAGCCTCTCGCTTCCAGGAGCGGCAGAAAAGCAGGGATACGCGCGTAGCCGAGTGTCCAGTCGTACGGACCCGGGCCAGGATAATGGATAGAGGCGCTCTTTCCGTCAGCTAGTTTGTACGAGAGATGGCGATCGGCTTCTCGAAAGAGACCGGATTCAATCCAGGAGTTTTTGAATTCCAAGCTAAGGGCTATAACAATAGTTACAACCGCTACCGCACCGACGGTGATCCGCTGGATTTGTTTATTTTGTAACCACGCGACCCATCGATCCCTCAAACTGACAGGAAAATCCGCTGTCCAGTCTCCTCCGGTAAGATTCACGTCTAACCACCTGCCGGTTAGATGCACGACGACCCCCATTAGTTTGCGGTTATCTCATCGTGCGCGGCAGCAGTGCGATATTATCGTGAAGACATGAATCCAAGAACTGAATACGTCACTCTTTCAGTCGGCGATGGGACATCTATGCGGGCGTACGTCGCCCATCCGGAGGGCAAGCCTCATGCGGCGTTGCTCGTTTTTCAGGAAGCGTTCGGTGTGAATCCGCATATCCGCGACGTCACGGAACGCTTCGCGCACGAGGGTTATCTGGCGATTTCTCCCGAGCTGTTTCATCGCACGGCGCCGGGCCTGGAAGCCGGCTACACAAATTTCGCGGAAGTAGTGCCGCATATGCAGGCGCTGACGGACGCCGGGCTAGCGGCCGATATTCAAGCCGCCTATCAGTGGTTAAAGCATGGCGCGGCGAAGGATTTGTCTGTAGGCGCCATAGGTTACTGTATGGGTGGCCGGACCGCGATTCAGGCGGCGCTCACCGTGCCGTTGCATTGCGCCGTCTCCTATTACGGCGGCGGCATCGCACCGGGCGGCATGTTCCCGAGTCTGGCCGACCGTCTGAAAGACTTAAAGGCTCCGACCCTCTACTTTTGGGGTGGTCTGGATGCCCACATCGGTGCGGATGCGGTGCACGCCGTGGAGGCAGCTCTGACTGCGGCGAAGAAGGACTACGTCAATGTCGTTTTTTCCACCGCCGATCACGGATTCTTTTGCAATGAGCGCGGCAGTTACAATCCAGTGGCAGCCAAGCAGGCTTGGTCGCTCACGCTGGAGTTTCTGAAATTGCACCTGGCGAGTTTGGCCGACACCGCGGCATTATAAGATTGGGGCGGCGCGCTCCGCCACGCTGGCTTCGAATTCACTGGGGCAACCAAAGCCCGTCATAGCGACTCCTAATCGCTGGAGCACATCGAGCGCGGCTAATCGGCGATAGATGTTAAAAGTGATCACGTGCGCGAACATCCCTCCAAAGGTGAACGTCTCGGGCGGTTCGCATAGCGCGTCAACGAACGTGTCGCTCCAGGCATTTCGGGCGCGAACATCGCACAGGACCCGCTGGAAGTCGGCCTCCGCTTTTTCAAAACGCCGTAGCAAGGCGGCGGGTGTGCGTTCCTCTGGAGGCTGGCCTTCGAGAGCCAGCATTTCACCGGCTGAGAGCGCGGCCGCCCAAACTTCCTTGGTCTGAACCATGCGCTCCAGGATTTCGCGCAGGTTGCGGTCCGGCTTGTCCCACGGGAAAACTTTCGCGGTACCATCTTGCGGGCGATCCAGTTGTTCGTCGGTCAGAGCGGTTGCGTGCTCCAACAAGCGGCGTGTGTACCATGAGTCCGTGCCGGAGAAGAGATCGTAGAGGTCCATGTGGTTAGTAGCTCCTTTGCTAGCAGTGCCGGGGGCGCAGAAATGAACTCCGTTGGGCGCCGGAAGTCGGGTATGAGTGGCCCCCATCCTGCGATAGAGGCTCGGCGAAACGCGAAACGCCTTGCGGAAAGCCCGAGTGAACGCCTCGAGCGAACCGTAGTTTGCCTCCAACGCGATGTCGGTAACCGAGCACCTGGTCCGCCCGAGCTGCCACGCGGCCCGCTCCAACAGCAGCCGCCGGCGCATGGTTCCGGGATTCTCGTCGATGAGCGCCCGGAACAGGCGATAGAACTGTGTGCGGCTACGATAGGCATCGCGGGCGAGATCGTTGGTCCCGGCCGGTCGATCCAGGGAGTTCAGTACAACCGCCGAGAGCCTCTCGGCTTCTAGCTCGTAATCCGCGCCCATCGCTTCCCCTCGAATCTACCAGGACATGGACCCGTCGGCCTGATCGGAAGTACCATTCTAAGCGGGTGGGCGGCATCAGCCGGTATGATCTTATAAAGGCCGTAAATGAAGTCCAGCGCCGAGGCTCCCGCATTTTTGCTTAACAATCGGCGTGTGCCGCTCAGTGATGCCGGTGTTCAGACCACCCTTCTCGACTACATCCGCGCGCAAGGCTTGACCGGCGCCAAGGAGGGTTGCGCGGAAGGCGAGTGCGGCGCTTGCACCGTGATTCTGGTTGCCAATCGCGCGGGTGGAAGCGAGTACCGCGCTGTCAACAGCTGCCTGATGCTGGCGCCGATGGCCGCGGGGCATGAAGTCCTAACGGTGGAATCGTTGGCCGCCGATGGAAGACTCTCCGAGGTTCAACAGGCCATGGCTCAGGGCGGCGGTTCTCAATGCGGCTATTGCACGCCGGGCTTTGTGATGAGCCTGTTCGCCGAGCAATACCGGCGCGATCGCGAGGGCCCGTGCGACCCGCATGAACTGGGCGGCAATCTGTGCCGCTGCACGGGCTATCGGCCAATTCGCGATGCCGCGCTTTCGTTGGGCGTTGCACCGGCTGGAACATTTCTCGATCGATTGTCGCGGCCGGCGCCGAAGCTCGAAGCCATCGAGTATGAAAGCGAAGGCGCGCGCTTTTCGCGTCCCACCAGCATCGAGCAGTGTCTCGCGATCCTGGCCGAAAATCCCGACGCGCGATTGATTTCCGGCGGTACGGACTTGGGAGTGGAATCGAATCTGCGAGCGCGGCGCTGGGCGCACTTGGTGAGCCTGGAGGCGATCGCGGAACTGCGCGAGTTTTCTGAGACCGCACGTTCGGTGATCATAGGCGGCGCGATGCCGCTGAATGAAATCGCACTGCGCTGGAGTGGAGCGCCTCAAGTTGTGGGCCAATGGCTACGCCTTTTCGCGTCGCCCCCGCTTCGTAACCGGGCCACGCTTGGAGGCAATCTCGCCACCGCGTCGCCGATCGGCGATGGAGCGCCTTTATTGCTTGCGCTGGACGCTCAAGTGCACTTGGCGAGCCGGCGCGGGAGACGAATCATTCCGCTCAGTTCCTTCTTTACTGGCTACCGGCAAACGGTGCTCGAAACAGCCGAACTAATCGCGGCCATCGAGATTCCCAAGCCCTGGCCGGAGTTCGTCCGTTTCTATAAGGTCGCGAAACGGCGCATGGACGATATCAGCACCGTTGCCGCCGCAATGGCGATGGACTGGGACGCGTCCGGCAGAATTGCGCGGACCCGTTTCGCATTTGGAGGCGTCGCGCCGATTCCGATGCGTGCGACCGCGGCCGAAGAGGCGGTTATCGAACAGCGTTGGAACGATGCCGCGGTGGAACGCGCCCAAGCAGCTCTTGAGAGAACCATCGAACCCATCAGCGATCATCGCGGATCGGCCCGGTACCGGCTCGCGGTTTCCAAGAGCTTGATCGCCAAGTTCCTGTGGGAGCGGCGGGAGGCGCCTCGGTGAAGATTGCCCATCGCGTTGCCGGCCAGGCTATCCCGCATGAGAGCGCGCGCGAGCACGTGACGGGTGAAGCTCTTTACACCGACGATCTCATCTCGCGTTTCCCGCGCGTATTGCACGCCTGGCCAGTGCTGGCGCCGCATGCTCATGCGCTGGTGAAGGGCTTGGATGCTTCGGCCGCCTTGGATGAGCCGTGCGTCGCAACCGTTCTCACTGCCGATGATGTTCCAGGCGAAGGCGATTCGGGACCCAGCCGGCACGACGAGCCGCTATTTCCGGCCGAGGTAATGTACCACGGCCAACCCGTGGCTTGGGTGCTCGGCGAGACCCTCGATGCGGCGCAGCGTGGCGCAGCGCGCGTAGCGGTGGAATACGAACCACTGCCCGCGATCCTCACTATCGAGGACGCAATCCTGGCCGGCAGTTTTCATTCCGCTCCGCTGCGGCTGGCCCGTGGCGATGCGTCGGTGATGGAATCGAGCACCCTGCGTTTGGAGGGCGAACTGCGAATCGGCGGACAAGAGCACTTCTATCTGGAAACTCAGTGCGCCTTGGCTTGGCTGGATGAAACCGGCGGCGTGGCGGCGCATTCTTCCACGCAGCATCCCACTGAAACACAGGAAGTGATCGCGCGAGTCTTAGGAGTTCCGCGCAACAGAGTGACCGTGGAATGTTTGCGCATGGGCGGTGCTTTCGGAGGCAAAGAAGTACAGGCCAATGCTTGGGCCGCGATCGCGGCATTGGGCGCGTGGAAAACCCGGCGGCCTGTGCGTGTCCGGCTCACACGTGCCCTCGATTTCGCGCTGACCGGCAAACGCCATCCTTTCCTGGCTCGCTACGTGGCGGGTTTCGCCGGGGACGGCCGGTTGGACGGCGTGCGAATCTCGCTCTATTCCGATGGCGGCTGGAGCCTCGACTTATCCGAGCCCGTTTTGTCGCGCGCCATGTTCCATTGCGACAACGCGTACCTGCTGCCCGCGGTGGAAATAACAGGCCTGATCTGCCGCACGCACAAAACATCGCAGACCGCCTTTCGCGGCTTCGGAGGGCCGCAAGGCATGCTGGTCATCGAAGAGATTCTAGATCAGGCGGCGCGAAGGCTTGGCCTGGCGCCCGAAATCGTTCGCGAACGCAATTTTTATCGCGCGGGCGACACCACGCATTACGGGCAGCCGGTGAAACACGCCGAACACATCGAACTCATCTGGCGGCAGCTCAAGGAATCGAGCGGATTCGCCCAGCGCCGCGCGGAAATCGATGGCTGGAACGCGCGACATCCGCACGCGAAACGTGGACTCGCCATTACCCCCGTGAAGTTTGGCATATCGTTCACGGCCACCTTCTTCAATCAAGCCGGAGCGCTGGTGTTGCTCTATCGGGACGGCAGCGTGCAGGTGAATCACGGCGGCGCCGAGATGGGTCAAGGGCTGCACACCAAGATCCAACAAATCGCGGCTGAGAGCCTGGGGCTGGATCTGGACGCGGTGCGAGTGATGCCCACCAGTACCGACAAAATTCCAAACACCTCCGCGACTGCGGCCTCGGCGGGGGCTGATTTAAACGGCGCCGCGGTGGCGGATGCCTGCTCCCAAATCCGGAGCCGTCTGGCTGAAGTGGCCGCCGGCATGCTCGAGTGCGATGTTGCCGCCGTGCATTTTTCCGCTGGTCTGGTATCGGCGAGCGGCGTCGAGCAAGCAGCGATTTCGTTTGCGAAGGTTTGCGAAACGGCCTATCGGCAGCGAGTGCCTCTTTTCGCGCATGGTTACTACCGGACGCCCGATATTCATTACGATCCCAAAACGCTGCGGGGGACGCCGTTCCACTACTTCGCCTATGCCGCCGCGGTCTCTGAAGTGGAAGTTGACGGCTTCACCGGCGACTATCGTCTGTTGCGAACCGATATCCTCGAAGACGTCGGCGATTCCGTTTCGCCTCTGGTGGACCAAGGGCAAATCGAAGGTGGATTCATCCAGGGCGTTGGATGGTTGACGCTGGAAGAATTGGTGTGGGATTCCAACGGCCGCCTGGCCACGGCCGGAGCGTCCACTTATAAATTGCCTTCGTGGAGCGAAGTCCCGGAAGTCTTCAATGTCGACTTTCTCGAACGCGCCGCCGAGCCCGGAACGATTTTCGGCAGCAAAGCCGTGGGCGAGCCCCCGCTGATGTTGGCGATTTCTGTCCGCGAGGCGATGCGTGATGCGATCGCCGCGTTTGGCGCAAGCGGTCCAATTTTACTCGAAAGCCCAGCCACACCCGAGCGCGTGTTCTTCGCCGTGCAGAGGGCACGAGCCGAGCGGGAATCGCAGGTAAGTTCGGTTGGTGCTATCCGGTGACCGCCGCGCCGCGGGGCGGCGAACTGCTGCGCGCGCCCCTGTTTCACACACCGTGCAATCCATTTCGGGATTCGAGCGCTCTGGAATGCTTCGCCGATGGCGGACTGTTGGTCAGCGACGGCCGCATTGCAGGCTGCGCTGATTACGCGAGTCTGCGTGCTGCCTATCCGGAAGTTCCGACCGTGGATTTGCGCGGCGGCTTTCTTCTGCCGGGCTTCGTCGACACGCACATTCATTTCCCGCAACTGCGCGTACTGGGTGGTTTGGGCCGATCGCTTCTGGATTGGCTGGAACATTGCGCGCTGCCCGAAGAGGCACGGATGGCGGATCATTCCTACGCTTGCCGCGTTGCCCGCGAATTCGTGCACGCGATGGTCTCGCATGGGACCACGACGGCCTTAGTATTTGGCGCGCATTTTGCTCCCGCGACCGCTGCCCTTTTTGAAGCTGCAGAAGCTTCAGGTCTGCGAATTACGGCGGGGCAGGTGCTCTCCGACCGGCAGTTGCGGCCGGAATTGCATCAAACACCGGAACGCGCTTATCGCGAGAGTAGCTTGTTGATCGAGAGCTTCCATCGGCGCGGGCGTTTTAGGTATGCGGTTACCCCGCGCTTCGCGCTTTCTGCTTCCGAGGCCATGCTGGAGGTCTGTCAGACCCTGCTCGGCGAGCACGAGGGACTGGTCCTTCAAACGCATCTTAACGAAAATGTTCAGGAGATCAGCGAGGTGAAGCGCCTGTTTCCCTGGGCCGCCGACTACCTGGCGGTTTACGAACGGTTCGGACTCAGCAGCCCGAGCGCGGTGATGGCGCACGACGTACATCCCACCAGCTCAGAACTGGAACGGCTGGCGGCGAGTGGGACGGCGATCGCGCATTGCCCGTCGAGCAACGCTGCTCTCGGCAGTGGACTGTTTCCTCTGAAGCGCCACATCAGCGCGGGCGTGCGCTGCGCGCTCGGAACCGACGTCGGCGGCGGGACCGGCTTCGGGATGCTGAAAGAAGCGCTGCAAGCTTACCTGTTGCAGCGAGTCGCTCTCGATGGAGTGCTTCTCGATCCGGGGCACCTGCTCTATTTGGCGACTCTCGCCGGCGCCGAAGCGCTTGGACTCGCCGAGGAAACGGGCGATTTTCGTGTTGGGAAGTCCGCCGATTTTGTGTATCTGCGGCCGCCCGACGATAGCCCGCTCGCGGCGGTTCTTGAACGCGAACAAAGTCCCGAGCAAGCGCTGGCTGCCATCTTCACGCTGGCCGGAGCGGAAAGCGTGCGCGAGGTGCGAGTGGCAGGGTCGGTGGTGTACGCGGAGGGGCAGTGACCCTTGGCGAGTTAAATGCAATGGACCGATTGGGATTCGTCGCGGCCATTGGCTGGGTCTTCGAGCATTCTCCATGGGTGGCCGAGCGCGCCTTCGATGCCCGGCCGTTCGCTAATTTAGACGCCCTGCACGCCGCGATGATCCAGCAAGTGGACCGCGCCACGCCGGCGGAATGTCTTGAGCTATTGCAGGCGCATCCGGATCTTGGCGCACGCGCGCGTTTGAGCGCAGCTTCTAGCAACGAGCAGTCAGGAGCGGGTTTGGACGGCTTGACGCCGGTGGATTTTGAGCAGTTGCAGCGTCTGAACACCGCCTACCGCGCGAGATTCGGCTTTCCTTTTTTACTGGCGGTGAAGGGAAGCACCAAGCATGACGTCTTGCGCGCCCTTCAGGCGAGAATGGAAGCAACGCCCGAGGATGAATATCGCGAGGCGCTTCGGCAGGTGTATCGCATCGCAAGATTTCGGCTGGAGGGCTTGATCGAATCGTGATAGGAAACTTCGCGAGCGGGTGGAAACAGAATTACTACGGCAAGGGCGACGTGATCGCTTACCGCCTCAGGAGGAACGGCAAGGCGGCTGCGGGAGCGAGTCCCGTGTTTGGCGCCAATATCACGATGTTGGTGTATGGCGACACGTTTTGGCCGACGTACACGACGGGCGACAACACCGGACTCATCGCCACGGACTCGATGAAGAATTTCGTGCAGCGCGAAATGCTGCATTACGAGGGCTCGGACTTGGAAAGCTGTTGCCGGTTTCTCGGAGCGAAATTCCTGGCCACTTATCCGCAAGTGGAAGGTGTGCAAATGTCCACCGTCGAGATCCCGTATGCCGCTTTGCCGAACAGTGATGTTGCGTTTGCGCCGTCGGGACCAGATCGTGCCACCGCGCGCCTGGAGCTCAATCGCGAGGGAATTGTTGAGGTGGCGTCAGGCATCGTCGGTTTCAAGCTGTTGCGCCTGGGCGGCAGCGCGTTTCATGGTTTCGTGCGCGATCAATACACTACGCTTCCCGACATTACCAATCGTCCTTTGCATATGTGGCTCGATCTGGAGTGGCTGTACACGGAGTCCTCTGCCGGTTTCAGCGCTGGGGCTGTAACGGCAGCGGTGCGGCGCATAGTGCACGAAGTTTTTGATGGCTTCCAATCCGGCAGCATCCAACAGGTGATTTATCAGATCGGCACCAAAATGTTGGCGGACATTCCGAGCATTGCCGAAGTGCACCTGGAAGCCAACAACCGGACTTGGGATACCATCGTCGAGCGCGGCGACGAGCTCGGGGTTTATACGGAAGCCCGACCGCCATTCGGCTGTCTGGGTTTACGCTTGAAGAGATAAATGGCCAAGCTCTCTACTCACGTCTTGGATATCTCGCGAGGCAAACCAGCCGAAGGGATCGCGATCGATCTGTGCTTCGGCGCGACCCGCATAAAATCGGTGGTGACGAATCGGGACGGCCGCACGGACGTACCACTGGTATCGACCGATCTGCTGGAAACCGGCGTCTATGAATTGACGTTTCACGCCGGAGATTATTTTCGACGCATCGGCGTCGCGCTTTCCGATCCGCCGTTCCTCGATGAAGTCGTGATTCGCTTCGGAGTCGCCGATCCGAACGGCAACTATCACGTGCCGCTTTTGCTGAGCCCATACGGTTACAGCACGTATCGAGGATCGTGATGAACGACGTTATTGCGCGATGCCGTGCGCTGGCGGAGGCCACGGAAGAGCCTGGCTTCATCACGCGAACGTTTTTGTCCCGGGCCATGCACGCCGTACATGCCAATTTGCGCGACTGGATGGAGAGCGCAGGCATTAGCGTGTCCACCGATCACGCGGGGAATCTACGAGGCATCTATCCGGCCAATCGGTCGGATGCGCCGCGCCTGTTCATCGGTTCGCACCTCGACACCGTGCCCCATGCGGGGGCGTTCGACGGAATTCTGGGCGTGGTGCTCGGAATTGCATTGGTGGAGCGATTGGATGGCCGGCGTCTGCCATTCGACATTGAAGTGATCGGGTTCTCAGAGGAAGAAGGCGTCCGGTTTGGCGTACCATTCATTGGAAGCCGCGCATTGATTGGAGACATTGATGATCAGTTACTGACGACAATCTCCGATTCGATCACAGCATTTGGATTAGATCCCCAGAGAATGGGCGAAGCGTGTGTCAAAGACGACGCGCTAGGATACCTGGAGTTTCACATCGAGCAAGGCCCGGTGCTCGAAAGTCTCGATTTACCGCTTGGTGTCGTCGAAGCGATCGCGGGTCAAAGCCGCCTGGACCTGAGTTTTGAAGGTCGCGCGAATCATGCGGGAACCACTCCGATGCATTTGCGTCGCGACGCGCTGGTGGGCGCCGCAGAATGGATTGGCATGGTGGAACGCGAAGCATCGTCGGTTGTGGGCGCAGTAGCTACTGTCGGCCGGGTGCGCGTTACTCCAGGGGCGACCAATGTGATCGCAGGCTCGGCCACAGCCAGCTTGGATGTTCGACACGCCGATGATGATCTTCGTCACGAGCTTGTAGCGCAGTTGTTGCGATGCGCCGAGCAAGTCGCTAACCGCCGGTGTCTCACCGTTTCGTGGGAGCAGCGGCTCGATCAACCGGCTGTCGCGATGGATGCGACGCTTACTGAAATGCTGGAACGCGCGGTTGCGATTACCGGCCGACGCGTTCATCGCATGGCGAGTGGCGCTGGGCACGACGCCATGATCGTCGCTCGCCGCATGCCGGCGGCTATGCTGTTTCTGCGCAGTCCCGGAGGCGTCAGCCATCATCCGGACGAAACAGTTTTGGCCGAAGATGTCGACGCGGCGCTCGAAGCTGGAGTGCAATTGCTTATGCAACTGGAGCGGCGCTATGCCTGATCTGGTAGTTCGCTGCGACACGAGGGATATCGCAATCGAAGATGGCAAAATCACCGCTATCGGACCGGAACTTCCGGGCGCCACCGAAGAAATCGACGCGCGCGGATTGCACGTTTTTCCAGGGCTCATCGACGTGCACCTCCACTTCAACGAACCGGGCCGCACGGAGTGGGAAGGCGCGGCGACCGGAAGTCGCGCTCTGGCGGCGGGAGGTGGAACGCTCTTCTTCGATATGCCTCTGAACTCGACGCCATGCACTGTTAACGCCGACGCGTTCGACCAGAAGCGTGCGGCGCTGGAGGCGTCGTCGATCACGGATTTCGGCCTTTGGGGTGGTCTGATTCCCGGCAACGTCCCGCATATGGCGGAGCTCGCGGATCGCGGCGTGGTCGGATTCAAAGCGTTCCTGTGCGATTCCGGTCTTCCCGAGTTCCCACGCGCCGACGATCTTACTTTGTTCGAGGGTTTATGCGAAGCCGGGGAGCTCGGATTGCCTGTCGCGGTGCACGCGGAAAGCCACGAGGTCACCCATAGCTTAAGTCGAAGAATTGCGCCCGAGGATCGCGGCACGGTGCGAGCGTTTCTTGCTTCTCGACCGGTTGTCGCCGAACTCGAAGCGATCCGGCTAGCATGTTCGCTTGCACAGGAGGCTGGTGCGAAACTGCACATCGTGCACGTTAGCTCCGGAAGCGGCGTGGCTCTAGCGGCCGAAGCGCGCGCGCAAGGAACGGACGTTTCTATCGAGACGTGCCCGCACTATCTATTCTTCACCGAAGAAGATGTGGAGCGGCTGGGTGCCGTCGCGAAGTGTGCGCCGCCATTACGCAGCGCCGTGGAACAATCGGCTCTCTGGGACCAATTGATCGGCGGGGCCATCGACATCGTCGCATCGGATCATTCGCCCGCGCCTCCGGAAATGAAGAGGGGTCATTTCGGCCGAGCCTGGGGCGGAATCGCAGGAGTGCAGTCGACTCTGGCGGTGCTCGTCGATCGCGGTCACCACTGCCGCCAGTTGCCACTCGATCGGATCTCGTCGCTCATCGCCGCCGAGCCAGCGCGCCGTTTTCGAATTCCATCGAAAGGCGCCATCGAAGTGGGCATGGACGCCGACTTAACACTGGTGGACCTTTCTCGATCCTTCCAGTTGCGGCCGGAAAACCTAAAACAGCGGCATGCCTTGAGTCCCTACCTCGGCTCATTCTTTCGCGGCTGCGTCGTGCGTACCATTCGAAGGGGTGAGACCATATTTGCATCCGGCGAAATCGTCGCGCGGACCAACGGCCGGTTCGTCCGGCCCGCTCGGAACTAATTCTTATGCAGCATTTGGGACAAACACGCAGCGCTCACCGCGCCAATCACCTTCTGCAAACTCCCGACACATTCATCCGTGCGCCGTTACCAGGAATGCAAAAGGCGACCGCGATCGTTCATACCTCGCCAGCTCTCGGCGCAGGGTTCACCCAATACACGGCGGAGTTCGAAGCAGGAGGATTGCTAGGACCGGCGTCCGTGCAGCGCTTCGTCTATTTGCTCGACGGAGTGGTGGAGGTGAACAGCGCCGTTTTGTCCTCTGGCGACTATGTGTATTTTCCAGCCGGGCACTCCGCGAGCATTTCCGCAAGAACGGCGGCTCGTGCGGCGATCATCGAGAAGGAGTATCGGCCACTGGCCGGCGTTTCGGCGCCCGTTGGCTTCACCGGCCGCGAAAGTGATGTCCCGGCCACACCCTTGCTGGGAGACGAAGCGCTCCAGGTTCGCTCGCTCCTTCCGGACGATCCTTCGTTCGATTTCGCCGTCAACATCATGACCTATCTTCCCGGCGCGGCGCTTCCCATGGTTGAGATCCACGTCATGGAACATGGGCTTCTGATGCTTGAAGGCGGGGGCGTCTACCGGCTCGGCGATTATTGGTATCCGGTCGCGGCAGGCGACTTCATCTGGATGGCGCCCTTTTGTCCGCAGTGGTTCGGAGCGCTTGGGAAGACACCGGCAAAATATCTGATCTACAAAGACTGGAATAGATGAAAATCGATATCGATCGCGAGCGCCTCACCGAAGAACTCGACGCATTGGGCGCCATCTCCCAGGAACCACCTCCCGTGGTGACTCGCGTGGTCTTCACCGAAGCCGACGTGGAAGCCCGCACATATTTGAAAAAGCTGTGCCGCGATGCGGGGCTTGAAGTGCGCGAAGACGCGGTGGGCAACACTTTCGCGCGTTGGGGTGGCGAAAATTCGGGCCTGCAACCTGTGGGAACCGGTTCCCATATCGACGCGATTCCCAACGCCGGCCGCTTTGATGGAACTGTCGGGGTTCTTGGCGGCCTGGAAGCGATTCGCGCGCTCGCACGTGCAGGCTTCAAGCCGCGGCGGCCAATCGAGCTGGTCACATTCACGTCCGAAGAGCCCACGCGATTTGGAATCGGATGCCTGGGCAGCCGATTGCTCAGTGGACTGCTGGATCCCGACGCAGCCGGTGCGCGAACGGATAGCGATGGTGTTACCCTCGACGATGCTCGATGGGCAGCAGGCTTCGAAGGTCCGCTGGCCGCGGTGCGCTTACCGACAGGATATTATTCCGCTTTCGTCGAGCTCCACATCGAACAAGGACCGATTCTGGAACGGCGCAACATCCCGATCGGCTTGGTTACGGCCATCGCCGCACCGGCCAGCCTCAAGATCTCGATCGTTGGCGAGGGAGGCCACGCGGGGGCCGTGCTCATGCCGGATCGGCACGATGCGTTTCTCGCGGCTGCGGAAATCGCGTTGGCAGTGGAGCAGAGCGCGCGATCGAGCGGCTCCAACGATACCGTGGGAACGGTGGGCGTGTGCCAAGTTTTTCCCGGCGCCGTCAACAGCGTGCCCAGCCGCGTGCGGATGGAAGTGGATGTGCGCGATACCGACGAAACGCGGCGCGATTCAGTGCTACGGCAGATCGAGCAGGCGTGCGAAGAGGTGGCGCGGCGCCGGGGCGTCGAGGCGAAGTTAGAGTTGATCAACGCCGATCCTCCAGCGCACTGTGATCCGCATATCGTGGACACCTTGATTCAAGCGTGTGGCGCGCACAACTTGCCTTTGGAGCGCATGATCAGCCGGGCTTATCACGATTCTTTGTTCATGTCGCGGATCGTGCCCACTGCGATGCTCTTTATTCCGTGCCGCGGCGGCGTCAGCCACCGTCCGGACGAATACGCCTCGCCCGAATGGATCGCCCAAGGAGTGCTCGTCTTGGCCGAGGCTCTCGCGCGGTTGGCGTCCGAATAAACCGCGCTACGTTCTGCCTGCGATGTAAACGAAGCGGATGATCAACAGGCCGGCCAGCACATAGGCGCCCCAGGACACTTGCCGTCCGCGCCCGCCCGCCAGGTGAATCAGCACGTAGGATATGATGCCGCAGGCCAAACCATTCGCGATACTGAACGTGAGCGGGATCGTAATCAGCGTGAGGAAGGCGGGAAAGGCAGCGCAGGTGTCGTCCCACGGTATCTCCGCGATCGTCGAAATCATCAGGCCGCCCACCACCACTAGCGCAGGTGCGGTTGCCGCCGAAGGTACCGCTCCGATTAGCGGTGCGACGAATAGAGCCGCGAGGAAAAGCACGCCGGTAACAATCGCCGTAACGCCGGTGCGTCCACCCGCCGCTACTCCGGCCGCGCTTTCGATGTAACTGACCACGGTGGTGGTTCCGAGCAAAGATCCGCCGATGGTGGCGGTGGCGTCCGTCAGCAAAATCCGATTCACGCGTGGAATTCGGTTGTTCGCTTCCAATAAACCGGCCTTCTTGCTGACGCCCATCAGTGTGCCCAGGTTGTCGAACAGATCCACGAACAGGAAAACGAAGACGATCTCGAGCAGCCCAAGCCCGAGCGCTCCCCGCACATTCAGATGCAGCATAGTTCCGGAAATGTCGGACCAGTGAAAAGATTGCGGCTGCCAATGAACCAGCCCGGCCACGGCTCCTACCGCGGTGGTGGCAAGGATGCCGAGCAAAATCGCCGCGCGCACTTTCCATGCTTGCAGCGCCGCGATGATGAGAATCCCGAGTATGGCGAGCACTACATTCGGATCGCGCAGATTCCCCATGGAGACCATGGTGGCCGGATCAGCCTTCACGATCCCGGCATTTCGCAAACCGACGAATGCGATGAACAGTCCGATGCCCGCGCTGACCGCCGCATATAGTTCAGCTGGAATCGCGGCGATAATCCACTGCCGCACGCCCGTCACGGTGAGAATCAGGAACGCGACTCCAGAGAGAAACACCGCGCCCAGAGCCGTCTGCCACGGCACACCCATGCCCTTCACCACGGTGTATGTAAAATACGCGTTTAGCCCCATGCCCGGTGCGAGTGCGATTGGATAGCGTGCGAACGCCCCCATCAGAATCGAGGCGAACGCAGCAGCCAGACAGGTGGCGGCGAACACTGCTGGCACGGGCATGCCGGCGTCCTTGAGGATGGATGGATTGACGAAAACGATGTAAGCCATCGTTATGAACGTGGTCAATCCGGCCAGGATTTCGGTCTTCCAGGTTGCGTTCAATTTCTTGAATTCGAAATAGCGCTCCAGCGTCCGCATGCCCAAAGTTAGCATTCTGCTTCGCGGCCGCGCGATACGCGTGATGCAAGAGATTGTGAGCTTGGCTGCCGTCCTGACGCTGATCGCGATTGCCGCAGCGCCGTGTCTGGACGCTCAGCAGTATCCCGCGCATTGGTGGACTCCAATCAACGACTTCAATAAGCCGGACTGGGAAATACTGCCGCAGGAGGCAAAGCCCGGCGAAGTGATTCTCTCCAAGCGCAACGAACTCGGCATCCTGTCCAACTTCGCGCCGACGCCGTTCACGTTATACGGCAAGCGCTATGCGAGTGTCGAGGGGTTCTGGCAGATGATGTTTTACCCCGAGAACTCGAACGACCCACGCGCTCAGTTCCCGGGCATCCGTTGGCCGCACACTCGCGAAGAGGTTGGACAGATGACCGCCTTTGATGCCAAGAATGCAGGCACCGTCGGCGAGGAGAACATGAAGAAGATGGGTCTGGACTGGGTGACCTTCGACGGCCAACGAATGAAGTACTGGTCCATGACAAAGGGCCGGCATTATCGGATTATCGTTGAGGCCATGCGCGCGAAGCTGGAACAAAATCCCAAGGTGAAAGAGATTCTGCTTTCCACCGGCCATCTCATTTTGCGTCCCGATCATTATCAGGAGGAAAATCCGCCGGCGGAGTGGCGCTATTTCGATATATGGATGGACTTGAGAAGCGAGCTTCTTAAAGCTGCTCCAGGTCGGGATCGACGTCCTTAGCCGCCGGCTTTCCCAGATTGTCGATGTGTCCGCGGATTAAATCCACATCCGGGGGCGCCGGCTCCAGCTTCAGATACTGCGCCATGTGTTGTTTCGCTCCAGCCATATCGCCCTTGGCTTCCAGAATCCGTCCCAGCACGTATTGGGCTCTGGCATGCTTCGGGTCTAGCCGGATGAACTGTTCGACGCTTTCTTGCGCGCCATTCAGATCCTTCAATTCGTAACGAGCGACAGCTTGGTGCAGATAAATCTCCGGATACGAGCGCTTCGGATCCGCCTTGATCAAAGCGTCGGAGGTCTTAGCCGCGCAGTTCCAATCCTTAGTCTTGATGCAGAGCCGCGCCAGAGTTACATAGGCGCGAAGATACTTTGGATCGGCCTCGATGGCATGTTCGTAAGCCGCGTGCGCTTCGACCTTTTTGTCGAGCTTGTCGTCGATCACGCCGAGAGCGTGCCAGGCCTGCGCGGCTTTCGGCGAAGCGGCCGTAACCGCTTCCAGATGGGTGGCACTCTCCGACAAGTTCTGCGCGTCCAGGGCCTTGATCGCCGCTTTCCAATCCCCCTTGGCCCGCCCGGAGATCCCGTTGTCTGAAAAATTGATCGTCTCGGGATCGCCCCCCGCAGTGTGAATCACGATCGGGGGAAGGTCGAGAGTGGTGTGAGTGGTATCCACGCCTGAAACTTCGACCGTGCTGGATGAGTAGCCGGCGTGCGTCGCCCGGATTACGCAGTTGCGCTGGTCTAACGGGTCGATATTCATGCGCCAGATGTACTCGCCCTTCTTGTCAGTGAGGACTCCTGGCATGTCCCCAAAACCGTCGCTGCAGACCCGCTCAATGGAGACCACCACGGGCGGAGGCGAGCCATCCTCCATCACCACCTTGCCGTGCAAGATGACCGGATAATCGTCCGCGATTGCGCATTGGACCAGAGAGAAAGAGAAAATGGAAGCCAGACACACCCCCAGCAAATTTCGCCTCAAATCCATGCGACCTCCCAGCTAACTTCAGTTTTATATCACAAATCTATCCTGAACTCACTGTGCGCCAAGCGAGTGAAAGCGCCGATTCGTTCGGCCAGAGTGTTACGATGAGGGTTGGGGGACCAACCTATGGACGCGGAGACAATTTCGACTCTGAAGACGGTATGCACCGCGGGGCGCGCCAGTTCGGGATTCAACGGAGATTGCAATGAGCGGCTGGAACAACTGGTGCAGGATGGCTTCTTGGTTGTGGTGAATGTGGCGAAGGCCAAGGGCCCTCGCCGGGCATATACGCCCACCGAAAAGGGCAAAGAGGCGGTTCGAAGCTTCGCTGCCCACGGCGCGGCGTAGGCTGTGGATTCTTAGACCGCAAGAGGCCTGTTGCCGTAAGTCTGCACGATATCGCACAAATCATCCGGCTGGAGCGGCTTGCTGAGATAAGCATCCATGCCCGCGGCTAGACACTTTTCTTTATCGCCCTGCATGGCATGCGCCGTCAGAGCCAGGATGGGAATGTGTGCCTGAGTAATCTTCTCGCTCTCACGAATGGCTCGGGTGGCTTCTAACCCATCCATCTCGGGCATTTGAACATCCATGAGGACTAAATCGAAAGTATCGTTCTTAAGCGCCTCAATAGCTTCGCGGCCATTTCCAACCACCACGACTGCGTGCCCCTCTTTTTCCAGGAGTCGTTGCACCAGCCTTTGATTCACCAGATTGTCCTCCGCCAGCAGAATGCGCACGGAGTAAACAGGCAGCGGTCTCGCAGCTCGACTTGGCTGCGTAAGTCCAAGATGGTCCTGGCCGGCGGGCTCCATACTCAGCGCTCTCGCGATTGTGTCCTTCAACTCTTCCCGGCGGACAGGCTTGAGCAGGTAGTTTGAAACACCCGCCCGGCGGGAGCGTGCCACGTCGCCCGGAAATTCGCAAGAGGTAAGCATAAGGATGATCGCTCCGGCGCCGTAGGGCGATTGCGCCAGCCGTTCGGCGAGTTCGAACCCATCCATTTCCGGCATGTGCACATCGGTGATGATCACCCTGAAGGGATCTCCAGCTTCCTTAGCTCGCCGAACCGCCGCGATTGCTTCCAAACCGCTGGCCGCTGAGACCGGCTTCATGCCCCAGCGCCGTAAAAGGTCGGTCAGGATGCGGCGATTGGTGACATTGTCGTCGACCAGCAACACCGCCAGCCCGGGCGGGAAACGCGGGTCTTCGGCCGGTATTGACTCGTGAACGCTACCCAGCCGCGCTGTGAAATGGAAGGAGCTTCCACGTCCCGGCTCGCTATCCACCCAGATTCGGCCATGCATCGCATCCACCAAGCGTGCCGAAATGGTGAGTCCCAGTCCAGTTCCGCCATAGCGGCGCGTCATGGAGCCGTCGGCCTGGGAAAAAGCGTCGAAGATTAGCTTTTGCTTTTCGGGGGCAATCCCGATCCCGGTATCGCGAATGACGAAATGAAGCTCCACCTGGTCGTCGCTCTCTACCGCCGAGACTTCGAGCGCTACCTCTCCCGCATCGGTGAATTTAATGGCGTTGCCTAACAGATTGACGATCACTTGGCGAATCCGCACCTGATCGCCGACCACGTAATCGGGAACCTCCGGCTTCCAGTCACAGAGCAATTCGAGGCCTTTCTCGTGGGCGCGCACGGCGAGCGTGCGCAGCGCTTCGTCGAGCGTTTCATGCAGACTGAAGCGAACCGGATCCAACTCCAGCCTGCCAGCCTCGATTTTCGAAAAGTCCAGAATGTCATTGATGATGGTGAGCAGCGAGTCCGCCGAACTCTTCACGGTGCTTACGTATTCCCTCTGCTCCGCCGTAAGATCGGTATCCAAAACAAGTTCGGTCATTCCAATCACTCCATTCATCGGAGTTCGGATTTCGTGACTCATATTGGCGAGGAATTCGCTTTTGGCGCGGCTGGCGGCTTCGGCCTTTTCCTTGGCCGTCGACAAGGCCGAATTAGCGGCCACCAGCTCCGCCGTGCGGGCGGTAACTTCCTGCTCCAGACGGTCGCGATGGCCCAACAATTGATGGTCTCGCTCCTGAATCTCGGCGAGCATGGAATTGAAGGCGTCTGTGAGCTGTCCCAAGTCGTCGTTGGCGGTCTTGACGGTTCTCACCGCAAAGTCTTTGCGAATGGAAACCGCTTTGGCTGTGCGCGCCAATCGGGCGATGGGGTCGGAGATGACGGTTTGGAGTTTGGCCGAAAGAATGAATGCGAGCACCAGCGCCACCACCAAGGTGAAAATCACGATGAGCACGAACTGGCGCAGTTTGGAATCGACTTCACCCAGGTCCGACTCCAGATAGATGGCGCCGATCCGTTGATGGTCCAATAAGATGCTGTGCAATATGTAGAGCCGGCCGTGCTGAAACCAGGCGCGGTCTGTGTCGCTTTGAATGCGTCCATGAACGGCGGCGGACGGATCGCGCCGGTAGCTGGCCAGCGCTTTGCCATCGGCTGAGTATAGGGAGGCGGTCACAATGGACCGCTTTTCTCTCAATCCGGAGAGCAGCTCCTCGGCGGCTTGGCGGTCGGCAAAACTGAGGGCCGCGGTGCTGTTATCGGCGGTGATTTCGGCCAGGACGCTCAAGTCCCGGCGCAACGAATCTCTCAGCGTGTAGTACTGGTAGATTAGTATCGCTCCGCAGGCCAGGATGAGCGCGGCGCCCACGGTGAGCATGACGATCAAGCGGAGCTTGTAACGAATCGGCAGGTCGCGGTAACGGTTCCGCGGACTCATCGGACCTTCTCCGTCTTTACAATTTGCGCCAAGCTCAGTAGTTTCGAGCTAATGTGGAGTTGCTCATGTTCGGCTGCGTCCACGTTGATCTCGAAACGAACACGTCCGTCCTCCAGTTTGAAATTGATTACGCCACCCTCGGAGGCGAAACCCTGGGCCTCGCCCACCGTCAAGATCCCAGCCGGTTTTAGGCTTCCCGCGAGCGAGTGAAAGCGTCTGTCATCCGACGAGCTGACGAACAAAATCTGACAGGCACTGGCTTCTTCCGCGCCGGACACCTGGCGAAAGGCAAAGGCTCTACCTTCAATCGACTTCCCACGGATCGCTTCCTCCAGGACGCCGCCAAACGGATTGTGCCCCAGCACGCAGATCAGGATCGGATCCCGAGGCGTCTTGAAAACCTCCGGCGGCCATTCCACGAACTTGGCGAAGTTGTATAAAAACGCGGCCTTCACCTGGTATTCGTCAATCACCTGGGCGTCCACGCCGGGTGCAAGCAACATCCCGGCGAAAGCGACCGTGACTAGCCGAAACGCCATATTCGCGGCACCCCAAGTCAAAAGCGCCAAGTCATTTTCCCGAAGACACTGCGTTCCACCAACGTGTGTTCTAGCTGATAAACGGTGTCGGAAAATTCGGCATGGCGCGCCGTCAACAGATTCTGCCCAACCAGGCTCAGTTCGACAAACTCGCCGATTCGCCAACCCACCCGGCTGTCCAGCCGCGCATATGCGGGTATGTTTCCAACCGAAAGTTTGTCGACGTATCCAATGCTGTTGTCCCATTCAAGATGGTGCGGCAGAGCGAGCAGCGATCGCACCTGAAATTGGTGATCCGGTGATACGCCGGGTGGCGTATTGAAGCTGGACGCATTGCCCTCGAGATTCATATGAAAGTAGGAGTAGCCGGGACTGAGCCGCCAGTGATCCGTCACATTCCAGTTCCCGAAGAATTCCGCGCCATACGTGAGGGCGCGGCCGCCATTCACAAAGACCTCCGGCAGAACCATGTAGGGAACTCCCTGTTGCGCTGTGAAATACGGCGCCTGTGCGCCAAATGTCTCCAGATTCGGATAAAGGCTGGCAAAACCGGTCACGTCCAGGGAGACACGCTTGTTCGCCAGGGCACGGTAGCCAACCTCGAAATCGCGAAGTTCCTCCGCCTTCATATTCGGGTTTCCAAGCACCCTGACTACCGCGAAGGTGCCGCCAAGCGGAAAGCTTGTTACGTCGTCAACTAGACCATCGTCAATGGGACTGGGCTCCCGAATGGCCCGCGAGGCCGATGCCCACAGCGTTTGCTTCTCGGTGGGCGTCCAGACGAGCTGGGCGCTCGGCTCGAATTCGAAACCTGTGAAGTCGTTGTGCTCGAATTTCGAGCCGATCGTCAGTGAAAGTGAATCCGTAAGCTTCAACTCATCCTGCAGGAAGGCGCTAAAAAGGCGGTCGAGCCGCTGATTCGGAACGATCGTAAAGTCATATCCTGGGCTATACCCGCTGTCGATCACGCGCGCTCCCAGCCCCCATACGACGTCATTCCGAGACCCGAGCGCCAGGTGGTATTGAAAGTCGATGTCCACGGTGTTCTGGGAATCCACGAATCCTGTATCGAGGTGCCGCGAATAATCGTCATATACTTGCAGCGACATTTGAGAGCCGTTCGCGAGTGTGTGATCCCAGCGTCCCAGGATATTGCCGGCGGTTGCGGTGATCTGATTATTGAATGTTTTCGCTAGCGGAAGTGCGTTGGAGAACAACGTGGTGATGGTCTGGCTCTCGTCGGTTTTGAGGAAATCTCCTTGCACCGTGACCGTGTCTTGTTGCGAGAGGTCCCAGTCGGAGCGAAAACCAGCATGGCCGGCTTGCCATCCGTCGGCCGCTTGCTGACCGCTGGGGAATACCGAATTACCGATGTCGAAGAACTTGCCGAAGACCCGGTAATCACCGTTCTGGCCGATTTGGCCTCCGTACTGAAGCAAGGTATCCGCGTGGTCCTCGGATCCCGCGCCAGCCGCGATTAGGCCCCCCGTGGTGGCCGAAGCCTTCTTCGTATTGATATTGATGACACCGTTCACCGCGTTGGCGCCCCACACCGTGCCTCCCGGCCCGCGGATGATCTCAATGCGGTCTATATCTTCTAGCGGTACATCCACCATGTCCCAGAAAACGCCGGAGAACGATGGGCTATATACTGAGCGGCCGTCAATCAGCACCAGCACCTTGTTGGCATGTTGATCGTTGAAGCCGCGAATGCTGATGGCCCATCGATTGGAGTCCACCCGCGCTACGTCCACGCCAGGAGCCAGGCGAAGCACATCCGGGATGTTGGTGGCGCCGGAGCGCCGGATGTCTTCCTGAGTGATCACGAAAATCGCCGCGCCAGTCTTCGATAGCTTCTGTTCTTTCTTTGAAACCGAAGTGACCTGGATATTCATGAGGTCTTCCAGACTAGCCTGGGATAGGTCATAGTTGTTAGCCTGTTGAGCTAGGCTCGGCCAGCCTGTAAGAGCGGCCATGAGGACGATGCGGCGGAGAGATCTCCTACCGATCATCGGAGAGCAATCGCGTTTCGTAGGGATTAAAGCCAACATTGTGCGCCTGTATCACAGATGGACTCACGGCTTTGCGCAGCCATCCGAAAGGCATATCGACCAGAAGAGTAGTGAGTTGAACTATTTGCCTTCCGGAGCATGACTTGTACCAGTTAGCGTAATTGGCGGCCAGTAATTGGCGTCCGATTGCCCTAATGGACTAAGGTCAAACCGCGAGGCTATTCTTTGACCCGCGGGGTATAGCGCGCAGTGTGCCCAGGCGTCAGCCACTAAGTGGCCGGACTTTAGTTTCCCCGGAGGGACTCGGCGTCTTATTGCGGACGATCGCAAGGGATGATCTGGGCTGTTGGATGAAGCGCGAACCAGGGCCGAGTGCGCGCCACCGAAAAACGTCGGGCTTATCCGTCATCTGGATATGCAGGCCGCCGCTTTGGTTGGGGCGGGCCGATACTCGGAAGCGAACAAAGATTGGAATCGCGCTCTAGAGGTCGGAGAGGTCAACTTTGGGCTGGACAGTCCCGCCTACGCCAACATACTGGGCACATAGCTCAGGGCAGCTCGCTATCTGGAGACTTCAAAGTCGCCGAGCAGATGTTGCGGCGCTACTTGGCCAATGAAGCCATCGAACGCTCGGTTACACCCACAGCACGCGCGAGGCCGCGCCGCTGGTGCGTTCGATGATTCTTTGGTACTTGGGCGAACGGGAGGCATTGAGCATCCAGCAGAATGTGCTGGGCGAAAACAATACCGTGGCTGCGCATTCGTCCAATCGCCCTGCGCCATCGAGACGTGATGGCTCTTCGCCACCGGTAAGCGCCTTTATCGAAACTGCCTCTTGTAAATCAAGGTTACGCTGAAGATTCCGTTATAATCCCGCAGCGCCTGAGCGGACCATTGCGGCGTGAAAGTCCAGACAACCTGAATCGTCTCCGCGTTAGCTGTATTTAAGCCCGTCACGTAAGTGAATGTGAGGTTATTGGAGATCTGCTGTTGCAGGCTAAGCTGGGTTTCAGGTAGCTGCGATCCCGTCGCGAAGGTTGGATTAATTCTGAGCTGGGTCACGCCAAAAACCCTCTGTAACTGGTTCGCTACCGGATTAGCGAGCGCTTGGCCCACGATGGCCGACTCCCCCAACTGCTGGAAGCTCTGAGCCGGGAGTGCGGGCTGATTGGCGAGCAGCGTGGGATCGGTGGTGGGAGTGGCGCCGGTGGCGAGCAGGTTGACGATCTGCTGAAACTGGAGCGGTGGATCCGACGTGTAACTGAGTTTCATGTTGTCGATCGGACCGGTAACCTTCAGCACCACGTCCACGCCTTGCGCCTGCGTTTCCAGGCTCAAATCGAGAATCGGCTCGATGCGAATGGGGTTGTAAAACGAGATGTTTCCGGAATTCATCGTGTAGGTGGATCCGAAAAAGAGCAGTTTGCCCTCGGTGATCTGCACGCGCCCGAGTACACCGGGATGGGCCACCGATCCGCGCACACGAAGATCCGCGGTGAGCTGCACGTTCTGCGCCAGGCTGGATTGCACGCCTAACGAGTTTGAACTGCGCACGCGAATGTCCAGCCGCATATTTTCGAAGATCTGGGACGGCGCGGAGGGGGCTTGTACGGGAGGCGCGGCCAGGCTCAACATGGAGCCGAGGTCGGTTCGGGAGGCATAGGAGATCTCTTCAACCGTGACGGTGCCGGAGATCGAGCTGTTGTCCGTGGTCCCCGCCAGATTGACACTAGCGGACGCCACCACGCCCACACCTTGGACCATGAGCCGCACTCGGGTTGCTTTGGTCTGTAAACCGAAGCGCAGAGTGTCGCTCAGAGTCGCTGAACCCGTTACGGCGACCTGTCCACCGCCTGCTTCCGCCGTGAGATTACGAATTACCGCGCTATTTCCATTCAGGGCGATGACGCCGTTGGCTCTCCAGAGACCAGCCGGCAAGCCAGTGTAATCGAATGAGGCGTTGTGAAGCTCCACCTGGCCGCTCAGACGCGGCTGGTCCGTCGATCCCCTTACGCTGGCCGTGAGCACAACGCTCCCCGACGATGTGATGTCCCGATCGAATTGCTGGAGGACCGCGAGATTTACGTTTCCGTTGAGCGCGATATTCATCGCTTGTCCGTTCAGGGGAACTGTGCCGGTGACCTGCAAGTCTGTCTGGGAGCCGGTAAGATGCGCACTCTGTATCTTGAGCGTTCCGCGCTCCAGAGTGGCGGCGATGGGCCCTTGATTTTGCAAAAGCATGGGGCTTGCGCGGCGAAAGAACGAAGGAGTGCCGCCCGCTTCCAGGCGCGTTACTTGAATGGAGCCGCCCAGTTGTTGCGTATTCATGAGCGGACCACTCAGGGACACTTGTCCGTCCGCCGCCGCCTCAAAGCCACCGCCTTCGTTCGAACTGTAGCCCAACAGTGGCTGAAGTCCGGCCCAGGTGACGTTCTTGAAGGTGAGCTGAGCGTCGGCTGGATAGTCATTGGCGAGTTGTACGCTTCCATGGCCTTCGATGGCCGCGCCAGCGATTGCGGAATGGATGGTGAAGTTGGTGCGGCCGCCCGAAGTACTGGCAGCCACCGTGAGATCGCCGAGATTCTTGCCTTTTATAGCAAGATTTGTGGTTTTGAGATTGCCGCTTACATCCCGGAGCAGAATCCGTGGCTCCGCGGCACGAACCTGCGCCGATCCGGATGCGTTTAACTGCAGAGTTCCGGTAAGCCCAGGCCGCTTCTCAGCCAGCGTTTTGATACGGGCAAGATCGATACTACTGCTATCCAAATGGAATTGGAGATTTCCAGCTTCCAGATTACCGACGGCGTGATCGTAGTGCGCGGTCAGATCCAGACGAGCCGCTCCCGACACCAGTTCCAGTTGTGGCACGTCGATGCTTTGAGGCTGGTAGTTCAGCCGGGCGTGAACGCGGTTCACGGCATCGCCGTAGATCGTCGCGTTGGCGAGCGCCAAGTCCGCGCTGCCTTGTGGATTGGCGATGGTCCCGCTGAAATTCGCGGTTCCCGACAGGATCCCTTTAACCGGAATATCGGTGCGATCGACGATGGCCAGCAGCCGCTCTAAAGGAAGATCGCCGAGCGTGGCGTTCGCGCTGGTTGGATAGTCGGGCGTGAGCTGGGTGCTGCCATGGATGTCGATGTGGGAGCCCGCGAAGTTCGAAATGAGGTTGTAATTTACGGCTTGGCCGCTCGTGGTGGCCTGCGCGGTAAGATCGCCGTAATTGCGCCCTTGCCACTCCAGTCCACGGACTGACGCTTTGCCGTTAACGCTAGTGAGCTGAATTTTTCCGGAGACGTTGCCCGTGATGTCCGCATTCAACTGAACTACGCCCGCGGTGTTCGGCTGCTGTTTCCGTACGGCGTTCACTTGCCCTAAGTTGATCTGGTCGCTTTGAATGGAAGCCTGAAATTGACCCGTAGTGAAGCTGTCGCGCGGATGCCGGAATTCACCTGTTATATTTACTCGCGCGGGGCCCAGTTGCACGAATGCGCTCCGCACGGTCACCAATTGGTCGGTCAGATCCACTTGCCCTTCTGCTCGATCGAACGGCTGGCCCTGGACCATACCATCGGTAACAACCAGAGACGCGGCGCCCCGCGGGTTGCCCAAGGTACCGTTCACACGGAGATTCGCACTGAGTTCTCCTGAATAGGCGCTGCTGGGCTGGCCGGCCAGCGCAAGCAGATCGGCCAAGTCGCCGCTTTGGATGGACCCAGTCACAGCCAGCGGCGCGCTCGGCCGCGGCTTCCAATCGCTCAGCCCGAGCGTTCCAGAGAAGTGCGCCTGCATCCGATTCCGGCTCAGGTCGGCGTTCTCAATCGCGACGCTGCTCTTGGTGACGGAAGCATCGGCGTCGAAGCTATCGAAGCGCCGATCGGCAACGCTGAAACGGCTGGCGGTTACGTGGCCGGAGATTTTGGGCGCCGTCAGGCTGCCGGTGACCTTGCCGCGGAAAGTCGCGGGATCGTGGAGCGCGATGTCGGAGCTCGGCACCGGGAGATCGATCAGATTGGTGGTGGTCAGCACGACGTTCAGCTGTTCACCGATGGAACCATCCACGGTCAGCCGCGAGTGGGGCAGTATCAGGAGCGATTTCTGAATGGAGATCACATTTCGGGCGCCTGAATATTCCGCGGTCACGTTGCCCGACACAGGAATCCCGCGGCGCGCGGGAGCGATCGAAAGTCTGGCCTGTGCCGCGAGGCTGGGGAAGCCGGTTTGTAAGCTTCCCGTGACGTGTATTGGACCGGAGACAATCGCTCGGTAGGGCGGGAACTGGAGAGCGAAGTTCTTCAGGTTTCCATCGATCGAGTAGGCGCCTTGCGGATCGATGTTCACATTGGCATCCAGATCGATTGTCTCCGCGGGCAGGTTCGCAAAACTCTTGAGGTCCGCGAGTGCGATGTGGCCGGTGGCGTGCGCCGCGAGTTTCGGATTCTTCAGGTCCGTGATCGAAGCATCGAGCGCGATGGAGGAATTCGGAGAAAAGATGCTCGCGTTGTTTAGATCGATCCGATTGCGCGAAATCACAACGGGCAGGTTCACCGTAAAATTCACTGGTGTGTTCTGGCCGGAAATAACATAGACCGGCTGAAGCGACATTTGCCCGCGATACTCCTGGCTCAGAGTGTTATAGGAGAGCTGCGCGCGCAAATTGTTTCCGCGCACGTTCAGCTCGTGCTTCTGGGCGCCGAGGGCGATCGCACCAGCGGTGAGTTCGAAGCGCCCAATCGCGAGATCCACCACGGTTTCGAGCGGGTTGCTCGAAGTCGATTTCAGGCGAGGCGAGGGGATGTTGGTGTGGCCGTCCGGATAGACAATCACGTTGGCTTGGGGGCGATCGACACCAAGATAGGTGATGTCCCACCAATGATGAAGGTTGGGCAAGAATCGAAGATTTAGCCGCACACGCGCGACGCGAAGCATAGGAGCGGTGCCTTGTGGCTCGGTTCCATGAATCACGAAGTCCGTCGCCAGGGCGCTCAAGCCGTTCCACTCGAAACGGAAGGACCCTATCTCGACCCGTCCGCCGGCACTTTCCTCGACAGAAGCGACAATGGTTTGCTTGAGGTAGTTCTGGAACCACTCAGACCGCGCGATCCAGATGACCGCGATGGCCAACACGACTATCAGAGCGCCCAGCGCGATGGCGGCATTGCGAAGGACTCTCCACGGCCGGGTCATTTCCCGCCTCCCTCGGCAAATGCTCCTTCTTTGAATTCGACCTTTTCGGTTTTCCGCGCCTGGTCGAGCCATTCGTTGAAGGCTTGATTGATGCGCTGGCCTTCGAGCATGGGACGGATTTTCGGCTCCATCGCCTCCAGGCTGTTGTCCTTGGGATACTGCTTGCTTAATTCGACGTAGTGCTCGTCGTAGAAATCGCGAACCTCGTCGTCAGTTACGACCACGCCACCCCGAAAGCGCTGGTTAATAAACTGGAGCACCGTGATCTGCCACAGCAGTTGCTGGTGCAACCCGGCTTCGGTGAGACCGTAACGCAGCAGAGCCTCTCGCAACCGCTCCTCGGAGCCGCCGAAACGATCGCGCCGCAAGTCCGTTTCCAACTGGGTGGCTTCAGCCTCGGACGGCCACTTGTAGCCGCCGCTGACGATTTCGTCGCGGATAATTTGCTGCGTGATCAGCCTCTCGGCGGCTTCCCGCTTTGTGCTTGGACTGAGATTGAGCGGCGCTCGATTCAAAAAGTCCGTGAGCCGGATATCCCGATCGATGTCGCTTAACTTGATCACGTGTGTGCCTGCTACCACGGCGATCCGATCCAGAACCACCGCTCCGGAAAGAAACGCCGTTAGGCCGAAGATCAAAACCAGGCCGCGCATGCTAAAACGTTTGCCCAATCGAAAAGAAGAACTGAAAATGGCTGATGCCCTGCGGAGTGCTCGCGCAATAGCTCGGCAGCTGATCTAACGGCTTATTGGGGTTGCAGTTCAGTATCTGAGCTGGGGTACCCGAGAATCCAACATAACGCGGAGCGTTGATGCTGTAAGCCAGATCCACGCGAAGAGGCCCCACGGGCGTTCGATAGCGGATTCCAAACCCAACGTCGTGGACCATATAGCCGAAATCCTGGAGATTATTTTGATGAAAGCGAAACGATATATTGCCGAGGCTGGAATAAACGTTCCCCATGTCGTGAAATAAAACACCCTGGATATTTTGCCCGATGAACGGAAACCGCAGCTCGATATTATTGATGAAGAGAGCGTTGCCGCCCAGCGGAAATCCAGTCGGCTCCGACGTCGGGCCTCCCGGCACCAGCGAGGCGCCCATATCGCGCGGGCCGGCCTCGTTAAAAGGGAACGCACGCAGCGAATCGGCGCCGCCGGCATAGAAGCGCTCCGGCAGTGGGACCGATTCTTGAGCGTCAATACCGGCCGGCGGCGAGAACGGCACGATCACTCCGAACTGCGTTTGCCGCGCTAACACCCAGTTCTTTCCGACCGGATAGTAAGTCGCGTTCCGCACCAGTGCGCGGCCAAAGCTGCGCTGCGATGCGAAGAATCTCCCACTCAGGTCGAAGCTCGCCGTATTGTACATGCCGTGGCGGGGGTTCGCGGGATTATCGCGCCGGTCCTGAACGAAGCTGGCCGAAAGTATGCCGAGTCGAGTGGTCTGTAGAAACTGGGAAACCAGCAGAACCGGAATGACAATGTCGCTCACCGCGTCTTGCCTGTAGGAAGCTTGCAACAGGCCGGTAAAACCTCTCGAGAATTTCTTGGATAGTTGCACGGACGCCTCTTCGCGACGTGCCGCAAACGTCCGCACATCCAGCGTATTGTCGTAGAGCAGGCTATACGTCAGGGTCTGCCCATCGACACCGAGAAACGTTGGCTGCAGGTAGGTGAGCGAAGCGCGCTTCTCGATGGTGGAGTATACGCCTTGCAAACTCACCGTGTGCCCCAACCCCAGGAAATTCAGGCGGCTGACGGTCAGCGAAACTATGGGACTGACGCCGGTGGTTCCCCCCGGGGCCGCGAGCGAGGTGCTGTTGGGCGTTCCAAATTGCGCCAATTGAGCTCCAAACCCAACAGAAACGGTGTAGCGGTTGGCTTCGTCGAAATGATACAGCACGTATTTATGATCCGTGTCGCTGTCCGGGTTCTCGATGGCGGTATCTATGTTGGCGAAAACGCCGAGATCGTACAACGACTTCTGAATGTCGGTTTGCACGGTTGGTGACAGCGGATCGCCGGGCTTCAGCGTTATGAGCCGGTCCACCAGGCTGGGACGCGTGACGCTAAGACCAGACGTCAGCACGTCGCGAACATATTCGCGCCCGCCTTCGGTGACATCGTAAACCACGCTCGCATGCCCCGGCTTCACGGTTCTCCAGGAAGCGTTGAAAGCCGCCTTAGGAAAGCCATTGGTGTAGTAGAAGGTAAGCAGCGTTTCGCGATCGTTCGCAATATTCGCTTCCGAGAACGGCTGCCCAGCGGCGGAGGCGAGACTGGGAAGCTTGTCCCGCGTGAACCGAGTGGCGCCGTGAATGGCGAGATCATCCACCACCCATTGTGAGCCCTCGTCTATATGGACCGTCACTGCGATGTCCCCCGGCCGTCCTCGTACATCGCGAGTTACCCGGGAAGTCACCTTTACGTCGCGAAATCCATTCGACGTATAGAGGTTAGCGATGCTCTCCTCGTCGCGGCGCTGGAAAGCCTCGCTGTAGCGCCCGTGCCGTAGAACAAGAAATCCGGCGGGTTGCATAAACATCCGCTCTCGGATAGAGTCGGTGTCGAAATAACGATTGCCGGTGATGGAAACCCGCACCAGTTTAAAGCGCATGCCGCGTGAAATGGCATATTCCACGGTTTCCTGGTCGTCACGGACCGGCTGAACTTTGAACTCCACGTTCACGTCATAAAAGCCCTGGCCTTGAAAATATTCCTGCAGATTGCGTTTGCCTGTTTCCAGCAGATCGTCGTCCACGGCGCCCTGCTGAAACACGGGAACATATCTTTTCAGCACGCGGTGGGAGACCTTGGTTTCCGGAGCGGTTATTTTAATCACCGGCCCGGCGTCAATATCCAGGTCCGGACGCACGCGGCGCTGAGCGGCATCGTAATCCAGCTTCTTTAGTTCTACCTTCGCCATCAGACGATCCTTGCCACCGTATTTCTTCACCACGCCTTGCACGCCGCCACGAGTGCGCGAACTGGTGACATGCTTCCACCAATGGACGATCGGAAAGCGCCAGCCCGTGGCGCGGAGGATGGTTGCGTCGGGAAGTTTGGTCACACCGGTAATCGTCGGCGTATCGTATTTCGCTCGCTTGCCCTCCTGGATCTGGAAAGAAAGAAATATTTGCTGGGCGTCCTTTCCTTGCTGCACGGTGGGAGTAACCTGCGCGTCATAGAATCCGTTGGCTTGGAGCAGGATGTGGATGCGGTCCACTGCTTGGGTGACATCGTCGTCATGGAAAAGAGCGCCGAGCGAGAGCTGCGCCGCTCCGTTGACCTGTGCGCGATTCGGAGACTCAAGCACCTTGCCTTCCACCGTGATTCCGCCCAGGAAGCGGGCGTTCTTGGTCACCACGCGTACGATCACGGCATCGCCCGACGGTTTGGCTTCCACCACAATGTCCTCGAAACGGCCGGTGGCGAATAATCCATCGATCGCTTGCGCCACGTCGAACGCGTGCAGTGGCTGGCCTTTCTTGAGCGGCAGGACGCGCGCCAGGTCGGCGGGGTCCAGCGGCTGGCCATTTGGAAATTCAATTTCCGCGATCGGCTTGCCTTCGAAAGCCGGAGCCTGCCCCAGCGCCGGGAGTGCGGAAAAGAGGGCCACTACACACGCGCCCCGAGCGAGCCGCCCACTCACCTATGTTGGACCCCCGTCCGACGTTTTCGTTACGCTCTCGTTTCGAGCAACCGTAAGGCCGCGATGTGAACCATAGTTGCGCGTGTACACCTTCGTGAATTCCGCTCCAAGAAAGAAAAGCTGCGCCGAATAATAGACCCATACCAGAAAGATGACCAGGGTCCACGCCGCGCCATAGGTGGATTGGAACCCCACGCTGCCCAGGTAGATCGCTAGCAATTGCTTTCCGATTGCGAATAGCAATGACGTGACGGACGCGCCAATTATTACGTCGCTCCATCGAAGGCGGACGTCCGGAAGCAGCTTGTAGATAGCTCCAAAGAGCAGCGTGACCACAACAAAGGAGACGGCAAAGGCCGCCACGTGCAGCAACCATTCCGAGGCAGGCAGAAGCGGTCGAAAGAAGTTTCCGATAGTCGTGATGAAGACGCTGGCAATGAGCGAGATGAGCAGCAGGCATCCGGCCGCCAGTACTACCAGCGACGAATAGAATCGCTCCTTAACAAAGGCCAGGATGTTCGCGAACCAGGAGCCGCCGTCAGGATCGGGAACGCCCCAAATGAGGTTCAACGCGGAGTGCAGTTCCACAACCACTGAGGAACCGCCGATAACGAGCGTGGCAATGCTCAGAATGGTTGCGATTAGCCCGCTAGCCTGGCTATGGGCGTCGCGAATAATGGCTTGAATGGCCTGCGCGGCATTGCCCCCGACCAACGTCTGAATTTCCCACGCCAGCTGGCCTTGCACCGCTTCTTGCCCGAAAAAACGATCGGCCAGTGCAATCGATACCACCAGCAGCGGAGCCGACGACAGGATCGTGTAATAAGCGAGCGAAGCGGCTAACCGTGGCGCGTTGTCGCGCGACCAGTGATCGAATACTTGTCCAGCCAGCGCGGCTGTGCGCCGATACGCTGAGGATCGCTCGGCTTGGCGCGGCATGCTGTCTAGGTGACGCTCCCAGGGGCCCTTTCAGAACTTATCTCTTCTTGATACCACGATCGCGTCTTTATCTCACGGTAGGGACTTTCACGGCCGGATTCTCAGTGTATGCCCTCCATAGAAAGTTTTGATTGGACCCTTGCGGACCTTCTCTCTTAGGCTCGAATTTACCCCATGTCGGATGACCTTCAAGGGCGAAGCTCTAACCTTACCTTCTTGCATCGGGTGAGCCGCATCGTCACCTCGGAGCTATCGCTCGATGAGATGCTGGGGCAAATCGTCGGGCTGACGGCGCAGTCCACGCGCTGCGATGCCTGTCTGATCTACCTGGTGGAATCGACTACCGGCGAGTTCGTGTTGCGTGCATCCCAGGTTCCGCGCGCCCAGGATCTGGATGACGTTCGTGTGAAACTTGGCGAAGGCGTCACCGGATGGGTTGCCAAGCATCAGTCCGTGGTTGCGCTCGGCTCCCAGGCGTCCGCCGATCCGCGCTTCAAGAACTTCTCCACGCTGGTGGAAGATACCTACGAGGCGTTTTTGTCGGTGCCCCTGGTGTACAAGGGACGGACCATCGGCGTCATCAACGTGCATCATCGGGATGCGCACGATCATTCCGGCGACGAAATCAGCGCCATTAAATTCATCGGCGAGCAGATGGGCAGCGCTATCGCCAAAAGCCTGCTGGAGGAGGAGAACGCTCGTCTGGCCGAGCGCGATCTGAAGCTGCAACAATACCGCATTCAACTGGAGCAGGAGGTCGCAAAACGGACGGCCGAGTTGAAAGCGGCCAATGAAGAGCTGCTGGCGGCCAAGGATAAGGCCGAAGAAATGGCCCGTCTGAAGAGCGAGTTCCTGGCCAATATGAGTCATGAGATCCGGACGCCCATGAATGGCATCATCGGCATGACGGCGCTGGTTTTGGACACGGATCTGAAGGGCGAGCAGCGGGAGTTTCTCGAGATCGTCCAGAGCTCGGCGCATTCGCTGCTCAACATCATCAACGATATTCTCGATTTCTCGAAGCTCGAAGCCCGCAAGGTCACGTTGGACCGGGTGGAGTTCGAACTGGAAAGCCTGATAGGCGACACCGTCAAGGCCCTCGCGCTGCCGGCCCATGAGAAAGGGCTGGAGCTCACTTACCAGGTCCAGCACGATGTTCCCCGGCTTCTGGTGGGCGATCCCAACAGCCTGCGTCAGATTCTGGTGAACCTGATCGGCAACGGAATCAAGTTTACCGACCAGGGCGAAGTCACGGTGGTGGTGCGGCTGGAAGCTACGGGCGAAGAGGAGGCCGTGGTTCACTTTGTGGTGGCGGACACCGGGGTGGGGATTCCCGCGAACAAGCAGGCCAGCATCTTCGACGCTTTCGTGCAAGTGGATGGATCCAGCACGCGCCGCCACGGGGGCACTGGCCTCGGCCTGGCCATCTGTAACAGCTTGGTGAAACTGATGGGCGGCCGGATCTGGGTGCGAAGTGAACCCGGCAAAGGCAGCTTGTTCCATTTCACGGCTCGCTTTGGACAAGCGGCCCGCGCTTCGGCCCGCGCTGCTCAGCTTGCTCCGCCTGATCTTCGAGGCATCCCGGTACTGGTAGTGGATGACAACGCCACTAATCGAAAAATACTGGTGGAGACCTTTAGGCGATGGGGCATAAACGCCGTGGATGCCTCTAGTGGCGCGCAAGCCCTGAATTTCGTGCGGGAGGCGGATCGCGAAGGGCGGCCTTTTAAACTCATCCTGGTGGACTTTCAGATGCCCGGCATGGACGGCTTGGAGTTGGTTCGGCGGATGCTGTCGCAGTCGGCGCCGGCTACGCCGCCCATCATGATGCTGAGCTCGGTGGGCTGGC
Organism: Bryobacteraceae bacterium; assembly: GCA_052148835.1. GTDB lineage: Bacteria > Acidobacteriota > Terriglobia > Bryobacterales > Bryobacteraceae > Palsa-89. The sequence goes on from JBKQHJ010000014.1 coordinate 41,516, forward strand.
AAGTTAGTTCCGATCAATGCGAGGAGCTGGGCATTTCCGTCTATTTGACCAAGCCGGTGACCACTTCCACTCTGTACGACGCGATGCTCAAAGTGCTGAGTGCGAGCAGCGTTGCGCCCGATACTCCAGCGCTCGCGCCGGCTGCGGATCCGGACGCGGGCAGTGGCGCGCGAGTCCTGGTGGTTGAGGACGACTCGACCAATCGCATGCTGGCCACGAATATTCTGAAACGGAATGGTTACAGCGTCGCCATTGCAAAGGATGGCCTGGAAGCCGTGGACATGTGCGCGCGGGATTCGTTCGATTTGATTTTGATGGATGTCCAGATGCCGAACATGAATGGCCTGGAAGCAACGGCTGCTATCCGCAAGCTGGAAGCGGCCGGCGCCATACTCCGATCCTGGCTCTAACCGCGTACGCCATGGAAGGAGATCGCGAGCGCTGCATCCAGGCGGGAATGGACGATTACATGTCGAAACCGATTCACGCCAAGGATCTTTTGTCCAAGATCAAGACCCTCATCGCGCTGGAGGGTCTACGGGGCCGGGCTGAGGCGTAGCCTCCTACTTGCCATCCACCGAGAACGCCAGCAGCACGTTCCCCGGCTTTCCTCCGATGAATCCATAACCGCAGGTGGTGATCACCATACCGTTCGCGATAGCTGCTCCACCGCCGTCGAACGAACCGCCCTGCGCCGTCACGTGATTCACCGTTTCAAAATCGCGCATGGCGTCGAAGTCCCAGACGATTTCGCCGGTCTTGGTGGAGTATGCGCGGAAATGTCCACCCCAGGATCCCGAAAATGCGATCCCCGGCATCGCCGAAACGGCGGACAATTGCGCCTTATTGCCGGCTCCCGCGGGCGCGGGCGTACTCCATAACTTTTCGCCGGTGTCGACCCTGACCGCGTACATTCCCGGTGTGCCTTTCTCGCCCTTGCCCGAATCGGACACCGCGGCATAAATCGTGTGATCGTCCAGCGCTCCACCCCATTGAATGCCGCCTTGCGCGCCGCCCACGCCGAGGCGCGTCTGCCACAGGATTTTGCCGCGCTGATCCGGGTCCAGGCCATAGACCATCCCCGACTTTTGCGTCGCGACCAGAACCTGTTTGCCGCCGCCCAACGATCGCAGCACCGACGCACTGCCGAAGTCGGTATCGTCGCCCGGATTTTCGGGACAATTGGGGTTCTTGGGGCAGCCTGACATCCAGTTATCGCCGGGAGTTGCCTGCTGGGACCAAACCAAACTGCCCGTGTTGAGATCGAAGGCCAGAATCGAATCGCTGGTGGGGATCGAAACGCCGGTGTACGAATTGCCGGTGCCCACGTAAACTCGTTGCCGCTTCTCGTCGATGGTCGGCGAATTCCAGATGCCCGCGCCCGCGGGTCCGTAGAGCTTGGTGCCGGCCGAGTTGGTCTTGTACTGCTTGGGCGGATCGGGCACCGAGTAGGTTTTCCAGATCGCCTTGCCGGTTTCGGCATCCAGCGCATTCAGGTTTCCGCGAAATGTGCAGCATTCGTATTGCGCGCTCATGCCAAACAGCTCTTCCGCCGACGCAACGGGAACGTACAGCCGACCCTTGTAATACGTGGGCGAACCCACGATTCGCGCCGCCGGATGATCGTCCACCTTCACCTTCCACAACGGCCGGCCAGTCTCGGCGTCCACCGCATGCTCCCACGCGTGATAGTCGCCAAAATAGGCGATCCAGCGCGAGGATTTGGGAGACCGGACGATGCTGATGGCCGTTCTCACGATTCCGCCCGCGTCGTAGGCCCAATAAACGCAGCCCGTAGACGCGTCCAGCGAGTACACGGTGCCGCCATTGCTTCCCACGAAGACTCGGCCGCTCACGATCACCGGTTGGCCGGCCGCCTGCGTGTCGTCGGGAAATCCGAAAGCCCACTTCAACTTGAGCCGCGGCACATCTTCGGCTTTCAAGCCCGGGCTCGATTGGTATCGCGCGTTGGACACGTTCACGCCCCAGCCATTCCAATCGCCTCCGCCCGGAGAGAACTTTGGATTGCCCGTGCAGCGGCCGGCTGCGGGGTCCACTGCTACGGCCGAGAAATTCTTGCCTGTGACATACAGCGCAACGGCTCGCATTTCGCTGGTGGCGAGCACGGCGCCCTGAATCGTCATTTTGCCCCGCAACAATGCGGTCATCACTTGTTCCGGCGTCAGATTGCCCAGTTCGGCGCGCGTGGGCGTTCGCGAGCCCGTCTCCGGCTGATGGCAGGCGGCGCAATGGCTCTCGAAAACCGCGGCGCCATCGGGAGTGGCTGCGGACACAATGGCGGCAACGGCAAACAGAAGAAGTGAGCGCATAGGATCTCCGCGGCAGTGTATCATAGCTGAAATGTCGACCGCTTTTCCCGCAGCAATCCTGGTGGTAGTATCCGCCTCGGCCGCGGCCCTCGCCCAAACACCCGCCCCTGCAGGCGACGTGGTGGGCGTGGGAGGCTTCAGCCATATCGTCGATAACGTCGAACGGTCGGTAGCCTTTTATCACGACGTTCTGGGCCTCGATATGCCCAACCCTCCGCGCGCGTTCGACAGCACTCCCTGGATCATCGACATGGGCAACACTCCTGGCGCCCAATCTCGTCCCGCCATTCTGCACATTCCTGGGTCCGCTCTGGGCGTCGAGCTGATCGACTACAAAGACATCGACCGCAAGATCGTGCGTCCGCATTTCCAGGACCCCGGCGCCGCCAGCCTCATCCTGACCGTGCGCGATATGAACGCGATGATGGTCAAGCTGAAAGCGGTCCAGGCGCACATCATGAGCAAGACCGGCGAGCCCGCGGCCCTCAAGGGACCGAATGGCACTACCGGCCACGTGGTGTTTGTGCAGGATCCCGATGGATTCTTCATCGAAATTTCCGAACGTATTCCGGCGCCTCCCACCACCGCGCCAGCTTCGAGCAACATCATCGGCGGTGCATTCGAGATCATCGTTTCGGACCTGGATCAAACCTTGCACTTATATCGCGACGTCCTCGGATTTCAAACCTCGCCTCCCACGGCTTGGGACGGCACCAAACTCATGATGGACACCGCCGGCACGCCCGGCGCGCAATTTCGCAGAAGCGCCGCATTCATCCCCGGCACGTCCGTGATGATGGCGTTCATGGAGTTTAAGGATATCGATCGCGAACCGCTGCACACGCGCATCCAGGACCCCGGCACCGCGATTCTACAGGTGGCTGTGCGCGATATCGATGCCACTGTGCAAGCACTCAAAGCCGCCGCCGTAACGGTGATTTCGAAAAATGGCGAGCCTGTGATGAACGGGACATCGAAGTTCTGCATGGTGCGCGATCCGAACAATCTGTACCTGGAGCTGTTTCAGCGCGGTCCTCGGCGGCAATAGTAACCTAAATACATGATCGCCAGCCAACCTTCCGTCGAGACAGTGTCCTTCTACATCAACGGCCAGTGGGAGAGCACCGGGAATCGCAAGCTCGCTCCCGTCACCAACCCCGCGACTGGCGCTGAAATCGCGCAAGTGGCATATGCGACCGCCGACGATGTGGATCGCGTCGTAAAGGCCGCCCATGCGGCGTATCTGAAGTGGCGCGACGTGCCGGTGGTGGAACGCATGCAGCCGCTCTACCGCTACAAGACGCTGCTCGAAAAGCATCACGGCGAACTGGCGACCACGTTGACCACCGAAAACGGCAAAACCATCGACGATGCGCGTGCCGAAGTCCGCCGCGCCATCCAGATGGTGGAAGTGGCGTGCGGCATGCCCAGCCTGATGATGGGCGACTCGTTGAACGACGTTTCGAGCGGCATCGACAGCCATACCATCCGGCAACCTGTTGGAGTCTGCGCCGGCATCACGCCGTTTAATTTTCCGGCCATGGTGCCGATGTGGATGTGGCCGTTCGCCATCGCCGCAGGCAACGCGTTCATCTTGAAGCCGTCCGAAAAAGTGCCGATGACGCCGACGCTCGCCGCTAAGCTGCTCCACGAAGCAGGGCTGCCCGCCGGTGTTTTCAATTTGATTCACGGCGATAAAGTCGCGGTGGACGCGCTGCTACATCATCCCCTGGTGCGCGCGGTATCGTTCGTCGGTTCCACGCCTGTCGCCAAGTACATCTACACGACGGCAGCCGCCGAGGGCAAGCGTGTACAGGCGCTGGGGGGCGCGAAAAATCATCTCGTGGTCATGCCGGATGCGCATCTGCCTAAGACCGTCGAAAACATTATCAGCTCGGCTTTCGGCGCCGCGGGCGAGCGCTGCCTGGCTGGAAGCGTGCTGGTTCCGGTGGGCGATGCCGCCGAGCCGCTGTTGAAGCTCCTGGTCGAAAAAGTGAATGAGATGCGCGTCGGCGACGGCATCAACGAAGGCGTCGGCATGGGGCCGCTGGTCACCAAGGAACATCGCGACCGTGTGGCCGGCTATATCGATAAAGGCGTCGAGGAAGGCGCGAAGCCGCTACTGGATGGCCGGGCGTCAAAACCCAAAGGCGATGGATTTTTCCTCGGGCCTACTATCTTCGACGGCGTCAAGCCGGAAATGACCATCGCAAAGGACGAGATTTTCGGGCCGGTGCTTTCCGTGATTCGCGTGAAGACTCTCGAGGATGCCATCGAGTTGGTGAACCGCTCGCCTTTTGGGAATGCGACTTCCATTTTCACCGGCAGCGGAAAAGCGGCGCGCGAATATTCGTCGCGCGTTGAGGCCGGGATGGTCGGGATCAATGTCGGCGTAGCCGCGCCCATGGCCTTCTTCCCGTTCGCGGGCTGGAAAAACTCGTTCTTCGGCGATCTGCACGCGCATGGCAAAGACGCTGTCATGTTCTACACCGAGCAAAAAGTGCTCATGACCCGGTGGTTCTGACGGCGGACAACGCCGGAAACGACCGGCAACCGGTCCACACCGTTTACGGCGGCGCTCAGCTTTTCAAAGCCGAGACTCCCGTGCGATTGGGTACGCTCGCGCTCGATCTGATACGCAATTACACTCCGGACGCGTCTTCCTTCGCCGAGTGCCTGGGATTGCCGCCGGGTCCTCTTGCCGCTTCGGTTTTCGAACGCACCATCGCCAAGCTGGAGCGCGAACCTGTGGAGGATTTTCGGATCGATTTTGAAGACGGCTACGGCTATCGGTCCGACGCCGAGGAAGACGGGCATGCGGTTTCTACCGCGAAGTTGTTGGCGCGCGGGGCCGCGAAGCCGGGCTTTGCACCGTTCACGGGAATTCGCATTAAGCCGCTTACGCAGGCGCTGGGTGCACGGGCGGCTCGGACGCTGGATCTGTTCCTAACAACGCTTTTGGAGCAATCGAGCGGCCTTCCGAACAACTTCGTCATCACGCTACCCAAAATCACGACGCCAGGACAAGTAAGTGAACTGGTCGCACTGCTCGATCAAGCAGAGGCGCGGAACGGGCTCAAATCCGGCGCCATCAAGATCGAGCTGATGATTGAAACGCCGCAGGCCATCATCGATTCGTCGGGATCGTTCGGCATTCCGAAACTGCTCGAAGCTGCCGCAGGATGCTGTCGAGGCCTGCATTTCGGGCCTTACGATTATTGCGCGAGCTGTAATATCGCCGCGGCCGAGCAGCGCTTGGATCATCCGGCGTGCGATTTTGCGCGTCACGTCATACAAGTCTGCGCGGCCGATCGCGGCGTGATGCTTTCCGATGGCCCGAGCACCATCCTGCCCATCCCGCGCCATCGGACTCCAGCAACTGACGATCAAAAAGCTGAGAACCGGGCGATCGTCCATCGCGCCATGCGGCATCACTTCGATTTGGTGCAGCGCTCGCTGACGCACGGCTATTACCAGGGCTGGGACCTGCATCCCGGCCAGCTTCCGACGCGTTATGCCGCGGTCTTCGCATTTTTCCTCAAGAGTCTGGACTCGGCCGCGGCCCGCTTGCGGAACTTCATCGACAAAGCGGCGCAAGCGACCCTGGTTGGCGATGTCTTTGACGACGCAGCCACCGGACAAGGCCTGCTGAACTTTTTGCTGCGCGGCTTGAATTGCGGCGCGTTCACGGAAGCCGAGGCCGCCGCATCCGGGCTCACGACCGACGAATTGCGAGGGCGGTCGTTCCTCAAAATCATGGAAAGCCGCCGCGAGTCATAATAGAGGAAGCGAAATCTCACGGAGGGCTGTGATGAGCAAAATCTCACGCCGGCAGTTCGTGGAAACCACGGGCGCTGGACTTGTCGTCGCCACTAGCGTGCCGCTCGCGGCTCAAGAAGCTGTTGCCGAGGCCGCTCCACACGCAGCGCCGACGACATCCATCAAGCTGATGGTCAACGGAACGGAACATCGCGTTGAAGTGGAGGACCGTTGGACGCTGGTCGAAGTGCTGCGCGACCATCTTGGGCTCACAGGCACCAAAATCGGTTGCGATCGCGGCGAATGCGGCGCCTGCACCGTTCTGCTCGACGGCAAGCCCGTGTACTCCTGCAGCCAGCTCGCGGTTTGGGCGGACGGCCGTACCGTGCAGACCGTCGAAGGCTTGGCGCGCGGCGAACATCTGCATCCATTGCAGGAAGCTTTCATCGAACACGACGGCCCGCAGTGCGGCTTCTGTACATCCGGCCAATTGATGAGCGCCAAAGCGCTGCTCGACCATAACGCGCATCCCACGCCCGACGAAGTTCGTCATGCTATGAGCGGCAATATCTGCCGCTGCTCGAACTACAACCGTTACGTGGAAGCGGTGCTGGCGGCATCCGGCGCCAGCGCTGAAGGGAGGACGGCATGAACACGCTCAAAACCGTCGGCCATCCCACCTCGCGGGTGGACGCGCTCCAGCGTGTCACCGGCAAAGCCGACTACACCAGCGACGTCCATCTGCCCGGTATGCTCTACGCGCGCGTTCTCCGCAGCCCGCATGCCCATGCCCGCATCAGCCGTATCGATGTATCGAAGGCTCTGGCGCTGCCAGGCGTTAAAGCGGTGCTCACGCACGAAAATTGCGATGTTGTTTGGGGCAGTGGCGACACCAAGAACAAACGCTATCTGTTCAACAATCCGGTCCGCTTCGCTGGCGATGCGGTAGCAGCGGTCGCGGCTCTGGACCGGCACGTCGCCGAAGACGCGATCCGGCTGATCGATGTCGACTATGAAGTGTTGCCGTTCCTCCTAGATCCGGAGGAAGCGCTGAAGCCGGGCGCCGTGGAGATCCAGCCGGGCGGCAATCTCTCACCCGACAACAAGGGCCAACATCAGCCGGAAACGTACCGCCACGGCGACGTCGACAAAGGCTTCACCGAAGCGGATCAGGTCTTCGAAGACCACTACACCTCCGTTCATCTCAACAATGCGCAGCTTGAAATTCGATCCGGAGTGGCGGTGTGGGAAGGCGACAAGCTTACCGTCTATTCGCCCACCCAGGGCATTGCGAACTGCCGCATGGAAATCGCGCGCGACTTGAACCTGCCGCTCGAGAACGTGCGCGTGGTCTGCAAGTACATGGGTGGCGGATTCGGCAACAAAAATCAGTGCCAGGATTCCGATCTGATGGTCGCCATGCTGGCGAAGAAGGCCGGCGCGCCGGTAAAACTGGAGTTCACGCGCAAGGAAGATTTCGTCGCGGTGCACGGCCGCTGGCCGACCAAGCAGTATTACAAAGTCGGTGTAAAGTCCGATGGGACGCTGACCTCGATCCAATTCCGCGGCTATAGCGGCATGGGGCCGTATCGGAAGAGCTCGGGCGATATTGCGGGCGTGGAACTGTACAAATGCCCGAACGTGGAAAAGCTGGTTTATCCCGTTCTAACCAACATGGCGGTCTCGGCGAATTTCCGCGGCCCGGCTTATCCGCAGGGCATCTTCGGCATCGAGTCCTTGATGGATCACATCGCTTACACGCTCAAGATGGACCCCATCGATTTCCGCGTAAAAAACATGACGCGCAAATATCACGATGCGATTCCGTACACCAGCTTCGGATTAGAAGATTGCGTTTTACGCGGTGCGGAGGCGTTCGAATGGAAGAAGCGCTGGCATGCGCCGGGCGCGGGCGATGGTCCCGTGAAACGCGGTGTCGGCATGGCGATGGGCGCCTTTGGTGCGGCGGTGGGACGCAGCAGCGCGGTGATTCATCTGAATTCCAAAGGGGAGTACGAACTGCACGTCGGCGTCACAGACATTGGCACCGCGGCCAAAACAACCATGGCGCTAATCGCGGCCGAAGAACTGGGAGTGCCGCTCGCGAAAGTGGCCGTGGTCAGCGGCGACAGCGAGACGTGCCCGTACTCCGTCGGCGAATCCGGCAGCCGGACCACGACTCATACAGGTTACGCGGTCGTCCAGGCGGTGAAGGATCTGAAACAGCAGATCGCCGACAAAGGTCTGCCCCAAGGCGACGAAATTCGCACCGGCAGCGCCACGCCCGATCCCGCGCAGCCCAGAGACTCCGCACGTTACTCTTTCGCTGCGCATTTCGCGGAAGTGGAAGTGGACGCCGAACTCGGTCACGCGCGGGTGGTCAAGTTCCTGGCCGCGCACGACAGCGGACGCATCATCAATCCGCTCACCTGTAGCAGTCAGGTCAAGGGCGGCTCTACGCAGGGCATCGGCATGGCGCTGCACGAAGAGTTGCTTTACGACCCTGCGCACGGAGTGCCGCTGAACGCCGGTTATTATGGTGCGCGCGTGATGACGCATCTGGATACGCCCGATATCGGCGTGCTGTTCGTCGAGACCGAAGATCAGTACGGGCCGTTCGGCGCCAAATCGATCGGCGAATCGAGCATTATTCCATCGGTGGCCGCGGTCGCGAACGCCATCTTTAATGCGACTGGGAAACGGATCAAGGATCTTCCAATCACTCGCGAGAAGCTTGTGGAGGTGTTGACATGAGAGCCTTTGCTAACGCGAATCCGAAAAATGTGCATGAAGCTGTTTCGCTGCTCAGCAAGGCCCAAAGCCAGGGCCGCAACGCTTCCGTCGTCGGCGGCGGCAGCGATCTGCTGGGGATGGTGAAAGAGCACCTGGTTTCTCCGGATGTGCTGGTGAATCTGAAGGCCATTCGAGGGCTCGATCAAATCGAAGCGCAACGAGGGCACGTCCAGATCGGCGGGCTGATCACGCTCGACACGCTGAGCCGCGATCAACGAATTCGCAAAGAGTATACTGTTCTGGCGGAAGCCGCCGAGAATGTGGGTACGCCGCAAATTCGCAACGCCGGAACTCTGGCCGGCAATGTTTGCCAGCGCCCCTGGTGCTGGTATTTCCGCAACGGCTTCCCGTGCTTGAAGAACGGCGGCAAAATCTGTTTTTCGGCCTCGGGCGAAAACCAGCTTCACGCCATCTTTGGCGGCGGCCCCAGCTATATCGTGCATCCTTCGGACACTGCGCCGGCACTGGTCGCGCTGGACGCCCAGTTTCACATCGCCGGACCCTCGGGCGAGCGCGTGCTGCCCACTTCGGAATTTTTCCAACTGCCGCGCGTCGACGCGTCACGCGAAAACGTACTGGCCAAGGATGAAGTTCTGACGGCAGTGAGATTGCCCGCGGCGCGGCCGGGTGTGCGAAGCACGTATCACAAGGTGCTGGATCGCGAGGCTTGGACGCACGCCGTAGTGAGCGCTGCGATCGTGCTGGAGATGGATCAGCAAGTTTGCCGCAATGCCCGCGTCGTATTGGGCGGCGTTGCTCCTATCCCGTGGCGGCTCCCGAAAGTGGAAGCGATGTTGGTGGGTCAGCGCATCACGCCTGAACTGGCGGCCAAAGCCGGCGAAGCATCGGTGGAAGGCGCGCATCCGCTCGCGAAAAACAAGTACAAAGTTCCGCTGACGAAAGCGGTAGTCAAGCGCACGCTGCTCTCATTGACGGCTTAGCGCCTGCAGCAAGAACGCGTAATCGAAGGCCGTTTCCTTGATGCCTTCGTAGCGGCCCGACGGTCCGAAGTGTCCGCTGCCCAGGTCGGTCTTGAGTAGTAACACATTCGAGTCTTTTTTCAGCGCGCGCAGCTTCGCTACCCATTTTGCTGGCTCCCAGTAGGATACTCGCGGATCGTTGAGCCCGGCCGTCACCAACATCATCGGATACTCGCGGGGCGCGACGTTATCGTAGGGCGAATAGGAGCGGATGTAATCATAGAATTGTTTGTCTTCCGGGTTTCCCCATTCCTCGTACTCGGAGATCGTGAGCGGCAGCGTGGGATCGAGCATCGTGTTCAGCGTGTCTACAAACGGTACTTTGGCGATCACCGCGTGAAACAGCTCCGGACGCGTGTTCAGCACGGCCCCCATCAGAAGGCCGCCCGCGCTACCTCCCATAATCGCGAGACGATCGCTCGAAGTGTATCGCTCAGCAATCAGATGCTCGGCGCACGCAATGAAATCGCTAAACGTATTTTTCTTCTGGAGCAGCTTGCCTTGGTCGTGCCATTCTTCGCCGAGTTCGGCGCCGCCGCGGATATGGGCGATAGCGAAAGCCAAGCCGCGGTCCAGCAGGCTTAACCGATCCGACGAGAAACGCGGATCGATGCTGTGGCCATAGGCGCCGTAGCCATAAAGCAGCAGCGGACTGGATCCGTTGCGCTCAAAACCCTTCCGATAGACCAATGAAATCGGCACTTCCACGCCATCGGGAGCTTTTGCGAAAATTCGCTCAGATTGGTATTGCGATGCATCGTAGCCGCCGCGCACTTCGTATTGCTTTTTCAATACGCGCTCGCGGGTGTGCACATTGTAGTCAAACACCGAAAGCGTCGTCACCAGAGACGTATAGCTGAAACGCAACAGATTCGTCTGGTATTCGGCATTGCCCGTCGCGCCTACGGTGTAGACCGGCTCGGGAAAATCGATGTAGTGAGAAAAAAATCCGGAGCCATCGCGAATGCAAATCTTCTCGAGTCCGCGTTCGCGCTCGTAGATGACCAGATGATCTTCGAAAGAATCGACGCCTTCGATGGTGACCGCGGCGCGCGCGGGAATCACTTCATGCCAACTTTCGCTGGATGGATTGGACGCGTGCGTCCGCATCAGCCTAAAATTCTTCGCGCTGTCATTGGTTCGGATGTAGAAATACTCGCCGTGGTGCGATGCGTCATATTCGACGCCTTGCCGCCGAGGCAGCATCACGCGAAATTCGCCCCGCGGATCGTCGGCTTCCAGGTAGCGCAATTCCGAAGTCAGTGGGCTCGAAAGGTCGATGAATATGAATCGCCGGCTGCGTGTCTTCGCGAGGCCCAGGTTGAATCGGCCATCGTCTTCTTGATAAACCAACGTGTCCGACGCCGCGCCCAGTTCATGCCGGAACGCGCGATACGGCCGCTTGGCCTGGTCCAGCACCGTGTAGAAAAACGTCCGATTGTCGTTCGCCCATTCGAGCGTGTAATAGGTATTCGCGATGCGATCCGCTAACAGCTCGCCAGTTTCCAGATTCTTGACGTAAATCGTGTAGGATTCATCGCCTTCCAAATCGGTGGAGTAGGCGAGCAATCGGTGATCGGGGCTAACCGCGAAATTTCCTAAACGGAAATATTTCTGCCCTTCGGCCAGTACATTGGCATCGAGCAGTACCTGCTCTGGCGCGTGCGGGCCTCCTTGCTTGCGGCACTGAATCGAATACGCCTGGCCTTCTTCGGTGCGCGAATAATAGAAGAAATCGTCGCGTTTCACTGGTACCGAGACATCCGTCTCTTGAATGCGGCCGAGGATCTCGTGATACAGGCCCTCCTGGAGGGATTTCGTCGGCCCCATCGCATCCTCTGTGTAGTGATTCTCCGCTTCGAGATAAGGAATCACGTCCGGATCGGACCGATCGCGCAGCCAGAAATAATCGTCAATGCGCCGGTCGCCATGTTGCGTGATTTCCTTGGCGGCAATCTTCGCGCGCGGAGGAGTAGATGCCAAAGTTATTGGCTCTCCTCTTTCCCCATGTACAATTCGCTGACCAGTGCGCGATGATTCTCGAGCACCCGATTTCGCCGGACTTTCATGGTGGGCGTCAGTTCGCCGCTTTCGATGGAGAAGTCGCGCTCCAGGATGCGAAACTTTCGGATCTGTTCGAAAGGCGCCAGCTTGCGATTTACGCGCGCCACTGCTTTTTTCACTTCCACCTCCGCGGAATCCGCCACTTCGGCGCCATTCACAGTCACCAGAGCAGTGACATACGGCAACCGGTCGCCAATCAAGACCACCTGATTGATAATGGGCTCGGTCTTGAACAGCATCTCGATTCGCGCGGGATAAATCTTCTTGCCGTTGGAGGAAACGATCAGCTCCTTCTTGCGGCCCGTGATGTATACGTAGCCTTCCGCGTCGAACTCGGCGATGTCGCCGGTATAAAGCCAGCCATCGCGCAATACCGCATCGGTGGCTTCCGGATCGTTGTAATAACCGGAGAATAGCGTCGGACTCTTCACCAGCAGTTCGCCATCCTCGGCCAGGCGCAGTTCCACACCTGGCAACTTGACACCGATGCTGCCGGATTTCGGGCGATCGGGTGGATTCAGGCAAACCACGCCACCCTCGGTGAGTCCGTACCCTTCAATAAGAGGCATACCGATGGCCGCGTAGAAGCGCGCCAGGTCCTTACCCAGCGGCGCGGCACCCGAGGCTGCCAGGCGTATGCGGCCACCGAGGCGCGCGCGAATTTTCGAGAATACCAGCCGATCGGCAACCTTGAGCAAGACTTGCATCGTTCTTGGGACGGGTTTGCCTTCTTCTCGAAGGCGGCTTACTTCAGCGCCCAATCCAACCGCGCCATGAAACATCTTTCTTGCGGCCGCGCTTTTCTTCTTGACCTCGGTATTGATGCTGGCGAAGACGCGCTCCCACACTCGCGGCGGCGCCAGAAGAAAGGTCGGCCGGATGGTTTTCATTTCGTTTGGCAGCTTCGCGAGACTTTCCGAGAACCAGACTGGCACGCCCATGCGGATGGGAAGCAGCTCGATCACCACGCGTTGCGCAATGTGCGCCGAGGGCAAGAATGCGATGGTGCAGTCATCCGGCGTCAGCGCCAGCACCTTTGGCCCCATGTCGATGTTGGATGTTAGGGCCGCGTGGGTGACCAGGCCCATTTTCGGTTCGCCCGTCGCGCCCGAGGTGAGATACAGAATCGCAGTATCGTCCGCCCGCACCTCGGCACGGATCTTCTCGAATGCTTGCGGGTCTGCCTTCAGCGCGGCACGCCCTTTTGACCGGAGCTCGTCTAGAGTGATCGCGTTCTCAGACTCGCCAGTGAGCAAAATCCAATGCAATCCGGCCAGCGCCCCACCAGCTTCGGCCGAGAGCAGCGCCTGCATGCTCCGCGGATCCTCCATGAAAATGGCCTTGGCATGGCTGGCTCTTACATTCCTGGCTTGGTCTGGAAAGGGATAGGTGGTGTAGAGCGCCGCCGCAATGGAGCCGTTCGCAAGAACGCCCAGGTCGGCGAGATAGAATTCGGCGCGCGTCTCCGAGTGCAGCGCCACAGTGTCGCCTCTTCCAATGCCGAGCTGCCGCAAACCGCAGGCAATCTCTTCCGCCGCGCGTTTGTATTCGATCCAGTTGTAGGTCTGATAATTGCCCTTCCCGATGGGCTGATGCAAAGCCGGCGCGTTGCCAAGAGTTCGGGCGGTTTCTTCGAGGACCGCGTACATGGTGCGAGCACCCATGCGCCTATTGTAGACATGCTACGGTGTGGATTGTGGTCTAAAGAGTTAGAACTCGCAATCGAAGCCGCAAAGAAAGCGGCGCGGATCGCGATCGAGTGGCAGCCGAACATCGTTCCCGAGATCAAATCGGACCAATCGCCCGTTACACAGGCGGATCGCGAATGCGAGCGCATGATTGCGCGCATGCTCAGCGACGCATTTCCGGAAGACGGAATCCTGGGCGAAGAGGGCGCGCGCGCCGAATCCCGCAGCGGGCGGCGCTGGATCATCGATCCGATTGACGGGACGCGCGATTACGTCCGAGGCAATCCGCTGTGGGCCAATTTGATTGCGCTCGAAGCGGGAGACGACGTGGTGGTCGGAGTCGTGAATCTGCCTATGCTTGGCAAGTTCTACACGGGGAGCCGCGGCGGCGGGGCATACTGCAACGGCTCGGCGATTCATGCTTCGAGCAAAACGTCTGTGGACGAATCTGTTTTGTGCGTCAACGGCTACAACAAAGTCGCGCAGTCCCCGTTTTACGGCCGATTGCTCGATTGGATGACGCATTTTTGGGCCGTGCGCGGATTAGGCGGTGCCGCCGACGCCATGATGGTAGCATCGGGCCAAGCTGAAATCTGGATCGAACCTAGCGCTTCTCCCTGGGACTTCGCGCCGCTCAAAGTGATTCTCGAAGAAGCTGGGGCACGCTTTCTCAACGTCGACGGCGGTTCCAGTATCTACGCCGGTAACGGAATCGGCTGCGCACCTGGGTTGGAACAGGAAGTCCGGCGATTTCTTCACGGATCTTAAAGAACCGGCGCGCTATCGCAGGAAGAGGCTGAGGCGCGCCATGGCTTCCTGCAACGTCTGCCGATCGGCGGCATAACAAATTCGCACCGAACCTTCGCCACCGGGGCCGAAAGCAACGCCTGGCGCCAAGCCTACATGGGTTTCGAGCAACAAGCGCTTGCAAAAGTCGAATGAGTCGGCCGCGGCCGCGATTTTGGGAAACAAATAGAACGCGCCGCCCGGCTTGGGAACGGTGACGCCTGGAATCTTGGCCAGCGCAGCGAGGCAAAAATCGCGATTTTCTTTCAATCGGACCAGCATTTCAGCTAGCGTGTTCTCGCCCCATAGCAGAGCCGTTTCACCGGCACGTTGCGTAAAACTCGGCGCGTGGGAGACGACGAACTCGTTGAGTTGGGTGGCTCGGGCCGCCAGATCGCGCCGCGCCACCAGCCAACCCAGGCGCCAGCCGGTCATGCAATAGGCCTTCGAAAACGACTGGACGACGATGACGGCATCCTCGCGGCTAGCGAGCTTTAAGATCGAGGGTGCGGGGGTGGTTGGCTTTGGGCCGGTATAATTCAGCCGCTCGTACACTTCGTCGGCGATGAGCCACAGTCCGTGCCGCCGCGTAAATTCGAGCAATTGCCTTTGCTCGTCAACTGTCGCGACCCAGCCCAACGGATTCGAGGGCGAGGTGTACAGCAACATTTTAGTTCGCGGCGTGACGGCGGCTTCCAAGGCCGCGAAATCGATCTGGTAACGATCGCCCACCAGGGGTTGAGCAATTTCGAACGGAACGGCGTTAGCCATCGCTACGTTGGCCGCGCCGTTCGGCCACGCGGGGGTGAGCACGAGAGCTTGGTCGCCAGGGTCGAGAACGCAGCGAATGGCCAGATTGAGCGCTTGCACGCCGGAAGCGGTGATTACGAACTCGCCGGCTGGATCGAGTTCGACACCGTGCAGCTCTTGATAATAGCGCGCGAGGGCCTTACGCAACGACGGCAGGCCGGCATTTTCGGTGTAAAACGTAAAGCCATCCGCCATCGCCTTATGGGCGGCGCGTTTGATGAACTCGGGCGTCGGCAAGTTCGATTCGCCGAAGTAAAGCTTCAGCACGCCGTCCATGGACATGGCTATTTCGGCCAATTCGCGAATGCGCGAATGCGGGACCGCGAGCGCCGAGGCGGAGACAGCGGGTTCGCGCTTGGCCTGTGGACTAGACACCCTCGAAAATCGCCGATGTGGGGATGCTGAAGCCGGGAAGGACTGCGGGGTCCAGGAGCGGCTGGTCATTCCCGAACAGCTTGGCGCCGCCGTCGATGTCAAAAACTCTTACGGTGCGCTTATTCGGATAGACCACCCAGACAGACTTGCTTCCGTGTGAAAGATAAAGCTCGATCTTATCTTCGAGCCGCGCGGCAGGTTCCGAGGAGACGACTTCAATTGCTAATTCTGGCGCAGTCTGAAAGACACCCCGGCTTCCGGGCACGATTCGACTGGAAGATATCAAGTTGATATCCGGGATCAGGCAATTCGCTTCGTCAACTTGACATGCTGCTTCACAGAACACGCGCAGTCCGGGGTTCACGACAGCCCAAGGCGCTAGCAGCATTATAAGGTTCGACTTGGTGACTTCATGCGGCTGACCGGACATTGGCATGCTGATAACCTCGCCATTGATGAGCTCCAGGCGTTCGCCCTCAACCTCAGGCAGCTTCAGGAACTCTTCGACGGTTATCAGCGTCGTGGTTGCGCCCATGTTTAGATTGTACTCTTGCGCTGTAGCGGTTCGCGCTAGCGGCGAGTTCGGCCAGCGGCGGTTAATTCTTCGATTTGCACCAGCTCGGTGGGATAATCGCCGGTGTAACACGCGTAGCAGTATTCATCCTTCGTGTCGGACACGGCTTTTCGCAGGGAATCGAGCGAAAGATAGGCTAGCGAATCTGCTTCGACAAACTGGCGAATCTCGTCGATCGAATGGTTCGCCGCGATCAGTTCGCTCTCGCAGGGCGTATCCACGCCGTAGAAGCAAGGTGAAACCGTGGGTGGGCAGGAAATACGCAGATGCACTTCGCGCGCGCCGGCATTGCGGACCATGCGCACAATTTTACGGCTCGTTGTCCCGCGCACGATGGAGTCGTCCACCAAGATCACGCGTTTGCCTTCCAATTGGTGGCGCACCGGGTTGAGCTTCAGCTTCACGCCGAAATCGCGAATGGCCTGCGATGGCTCGATGAACGTGCGGCCGACGTAATGATTGCGGATCAGCGCCTGCCGGAAAGGGATGTTCGATTCGGCCGCGAAGCCTATGGCGGCGGCATTCCCGGAGTCGGGAACGGGAACCACCACGTCGGCGGGCACGGCCGATTCGCGCGCCAGCAATCGTCCCAGATTCTCACGAGATTGGCCGACCGAGCGCCCGAACACGATGGAATCGGGCCGTGAAAAATACACATGCTCGAAGACGCAATGCGCTTGCGGCGCGGCGGGCGCCCAACGTTCCCGGGTCAAGCCGTCGGGACCGACGCACACCATCTCGCCAGGTTCCACATCGTTGACATAGTCGGCATTAATCAGGTCGAACGCGCATGTTTCCGAAGCGAAGACGTATGCGGTGCCTCCCTCGGGCGAAGGCATTTGTCCAAAAGCAAGGGGCCGGAAACCGTGCGGATCCCGCGCCACGATGACGCGATCTTTGGCCAGAAACACCAGCGAAAAAGCGCCTTCCAGTTGCAGCAGGGCTTCTCGTAAAGCGCCCGCCAGTGTTCGTTCGCGCGAGCGCGCCACCAAATGCAAAATCACTTCGGTATCGCTGGAGGCTTGAAAGATGGATCCTTCTCGCTCCAAATCGCGTTTCAACTCGCCGGCGTTGGTGATGTTGCCGTTGTGCGCCACCGCGATCTGTCCTTTATTGCACGCCACCAGGAACGGCTGCGCATTCAGCAGGACCGTGTCGCCGGCGGTGGAATAGCGCGTGTGCCCGATCGCCATATTCCCTGGAAGACTGGCGATCTGTTCAGGCGTAAATATATCCGCCACATGGCCCATCGATTTGGAGCAGCGGATCTCGCGATGATCGCTGGTGGCAATTCCGGCGCTCTCCTGTCCGCGATGCTGTAGCGCGTAGAGCCCGAGATACGCCAGGTTGGCGGCCTCGCTGTGGCCATGAATGGCGAAGACACCGCACTCCTCGCGGAGTTTGTCCAGTTGAATCTGCGCCACTTCTGGAGCAGTGGGTGGAATTTCCGCTACTGCTGGTGCAGCAGGCGTTCGAGTGAAGTTTCCCAAGGTTGCCTCAACTCCGTCAGGTCGCAATCCAGCAAGGTTTTCGAATCGCAATCAATCCGTAACCGCTCCTTCATCGTAACACCGATGCGCGGCGCTTCAACAGAATTCTTCCTAGCGATGGCCAGAACGTTTTCTGGCTGGGATGTTGCGATGATAATTCGCGAAGGGCCTTCGTGGAATAAGAGGAACTCAGCGCGCGCGCCGGCCGGAATCTCAACGCGCGCCCCAATATTCGCAGGTCCGAAGGAGCTCTCACACAGCGCAATCGCAAGGCCGCCATCGCTCAGATCGTGCGCGGCAACCGCGAGACCGCCCGAGATAATCTCACGAATCGTCTGATGGACGCGCTTCTCATACGCCATATCCAACTTAGGCGGTAGACCCCAAAGCGACTCGAGAATCACCTTAGCGTATTGCGTGCCTCCGAAATGCGTTTCATCGCAACTCCCGAAGCCGCCCAGCAGAATCAGTTCGAGCCCGGCTTGCGGAAAGTGAATCGGCGTCGGCTGCGCGGTCTTCATCAAACCGACGATCCCCATCACGGGCGTCGGGAAAATCGCGTCGCCGAGCGTCTCGTTGTACAAGCTGACATTGCCGCCCGTAATTGGCGTTTCAAAAAACTCGCAGGCCTCGGCCATGCCTTCGATCGATTCCACAAGCTGCGCCATGATCTCCGGCCGCTCGGGATTGCCGAAATTCAAATTATTGGTCGCGGCCACGGGAAGCGCACCGGCGGTGGAAACATTGCGGCAGCATTCGGCGACCATCAGCTTGGTCCCCTCACGCGGATCGAGCGCGCAATAGCGGCCGTTGCCGTCGAGCGACATCGCGATCGAGGTGCCGGTTTCCTTCACCCGCACAATGGCGGCGTCGGCAGTGGGCCCGGCCAGGGTGCTGCTGCGCACCAGATAGTCGTACTGCTCCCAGATCCAGCGCTTCGAGCACAGATCGCCGGAGCTAAGCAGCGCGATGAGATCGGCCTGGATGGCGGCGGGCGCGGAGCGATCCGGAATCGGCGGCGCTTCGAGCGGGGCCAGTCGCGGCGGGTTGGTGTGCGGACGATCATACAGGGGAGCCTCATCGGCCAGGGCGCGGTTCGGGATCTCAGCCACCACTTCGCCGTGATCCTTCACTCGCAGGCTGCCGTCGGCCGTGACGCGGCCGATGGTGACCGCATCCAATCCCCATTTGTGAAAAACCGCGAATACCTCGGCCTCGCGGCCCTTGTCGGCGACCAGCAGCATCCGCTCCTGCGATTCCGAGAGCATGATCTCGTTCGGCGTCATGCCCGTTTCGCGCTGCGGCACATACTGCAAGTCGATTTCGACCCCGGTGCCCGCGCGGCTACCCATCTCGCACGTCGAACACGTGAGGCCGGCGGCGCCCATGTCCTGGATGCCGACAATCGCGCCAGTCTGCATCGCTTCCAGACACGCTTCAAGCAGAAGTTTCTCCAGGAACGGATCGCCCACCTGGACGTTGGGACGCTTTTGCTTGGATTCCTCGGTAAACTCGGCCGACGCCATGGATGCGCCGTGGATCCCGTCGCGGCCGGTTTTGGCGCCAACGTAAATGACCGGGTTCCCGAGACCGGTGGCCTTGCCATAAAAAACCTGATCCTTGCGAAACACGCCGAGAGCGAACGCGTTCACCAGCGGATTGCCGTTGTAGCAGTCTTCAAAAACGCATTCACCGCCCACGGTAGGAACGCCGAAACAATTCCCATAATGCGCGATGCCCGAAACCACGCCTTCGAGAATTCGGCGGTTGCGCGGGATGTCGAGCGGACCAAAGCGCAGCGCATCCATCACCGCGATGGGCCGCGCGCCCATGGTAAAAATGTCGCGCAGAATGCCACCTACGCCCGTGGCCGCGCCTTGAAACGGCTCAATAAAACTGGGATGGTTGTGCGATTCGATTTTAAACGCGATCGCGTAGCCATCGCCGATGTCGATAATCCCGGCGTTCTCGCCCGGCCCTTGCAACACCAGCTTGCTGCGCGTCGGCAGCTTCTTCAAGTGAATGCGCGAGCTTTTGTAGGAGCAATGCTCGCTCCACATGACGCTGAAAATTCCAAGCTCCGTGTAGGTGGGCTCGCGCCCGAGCAGCGACACAATCTTCTCGTATTCCGGCTCGGTGAGCTGGTGGGATTCGATGACTTGTGGAGTAATGACTTGCGGAGTCATGGTTAATGGGCGGCAACCAACGCCGAAACCATCGACTGAAAAATCACGATGCCGTCGCTCGATCCCATCAGAGGCTCAATGGCGTCTTCCGGATGCTGCATCAATCCCATGACATTGCGGCCTTCGTTCAAAATGCCGGCGATATCGCGCATCGATCCATTCGGATTCTCGATATAGCGCAGCGTGACGCGGTCTTCTGCTTCCAGTTGATCCAGCGTGCGCTCGTCGGCGATGTAACAACCCTCGCCATGCGCGATGGGAACCAGCAGGCGCTGGCCTATTTTAGCTTCCGAGGTAAACGGAGAATTAGTGGTTTCAACGCGCAGCAGTACGTGCTTGCAGACGAACTTCAGGCCGCGATTGCGTACTAGCGCACCCGGCAAAAGCCCGCTTTCCACCAGAATCTGAAATCCGTTGCAGATGCCCAGCACCAGGCCACCGTCCGCGGCGAATTTACGGATGCTCTGCATCACCGGCGAAAATTTCGCGATGGCGCCGCATCGCAGATAGTCACCGTAGGAGAAACCGCCGGGCAGGATCAGGGCATCCACGGCTCCCAGATTCGTGGCGTCGTGCCAGATGATTTCGCACTCTTGACCGAGAATTTGCGAGACGGCGTACCAAGCGTCGTGATCTCGATTGCTGCCCGGGAACACGACGACGCCAAACTTCATCGGGATAACCTTATTGTATCAGAGGCGCCGATTTTCTTCGAGCGATTTCTTCGGCGAACTACTCGCCCATCACGGGCTCGTACGCTTCGTCGGGCCTCGGCCGCAGATTCGGATTACGCATCAAAATGCGCGCGCAAGTGTTCCAGCGCAGGATGGGGTCGTCATTGCCCGGCGACCGCAGTTCGATGGCGTCCTCATAGCACCGCATCGCTCGGATCAAGCCTTCATACGCGCTAAAAGCGGCGTTAGGCGCACCTTTATAGAGTTGCGCGTGCGCGGACCGCTCCCAAATAATACCGGCAAAATAGCGCTGTTCGTATTCACCCTTCAGGCGAGATAATAGCTCGCGCGCCTTCGCGACCGCCGCGCCTTGAACGAATTGATCGGTGATCGCCAACAGCAACGTTACCAATGCGCGCTGGTTCTCCGGTTCTACTCGCAAGACATCCAGGCAAATGCTCTCGGCCAGCGACGGTTCGTTTAATAGCCTGTAACGCTCCGCCCGTTGGAGGGCGACGGCGACGCCGGCAATCGAAATCGGCTTGAGTTCGAACTGCATAATCTAGACTGAAAGTTTATCGCAAGCGTTGCGAAGGCGGGGGCGTTATTTCCGACCGGACGGGACCACCAGGTCCACACCGGCTGCGTCGGCGAACGCGCGAAAGTCGCGATCGCGCGTAAGAAGCGGAATCCCTCGGTCGATGCAACTCTGGGCGATCAGGGAATCGCCGAGACGTGCTTTACGGCGTTTTGCCAAAACCTTGGCTCGCAGCGCGCCCGCCCGTTCCCAATAGCCAGCGGCAATGTCGATCAGCGGTATATCCGAAAGCGATCCCGCGATGGAGGACGGAAGCTTGGGATCGCTCAGAATTTCCGTGAGCACTACCGGCACCATCAGCACCTGCCGGTCCTCCAGCGCCTTATCTAGAAGTTGTGCGTCCTCGCCGCTGTCTCCTTGGAGGAAAGCGATCCAGGTACTGGTATCGGCCGCAATCAACGGTCGTCTTTTAATTCCGCCAGCGGTCGCGAGAACCGAAACGAACCCCGGGCTTGGCGTAACTGCGCATAGGCCTGCGACGCCGCGACTAGCTGCAAACCGGTGCGCACAGTCTGGGTAATACCCGAGCCGGTGGCTCGCTGTGCCTTTTCCAGCAATTCCTCGGGCACTTCGATGGTGACTTTCTTTACTGCTCCTACCATGACCACACCATACCATATCTGACACCAGTATTCAGTATGGTATGCGAAAAGGTTACTTGCCGGCGCCAAACGCCCGAAACAGTTTTCCCAGCGGATCGAAATACCGATCCACCACGCGCTCCTTTAACGGAATGATCGCGTTGTCAGTGATCGTGATGTTCTCGGGGCAAACCTTGGTGCAGCATTTCGTGATGTTGCAATAGCCGATGCCCTGCTGCTTGCGCAGGTCGGGCAGGCGATCCTCGCTATCGATCGGATTCATCTCCAGTTGCGCGGTGTAAATGAGAAATCGCGGGCCGATGAACTCGTCGAACAGTTGGTGGTCGCGCAGTACGTGGCACACATCCTGGCACAAAAAGCACTCGATGCACTTGCGAAATTCCTGCGGTCGATCGACGTCGGCCTGCTGCATGCGCCAGCTTCCATCGGGCGCGTCCGGCTGGCGCGGCTTCAGTTTCTTGATGCCCTTCTTCACAGTGAAATTCCAGGAGACGTCCGTCACCAGATCCTTGATCAGCGGAAAGGTTTTCATGGGCTGAATGGTCACCGGCTGATCGAGCGGCAGCGTGTTCAAGCGCGTCATGCACATCAGTTTCGGCATGCCGTTGATCTCAGCCGAACACGAACCGCACTTACCCGCCTTGCAATTCCAGCGCACCGCCAAGTCGCCCGCGTGTTCCGCCTGGATGTGGTGGACGGCGTCCAGGACCACCATGCCGTCGGAGATTTCGGTGCTGTAATCGCGGAACTGGCCACCCGACTTGTCGCCTCGCCAGATTCGAAAAGTTGCGCTAGCCATGAATCCTCACTTCATCTCCTCTCCTCACTTCATCTCCTCGATGATCTGCTTCTGCTCGTCCGTCATCGGGGGCAACGGCTCCCGGTCGATCCGCATGGCGCCGTCCGGTCCCTTCGAGATCACGAAATTGAAGGTTCCATACGAGGGATCCTTCTCCGGAAAGTCGTCGCGGAAATGCGCGCCGCGGCTCTCTTTGCGCTGCAGCCCGGCCAGCGCGATGGCTTCGGACACGGTAAGCAAGTGTTTCAGATCGAGCGCGGTGTGCCAGCCCGGATTGTATTCGCGATTTCCGCTGATCCCTACCTTACCGGCGCGGTCTTTCAGTTTCGCGATCCCTTCGAGCGCCCGCTCCAGCTCTTCCTCCCGGCGCACAATTCCCACCAGGTCCTGCATCAGGTCTTGCAAATCGTGCTGGACTTGATAAGGGCTTTCACCCTGCCGTTCGAAGGCCTCGAGCGATTGGCGCGCCACTTCATCTACCTGCGCGCTATCGACGCTCCCGGCCCCGTGATCCTTCGCGAACTTAGCTGCAAATTCGCCCGCGCGCTTGCCGAAGACCACCAGATCGGATAGCGAATTCCCGCCCAAGCGATTCGCTCCGTGCAAGCCCGCGCCGCATTCCCCGGCGGCGAACAGGCCTTCGACGTCCGACATCTGCGTATCGGGATTCACTCGCACGCCGCCCATCATGTAGTGCGTGGTCGGACCCACTTCCATCGGTTCCTTCGTAATGTCGATGTCGCCAAGCTGCTTGAACTGGTGGTACATGCTAGGCAGCTTCTTCTTGATATGCTCGGCTGCGTTCGGCAGTTTTTCCTTGATCCAGGAGATATCCAAATAGACGCCGCCGTGCTGACTCCCGCGCCCTGCCTTCACCTCACGCACAATGCACCGCGCCACGTGATCGCGCGTCAGCAGCTCCGGTGGACGCCGCGCGTTCTTGTCGCCCTGCGTGTAACGCCAGCCTTCCTCAGGAGTGTCGGCGGTCTGGCTCTTGTAGTTCGCCGGGATATCGTCGAACATGAAGCGCTTGCCTTCTTTGTTCAACAGCACGCCGCCTTCGCCGCGGACGCCTTCTGTAACCAGGATGCCGCGTACGCTGGGCGGCCAGACCATTCCGGTCGGATGGACTTGCACGAACTCCATGCCGAGCAACGTGGCGCCGGCATGATAAGCGAGCGAATGGCCGTCGCCGGTATATTCCCAACTGTTGCTCGTGATTTTGTACGCGCGGCCGATGCCGCCGGTGGCTAGCACCACCGCTTTCGCGTGAAACAACTTATAGCGCCCACGTTCGCGGTCGTAACCAAACGCTCCTACCACGCGCCCGGCATTCACCAGCAGCGTGATGATGGTGCATTCCATGTGAAAATCGATGCCTTGGTGGATGCCGTGGTCTTGCAGCGTGCGGATCATCTCCAAACCCGTGCGGTCGCCCACATGCGCCAGGCGGGGATAGCGATGCCCGCCGAAGTTGCGCTGCAAAATCTTGCCGTCGGCGGTGCGGTCGAACAGCGCCCCCCAGGCCTCCAGTTCGTGTACGCGCGCGGGCGCTTCCTTGGCATGCAATTCGGCCATGCGAGGGTAATTCAAATACTGGCCTCCGCGCATGGTGTCGGCGAAATGGACGCGCCAGTTGTCGCGGTCGTCCACGTTACCCATGGATGCCGCCATGCCGCCTTCGGCCATTACGGTGTGCGCTTTGCCCAGCAGCGACTTGGTAACTACTCCGACCTTCACGCCGCCGGCCGACGCTTCAATGGCCGCGCGCAACCCCGCGCCGCCTGCGCCGATCACCAACACATC
>JBKQHJ010000015.1:0-43281 GCA_052148835.1 Bryobacteraceae bacterium
CGCGCGCGTGAGCAACCGAGACGCTCGTAACTGAACCGCGCGCGTGAGCAACCGAGACGCTCGTAACTGAACCGCGCGCGTGAGCAAGCGGCTTAAGGAAATTCCGCAGCAGCTCCATCCCATACTCGGTGCAAATGGATTCCGGATGAAACTGCACGCCCCAAATCTGCAGCGTCGGATGCCGCAAAGCCATCACTACGCCATCATCGGTCCATGCGATCTTCTTGAGCACTCGAGGCAGCGGCTCGCCAACGATCAGCGAGTGATAACGAATCGCGCTGAATCGCTCAGGAATTCCCGCAAATAGCTCGTCTTCGCCATGGATAATGTCGGCGCCGCCGCCATGCACCGGTTCGGCCGCTGGAATCACACGGCCCCCGAAGTGGTGTGCGATCCCCTGATGCCCCAAGCAGACCCCCAGGAGAGGGAACTTCCCGTCCGCTGCCGCGGCGATGGCTTGCGCCGACACTCCAAAATCGCGCGGATTTTCCGGACGGCCCGGTCCCGGCGAAATGATCACGCGATCGAAATCGAGCCGCTCGACTTCGTCCCACGTCTTTTCATCGTTCCGCACCACGATCGGCGCGCAACCGGTGATTTCGGCTACCGCATGCACCAAATTGTAGGTGAACGAATCGTAGTTGTCGATAATCAGCGAGCGCATCGGAAATTTCATGATAGCGGGCGGTAAACTATAGCAAAGGAGTTTTCATGCGCCTGGTTCTGCTTGCGTCTGTGTTGATGGGTTCCTTGCTCAGTGCGGGAGAGTTCCCGGCTCCTACCGTCGATCAGCCGGCTTCCGGCAATCACACCGCAACCGCTGTCTTCGCCGGCGGCTGTTTTTGGGGCGTGGAAGCGGTGTTCGAACGTTTGAACGGCGTCAGCGATGCCGTATCAGGATACGCGGGCGGAGCCGCATACACGGCCCACTATGAAGTCGTAAGCTCCGGGATCACCGGACACGCCGAGTCGGTGCAGGTAACGTACGATCCCTCCAAGATCTCTTACGGCAAGCTGCTCGAAGTCTTCTTTGCAGTGGCGCACGATCCGACGCAGTTGAATCGGCAAGGTCCGGATCATGGCACGCAATACCGGTCCGCCATCTTCTTTTCGGATCCCGATCAAAAGCGAATCGCCGAAGCGTATATTCACCAGCTGGACGCCGCCAAGATTTTCCCGGGCGCGATCGTTACCAAGGTTGTGCCGCTGAACGGTTTCTATCGGGCGGAGGATTACCACCAGCATTATTTCGACCACAATCCCAACAACCCGTATATCGTCTACAACGATGCTCCGAAGGTCAAGAACTTGCAAGCGCAGTTTCCGCAACTGCTGAAGCACTAGCGCTGGCGCAGCGGCGACTGCCGCGGGCGGAATCCAAAACGGCGATCACAACGCGGGACTGAATTTGTCTCGCGAACTTTCAACGGATTGTGAGTCCCAGCCAATCGCGCGGCCTTGGTGGGCTGCTAGAGTGCGGCCATCATGTCGACCACACAACCGGAGACCACGCAACAGCAGTTCGACCAGGCATACTGGGCCTCGCAGCCACCAGAAATTCAGGCACTGCCCGGAATCGCAGCTCAGGACCAGCGCGCCACCCAAGCCGCGACCTTGGCCACCGACGGGTTCACCATCGATGTGCCCATCATGGTGTGGGGATGGGATGCGTACCTGGTGATGACCATGCGCGCCCAAATGGGCTACACCTGGGTGCCATCGGCGCTGCAACCGCCGGTGACCATCGCCCCAGGCCTCTCGCAGCCCGGCGTCGTGGCGTACGATCCCTTGCTGCCGCCGCCTGGCTCCATTAAAGTCTCCACCAACATCGCCGACTACCCGCCGTTCAATCCTCCGCCGCAGCCCACACCACAAACGCCGTCCGGTACCGATCCGGTGGGATTGCAATCGTTCGGCAATATTTATCTTTCAGTCCCAGGCGAAAATTATCAAAACGGCGCCACCTTCACCGATAGCCGTGGGACATTTCAGAAGGTAATCATCGTGACCCCGTTCGGCCGGACCGCTTATTGGGAGATGATCTCCTAGCGCTCGAATCCTGCTCTGAATCCAGTTGCATTACAATGACTGCGCTAAAATGGCCGGTATGCGCAGCTCATGGATTTCCCCCCGTTTGAACGACCCGATCCGGACGCAGATTTATTATGCGCGCCAGGGCGTCATCACCCAGGAAATGGAATACGTCGCCCAGCGCGAACACGTGACCGGGGATTTGATCCGATCCGAAGTCGCGCGCG
The DNA here is from genome assembly GCA_052148835.1 of Bryobacteraceae bacterium. GTDB lineage: Bacteria > Acidobacteriota > Terriglobia > Bryobacterales > Bryobacteraceae > Palsa-89. The sequence goes on from JBKQHJ010000015.1 coordinate 2,259, forward strand.
GCCGCATGATCATCCCGGCCAACATCCACCACACCAACCTGGAGCCAATGTGCATCGGCGTCGCGTCCAGCTGCAAAATCAATGCCAACATCGGGAACTCGTCCACCACATCCAACATTGAGGAAGAGGTGGAAAAGCTGCACTATGCGGTGAAATACGGCGCCGACACCATCATGGATCTTTCCACCGGCGGCGATATCCCGCGCATCCGTCAAGCGATCATCGATGCTTCTCCGATCCCGGTGGGCACGGTGCCAATCTACGAAGCGCTGGGGCGTGTGCGCCGCGTGGAAGACCTGAACATCAATGTGATGCTGGAGGTGATCGAGGAACAGGCCGAGCAGGGCGTGGACTACATGACCATACACGCCGGCGTCTTGGTGCAGTATGTGCCGCTTACCACCAAGCGCATCACCGGCATCGTCAGCCGCGGCGGCGCGATTCTGGCCGAGTGGATGGTCAAGAATCACAAGCAGAATTTTTTGTACGAGCACTTCGACGAGATTTGCAAGATTTTCCAGAAACACGACGTCAGCTTCTCCCTCGGCGATGGATTGCGGCCGGGTTGCGTGGCCGACGCGAGCGACGCCGCGCAGTTTGCCGAGTTGAAGACACTGGGCGAGCTGACCCGAAGGGCTTGGGAGTACGACGTCCAAGTCATGATCGAGGGCCCTGGCCACATCCCGATGGATCAGATTCAAATGCAGGTGGAGAAGGAAGTAGAGATGTGCAACGAGGCGCCGTTCTACACGCTCGGCCCCTTGGTGACGGACTTCGCTCCCGGCTACGACCACATCACGTCGGCCATCGGCGCGGCCATGATCGGCTGGTATGGCGCGTCCATGCTGTGCTACGTCACGCCCAAGGAACACCTGGGCTTGCCGAATCGCGAAGACGTGAAGCAGGGAATCATCGCGTATAAAATTGCGGCGCACGCAGCCGACATCGCACGCCATCGGCCGGGTGCACGGGACCGCGACGACGAACTATCGCGCGCACGCTACCGGTTCGACTGGCGCAAGCAGTTCGAGCTCTCGCTCGACCCCGAGACCGCCGAAGCGATGCACGATGAAACGCTGCCCCAGGAAGGCTTCAAGGACGCAGCGTTCTGCTCCATGTGCGGTCCGAAGTTCTGTTCGATGAACCATTCGGCTAAGACCGAGCAGTTCACCGCGGAAGAGGCCGAGGCGGTGCTGGCGTCGTCGCAGCCGATCGTAACGATCCAGCAGTAGTCACCGACGAAGTAAATGTGGCGCAAGCACTCGTGCTTGCCGCGTCGTCACTCGTGACGACGCCCTGAGTCTATGTTCCCCTGCGCGTTCACAGAAGTGTGAACGCAGCACGTTGAGAACGTGCGCCACGTGCGTCGTTGATAAGATCGAATTGAAGAGAGCAAATCATGGCTGAAATCAAGAAAACCGACGAAGAGTGGCGCAAGCAACTATCGCCCGAACAATACGCGGTCGCCCGCCGCAAAGGCACCGAGCCCGCATTCACCGGCAAGCACTGGGACAATCACGAGCACGGCACCTATAAATGCGTCTGCTGCGGAGCCCCGCTGTTTCAGTCCGACACCAAATTCGATTCCGGCACCGGATGGCCCAGCTTTTGGTCGCCGATCTCGCCGGACAACGTGCGGGTTGAAACCGACACCAGCCACGGAATGCGGCGCGTAGAGGTATTGTGCGGCAAATGCGACGCGCACCTGGGACATGTGTTTGACGATGGCCCCAAGCCAACCGGCCAGCGCTACTGTATGAACTCGGCGGCGCTCGATTTCGAAAAGAAAAGGTAGCTTACTCGGCCAGGTCCGGAACCAGCTCCACGCGATCCATCGCAAGGAACGTTCGAATGTGCGGATGCGTGGACTTCTCCAGATCCTTCACCGGGCCAAAATAGATCGCCTCTCCTTTGAAGAGCACCACCACGACATCTGCAACCTTGCGCATCAGGTCCAGATCGTGGGTCACCACCACGGCCGTGAGCCTCAACTCGCGCTTCAGCTTCAGCATCAGCTCCGCCAGGGTATTCGACATGATGGGATCCACCATGGTGGTGGGCTCGTCGTAGAGGATGCATTCCGGTTGTGCGGCGAGCGCCCTGGCGATGGCGACGGCGCGTTTGTAACCGGTGGATAAGTCGGCGGGGTAAGCGTCCTTAAACTGCAGCATGTCCACCATGGAGAGCAGTCCGTCGACGACGTCTTCCTTGTTGTGCTCGTCATAGTCCTCGCGCAGTTCGAGCGAAAACAGGATGTTCTCCGCCACCGTCAGTGAATCGAATAACGCTCCGCTCTGGAAGACCATGGTCACCTTCTTGCGGATCTCACGGAGCTGCGCTTCGTCGTAATCGGTGATGTCCTGGTAAGCCACGAACACGCGGCCCTGGTCCGGCTTCAGAAAACCCATAATGTGACCGAGACTGACGGATTTTCCGACTCCGCTGCGGCCAATGATGGCCACCGTCTCGCCGGCATTCACATAGAAATTGGCGTCGACTAAAACCGGGCGATCGAACGTCTTATAAACATGGCGAAACTCGATGTAATGGAGTTTGTCGGTCATCAGTTAGCCGGGGAGGCTCCGCCCTCGAATTCCGCCCACTCGGCGGGCGTGTTGACGTTCACCAGCGCCGCAGCGTCCACCCGAATCCAGACGGCTCCCATTTCCTTGATCAAGTCCCGCATTTTCAATCGTTTATCCCGAATGGCCCGGGCCAGAGCCGGCAAGCAGCGCCGATGGTAGACCGCGCACAAGGGTTCAGGCTGGCCATAAGGTCCGACAGCGGCGATGCAGTTGCGCGCCGATGCCCCCGTCTCGCGAAGCAGTTCCCGGAGCACCTCCGCGGAGACGGCCGGCATATCGCACGCCAGCACCAGATTCCAGTCCGTTTCCGTCACTCGCAGGGCGGTGTAAATCCCGCTCGCAGGACCGCAACTTGGCAGCTCATCGGCAAAGACCGGCAAGCCGAGATGGCCGAGCCGATCCGGATCGCCAATCAGCGCTACCGAGCCGGCGGCGTCAGCCACTATTTTCGCGACGTGCTCCACCAGCGTCGTTCCGCCAAAGGGAATCAACGCCTTGTTTTGGCCCATGCGCTTGCTTGCTCCACCGGCCAGCACAAATCCGGAGGCTTGCATGAGAGAATAATACCATTAGCGTTCCGGCCCTCCGGCGGAAGTTCCGGTGGAGAGAAAAAGTTGCGGACGGAAGGAATCCGGTTATAATCGGATAGAACAAAGGGATGCGATTTTGTTTGGAAATTATTCTGAGCACGGCGGTTCTGGGCCCGACGTTTCTGGGAATGCTCGGCGCCGCAAGCCTGCCTCCCTCGGATGGCGCAACGGCGCTTCCTAACGCGGCTCCAGGCGCTCACGCCGTGTGGGTGGTGAAAGTGGATACGCGCACCGGAAGGCTGGTGCGGACTCTGATGGCTCCGGCCAAGCCAGCCGGCATGGATGCCGATGTGCGCGGCCTGGTCGCCGAGGCAGCCAAGAATTTCGATGTGAATCCTCTATTGGTGGATTCCGTGATTCAAGTGGAAAGCAATTACAATCCGTTCGCCGTGTCACCCAAGGGGGCGCGGGGCCTGATGCAGTTGATGCCCTCCACCGCCCAGCGGTTCGGCGTCACGGACAGCTTCGATCCGAAGCAGAATATTGAAGCCGGCGTCCGTTATCTGAAGTTCCTGCAGGACACATTTCAGGACGATCGGCTGGCGATTGCGGCTTACAATGCCGGTGAGAAGGCCGTGGCCAGGTATAAGGACGTCCCGCCGTATCCCGAGACCGTCAGCTACGTCGCCAAAGTGGGCAAGAAATACGGGCAAGCTAAGCGCGCGGCCGTAAGTAGTAACGAGACTGCCAGCGTAACGAAGCGCGAAGCAGAGAATGCAGAGGAGCCAAAGGCAACTTCGCAGGCAATCGAAGAGGAGCCGAGGCACATTCGTGCGTATGTGGATGCAGAGGGCAAGTTACACATCGCAACTCGATAGGAAACTAATGCTACACCTCCCCCGGAACAAGCATGGCCGGAGTGGATCCGCGAACCAGCGCGCGGGTTCTACGCCTGCGCGCGGCCGGCGCGCCGGGGCACTCCTGTTCCTAGCACTCAGTACATCGCTCGCCGCGAACCTGGCCGAGCCGCATCACGTCACCGCGGTTCGCTTCTGGTCGCTCAGCGGCGTCACGCGGATCGCGGTCGAGACGGACGGAGATTTCGAGCTAAAGTCGGATCGGTTGGACAATCCCGACCGCCTGTTCTTCGATCTGATCGGCACCCGCCCTACTTTAGGCCGTAAGTCCATGACCGTGATCCCGGTGTCGGATCATTTGATCAAGCAGATTCGCGTGGCTGAGCCGCAACACAACGTCACGCGCGTGGTGTTGGACCTGGAAACGTCGGTGGAACCCACCACCTCACGCCTGGACAATCCCACCCGATTGATTATTGAGCTGCGTGCTTCCGGCAGCGCTCCTGAAACCCCCAAGCCCGAAACCACGAAAGGGCCCGTGAGAACGCCGCCCGCGCTAGTGCAGCCCCCGCCCGGCCCTAAGCCAGTGGATCGACGTCCCTTCACTCCTCCACCGGCAGCCCAGCCGGCCGCAATTCCACCCCTGCCGCCGCAAGAAGCCTCACTCGAGCTGCCTCCGGATTTGCCGCCGCCGGCCAGAATCCCCGCCGGGGTCCTGGCAAACGCCCGGCGTTCCCTGACAACACCCCTGGCAGCCAAGGTGGCCGCTCCCGCGACATCGAGCGCCGTTTCGAGCACGCCGCCTCCAGCTATCGAGAGCGCTCTACCCGCCAAACGCAATTCTACCGGCGATCACTCCATGATTCGCGTGCTGGGGCTGAAGGTGGGACGCATCGTTTTAGACCCAGGCCACGGCGGACACGACACCGGAAGCGTGGGGCCGCAAGGACTGCGCGAAAAGGACCTGGTCCTGGATGTCGCCCAGCGCTTAGGGCGGTTGATTGAAACACGCATGGGAAGCGAAGTAATTTTCACCCGTTCCGACGACACCTTCATTCCACTGGAGAAGCGCACCGAGATCGCCAACGAAGCCAAGGCCGACTTGTTCCTGTCGATTCACGCCAACTCCTCGCCGTTGCGCAACGCCGCGGGCGTGGAGACGTATTATCTGAATTTCACCACTTCACGCACTGCGCTCGATCTGGCCCAACGCGAAAATGCCGGCTCGCAAATGACGATCTACGAGTTGCAAGGGCTGCTGGAGAAAATCGCCCTGAAGGACAAAGTGGAGGAGTCGCGCGAGTTTGCCACCCGCGTGCAGACCGCTTTGTACAACTTGTCGGCTAAGGCCACCGACGCTCGTTCGAAGGATCGCGGTGTTAAGAAGGCGCCCTTCGTGGTGCTGATCGGAGCTTCCATGCCGTCGGTGCTGGCGGAGATCGGGTTCGTCAGCAACGCGCACGACGAGGGTGTGATGCGGCGGGAAGAGTATCGCGAGCGCACCGCCGAGGCGCTGTATAAGGGGATATCGAGTTACGCGAATTCGCTGAGCCATTTTCAGGTGGCGCAGCGGCATTAAAACAGGCGCTACTGAGCCATGACCGTCAGGAAGTGGAAGAGGCTCCTTAGGGCAGGACGCCGGCCGTTTCGGCGGACGCGCCCACAACCGCCGGTTCGGACCGGCAAGTGAGAATCTCTACCCGGTTGCGGCCCGATTTCTTTGCCACGTAAAGGGCCTCGTCCGCTCTGCGGATCAACGCCTCCGCGGTCAAGTTCTCACCTGGGAAGGCGATGGTAACGCCAAAGCTGGCCGTTACGCGAACCAAGCAATCGTTCACCGACATCTCGGTTTGGCCCAGTTGCCTGCGCAGGCGGTCGGCCAGCGAGAAACTCTCCGTCTCGCTGCAGCCCGGGAATATGATCAGGAACTCCTCGCCGCCGTAGCGGCCCAGCGAATCGTATTGGCGAATGCCACTCTGCATGCGCCGGGCGGCTTCACGCAGCACCGCGTCACCGGCCAAGTGCCCGTAGGTATCGTTGATTTGCTTGAAGTGATCCAGGTCGACAATCACCACTCCGAGCGGACGCGCATCGCGCTCCGAACGCGCCAACTCCCGGCCGAGTTCCCCGAGGATAGAGCTCCGGTTCCACAAGCGCGTCAGGGAATCGCGAGTGGCTTGCTCGCGGAGATCCTCCCGCGCTTTCAGCAACTGGGTCTGGAGGTCTACCAGCCGGATGCCGGCTCGCAGCCGGACTTGAAGTTCATTCTGGTCGAAAGGCTTAGTGATATAGTCGTCGGCCCCAGCGTCCATGCCCTCAATCAAGTCTTCCTTCTGGCTCTTGGAGGTGAGCAGGAGGATGTAGGTGTAGGGCTCGCTGTCGCGTTCCCGGATGCGCCGGCAAACCTCGACGCCGGTCATCCCCGGCATCATCCAGTCCAGGATGATCAGAGCGGGAGCGTCTTCGCGCTCCAATAGTTTCAAAGCTTCGGCGCCGTCACAGGCCACCATTACCTCATAGCCCCATTTGCGCAACGTGGCTTCGAGCAAATGCCGGGAAACTATGCTGTCGTCTGCTATTAGAATCTTCACCGAATTTCCCAGGTTCTTCTAACTGTCGTAAATCAGATATTAGGTGTCTGATTTCCTCATCGGTCGCAGATGACAGTAACGTTAGCGTAGTATCGGCAGTTAAGAGAATTGCTTGGCTCAGGCTACAGGCATGACACCGCGCCACAGAGGCGAACGCCTTAGTACCTTAGTCGCCTAGCCCTTGGTCCCGCAAGCGCGCCGCAGCGCCTCCGCCAATTGGTCCTTCGACAAATTGGTACTAATGAACAGCTCCTGGCGGGCGCCCGCGCTGAGCGCGATGGCTTTCCATCCGTTCGTGGTGGGCACCGTAATCCGAATTTGGACCTCGCCTTTGGCGTCCCGCACCGGGCGGATTACTCCGGGAATGACGGATCGAACGGCCGGGTTGTTTTCCAGTAAGCGTTCCAGGACATCCCGCACTCCGTCCAGGATGGCATGCTCCACTTTGAGCTTTCCCTGGACTTTTCGAAGCCTCATGGAAGCCTATTTGAAACGCTTGCGGTACAAGAAATCGATGCTGAACGCCCCGTTTTCATCGCGCAGCGCCACAGCCGACCACTTGCGGTTGAAGTCCCATTCCACTCGCACAATCTGCTGATCGCTCACCTCCAGGTTCTGGATGTAGGTGAGGGTGACGTCGGAAGACACCTGTTGTTCCATGGTGAGACGGGCCTGTGGAACGATGGTCACGTCGGTGAGCTGCGGATCGATCTTGATGTGGCTGACGCCGAAGAATTTCTGAAGGCGCCCGGAGTTAGGCGCAATGGCCTGAGACAGGAGCGAGTTGTTCGAGTCGCCGATCCCCAGGTAACTGTTATTCAGGTTAGTGGTCGCTGGCGCGGTACCGAGCGGACCGGCAGTGGAAGGCGAGCGTCCCACCGCCAGCAACGCAACGATGTCGGCGGCCTCCAGCGGCGGGTCGGACCGGTAGGAGAAATTCAGCTTGTTCAAAGAACCTGAAAAACTGATATCCACCGTGATGCCGCGCACCTGAGTGGACAAGTCCATGTTGAGGATCGGCTCAATCTTGGCCGGATTGTTGAAACTGATCTCACCGCGATTGATGCTGTACTTGTTCCCGAAAAACTCGATCTGGCCCGAGTTGATGGTGATATGGCCGAGCAAAATCGGCTGACCGGGCGTGCCGCGCACGCGTAGATCGGCATCGGCTTGGATGTTCCGCGTGAGGGCAGTTTCCACCTCGAGGGTGTGTTGGGTCGCCACCCGTACATCCAATTGAAGCCCCTGCAAATACTGATTGGGCGTGGAAGCCACGGGGGTGGCGGTGGAGGCCAGCAACGTGCCCAGGTCGGTGGTTGGATTGAAGGCCGCGCGAGTCACCGACACCGACCCCGACAACACGCTGCTGTCCGACGTCCCGATCAAAGCGAGCGAGCCGTCCGCGGTCACGCTGACGCCTTCGGAACGATACCGCACGTTGCGAGCGGTGGCTTGCAGGCGATAGACCAGGGTGCCGCCCCGGAAGCCCAAGAAGCTACCATTTTCGAAGGAAATGTCGCCGCCGCCGCTCTTGCCGGTCAGGCGTTGCACGGTGGCGCGGTTGCTGTCGAAGAGGATCAGGCCGTTGGCATTGTCCACGCCGTTGGGAACGTCTTTGATATACAAAGAGGCGTTCTGCAACTCGAGGCGTCCTTCCACCTGCGGTTCGGTGAGCGGCCCATGGACAGTCACGTTCACAATAGAAGCTCCCGAGCCGAGTAGGTCCGGGTTGAATAGCTGAAGAATCGAAAAATTGATTCTGCCTTGAATCGCCAGGTCCCAGGGATTCTTGGAGTTCAGGGCTATGCGGCCGGTAGCGTCGAGCGTGGTGTCCTTGGCGATAAAGCTGGCGCGGCCAAAGTCGATGGAACTGGTGGTCGCCACGACGTGTAGCGGCTGCGCATTTCGCAGCACCAGATCCTGAAGTGCGACGCCAGCTACGGGACGCAAGCTGGGGAGTGCATTGAGCTGCACTGTGGATAGCGTCAGGTCGGCCTTCATCAAGGAGGGCTGATTGAGCGGGCCGGAAATTACGGCCTCGCCTTCGACGAAGCCATCGAAAGGAAGGTTCTTGCGGAGGTGTTTGCCAGGCGTAAGATCGTGCAGGGTAGCGAACGAGATGCGCGGGATGGGAATATGGGCTTCACCGCGATAATCGCCTTCCATCCGCCATTCGCCGCTCCCGTGGATCTCGACGTCGTCCAAGTTAACCGTCGCGGCCAGAGTCAGAAGCGGCAGCTTGGTGGCCGCGGTGACCGTAAGATTCCCGTAGGTACGGCCATTGAACGCGGCATTGCGAACGGCAATCTCGCCGTTCAGCGACGTCAGATCCACCACGCCATTTACGATTTTGGCGCCTCCACTGGCCTTCAAGTCCATTCGTCCGGCCAGGCCGCTTTCGAGATCCTGGAGGTGCTTGAGGGCGGCGAGATCGACGCCGCTCGAGGCCACGTCGAATCGGACGGAGCCGTCTTTCCAGTCGTTGGCGGGGTGATTGTAGTCGCCCGATAAAGTAACGCGTCCGGCGCCATTCCGAGCCTCACCATGGGAAATTTCGAGCGCCGTGTTGGTGTACGTGACGTCGGCGCGAGCTTGTTCAAAATGTTCCTGGTAGGCGGTGAGATTTTCGATCGCCACGGCGCCGGAAAGCAAGGGCGATTCGAGCGAACCGGAAACGCGGATCGCGGCGGAAACGGTCCCCGTGGCGGGCGGCGACTTCCAGCCGGCCTCCACCGCCAACGCCTGAATGTCCGCGTTTCGTAAAGACAGGCTGGCCGAGACGGGGCTGCCTTCCTCCAACTTCCAGTTCCGCAATTCCGCGCGCCCGCTTCCCTCCACGTGCATTTTGCCCTGGTCGGCCGTGATGGCCTGCAGTACCGCGCTGTTTCGATCGACAGTGAACGTGGTGCTGACGTGGTCCAGTTGGTGTCCATCGAGTTTCAGCTTCCCGGCATCCGCTTTGCCGGAGACCTTCGCGGCCGCCAGGCTCCCCATGACGGATGCATCGACGCGCGCCACGCCGCCCTGCAATTCCACTGGCCACCGGGCGGGCGGTTCAAAGCCGATAGCGCGCAGCACCGGAAGGGCGTCGTTGAGATTTCTAGAGACCACGTGGACGGCGAGATTCTCGCCCAGCGTTCCCGACACGGAGGCCTGGGTAGAACCGAAGTTGATTTGAGAATTGCCGAGTTGCAGCTTTCCAGCGTGTTGATCGTAGTGGATGGCTAGCGAACCGGAGACAGGCACGCCGCCGTTTCCTGGTTCGGAGCCGGGCTTCAAGTCCAGCGTTGCGCCGACGCTCGCGCCCTCCAGTCCGGAAGGCGTCACTTGACCCTCGATCTGCACCGGACCACTGAGCGTCCCATTGAGCGAGCCAGTTTCCCGCGCGGCCATGCGGCCAACTTCAGCGATGGTTACTCCTTCGATTTCGCCCTTCACGATGATCCGTTTGAGTTCGGACATTTGCGCCGCGCCGCGGAACGTTCCCTCCGGAGTGAAGACCAGGAGATTCGTCAGATTGAACTTGTCGGGAGTGATATCGGCGCTGGCCGTCATTGAGATATCTCGGACCGCGATGTTCTGGCCGGCGGCGCCCTGGTGAACGTACCCCAGCGAGCGCCCTGAAAGCTTGCCGGTAAACCGGTCGGTAGACGTTCCACCGGCGGAGACGTGGCCCTGCAGCGACAGGTCGCCGTACGGCGAGAGCGGGGTCCGGAAAATCTTGTTGAGCTCGGCCACCGGGAGTGCGGCGGTTACCTCGAAGTTTGCAAGAGGCGAGTAAAGATCGACGATGCTTCCCTGGCCCTCGATCTTCATTCCGCCGGATGCCAGGTTCACGCGCAGCACTTGGATAGTATTTTTGGCCAGTTCCACCTGCGAATCCAGAGCGAACTCGGCGGGGGTGCGTAACTTTGGCGAGGAGACGCGCATGAGCGCGGAGGAAATGGCGCAGAGATAGCGCGGCCCGGAGGCTTGGTATGACAGCGACATTTGCAGTTGATCGCCGATCGCATCCAGTGGAACGCGCCAGGAATTGTAGGCCGCCATGCCATGCCGGAGTTCGATATGCTTCACGCGAAGTTCCAGCAGATCTTCGATAACGTTCTGGTTGAGGCGTGCAACCTTCGGCCTGGGGAGGTTGGTGGACCCATCCGGACCAATCGTGATGTATAGGCGCGGGCTGTCGACCAGGAGCGACGCGACATCCACCTTTTTCTCCAGCGCCGAAATAATTCTCAGACCGATCTGGATTTTGTCCGCTCGGAACAGAGGCGGCGCGGAGGCTGGCTCGGTTCCGTGCAAAACGAACGGCGCGACTTCGGCGGTCAGATTATGCCAGTTGTAGGAGAAGCTGCCGATCTCGACGCGGCCGCCCGTAGCCAACTCCATCACGGACTGGATCCGGTCACGGACCCGGTTCTTGAACCACGCCGTCTGCACCACGATCACGCCGGCCAGCAGCAGCGCCAGGCCCAGGGTCGCTAATCCAAGGAGGCCGAACGCGGCGATTTTTCCCAGCCGCTTCAGCTTATTCAACGGAGCCCCGGATCGAGGTACGTGATTGTGACCTGCTTTCTGGTATCGCTGATCCACTGATCCAACGCCTGGTCGATCCGCTTCTGCGTCAGAATCTCCTCGATCTGGCCGCGAGATTCCTCCAGCGTTGGCATCGGCTTGGTCCCCTTTTGTTGCCACTCAGAAACCTGCTGTCGATAATATGCTTGCACATCCGCGGGTAGGATCTGTATTCCGGGCCGGAACCGGTAATCGATAAAACGCAGGAGCGTCAACTGCCACCACAAGCGGCGGGTGAGCTCATCGGTGGTGATTCCGTAGGCCTGGAGCGCGTCCTGAAACGCCGTCTCGCTCGGATACATGGCCTTCAGATTCTCCAGCGATTCACCGGCATCGCTTAGTTCGGGCAACGGATAGTGGCTGAGATCCATTTCTCGCCTTACCAGCGATTGTTCAATCAATCTGGATGCCGCATCCTTCTTGGCGGCGGCGCTCAAATCGAGCGGGTCGCGATTCAGGAAGGCTGTAACGCGAATTTCCTCGTCGATTTGAGACTCGGTGACGACCTGGTTGGCGACGGTAATGGCGATACGGTCGATGATTTCGGGGAAAAGAGAGCGGGGAAAAAGGAATACGAGGAAGACGAGGAAGATTACTGAGCCGCGACCGTGAGGGAGTGGAATTCGACCGCTTGCTGAGGCGCGCGGCTCTGTAAGACGAGGGAGTGGCCTAATTCTCATCAGAACGCCTGGCCTAGCGAAAAATGAAACTGGAAGACGTTGATGCGCTGCACGGTCTGAGGTACGTTTGAGCCCTTAACGCCGCACTGGTACAACTGATTGATGGAACCCTCGCACCCGAAAAAGCGTGGCGAGTTCGGGCTCAGAGAAAAATCCACGCGCACGGGACCGAGAGGCGTGCGATAGCGTAGTCCGAATCCGAAGCCTTGCACCGCGTAGTCGAAGTCCTGCAAATTCTCCTGACGGAATCGCAGACTGATCTTGTTTACAGCGGAATACACGTTGCCCAAATCGTTGAATATCGCGCCGCCCAAGTTATCGCCGATGAGGGGGAACCGCAGCTCCACGGTATTCATGAACAATGCGTTGCCGCCGATTGGGAACCCGGTGCCTGGATCGCGCGGTCCTGCCTGGAAATCGGGAAACGCCCGGTTCGAAAAGGCTCCGCCGGCGAAGAACTCTTCCGGCAAAGGAATAACCGACGATCCAGCGTAACGTTCGATCAAGCCGAAATCCGTGGTTCGCGCAAGCACCAAATCCTTGGTGAGCTGATAGTAAGAGGAATTGCGAGCCACCACTCTTCCGAAGCCGGTCTGGGATCCAAACGCTTTCAAGGCCAACCCCAGGTCGATGCTGGTATAGGTGCCCTTGTGCGAATCGATAGGGTCGTCGCGCTTGTCTTGAATGAAGCTCATGGAAGGAACCAGGATATGCACCGGTTGTGCGAGCAAAGGAATCAATTCTTTACTGATAAGAGGGGTCCCAAGAATATTGACGTCCCGATAGGTGAGGCGATATTGGAGCGTGTCGGCTCGCGACACCTTTTGCCCCAACTGAACGGAAGCTTCCTCGCGGCGCGATGAGAACGTGCGGATATCGTGAGAAATGTCGAGCAAGCCGGAGAACTGGAGGCTTAGTTTGGGATTGCCGAGAAATTGGGGCGCCACATAGGTAAGCAAAGCGCGCTGCTCGAGCGTGGAGACCAGCGTCTGCAAGCTCATGGTGTGCCCCACTCCGAAGAAGTTCAAGCGGCTGATGCCTAACAAGAAGCGCGGAGCGAAGCCGGTAACGCCGGCGGGCGAATCGAGCGAAGTAGTGCTGCCGCCGATCCGTCCGATTTCCGCGCCGACGCCGATGTTCATCGAATAGCGCCCGGCTTCCTTGATGGAATAGAGCACATACTTGGTGGGCTCGTCGCCATCGGGGTTCTGGATGGCCGCATCCACACGCGAGAAAATACCCAGATCGTAGAGCCGCCGCTGGCTGTCGCTGATCTGGCTCTGAGAGAGCGGGTCGCCCGCCCGCACGCTGATGCGGTCCGTCACCACGTCCGGGCGGGTCTGCTGCAATCCATCCACTACCACGTTGCGTACGTACACTCGCGCGCCGGGCGTGACGGTAAAGGTCAAGTCCACGCGATCGGCTTGGCCCGAGGGAACGGCGGTGAAGTCGAATTTGGCGGCGGGATAGCCGTTGTTGAAATAGTAGTCGAGCACATTATCGCGGTCGGTGGCGATACCGAGATCGCTGAAGGGCTGTCCTTGGGTGGAATGCAGGAGCAGCATCAAGTCGGGCCGAAAATCTTCCGAGACGCCTTGGAGCGCGAGCTTGGAAACAAACCATTGGGACCCTTCGGTGATGTCGATGAAGATCGCGATCCGAGCCGGGACGCCGTTGTAATCGTCGAGCACCCGGGGGGTCACCTCCACGTTGCGAAATCCGTTGGAGCGATACAGATTCCGGATGGCGTCTAGATCGCGATCCAACGCGGCGCGGCTATAACGGCCATGGCGATATCGGACCAGCGTCGCCGGGATCACCGACATGCGCTCGCGGATGGTGGCGTCGTCGAAATAATGATTGCCATGGATTTCCAGCTTGACCAGCTTGTGCCGGACGCCGAGCGAGACGTGGTAATCGATGAGTTGTTCGCCGTTCGGGGGCGTAGCCATTTGGTAATCGGCCGTGGCGTCGAAGTATCCTTGGGTCTGGAAATACGAGGCAAGATCGCGCGAACCCTCCTCCAGCAAGTCGCGATCCAAGGCGCGCTCCTCATAGATGGGCAGCAGCCTCCGCAATGTTCCGGCCGAGAGCCTGGCGCCGCGCAGGCGTACCAGGACCGGGGGACCGGGATCGATCGCCACCACCGGCGTGACGGTATTGCTCTCGGAATCATAATCCAGATTTTCGAGCGTGACCTGAGCGAGCAAATGGTCATGCTTGGGATACCAGGATCGAATGTTGTCGAGCCCATTCTGCAGGCGCGTTTCGGTAAGCTCATGCCATCCGAGCCATCCGCGAAATCGCTTCCATCCGCTGGAATTGATCAGGCTGTCCAGCGGACGCAAGGTATTGCCATTAGCGACCAGCCCATCGAACTTAGCGCGTTGGCCGGGATCGGCGTGAAAATCGATATGGACCTCTTGCGTCGGTTCGCGCGTGGCCGTGACCGGCTCAATACCGGCGTTGTAGAAGCCATTTCTCTTGAGCAGATCCACGATATACCCGACCGCCGCGGTGGTGTCGCTGGGCGCGTAAGGTCCGCCGAGCACCAGCTTGGTAGCCACCAGCAACTGTCCGTCGTTGGGCGGCTCCCCGACTCCGTTGACATCGAAATATCCAATGAAATATGCGGGCTTGGTGAGAAACTTGATGTTCACGCCGGACGGCGCGAGGCTGGCATCCACCGCGATATCGGCGTACTCGCCGGTTTGATACAAGCGTTGAATGGCGTCGCGTAAGTCCGAGCCGCGCAGCGGCTGGCCGATCTTCAGCGGCAGCATCGCCATCAACTGCTCGAGCGTCAGGGGTTGCGTCGCCGGGTCGAATTGCACGCTGGCGATCGGCTTGCCTTCGTATTCATTGGGCGCCGCGTTCAACAGGATCGAGCAGAGAACGGCGAGCGTGGGCGTAACCATCCATAGGCCCAGCCGGGTCGACACAAGCGACCATCTTAACGCATCGCCTCCTAGCATGAGGCCCCGGTTGGTACCATCTGGCTGTATGAGGCCACTGAAATGAGCCCACGCGACCGCGAACGCTATTCGCGGCAGATCCTGTTTGCGGGCATCGGCGAACAGGGCCAGCAACGTCTGTTGGACGCGCGAGTGGCAGTAGCCGGTTGCGGCGCTTTGGGCAGCTTTCAAGCCGGCGCGCTGGCCCGGGCAGGGATTGGATTTCTGCGGATCATCGACCGGGATTATGTCGAACTGAGCAATCTGCAACGCCAGTGGCTGTTCGATGAGTGCGACGTGGAGCAGGCCCTGCCCAAGGCGGTGGCCGCCGCGCGGAAGATCGCCGGGATAAACGGCGGCGTTCTAGTGGAGCCGGTGGTGGCGGATCTAACTCCTTCTAACGTGGAAGAGCTGCTGGGCGGCGTGAATCTGATCCTGGACGGCACGGACAACTTTGAGACACGCTACCTGATTAATGATTTTGCCGTGGAACGCGGCATTCCATGGGTTTATGGAGCCGCGGTGGGCAGCTATGGGATCGCGATGCCGGTGATTCCCGGCCAGACCGCGTGTTTGCGGTGCATCTATCCCGATCCGCCGCCGGATGCACAGCCCACCTGCGAGACCGCGGGGGTGCTGGGTACCGTGACCGCCCTGATCGCCAGCCTGCAAGCGACCGAGGCGATCAAGATTCTGTGCCGTGCCGAACCGGCGCGCAAGATTACTACCGTGGATGTTTGGAGCGGCGAGATTCGGCAGGTGGCGCAGCCGGATCCAGTGGCCGAATGTCCGGCGTGCGGACGGCGCGACTTCCCCTATCTGGCCGGAGAGCGCCGTGCGCCAGTGAGCTTATGCGGTCACAACGCTGTGCAGATCCATGAACGCGCCCGCCCTTTGGAACTGCGCGAACTTGCCAGGAGGCTGGCGCCGCTGGGAACCGTTCGCGCCAACGAATTCGCGCTGCGTTTTGAAGCGCCGCCCTACTTGTTGACCATCTTCCCGGATGGCCGGGCCATCATCAAAGGCACCACGGATGTCGGGATAGCGCGGAGCTTGTACGCGCGCTACATTGGCGCCTAGAATGAATTAGAGGTACCCGCGATGCGCCGAATTCTGCCGGTGGTTCTGGGCTGTGTTTTACTGGCTGTTCCCGGTTTTGCACAGAGGGGCGGCGGAGGACATGGCGGCGGTGGTGGAGGCATGCACGGGGGCGGTGGCGGCGCCCGTGGCGGCTTTTCAGGCGGAGGATTCCGCGGCGGCGGTGGCGGGTTCAGAGGCGGGGGAGGATTTCGGGGAGGCGGTGGCGGCTCCCGCGGCGGCCGTGGATTCAGAAACAACTTCGGCGGCTTTCGCGGCCGCTACGGTTACTATGGAGGCTTCTACAATCCCTGGCTCTACGGCGGACTTTGGAGTCCCTTCTGGTCGGACTACGGCGATTTCGGCGATTATGGCGACTACGGCTACGGTTATCCTGACTCTGGGTACCCCGCTTATCCAGCACCCACATATTCCGAGCCGAGTCCCGGCGTCTTGATCATTTCCAATCAGACGCCGCCGCCTGTGCCGAATGCTCAGGAACTACCGGCGCCATCGGTATGGAATGCCGGCCCCACTGCCCAGGCCCGCAAGTACGAAGAGCCGCTCTACCTGCTGGCCATGAAAGATGGCACGATTCGCGCGGTCTTGGCGTATTGGGTGGATGGCATGACCGTGCATTACGTGACGATGGATCACGAGCAGAAGCAGGCCACGCTCTCTTCGCTCGATCGCAGTCTCAGCGAGAGATTGAATCGCGAGCGCAACGTAGCGTTTCAATTGCCAGGCTAATTTACAGCAACGTGCGGAGCGCTCGCTCGAAAACTTCCAGATCCTGTTCGTTGTTGTAGAGGTGCGGCGAGACCCGCAGATGACCACGCCGCGCCGCCACCAGCACGCCGTGTTCCTTCAGCGCTCGCGCCAGGGCCGAAACATCGCGATTCTCAAATCGCGCGGCGACAATCGGAGAGGCGCATCCGGCGACCGTCGCTCCCCGTTCACGCAGAATCCCGCGCGTTTTGGCGGCCAAATTGAGGACGCGCCGCTCGATAACATCGGGACTGATCGCGAGCATCAGGTCGAGCGAAGCTTCCATGGCGTATAGCAAGGCGAAGGAGACCGAACCGCCTTCGTACTTCTCGGCGCCGGCCGGCAATTCGGGAGCGCCATGGTGCAGATTGTCGACATTGCGCCAATCCCGATGGCTCCGCCAGCCCACCACGTTGGGCTGAAGCCGCTCGCGTAATTGCGGCGAAATATAGAAGAATCCCGCGCCATTCGGCGAGAGCAGCCATTTGTAACCATGCACGGCCAGCATGTCCGGTTGCACGCGGGCCGCATCGAAGCGCAAGGCGCCCACGCTCTGGGTTCCATCCACGAACAGCAAGACGCCGCGGGCGTGCAGAAAATCCGCGAGCTCGGCCAGCGGCGGCGCGAAGCCGGTGTTGTAATTTACTGAGCTCAGGACCACCAGGCGCGTTCTCGCATTCACCGACTCATAGAACCGATCCCATGGACAAGCGCTCGCCTCCACGCCAAAGCGTTCCAGCAGGCCGGGCGCGTAGAGATTGTTCGGAAACTCATGCTCGAGCGTGAGCACGTGGTCGCCGGCACGCCAGTCCAACCCGGCAAGCAACAGCCCCAACGCGGTGGAGGCATTCGGAACAAACGCGATATCCTCAGGCGCGCAATTTATCAGGCGCCCGATCTTCGCGCGTATGCGATCGGCGTCGTCATACCAGGCGAGGAAATCCGCGCACGCCAGTTCGTCGCGATGCGCGAAGTGATGTGCCACGGCTTCGGTGGCGCGCCGCGGCAGTTGGCCGAAGGTCGCGGTGTTGAGATAAGTCCAGTGGGCGAGCGCGGGAAACTCGCTTCGGATTGCGTCCCAGTTCGGCATGCCTGAGTTATGCGGCGTCACCCTTAAATTTTGGATCATGACTTCGGTGGATTTCACCACCACCTTGCCATGTCTCACTTGTACCAGATCACAGCAGACGTTGGCCTGCGGCGCGCGTGTCGTAACCACCGAGGCTTTCCAGTTCCCGGCGATAATTCGAACGGTTCAGCGTGTCCAACAAAGTTTGGATGCTCGGCATGTCGAGATGTTGCCGCCGGATTGCAAGGTCGTATCGTTCGCTAACCAGCGGAATGAAACCGAGACCGAACACGCGCGCGGCGGCTCGCGTGGCGATGCAACAATCGGCTTGCCCGGATTGCACCTGCCAGGCGGCCTGCAAATGGCCCGGGGCAACGCTGTCGTATCCCCGGACGTTCTTGGGTTCGATTTTGAGGCGTTTTAGATTAGAGTCGAGCAGAGCCCGGCTGCCCGCGCCCTTCTCGCGATTGACGATGCTGACATCGCGGCGTGCCAGGTCTTCAATGCCTTTGATGCTCTTGGGATTGTTGGCCGCGGTGACGATTCCTTCTTCCCATACCGCGAATGTGACGACGGCCACGGCGTTTCTCGGAAACATGCGGCCGATCTCGGGAAGGTTCGACTCGCCGCTCGATTCATCGCGCAAATGGGTGCCGGCGATATGGACGCAGCCTTCCTTCAGCAGCTTCAGCGATTGCGAACTGTTGCGATGCGCCAGCACCAGCTCCACGCCGGCCGATTGCAAGTGATGAGCTAACACTGAAATTCCGGGGTCGCAGCCGGCGATGAGAACACGGTTGCGGAAGTCGTCGGCTGCGTCGAAAACCTGGACATCGGTGCGCCCGCCCTTGGGGAGCTTGTTCGAGACCACGGCGTCGCTGACGGGAAAATACCAGGGAACGGGCGAAGGCGGCGAGGCGACCAGGCGTTTATTCACGCGGCAGAGCTGCACGGGCTGGCCCGGCTGTAGCGCTTCGGAGCCCGGCAGCAGCGTCACCTCTTCCGAGCGAAGACCGGTGGGCTCGGTCTCGGGAAGCGCGAAAAGGTCTTCCACTTTCACTTCCAGGGCCTGGGCCAGACGTAACGCGACGGCCGTATTGGGGACGTAGCTCCCCGCTTCCATGGCGTAAATGGTCTGCCGTGTAACGCCGACGGTCCGCGCGAGCTGCGCCGCCGAGATGCCGCGCTTTTGCCGCAGCGTTCCTAGGTGATTCTCGATTTCAGGCATTTTATACGCAACTCTGTCGTGTTACAGTAACATCGTCTGCATCTCTCATGAAGCGCCGAACCATAGCTCCGCTGATCATCGTAGCGTTTTGGGCCGCGTCGTGCCAAGGAGCCGAGATCACAGTTGCGGCGGCGGCGAACCTCACCGAAGTCGCTCAGACGCTCGGCGCGGAATTCGAGGCGCAAACCAAGGTTCATCCGATCTTCAGCTTCGGATCGACGGCGCAATTGACGACGCAGATTGAAAACTCGGCTCCGTTCGATGTTTTCCTGTCGGCGGATGCCGAACACGTGGACAAGCTCGACGGCGAACATCTGTTTGTACCTGGCAGCAACGCGGTCTACGCGGTTGGCGTCTTGGCCTTGTGGATACCCCCGGCCAGCAAGGCGCACATTGACAAGATCGACGATTTGAAAGCTAACGACGTTAAAGTGATCGCTCTCGCAAACCCCAAACTGGCGCCTTATGGTGCCGCGGCTGTGGAAACCTTGCAGCGCGCCGGCATCTGGGATCAGGTGAAAGACAAGATCGTTTATGCGGAAAACATCAGCATGGCCAAGCAGTACGGCACGTCCAAGAACGCCGACGCCGTATTCACCGCGTATTCGCTGGTGTTGAAGGAAGCCGGAAAGGTGATCCAGGTGGATGAAGGATTGCATCAGCCCATCGTTCAGAAATTGGGCATCGTGGCGCGTTCCCAGCATCGTGACACGGCGCAATTGTTTACCACTTTCGTATTGACTGGCGCCGGCCGCGATGTCTTGGCTCGCTACGGCTACAAGGTACACTGACATCTATGAACTACACGCGCCTGATGCTTGCGGTCATGGTGCTCGCTGGCTTGGTATTGGCTCAAAACCCGCCGGCCGCAGTCCTTGCCGTGCAAGGCGACGTTGCATCGCCGCTGTCGCTGACGGCCGACGATCTGGCCAAGATGCCTCGCGAGACCGCAACGGTTCCCGCGCCGGACGGAAGCAAGATCGTGTACGAAGGCGTCACGTTGCTCGCGGTACTACAGAAAGCCGGCGCGCCTTTCGGCAAGCAATTGCGCGGCAAGGTTCTCACAACGTACGTGCTCGCCAAGGCGCAGGATGGCTACCAGGTGATCTTCACACTGGGCGAATTGGACCCCGACTTCGGCAACGAATCGATCCTGCTGGCCGACAAGCGGGATGGGAAGCCATTGGCCGACAAGCAGGGACCGTTTCGCCTGGTTTGCCCTAACGACAAAGAGGGCGCGCGATCGGTCCGCATGCTCCAGACGCTCGAAGTGGTCCGGCTGGCTAAGTAATCTCTCTACCAGCGAAGCTTCAGAGCAAATTGAATCTGCCGCGAGGTAGTGGACGTGCTGGTGATCACGCCGGCCGTCGGCGACACGCCCGTCGGAGTAAATGTGACCAGGTTGGGCGTATTGAAATTCGCGTGGTTCAGGATGTTGAAGAACTCCGCGCGAAACTGCAGATTTAGCTGCTCGTGGATGCGTGTGTCCTTCAAGACCGACAGATCCCAAGTTGCCAAGCCCGGCCCAATCAAAGTATCGCGGCCCAGATTCCCGTAGAATCCACTGCCGTTGGGGGGCGCCAGAAACGCCGCTGGATTGAACCATTTGTTTGGTGTTCCGAGAATGACCGGGCCGGTGAACGCCGGATTCACGAACGGCCGAACTGGGTTCTTGGTGTCGCCGTTGTTGGACGGATTGTAGCTGAGCTGCGGTGTGAATGGAAACCCGCTTTGCAGCGTAAGGATGGAGTTGATGCTCCAGCCGCTCGCCATGGCGCCGCCGAACCCTGATGCATTATTGAGCAAGGGTTTCCCGTGGCCGAATGGTAGCTCGTAGACGCCGTTAATCGCGGCCGCGCCAGTGACATTGAAGTTCGCGAGGCCCTTGTCGGCCTTCAGATCGAAAGGATTCGAAGCCAGCGCCGGTTCGTTGCCCGACGTAGTTGAGTTCAAAGAATCGCCATCGTCGAGGGCTTTGGCCCAAGTGTAGACGCCGCGCAATGTGAGGCCGCCGCTAAAGCGGTGATTGAGGTCGATCTGCAGCGAGTTGTAGGAACTATTGCCCTCTGAAAAATAGGTCCACGTGTTTACCAGCGCGGGATTGGCCCTGGTCGCAGTCGGTACATAATACGTCCCGGCCGGAACCGGTGTGCCCGCCATGCCGGCGGGGAAAGTGGCGGGATAATTAGCCGGGCAAGGCGCTGCGGGACAAATCACCGGAAAGGGTTCGTTCGCGTCGATCCCGATGATTTCATGATATCCGTGCGATCCCACGTAGCCGACTCGCAGTACGGTGTTGGGCGTAATCTCCTGCTCGATGCGGAAGGACCACGAGAGCAGTGTCGGCGTCTGTAAATCCGGCTGCACCCCACCCGGAGATAGTTTGGCTGTCGCTGGCAAGGTACTCGAAAGCGGCAGCTTCGTTACCGACAAATTGGGCAGACTGTAGGTGGGGTTGAAGGGCGCGTTTTGATCGGTACGGTAGCCGAGGGCGTCCTGGAGGTCGTTGTACATCCCGAAGCCGGCGCGGATCACAGTTCGATTGGTGTTGCGGAACGGGCTCCACGCGAGCCCCGCCCGGGGCTCTGGCAGGTACGTAGCATTATTTTGAGTGAAGGCCGAAGAGCCAATCCGCGGCTGGGTGTTGATGACGCCATTGGTGAAAGTGTAGGTGGATGCACGGCCCTCCACTTCGTTCCAGCCGTTGGAGAACTCGGTACGGAATCCAAGCGAGAGCGTCAAGCGCGGCTTGAGGCGAATAATATCTTGCGCGAACAGCGCGCCAAACACCGACCGCCATCCGAGCGGGGTCGGCGTGGGATCGAAGAGGAGACTGCTGATGGTGCCTTGGAGAAACGTCGCCAGGCTGGTGAAGGTAGCTTGGCCATATTGGCTGAGCGCGAGTTCTTCATTCAACTGCTCACGCTGAACCCAGGCGCCAAAAGAAAATTGATTGCGGCCGTGCGTGAACGATACCTGGTCTTCATAGGTGAACAGGTTGCGGGCTACATGGAGGTTGCTGCCGTTGTTGCTCCCGGCGAGGCTCAACTGGGCCGCCGGATTTGAAGCCGCGCTGCCGCCCACCACTAAGGCGCCGAGCGGGGTCCCCGGTAAGAAGCCCGACAAGTCCGCGGCGGGAGATCCGGGCGTGGGTTCACCGGTAAAGAAATAGCCCGCGCGCGAGTATCCGAATCGCGCAGTGTTGACTAGCGTCGGCGAAAACACGTGAGTGTACTCCAGGCTGGCCACTTGTTCGCGCAGGCTCTCGACATCAGTGCTGTAGGCATTGGTGCTGGTGGGGGTAAAATCGGCGCTATCGTCGATGGTGTAGATCGCGCTGAGGGAGTCGTTTTGGGAAAAATGGTGGTCCAGCCGAACCGTCCCGAAGTCGTCGCGAATGGTCTGCAGCGGATTATTGAAGGCTTCCGATATTCCGCCGAAATCGGGCGCACCGGGACTCGGCGCCGGCCACGCGTTAATGAAGGGCGAAATGCCGGCAAACGCCAGCCCGCCGGCGGGACAAGGACTCGGGGCCGGAGTGACCAGTTTGCAAGGCAGATAGCCGTTTCGAGCGTTATTGTCGGGAACCAGATCGACGCCCGTCTGGTGCAGGTGCTGCTGGAATCCCTCAAAATTGCTGAAGATAAACGTCTTGTTTTTCTGGATCGGACCGCCCAGCGCGATGCCGTATTGATTGCGCTGAAAGCCCGGCACCGAAGCCGGATCGAAGAAATTGCGGGCATCCAGATCGCTGTTCCGAATGTATTCGTACAGCGATCCGTGGAACTGGTTGGTTCCCGTTTGGGTTACGATTAGCACTTGCGCGCCGGGCCGCTTGCCATATTCGGCGCCATAGGAATCGCGCAGCATGTTGAACTCGAGAATCGCGTCCACGCCCAGCAATTGTTGGCTGACAGCGCCGGGCGTCATATTGTTCTCGGCCGCTCCAGTAAACTCAACGCCGTTCAACAAGAACAGATTTTGTTGCGGCCGGTTGCCCTCGACCGCGAAGTTATTTCCGTTGGTTGAATTCGACACGCCGATGCCGCCAGTCTTCTCCCAGGTGAAATTGACGACGCCGGGATTGAGCGTCAGCAACTGATCGAAGCTTCGTCCATTGAGCGGGAGATCGCGAATCTGGAGTTGGCTGATGACGCCCGATGCGTCACTGGTGGAGACACCCACCACCGGAGCATCGGCCTTCACGGTAACTTGCTCGCTGGATTCGCCGACTTGCAGGGTCAGATTCACCTCGGCGGTCTGGTTCACGGCTAGTTGGATTCCGGCGCGGATCACTTCCTGGAATCCAGTCTTCTTGGCATGAATTTCGTAGGGCCCGACCGGCAGCGGCGAAAAATTGTAACGGCCGGCGCCATCGGCCTTCGTTTCCCGGACGGCGCCTGTTTCCGTGTTGGTGGCGGTAACGGACGCATTAGGGACCACCGCGCCCGATTGATCGACAACAGTTCCGGAAACAACTCCCGATACTTGGGCCAAGAGCGAGCCTGCGCATAACACAGCGAGCCCGGCAATCCAACGAAGTTTTGTCATATTCCGCAAATCCTTCCAAAGCATGTGACTGGTATACACGACATTGTATTCCAACAGAGTCAAGCGGGGAGGCGCAAGGACAGTGAACGGCGATATAGGAGGACTGAATAGCGCTTAGAAGCGCGCGGGCGGGGAAAATCGCTTGGCTAGCGCTTCGATTTCCCGCGAGGCCCGGACCTTGTGTTCGCGAACGTACAATTCGTGATTGCGTTCGACGTCAGGGACCTTGTAGACGTAATTGGCGGTCAGGCCGGCCGAGCGCTGCAATCCCGCCGCGGAAATGTCGCCGAGCCAGTTGATACGTTCCAGACGCGCGCCATTCTTCAGATGGAAGCGCGCCACCTGGTCCACAGGCTCCTGGTTGTGTTTGGCGTGCAAGAAATAGTACGCGGCCAAGGGCAGCAAATACCGTTGCAACTCCGAGCACAAGGCTTCGTTGTCCATCCATTGCGGGCTGTTGAGCGCCGCCGCGGCCTGGGCGAAGGGCGCCAGCTTGGGGTTGGCTTCGAGCGCCGAGGTTTTCTCCGCGAGCCATTTCCGGAAGCCCGGCATCGGCGAGAGAGTGGCGAATTTCTTAATCCGCGGCAGGTCCTTACCCACGTCCTCCACTACCTGTTTGATCAGGAAGCTGCCGAACGGGACACCCCGCAGCCCTTCCTGGCAATTGGTGATCGAGTAGAAAATGGCCCATTCGGCCGATTCAGGGTCGCCCACCGGGGAATCCGGATCAAGCAGCGCCTGGACCTTGTCGCTGAGCGACCGCGTCAGCGCCACCTCGATGAATATGATTGGCTCGTCGGGAAGAGCGGGATGGAAAAACGCATAGCAGCGGCGGTCTACTTCGAGACGCCTCCGCAGATCGTGCCAGCCTTGGATCTGATGCACGGCCTCATACTGGATCAACTTTTCTAAAATGACCGCCGAGGTGCGCCAATCGATGCGGCGCAGCACCAGGAAGCCGCGGTTAAACCAGGAGGTGAACAGGTGCGCGAGATCGGTTGCTATCGGCTTCAGCCGCGGTGTACGGCCGGACTCTTGGAGGACCTGGCTCCGCATCGCCACCAGAACACGAGTGGCATCCGGCGCCAGGTTCAGACGGCGAAAAAGCTCCTGGCGGGGCGCCTCCACCACCTTTTGCAGCCGTGCCAGATTCTCGGGCGACGGGTCCAACCGGTAAGCGTCTCCAGCCTGGCCGACCTCCTCGGGATCGGGAGAGAAATCCCGGACCAGGGACTCAAAAAAGGCGTGGCGGCCCCGCTCGTCCAGCGCTTGATAGGCGTCCAGAGCGTCGGTGGCGAGCCGGCTTCCGGAAACTTCGCCGCGTTCCGACAGCAGGCTGCGGCATAACGCAATGGCCTTTTTCGCCGTGCGTGCGCCGCCGCGCGACGAGTGCCGCGAAGGGCGGTGCGCCAAGCCAAGGAACTCCGCGATTCTCACGAAAGTGCTCCGATTCCCCTGCAATCAACCGCTCCCGAGATATCCATCGGCATAAATCGGTCCACGGTTCAGGGGCCGGATTCATTGTAACCGGGCAGGTCAGCCCTTTGATGCGGGAAGGCAACCGATGCGCGAAGGCAACAAAAACATAGCGGCGGCGTCCTAGGTTTGAGAACTAGAACCGCTATGATCCGTAAACTTAAATCCGGCCAGTATCGGCTGTACTCCCGCAAGAAGGACGCAAAAGCGGGCCGCCGCAAGAATCTCGGGACGTTCTCCACGCGTAGTGCAGCCGAGCAGCACGAGCGGGAAGTGCAGTACTTCAAGCGGCACTAACACGGACCGACTCCCTAACGGTCGCGGCTCTGTTGCCTGCCTCCCGGGATTCGTTTTGGCGCGTCCCATGGATAATACGGAGGCGCGGGGAATTTGGATTTCGGCCGCGGCTGCAGGTTTGATTCTGAGCCGCGACCAAAAGGAGTGGTTGTAGTTAAAACTAGACCGCGACGGCCATGGAAACGCCGTTGATGGTCTTTAGGATACGCGAGACGATTTTGTAAGGATCAGCCTCGGAATTCGGCCGCCGATCTTCCAGATAGCCCTTGTAGCCGTTCTTGATGAAGTTAACAGGCATGCGGATGGAAGCGCCGCGATCGGAGAGGCCATAGCTGAACTTGTCGATGGCTTGCGTTTCGTGCAGACCGGTCAAGCGAAGATGGTTGTCCGGGCCGTACACCGCGATATGCTCGGCGATGTTCTCCTGGAAACCCTTCATGAGGGCTTCGAAGTATTCCTTGCCGCCTGTTTCGCGGAGGTATCTGGTGGAGAAGTTGGTGTGCATGCCAGAGCCGTTCCAATCGCCCCGGATGGGTTTGCAGTGCAGTTCCATATCGACTTCGTATTTCTCGCAGAGGCGCATCATCAGATAGCGCGCGGTCCAGAGGTCGTCGGCAGCCTTTTTCGAGCCTTTGGCGAAGATCTGGAACTCCCATTGGCCTTTGGCGACTTCGGCGTTGATGCCTTCATGGTTGATGCCGGCGGCGAGACAAGCGTCCAGATGCTCGTCCACGATCTGACGCGCGATGTTGCCCATGGTTTTATAGCCGACGCCGCAGTAATAAGGGCCCTGCGGAGTGCTCGGATGTCCATGTTCGGGGAAGCCGAGCGGACGCCCGTCCTTGAAAAGGAAATATTCCTGCTCGAAGCCGATCCACAAGTCCGGGTCGTCCTCGATGGTGGCCCGCGCGTTGGTGGAATGCGGCGTACCATCCGGGTGCATCACTTCGCTCAGGACGATATAACCGTTCTTGCGGCTGGCATCCGGATACGCGGCCACCGGTTTCAGCACGCAGTCCGAGCTTTTGCCCTCCGCCTGCATGGTGGAACTGCCGTCAAAGCCCCATTTGGGCAAATCGGCGAGGGTGGGGGGATGCTCAAATTCCTTGAGTAGAGTTTTGCCGCGCAGCCCGGGAACCGGCTCTCGGCCATCCAGCCAGATGTATTCGAGTTTGTATTTTGTCGACATAGTATTGTTAGACCCAAGCGACAAGCGCCCGGGGCCATTGCTCTCTCTCTTCGATTTGAAATTTAGACGAAACTGATCTTCCATTTTCGATGAGGGCACTCGGGTTCGCAATACCCGCGCCCATCAATTGTGTTTATCGAGGGTATAATCTTTCCGTGCGAATCGTGTTGGCTATAGGAATGTTTCTGTTAGCCTCTGCCGGACTAGCCGCGGCGCAGGGTACTACGGTGTTTCTGAACGGCAAAATCCTGACCGTGGACTCTCGATCTTCGATTTCCGAAGCCTTAGCCGTTCGCGACGGCAGGATCGTGGCCGTCGGCACCTCGGCCGAGCTGCGCAAAATGGCCGGACCCCAGGCGCGCGTGATCGATTTGGAAGGGCGCACCGTGATCCCCGGCTTGATCGATTCGCATATGCACGCCATCCGCGCTGCGCTCAGCTTCAGCACCGAAGTGAATTGGATCGGCACGCGGTCGCTCAAAGAAGCCTTGGATCGAATCCACCAGGCCGCTCAAAGCATGCCGGCGGGCGCGTGGCTCATCGTCGCGGGCGGTTGGAACGCCCAGCAATTCTCGGAAAATCGGCGGCCCACGCAAGCCGAATTGGTCGCTGCCGCGCCGGACAATCCCGTGTATGTGCAGTTGGGCTACGGCTGGGCGATATTGACGCCGAAGGCGCTCGCCAAACTCCATATCGCCAACGACGCGGACCTGCCCTCCGGCGGAAAACTAGAGCGCGATGGGGATGGAAAGCCAACCGGCGGAGTCAGCGGAGCGCAGAACACCATTATTGCTTTGTTCGACCGGCTTCCGACGCCTACGCCCGAACAGGAAGTGGAGGGTACTAAGAAGTTTTTCCACGAGCTGAATCGCTTGGGGATAACCGGCGTCGTAGACCCGGGCGGAAACAACATGACGGCGGAATCGTACCAGGCGGTCTTCCAAGTTTGGCGGCAGAGCGCGCTCACCGTGCGCGTCGCTTACAGCCTGTGCGGCATCACGCCAGGCAAGGAGTTTGAGGAGTTAAAGGACCTGACGCAGATGCTGCCGATGGGCTTCGGCGACAGTATGCTGCGCTTCAACGGCATCGGCGAGCGAATCACCTGGGCGATGAATAACAACAACCAGCCCACCGAGGCGGAGCGCGAGAAGTACTACGAAATCGTTCGCTGGGCCGCCGAGCGCGGCATGTCGGTCACGATGCACTGGCCGCGCAACGATTCGGTGGGCGTGCTGCTGGATATTTTCGAGCGCGTGAACAGGGAGGTGCCCATCGCAAACCTCCGCTGGTCCATCGCGCATCTGAACGATGCGTCCGCGGAGAATTTGCGGCGCATGAAAGCGCTCGGCGTCGGCTGGACGATGCAACCCACCGAGCGCATGCCACCGGTGGAAACGGCCAAGGAAATCGGCGTTGCGGTGGGGGCGGGCACCGATGCTCACCGCGTGGCCTCCTACAATCCATTCACTGCCCTGCAGTCCTTGGTAGGCGGCAAGACCGCCAACGGTGTTGTACTAAGTGGTTCCGAACAAGCGCCCACACGTGCCGAGGCGCTTCGGCTTTACACCAAGGGCAGCGCCTGGTTCTCGCACGATGAGGATGAGCGAGGATCGCTCGAACCGGGAAAGCTCGCCGATCTCGCGGTGTTGTCGAAGGACTATATGACCGTGCCTGTCGATCAAATCGGCGAAATCGAATCCGTGTTGACGGTGCTGGGCGGCAGGATCGTCTACGCCGCCGGACCGTTCGCCAAATTGGAAGACCACCGCTAGCTTAGGCTAAATCCAGCGCGCGAAACATCGCGGCCCGTTGCTCTCGAATCGGATCGTCAACCACTTTACTCTGATTGTTGATCACCATGGTCGGCCGCTCTCTCGCATTGAACGCGGGCCAATGCGGCAGCTTGGAGGTGTTCGGATCGCCGGTGCGCGCGAAAGCGATCCACGTATCGCTGAGCTTGTCGGCTAAAGCCATGGCATCGGCGCCGCCGCCGGTGAGGCGCCGCGAGATCTGGACGTTGTCAAATGCAAACGGAATTTCCATGGTGTGCGGTGAATGGAGCCGGCCGCCTTCCACAGGCGTTTCCCAAGTGAAGTAATACAAATGGACCGGCCCTTTGCCCAGCGCCGCGCGGCGCTCCGCGATTTTCATGACAGGCCCGCCATAGCGATAATCGCTCTCGATGAGAAAGAAAAGGTCGGATGGCGAAGCGCTTGGATTCAGCTTGCGATACACATCAATCAGCATTTCGCTGCTGTCGCCGGCGAAGTTTTTGACCCGACTGCGCATCCCAGCGTCATCCAGGGAGAATGCGGCAGGGTCGTTCTCGCTAAATAAGGTCATTTCGGTTCGCGTATGGCCGAGCATCAGCGGCACATCCGCGGAAATAGGCGACGCCGCCGGATGGAACGGGTGATGCGGCACCGCCTTTCCATCCACGGTGGGCGAGAAGCCCTGCGTCATCTGATCCTGGTTGCCCATGTCCTTGACCACGGCAAAATACGCGCCCATGATCCGTTCCACGGGAATTTTCTGTAACTCGCGTACTTGGGCCGTACTAAGATTCAACTTCGCAAGCAACATCGCGGCCACGCCGGTAGCCTGTCCGATCTCAACTAACTTGATGGTGGGACCGCTCTCGATCACCGCGCGATGAAACAAGCCCTTCGCCGGCGCCATCGCGAGCAGCGTGCCCACTTTGCGGCCGCCGCCCGACTGCCCGAAGATCATCACCGTGTTCGGATCGCCGCCGAACTGTTCGATATTGTTGCGTACCCATCGCAGGGCGTGCACGATATCCAGCATGCCGGCGTCGCCCGACGAGGCGAAATCCCCGCCGCCGTATTCGGCCAGATACGTAAACCCGAGGACGTTCAAACGATGGTTGATGGTCACCACCACCACATCGCCGCGCCGCGCGAGATTGGCGCCGTCGGTGCCCGGCGAAGAACCGGAGCCGCTGACGAATCCGCCGCCGTGGCACCAGAACAAGACCGGCCGCTTGCGGCCATCGTTGACCGCGGGAGTCCAAACGTTGAGCACCAGGCAGTCTTCACTTTCGGACGGAAGGTCGGCGCTGGCCGTCGAGAGCGGCGAGACCGTGCGCGAGACGCCGGGATTGGTCTGTGGCGCGCTTGGTCCGAAATGCAGCGCGTCGCGCACGCCGGTCCACGGAGCCGGATCCATCGGCGGCATGAAGCGATTCTGCCCTGCCGTGCTGGCTCCATACGGTATGCCTTTGAAGATTTTGATGCCCTGCACTTCTTCGCCGCGGACCTTGCCGAACGTGGTTTCCGCGACCACATAGCTCGGGCTGGTTTGCGCTCGGACCAGAACGGCCGGCGCCGCGGCTAGCCACGATACCTGTTTCAGGAACGTACGGCGATTCGTCATGGAAACTCCTTTCAATTTACGGTTTCGGCACTGCAGTAGTCTTCACTGGCCGCTTACGTTTGGATGGCGCCTTCTTCACCGTTTCCAGCCGCAAATATCCCGCCGCCGCGCGCAAACGAACCGGTTCACTCTTATCATCTAAGAGCGGGACAATGTCGGCCTCGAATTTCGGATTGTCGTGCAGCACGAGCGCATGAACGCCCGCCGCTCGGACGGACCAGTCTTTATCCTGCAGCGCATCTTTCAGCGCGGCCAGCGTTTGCGGATCATTTTCTTTTTCGAGCAGCAGCGCGGCGGTGGCGCGGCCAGAGACCGAGGGATCGGACAACAGCCCTTGCATGGAAGCAACGCCTTCGCCTAATCCAGGGACCGGCGCGAGCCCGGCGCCCGTCCGCAGCGCGAACATGAACATCGGCTTGGGTGTGTGCATCATTCGGAGGGCATCGCGCTTCTGTTTCGCAAGGTATCCCGACGATGCCTTGGTTTCGCCGCTTAGGATCGATAGCAGAACTTTCTTACCTTCTTGATCGTGCAGCGCCCACAGCGATCGCGCGGCGGCGAAGCTGACCTCCGGCACATCGTCATTCAAGGCCTTGTGGAGCGCGGGAACGGTTCGGCTGTTCTTGATATCCGACAGGCTGGCGATCGCCGAAAGCCGGACTTCCACATCCTTGTCATCGAGCAGCGCTTCCAACTCCGAAGGGTATGGTTCGGTGGATCCCACCAAGCTGAGCGCGATGGCGGCCTGCTTGCGAGTGTCCGGGTTCTTGTCCTTGAGCGCCTTTTCTAGAATGTCCTGGCATTGCTGAGCGCGGCTGGTGGGGACGGGAGCGGCCGCCGGCGCTGTCTGGCAGAACGCCATTGCGGGCCCCAGTAGCGAAATCAACCCGAGACGCGAAATCAATAGGCTATGCCGCATTCACTCTCCTGACGGATCGCCCTCCAGTATACGTCTGGTTAAGGGCCCGCGGCGGGAGGAACGCCAGAAGTAGCAACGCTTTCGTTTCAGCCGCGCAAATCGGCGAACGCTTCTTCGATTTCCTGCTTGGCCGCCGGAGTGGGAACCGTCAGCGGCAGACGCGGCGGACCGCCGTAGTAGCCCGTCAGATCCATCGCGAACTTCAGCCCGCCGATGCCGTACTTGGTGGTGACCAGCTTGGCGGCGCGGCCGATTCGATTCTGCCAATCTAGCGCCGCTTCCGGCTCGCGCGTGCGATGCGCCTCCCAAATCGAAATGGTCGCGTAGGGCGCCGGATTCGCAAACGCCAAGATCCCGCCCGTGCAGCCGATGGCAAGTGACGGCGCGAGCGTGGTGGCCGACCCTGTCAGCACTTGAAAACCTTTCTTCGACTCGCGCACCATCTGCATCAGCTTCTCGACGTTGCCCGAACTTTCCTTGATGCCAATGATGTTAGGGTGATGCGACAACTCGGCCACGGCTTCGGCCGCCAGATCGACACCGGTGTTTTGCGGAAAGTTGTAAAGCAGCACCGGAATCTTCGCTTGGTCGGCCACGGCGCGGAAGAACAGCATCTGTGTTTCCGGTTTGCTGAACTGGCCTTTGAAGAACGACGGTGTTTTCACCAGCGCGGCTTTGTAACCGATGTCGGCCGCGCGATTGGTCAACGCCACGGTCTGATGCACGCTGTCCATGCCTGTTCCGGCGATCAGCAGCTTCTCCGGCGCGGCCCATTGCGCCACCCATTCCCAAAGCTGGATTTTTTCGTCCGTGTCCAGCATCACGCTTTCGCCCGTGGAAGCCACCACCACGTAGCCCGCGAGTCCGGTGGCGTTCCACCGCTCGATGTTGTGCTGAACCTTGACTTTCCACAGCTCGCCTTCGTGATTGAAGGGCGTGGTGATGGGGCTGAAAATGCCTTGGAGCTTCATGGAGGGATGAGGGGCGTCCCGACAGCCCGCCCCTCCGATTCAACAAAGTTACTTCGCGATGTAGGTGATGACGAGCGTATACAGCGCGAGGGACTCGATCAGCACCAGACCGAAAATGAGCGCGAAGCGGATGCCCGCCTGGGCTCCCGGATTGCGCGCGGACGCTTCGCAAGCCGAAGCGGCTAACTTGCCCTGGCCGAGACCGCAGAGGCCGGAAGCTATACCCATGGCGAGATACGCCGCTGGCAGGTGCCAGTCGCCACTGCCGCCTCCGCTAGCAGCCGGGGTTTGTGCGAAAGTGGGGCTGGCCAGCGCCATCGCGAGGCCCGCCGCATACATCAATTTACGTTTCATTTCAGGTTGTTCTCCTTGTACAAAGTTGCTCGCCAGGAGGTGGTTCCGTCTCTGCCCTGGGGGACGAGGGGCTCACGCCAGCGAACCGATAAAGCCGTTAATGTTCTTCGTGCGCCACAGCGCCACCGACGTAGATCATGGCGAGCAGCATGAAAATATAAGCTTGTAGGAATGCGACAAAAACGTGCAGGCCCATGAATACGGCGGGCGCCACGATGAAAGTAAGAGTCAAAAAGGTCACAGTCACCTTTTCGCCAGCGAACATGTTGGCAAAAAGCCGCACCGTGAGCGACAGAGGTCGTGCAAAGTGGCTGATGATTTCAATCAGGACCATTAAAGGAGCTAAGAAGATCATAGGACCCAAGAAATGCTTTAGGTATTGGCCGACCCCTTGTTCTCGTAGACCCATCCAGTGATAGTAAAGAAACACCACCACGGCCAGACCGAGCGGTACGGCGACCGTTTGTGTCGGTGATTCAAATCCGGGGATGACCCCGATCAGGTTCATGAACAGAATAAAGACGAAGAGAGCCCCGAAGAACGGAGCGTATTTCCGGCCGTGCTCCACCGCGTCGTCGGTCTGGCTAGTGACGAATTTGTACATCGCCTCAAAGGTTAACTGGAGCTTGCCGGGGGCCTCAACTGAGAGCCGGGAGCGCACCATAGCGAACAACACGATGATGATCGCCACCACCAGGATCTCCATGGTGAGCCAGGTTTCCCAGGGATGCGCGTGGTCGTGCGCAACGCCGAGAGCGTTCCAAAGGGTGTCCAACGGTCCCGCCAGGAAGCGGTTGAACAGGGCGGTACTCCAGGTTTCTGCTTCAGCTTGCATAAATGAGTTCGTAGACGATTTCGATGATCACAGCCGCGCCGGAGACCAGTAATCCCACAGCCGCTGCTGCTAAGTTCAATCCAAGAAACTTGATTATAACCCAGGCTCCGGCCACCACGGCGATCATGCGAAGCACGTAAAGAGCTGGATTTGGCTTCTTGGGATTAGGACCTAGCGCGTCAGCGACTCGCCGCCAACTGCGGAAACTCGCGTAGGAGATCGCCGCGCCGGTCAAGAACGCAAGCCCGGTAGAAACGCCCTTCCACGCCGCCACGCTGATGGCGCCGGCAACGCCCAGCGACACGATCATCCAGCCGATGCGCCGGACTACACGCTCGTAAAACTCGGCCTCATTGACCCGGGTCATCTTTGGTCAATTCGCGGAACAAGTCGATGATGCCGGCGGCGGCGCCCAGGAGCAGAAACACGATCTTCAGAAAACCGGTATGAAACACTTTGTCGAGTCCGTAGCCAATACCATAGCCCACCAGGACCGCGGCGGGCAGAACGAAGATCATGCCGTAATACTTACCCAGTTGAACTGGAAGGCTGTCTTTCTTAGGCATGCACGCGTCGCTTTCGTTCCAGAACCCCCAAGGCCTGCTCGGCGGTCTCTTTTACCAGGAAACCCATCTTGGGATGGCTCGGCGTGATATCGGGCGCGAGTCCGAACTCTTCTAATGTCTCGGTGGTGGTTGGACCTATCGACGCGATCGCCATGCGGCGCATGGCCTGTAACATCGGTTCGCTCAGTCCCTCTTCGGCCGCAATGCGGAAAAGATGCGGCAATTGGATCGACGTCGTGAACAAGGCGACATCGGCCTTGCCTTCCGCGATCCGATGCACCGCCTCGCGCAACGGCCCCAAGTCTTCGGGCAGATCCCATTGATAAACGCGGACCGGCGTGACGTCGGCGCCTCGTGTACGAAGGCCGTCCAGGAGCTCCGCATTCGACTTACCGTACTCCTGGACCGCGATATGCCGTTCGGCCCGGCCATCGAGCGCGACGAGAAGTTCGCGCCAGGTATTGGGTTCCGGCGCCGTGACGGCCACTGGAACATGCATTTCGCGTAGCGCGGCCAATGGTTTGGGACCTCGCGCGGCCACCGCAATCTTCCGCAGCGCACTGGCGAACCGATCGTCTCCATACCGCGCAGCCAGAACCTTATCGAGCGCGCGCGTGCCGACGCCGGTGAGAAAGATCATCAGATCGAACTCGCCGCGAAATAGGCGCTCGGCGAACTCGAATGCTTCCGGATTGTTCTCGATGGGCGATTCGCGCATGGAGGGCGCGACAAACGGGACGCCCGCTTGCCTGCGTATCAGCTCGGCCATTTCGACGGTGCGCCGGCTCTCAAACGACACTACGCGCAGACCGTCGAAAGGCATCAACTTCAGGGTATCAGGGAGTCCCGCTCCCTCACGGTTGCGGCTCAGTTTGCTCTCTCTGATATTCGCGGAGGACGCGGTTGACGTACTGAACCGTCTCAGGATAGGGCGGGACGCCGTGGTATTTGTCCACCGCCGCCGGTCCGGCATTGTAAGCGGCTACGGCTTTCGACACCTGATGCGGATCGTTCGCATACTTCTGGAGCAAATCGCGCAGGTACCGGGCGCCGGCTTCGGCGTTCTGAGCCGGATCGCGCGGGTCGATATTCAATTCGGCGGCGGTCTTCGGCATGAGCTGCATCAGCCCAATGGCGCCTTTGGGCGACACCGCGTCTTCGCGATACCCGGATTCGGCGCGCGCGATGCTGTGCACAATCGCGGGAGGCAGACCGGCGTGATGCGCCGCCTCGGTGACCAATTCTTGTGGCGTAAGATCGGCGCGGGGCGCGGTCGAGGGTGTGACCGCCGCCGCCGCAGGAGCAACGTAGTCGTCCTGCTCAAACGTGGCCACGGTGCTGGCTTGAATTTCGATCACGCCCTGGCTGGTCTGGAGCCGGATGACCGGCCCGTCGGTGGTGTGGCTATCGGCATGGATGCGAAAGCCGTTCGATAAAACGGCGAATTCGCCAGCCTGCGCCGCAAGCGCAACCGCCACAAAACACAGCAATAGTCTCAATGGGCGTCGAGCCACTTAATCATTCTGACGCATTTCGAGGCGGGGGCGTGGAGGGCCACTTTATCTCCGCGGCGGATTCCTCTGTTCCGCCTCCATCAGATTGGTCAAGATATCGTTGATTCGTGTCAGGTGGCCGGCTCCCTTCGATTTGAGCCAGGCGAGAACTCGTGGGTCGAGACGCAGGCTGACCGCCACCTTGGGCTGTCTCGTTTCGCGTAGCCGCACCATTCCTGCCAACTGCTTCTCGCTCAGAGGCGGAATGTCTTCCAGGTTGATCCGTGAATCGTCCTGCGCCGCCTGACGCACGGAAATGCCACGGAGCGTCTGACGATCCTTTTCAGTCCACGGCCTGTTTCTGATATCTTCTGATCTCATGCTTTTCAGCCGCGCGGGCCGAGATGATGCGGATGATTTCTTCGCCATGATGGTCCTCCCTTGCGTTCGCCCCATTCGTATCGCACAGCGTATATACGTATCGTAATACGAGACGGGCGAAGGCTCCGCTTCGGGCACCTCCTTCCGGCATAAACATATCCGACCCCGCTATATTGAAAGAGACGGGTTTCGCCGCCTCCCAATCATCCGAAGCGCGCATTTTAAGATCTTTGTGGGCGACGTGCACCCTTCAGGAAAGCTATGCCGGAAAAGCAGTACGACCATAACCAGATCGAATTGAAATGGAGCGAGCGCTGGGCCAATGCGAAGCTCTTCGAAGCTGAAGAGCATTCGAGCAAACCGAAGTTCTACGTGCTCGAAATGCTGCCCTACCCGAGCGGCACGCTGCACATCGGACACCTTCGCGTCTACACCATTGGCGACGCGCTGGCGCGCTACAAGCGCATGCGCGGCTTCAACGTACTGCATCCCATGGGTTGGGACGCGTTCGGTCTTCCGGCCGAAAACGCCGCCATCGCCAACAAGCGCGATCCCTACGAATGGACCATGCACAACATCGAGAACATGAAGCGGCAGCACCGGCGCATGGGCTTCAGCTACGATTGGTCGCGCGAGATCGCGACCTGCGATCCTGCATATTACCGCTGGAACCAGTGGTTCTTTTTGAAGATGCTGGAGCGCGGCCTGGCCTATCGCAAGAACGCGCTGGTGAATTGGTGCAATGAATGCGGCACCGTGCTTGCGAACGAACAGGTGGTGGATGGATGCTGCTGGCGGCATGAGTCGACGCCGGTGGAGCAGCGCGCGATCGAGCAATGGTTCCTGCGCATCACCGATTATGCCGACGAATTGCTCTCGGCCATCGATGGTTTGGAAGAGGGCTGGCCGGAGCGCGTGCTGCTGATGCAGCGCAACTGGATCGGACGGTCGGAGGGTGCGGAAGTCGATTTCGCGCTCGATGGGTCCAATGAAAAGATCCGCGTGTTCACCACGCGCATCGATACTATCTATGGCGCTGCCTGCGTCATTCTGGCGCCCGAGCATCCGCTTGTGGCGCAATTGGCTACGCCTGAACTGACCGCGCAAGTGAAACAGATGATCGATTCACGCGCGGCCAAAGGCCCGGGCGACGTCGAAAAAGAAGGGTTGCCCACCGGCAAGTTCGCGATCAATCCGTTCAGCGGCGAGCGCATCCCTATCTGGATCGGCAACTTCGTCCTGATGGGCTACGGCACCGGCGCCATTATGGCGGTGCCCGCGCACGATCAACGTGATTTCGAATTCTGCGAAAAATATGGAATAGCTTGGCATCTGGTGATCGACCCGATTACACCTACGATCGGTGCGGTTGGGGCATTTACCGAGGATGGGCGTTTACGGGAGTCCGGCGTTTACACGGGACTTCTGAGCGCCGAGGCTCGCCGCGTGATGACGGCCAAAGCCGAAGCGGAAGGGTTTGGCAAAGCCGCGGTAACGTACCGCATCAAGGACTGGGGCATCTCGCGCCAGCGCTACTGGGGGACGCCCATCCCCGTCATCTACTGCCCGAAGTGCGGCATGGTACCGGTGCCGGAGGGCGATCTGCCGGTGGTTCTGCCGCTGAAAGTTCCGATCGGAGGCAAAGGCCGGTCGCCGCTGGAAAACGTTCCTGAATTCGTAAACGTGAAGTGTCCCAAGTGCGGTGAGCCCGCGCGCCGCGAGACGGATACCATGGATACCTTCATCGATTCGTCCTGGTATTTCTATCGCTACTGCGATCCGAATGATTCGAGCGCGCCGTTCGACGCGAAGAAGATAGCGTATTGGTTTCCCATCGACCAGTATGTAGGCGGTGTCGAACATGCGATCCTACACCTGATTTACTCCAGGTTTTGGACAAAAATGATGCGGGATCTTGGGATCATCTCCAACAGCGAACCCGTCCAGCGTATGTTCACGCAAGGCATGGTGGTGAAGGACGGCGCGAAGATGTCGAAGTCGCGCGGCAACGTCGTCAGCCTGGATGACATGGTGGAGCGCTTCGGCGCTGATACCGGCCGCGTGTTCGAGCTCTTTGCGACGTCGCCAGAGAAGGAAATGGATTGGACCGACTCGGGCGCGAATGGCGCGTACGGATTCTTGAGCCGCGTCTATCGGTTCGTCACGCGAAATGTGGGTCAGGGCGTTCCCGAACCAACAGAATCCGATCGCAAGGCATTGCGCAAGCTGCATCAGACGCTGAAGCTCATCACGGACGATTTCGAAGGCCGTTGGCATTTCAATACCTCCATAGCCGCGTTGATGGGCCTGATGAACGTGCTGACGGATCTGGAGAAGGATTTGTCCGCGCCGGTGATCGCCGAGATTCTCGAGAAACTGACGCTCATGTTGGAGCCCTTCGCGCCTTATCTGGCCGAAGAACTTTGGGAGGAACAGGGCCGCGAGGGCCCGGTGTTCAGTCATGCTTGGCCGCGGTACGATCCGGAACTGGCGCGCGAGGAAGAGGCCGAAGTGGTGATTCAGGTCAACGGCAAACTGCGTGGCCGCGTCAATGTGGCCTTTGGCACGCCGCGCGAGTCGCTCGAGAAGCTGGCGCTCTCCGATACCAAAGTCCAGCCTTTGCTGAACGGCAAGCAAGTGGTGAAAGTGATCGTGGTTCCGGATAAACTAGTCAATATTGTCGTTAAGTAAGGAGTTCGGTAAGATCACCGCGATCGTCGTACTCGTCGCGCCGCTCTGCCTGGCGCAGCCCGACAAAACCGCCTGGGATGTGCTCAAATCCGGGCTCGTCGATACCAATCCGCTAAGCCGCCGCCAGGCCGTGACGGCGACCGGATCCATCGGCCTCGATCCGGAAGCGATTCGTCTGGTGGAGGCGGCGCTGAAAGACGATAAGGACTCGCTAATTCGCGCCACCGCTGCGGCCGAGTTGGGCGAGATGAAATCCCGCCAGTCGTTTCCGGCGCTGAAGGCTGCGCTCGATGATCCGGCGGGCGAGGTTGGTTTTGCGGCGGCGAAAGCTCTTTGGGACATGGGCGACAAAACGGGCCGCGGTTTCATTGAAGACGTGGTCGCGGGCCAGCAGGTGGCTACCGACGGCGGAGTCAAGGGCGCGCTGCACCGCGCAGATCGGCTGCGTTACGATCCCAAGAAGATGGCGATCATCGGCGCCAAGTCAGCCAGTGGCGCGCTGTTGGGACCGTTTAACATCGGCGTGCTCGCCACCGAGCAGGTGTTTAAGGGCGGCGCGGAAGCTGCCCGGATGCAGGCGCTGAACTTGCTCGCTGAAGATTGCGACGTTCAGACCTTCAAACTGCTTCAAGCGGCCACTACGGACGACAAGACCTGGGCGGAGAAAGCCGCCGCAGCCAAGGCGTTGGGAAGCTGCGGGAACCCCGACGCCATTCCGAAATTGGAAGAGAACCTGTCGAACTCGAACGCGGCGGTGCGGTTTATGTCCGCGGCCGCCATCATCCGGCTCAGCGGCAAACCGAACTCCGCGGGCTCAGCTTGGCGCCCTTAAGCACTTCGGCGCGCTAGATACGCTTTGCGGCTTTCCGCGATCACATTGCGCGCTTCAATCGGATCTCCCCAGCCCAGTGTGCTGGTCTCGCGACCCTCCAGCTCTTTGTAGATGTTGAAGAAGTGCTCGATCTCGCGGCGTAGGTGCGGGAAAATCTGATCGAGCGTGTGGACCTGCTGGTAGCGCGGGTCGCGGTTCAAAACGGCGACGACCTTCTGGTCTTTTTGCTTTTGGTCCACCATGTTGAGCACTCCCACCGGCCGAACTTCCACCACGCACCCTGAAAAGGTAGGCTCCTCCACCAGAGCCAGAACGTCCATAGGATCGCCATCGGAAGCCAGGGTGCCCGGGATGAAGCCGTAATCGCCGGGGTAGTGTACGGGAGAATACAAGACCCGGTCCAGACGAAAAGCGTGCAGGTCGCCGTCGTATTCGTACTTGTTGCTGGACCCCTTCGGGATCTCCACCACCATCCTCACGACCTCTGGAAACGCGGCTCCGGGATCGAGATCGTACAGGGAGGGGCTCATGCCAGAGCGCCCCCAAGCGTTAGTGGTGGCATCGCCAAACCCTTCGTTAGGCGACAGTAAACACAAATAGTTCTTGCAATCGCTTTTATACTCGTGGCAAAATCCATTCAAGGCCGGAAGTGGCCAAACCAGGACCAAAGTGGACGAAAAGCCTCAAAAGACGCCCGTGGAGCCTCCTCGTGGCTTCTTTTCGGCCCACGTGGACGATAAGGGCAGGCTTAAGCTTCCCGTGGAATTGCAGCAATACTTCACGGCGGTCGGGGATGAGAAATACTTCGTGACGAGCGTTGACGACCGCATAGCTCGAATCTACCCGATTTCGGTGTGGAAGGGAAACGAAAAAGTTTTGGACGAGCTGGCCACCGAAGATCCCGATGCGGCCGAAGCGCTGGCATTTGTTGCGAACGACTACGGCGCCGAGGCGAGGGTGGACCCGCAAGGGCGCATGACATTGCCTACGGATTTGCGGCGAGCGCTAGCGCTGGAGAACCAGGAAGTGCGACTGGATTGTTCGCAGGGCGCGATCAATATCTACTCGAAGGCCGAGTATGAAGCGCGCAAGCAGAAGGCCAAGGACATGCTAGCCGAGAAATTGAAGACCGCCAAATTGAAGGGGTTCAAATAGCGGCCAGAGGTATGAAGACAACGCATGCACGTGCCGGTAATGCTCGCCGAATGTCTGGAGTACCTGGCGTTGCGGCCGGATGGCATTTTCTTGGACGCGACAGCCGGATTGGGCGGGCATACGGGCGCGATCGCGGGGAGATTAACCAGCGGGTTCGTGATTGCGAACGATCGCGACGCGGAGTCGTTGGAATTAGCGCGGCGGAACACGTCGCAATGGGCGGCTCGCATCCGGTTTCATCACGGGTCATTTTCGGAACTGCGAGCTGCGCTCGCGGAGCTCGGGGTCGAGCGTGTGGATGGTTTGCTGGCCGACTTGGGCGTCAGCCGCTATCAACTGACGGAACCCGAGCGCGGGTTTTCGTTGATGGCGGACGGTCCTTTGGACATGCGCCAGAATCGCGGCCAGGAACTGACCGCCGACGAGATTGTGAATTTTACTCCAGAGAAAGAGCTCGCCGACTTGATTTATCAGCTCGGCGAGGAAAGGAGGTCGCGGAGAATCAGCAGAGCAATCGTTCGGGCGCGGCCGATCCACTCGACACAGCGACTGTCGCGTGTGATCGAAGAGGCCGTGCCCCGGACGAGCAAGATCCATCCGGCTACGCAAACATTTCAGGCCTTGCGGATGGCGGTAAACGACGAGCAGGGGGAGTTGGATCAACTGCTCGCGGCCGCGCCGGATTTAGTGAAAAGCGGCGGGCGAATTGTGATTCTGTCGTTCATGTCGCTGGAAGATCGAAAAGTGAAGCAGAGCTTTCAAGCGCTGGCGCGCGCTGGGCGAGCGGAGATCCTCACCAAGCACGTGGTCAGGCCGTCGTCAGAGGAAATAAAAACTAACCCTCCTTCACGGAGCGCTAAGCTCCGGGCGCTGGAGATGAAGTGATTGAGAGCAAATTATAATGGCAACTCTCGCAACTAGATTGGATCGGTTCGCTGCGTCCCGGGATGGCCGGGATGCGCAGCCTCGTCTTCTGGCTAACGAGGACCCCTACCAGGTTCCGGCG
>JBKQHJ010000016.1:0-45332 GCA_052148835.1 Bryobacteraceae bacterium
TGGCCAGCCATTGACGCTGGTTTGACACTGCCGCCCCGCAAGATATACACTGGCCCCGCAAATGAGAATCGCGATCACACTGCTGGTCCTTCTGGCGTCGCCAATTTTGACGCCGGGTCAATTCGGACGCGGGAGTTGGACCACTTTCGGAGGAGATCCCCAGCGTACCGGATGGAACAAAACAGAGCCCGATCTGACGCCGGAAAGCGTCAAGCATCTGAAGCTGGAGTGGAGCGTCCAGCTCGATTCAGCGCCCAAGGCCCTGAACAATCTGACGGCGCCGCTGGTACGTGCCAGTGTCGCGACGCCCAGGGGCGTCAAAGATATGGTGATTGTAGGCGGCGTATCCAACAAAGTGTTCGTCATCGACGGGGACACGGGGAAAATCTTTTGGGAGAAGACGCTGGCCACCGAAGGAACACCGCAGCGCCAGGATAGCTGGCTGTGCCCCAATGGATTGACCGCCACGCCGATCATCGGTCCGCCGCCCCGCACCGGCGGCGCTACGCCAGGTTTCGGCCAGGCGCTGTATGTGCTGGCGAGCGACGGAAAGCTGCACGCGTTCAACCTGGTAAGCGGCGAGGATCTGCTGCCGCCCACGTCTTTTGTCCCGGCCTTCGCCAAAGCGTGGAGCATGAATCTGGTGGACGGCGTCCTTTATACCACCATTTCGCAGAACTGCAATGGCGTGAAGTCGGGCGTGTATGCCATGGAACTAGGCAACGCCGATCGCAAGGTGTCGTATTTCGAAGCTGGCAGCAACGGAGCCGGCATCTGGGGGCGCGGCGGCGCGGCCGTCACCTCCGATGGACGCGTGATCGTCGAAACCGGTGACGGCGCGTTCGATCCCGAGAAGCACCAGATGGCCGATTCCGTAATTGCGCTGTCGTCCAAAGATCTGAAGCTGTCCGATTACTTTACGCCTCGCAATCGATCGTGGATGACCAAAAAAGATCTCGATATGGGCAGTATTGGTCCCACTATTTTCAATTTTAAGAATTGGGAACTGGCGGCGGCTAGTGGAAAAGAGGGTGTGATTTTCCTGCTTGACACCAAATCGCTGGGCGGTCCGGATCATCGCGTGCCATTGTATCGTAGCCCGCTGCTGGCCAATGAGGAAGTGAACTTCGCCGGAAAGGGATTCTGGGGCGCCTTCTCAACTTGGGAAGACGCCGCCGGTACACGCTGGCTCTATGCGCCTGCCTGGGGACCGCCGGCGCTCTCGACCAAATTTGCATTGCAGCACGGCGAGACGCCCGACGGCAGCGTGATGGCGTTTAAAGTAGAAGAGCAAGCGGGCAAACCGGTGCTGACCCCCGCTTGGAACTCGCTAAACATGTCGGTGCCGACGCCGGTGATCATCGCGAATGGCATTGTGTTTGCCCTGTCCGATGGCGATTCAGGGGTGCAATTCGGTCCGAGCGGCAATCTGCTGAACGTGGATGATCGAAAGGCCAAGACAGGCCATGCCATTGTGTATGCGCTGGATGCCAGCACCGGCGATGTGCTGTTCTCGAGCGCCGCGACGATTCGTGGATTCTCGCATTTCAGCGCGCCCGCGGTAGGTGGAGGACGCGTGTATGTGGGAACCGAGGACGGGATGCTTTATGCGTTTGGGTTGGGCATTCCGCAACCGTAAGCTCACCCTGGCTCACGCGCGGCCTCAGTATCGGTCCGGATCCAGGCCGAGATGCTCCACCATATATTCGAAATACGGACCATCCACCAGAAATACCAAAAAGATTTCGTGGACAATGTGGATCATCTTGCGCGAAGCGTATTCGAAATCGCCGTCTTTTACGGTCACAGTTAACGAAACGGCGGCGCGTTGATTCGCCGCGGAGAGGCGCGCTTTGGCGGGATTCACGCGACGATGCTCGGGGATCTCATCGGATTGGCGAGCTTTTAGGAACGCTTTGAGCTCCCGGTACATCGCCGAGCGAGCGGGCACGCCGGGAAGCACCGACGGAAATCGTAAGGTCTTTTTCGGAACGTCCAATAATAGTTCGAAGGGCCGG
This sequence comes from Bryobacteraceae bacterium, assembly GCA_052148835.1. Lineage (GTDB taxonomy): Bacteria > Acidobacteriota > Terriglobia > Bryobacterales > Bryobacteraceae > Palsa-89. The sequence goes on from JBKQHJ010000016.1 coordinate 2,019, forward strand.
TCGTGGTGCCATATCATTCGATATGTAGCTTTGCCCCCACGCACGGCATGTGCGCTGAATCCGCGGAAAACGGCCTTTTCGGCGTAGCTCTCAAGTATTCCAGTCACCAACTCGATGGTCGCGTTGTGACTGGCCTTCCGGACTCTAGTGGGCAAGCGCTCCAACACCGGGCTCGGGATTGATGATGTTGCCGGGCGGATAATCCTTGCCCGAAGTAAACTCTTTCAGCGCTTGCACGTTGATCAATGTCGAGACGCGCTCTTTGGCCGCGATTTCGTAGCTGGTCTTGAGCGCCCGCTTGAAGTCGTCCTGCGTGCGTACGTATTCACCGCGCGCACCGAGCCCCTCGGCCATCTTGTCGTAGCGCAGATTCTCCTGGAACAGATACATGTGCATCGAGCGGGGCGTTCCCACGGCGCTCGGCCACATGCCCCACGCATTATTGTTATAGACCACACAAATGATCGGGATCTTGTATTTCGCCGCGGTATCCAGTTCGAACATGCTGTAGGCGATGCCCGCGTCGCTGGTGATGACGAGCACCGGCGCGCCCTTGTAAGAGGCCTGTGGACCGACGCCCAACTGCACCGCGGCGCCCGCGCCGATCATCATCGCAAGATCGGGACCGACCGCCGAATACTGATACGGGCAGTTTACTTCCTGTCCGGGCCGGTACGCGCGCAGCCAGCGTGCGCCGGCATTGCCGATGGTCCAGCCGCCCCAACCCGTCACCGTAAGCTTCGGATCGATGCTGCCCTTATACAGAAAATCGTGCACTTCCTTGCACACCACCGCGTGATGGACGGTATTGGTGGCCTGGCTGTGCTTCACACCTTGCTCGTATTCATCGGCAAGCTGCTTTTCGTATTTCTGCCGGGCCGCGGCCAGTTCACCCACCCAGGCGTCACGCTTTTTGTTCGGAAGATCGCTCGCCAAGCCCTCCAGGAACGCGCCTTCATCGGCGACGATTCCCAAATCGAGCGGCCAGTTGCGGCCGAGATCCTCGCCGGTTGGATTCACGCGAATCGCCTTCGCGTCGGGATGGAAGCGCCACCGCTCGGTCTTGGTGGGCATGCTGTACTGGCCCACGAACACCACCAGGTCGGCACTCAAAAATGCATCCGGTGAAAGGCTAGCGGACAATCGATGCTCGTCGGGGAAATGCCCGCGCATCGGTCCGGAAGTCACCACCGCGATGTCGTTCTTCTCCGCCGCCACCATCAGCGGCTCCCACGCTTTCTTAAAGAAGACGCCATGGCCAGCAACGATCACCGGACGCTCGGCGCGATTGATCATGTCAACGGCCTGAGCGAGTTCTTTCGGCGACGGATGTGGCCGCGACTCGGCCCGGTATTTTTCCTTGCTGTAATACTCCTTCACTTCCGACTCCGCCATGAAGCGGTGATTATAAATCTCGCCTGGAAAATCCAGATGCACCGGACCCGGCACGCCCGTCTTCAGATAGCGGAAAGCGTATCCGGTGTACTCATGGATGCGATCCGGCGCGATCAACCGCTTGCCGTATTTCTTCAGTCCCTCGGTGGTCGGCTGCTGATAGCCGGTCTGGATGAAATACTCGCGATCGTCGGTAGCGATGGTCACGTTGCTCGCCAGCACCAGCAGCGGAGTGCGCGCGCGGTGCGCCACCGCGATATTCATTATCATGTTGGTGAAGCCGGGACCTTCGGTGCCCGAGCATGCAGTCACTTCGCCGGTGCAGCGCGAGAAACCATCCGCGGCCGATGCCATGGAGCCTTCCGAACGTCCGCCGAATGCCGGAATGCCCGCCGCTGAAATCGCATTGATGATCTGATAATTGCCCGGGCAGCAGAACAGCGCGGCGAGGTCCTCATCCTTGCAGGACTTCGCGAAAACCTCCGCGCCCGTCATCCCGCCCTTGGCGTCGAAAGAGCCGAGCTTCGTCGCCTCCGCCAAGCTGTCGGTGATGTCCTTAGCGATGCGAATGGACGGAATGGGAGGAGTGGTGGCAGCAAAGATTTTGCCAGGATTCACGAGCGCGGCGGCCGCGGCCCCGGCGCCAAGGGAAGAGAACAACCCTCGTCGGGACGGACGGGATTCGGGTTCGCTCGCTGCGCCCGCCGGCTTCGACTCGTCGTGATTCTTCTTCTCGCTCATAATGGAATCTCCTCGCTACTTTGCGTCTTCCTGGACTGGGGGCCGCATGGACTCCGGCCACAGGCTGCGGATGAAGTTTACCAAATTCCAGACGTCGGTTTCGCTTGCTAACTGCGATTTGAAGGCGGGCATCTGATCGCCAGCACCGTCGCGAATGCTGCGGAAGATTTCGCCCTCGCTGGCGCCGCTTTTGTACAGGCTGGGCGTAGTCAGGTCGGTGGCGTCCGCGATCAGCGACCCTTCAGCCTTTCCGTTCTCGCCGTGGCAACTGGTGCAATTCTGCAGGAAGATCACGCGGCCCCGGTCGACGGATTTTTTGCCGTATGCGACGGGGCTTTTCAGCTTCTGTGCGTCGTCGCGAGTCAGCTTGGCCGGCGCGTCGGCAAGAGCCGCGAACACCAAGAGCGCGAGAATTCCCAACGTTCGTAAGTACAACTCTGAAAAGCTCCTATTGCCTTGAGGACTCGACGCGTTTATCGTCTCAAATGGCTGCGAGCGGCGTCAACAGCCCTGCCTCGCTTCGATACAATTGCGATACGCTGTATGGCTGATGAGCTGATCAATCCATTGGTAAAACTGGTCCAGGCGCGCCTGCCCTGGCTTTTCTCGGATTATGGCTTTAGGATCGTTGATTATTCTTACGATCCACGGTCCTTCGGCAATTCCGTCGTGACATTGGAGTCCGAAAGTTTACGCATACGCTTCATCCGAGACCGGTCCATAACCTGGGCAGAAATCGCCGCGCGTGCGAATCCCGACGTGTGGTACGACCTCGGTTCCCTCCTGGATTCTCTACACGGCGAGCGCCCCGATGCAGCGTTCGAAGGCACTGCGGTGTTGCTAGAGGACAACTGGCGGGCAATCAAGGAGGCGCTCGGCCCGAGACTTATAGAGACGAAGCGAGAGCAGGAACGCCGGAGGCAGGAGGCACAGAAAACATTCGAGAGGTTGCAGAGCCAGATCAGGCTCACACCTCGCGGCCGCATAAACATGTTCAAGAAAACAGCACTTGGACGCGTTCTATTTCTCTTATTGCGCTACATCGAAGTCGCCCTGATCCTGTGGGCGATCTACGTCGTCTTCAACCACCGCTCGACGTAGCCTACTTCCACTCCGCGGTAAAAATATTGAACTCGTACGGCGATTTCGCTCCCTTGTCGGACGCAAACACGATCGTTTTTCCGTCCGGCGCGAACTCGGGAAACGCCGTAAACCCGCCGAAATCCGTCACTTGCTCCAGGCCGGTGCCGTCGGTGTTAATCAGATACAGCTCGAACTTTCGTCCATCGCAGTTGTGTTTGTTCGAAGCGAATAAAATCTTCTTGCCGTCGGGCGTAAACGTCGGCGCAAAACTGGCACAGCCGAAATTCGTAATCTGCTTCGCGTTCTTTCCCTCGCCGTCGGCCACAAACAGCTCCATCTTCATCGGCGACGTCAAGTTCTCGCTCAGCAATTCGTGATAGTGTTTCTCGGTCTCGGGCGTCGTCGGATGATTCGCGCGCCACACCAGCTTCTTGCCGTCGCGAGAGAACACCGCGCCGCCATCGTAACCATCGGTCTTCGTCACTCGCTTCTTATCGGAACCGTCCGGCTTCATAGTCCACAGATCCAAATCGCCCGATTCCATGGACGTGTAAACAATCCGCCCAGTCTTGAAATTCACCGTGCCCTCGGCGTTGTAACCGGGCGCTCCGGCCAGCGTCTTGAGGATCTTGCCGTCGTCGGTGGCCAGGTACACTTTGTACGTCGGATAGACGGCCCACACATAGCCTTTGCTGCGGTCGGCGGCAGGCGGGCACGCGGCGCCTGCCTCATGCGTCGAGGCGTAGAGAATGTGTTTGTTGTCGGGCAGGAAATATCCGCAGGTGGTGCGGCCCTTGCCAGTCGAAACCATGTGCTGGTTCGAACCGTCACGATTCATGATGAAAATCTGATCGCACTCGAGCTTGTCGCGCGTCGATTGAAAAATAATCCGCTGGCTATCGGGCGCCCAGTAGGCTTCAGCATTTTCTCCGCCGTTGGTAAGCTGATGGATTTCGCCGAGATGCGAGGGCGATTGCGCCCACAGAAATTGCGCCGGCCCGCCCGTGGCCGAGAACCCGACGGTGGCACAGAGCATGTATAGTAAGTGTCTATGCAAGCCACTATCCTATCGTATGTATGGGCGTATGTATGGGCCTGCGGCTTGGCGGCGACGCAAGAACTGAGATGGCAACAGAACCGCGGTCCGGCCAAGTCCACCCAAGGGTGACCGTGGTTGTTCCTACGCTCGCGGCGGATGAAACTCTGGATGCGTGCCTGGCTTCCTTGGAGCGCCAGGCTTGCTCCGATTTTGAAGTGATCGTGGTGGATAATAGTGGGCGGCGCGCAGTGCAGCCCAATGGGCGAGTGCAAGCGATCGTGAATGATCGTAACGTCGGTTTTGGAGCCGCCGTGAATCAAGCGTTCCGCCAATCCCATGCCCCGTTTCTCGCTGTGTTGAATGACGACGCCACCGCGCATCCCGGCTGGCTGGACGCTTTGCTGGCAGCCATCGACCCGCGTCCCGATGTCGGCATGTGCGCCGCGCAAGTCCGCCAAGCCGGTACGACGTCGCTCGATTCGGCGGGCATGCTGCTTTGCTTGGATGGAAGCAGTAGGCAGCGCGGGCACGGGCAACCAGCCGAGTGCTACGCTCGCCAAGAAGAGGCGCTCCTGCCCAGCGGCTCCGCGGCTTTATATCGACGCGAAATGCTGGAAGAAATCGGCCTTTTCGACGAGACTTTTTTCTTATATTGCGAGGACACCGATCTGGGACTTCGCGCGCGCTGGGCCGGATGGGAATGCATCTACGTTCCCGGCGCCATTGTTGAACATCGCTATTCGCACTCCTCCGGCAAGGCTTCCGCGCTCAAAGCCTACTACGTGGAGCGGAATCGCCTGTTCGTGATCTTCAAGAACTTTCCTCTGGCCGATCTTCTGTTGGTACCGTTCTACGCGATATCGCGCTATTTCTGGCATTTCATTTACGCGCTTGGCGGACGCGGCAAAGCGGCTGAGTTCGGGCGCGAGGGCGGCAGCTTCGTTCGTCTTCCCTGGTATGTCGTGCGCGGCCATGTGGAATTGCTCGCGCGATTTCCCGCGATCTGGCGCCAGCGCCGCGCGATGAAACGACGGCTGACAGCCAAACAATTTCGCCGCCTCATCCGGCGATACTCCATCAGTCCCCGCCAGGTGGCCGCGCTGTGAAGCAGGCCAGCCAACCGCACGAGCTTTTGATTCTGATTCCGGCCTTCAATGAGGTTGGCGCGATCGCCGGCGTAATCCGGGAAGTCCGAGACGTGGTGCCCGACGTCCCGGTTCTGGTTGTCGACGACGCGTCCACCGACGGCACGGACCAACGCGCGCGCTCGGCCGGCGCCGACGTCCTGCGCTTGCCCTATCATTTGGGACTCGGAGGAGGCCTCCAGGCCGGATACAAACTGGCCTACGAGCTCGGCTACGAATATGTGATTCGCGTCGACGGCGACGGCCAGCACGACCCCAAGTACATACCGGCTCTGTTCCAGACCCTGCGTGAAACTGGATGCCACATGGTGATCGGCTCGCGATTTCAGGATGGCAATGGCGACTACGCCAACACCGGCTACACCAGCCCCGTTCGCGCCCTGGGCATTTGGTTCTTTCGGCTGGTGCTCCGGCCCATCCTGGGCAAGCCGGTGCGCGATCCGACTTCGGGATTTGTTGGCGTAAACCGCCAGGCATTACAAGTTTTCACCGTCAGTTTTCCGTTGGAATATCCGGAAATCGAAGCACTCGTTGTTTTGCAACGCAAACGCTTCCAGTTCCAGGAAGTGCCTTGCCGGATGCGGCCGCGCAAGACTGGCCGCAGCACCATCACCGCGGTAAAATCGCTATATTACATCTTTCACGTTCTGCTGGGTGTTTTTGTCAACGTTCTGAAATTCGAAGGCCGCCGAAGAAAGGATTCCCCGCCAGAGTAGGAAACATCATGGAGCGTCTACTGAATGTAACTACGGTTCTCAGCGTCCTGTTGATGGCACTGGTTCTGTTCTCCGTCCGCCGGTCGCACATCCGGGTGGAGTATTCGGCAAGCTGGCTGGCGGCCGCGGTCATTCTGCTGGTGCTTTCGCGTTCTTCGGCCGCGCTCAACTGGATCGCCCGCCAATTGGGGCTTGCCGACCCTCCGCTGGCCCTCTTGCTCCTGATCTTCTGCGTGTTCGTTATCGTGATCTATCGGCTTTCGGTGGTTATTTCCGACTTGAAGGATGCCAATATCGCGATGGCCCAGCGGCTCGCGATTGTTGAGTTTCAGTTGCAAGACAGAAATGAAAACTAGCAAGACCAAAAAATCGAAACGCTCCGTGCCCGCGGTGGTGATGGCAGAGCCGCGCACCGATCCGTGGACTTGGGTGTACGTGGCAAGCCTGGTTGTCGCGCTATTCGCCGCGTTCGAAGTATATTGGCCGGCCATCCATGGCCCATTTCTGCTGGACGACATGAGTTTGACTTACATGGCTCCGAACGCAGCCAATCTTCCGCTCCACGGCTGGATAACGCGCCTACGGCCGCTGCTCACGTTCACCTTCTGGCTGAACTACCAGGAAGCCGGCGCGCGGAGTACATTTGGCTATCACGCGGTCAATGTGCTCTTGCATTTCTTCAACACGATTTTCACGTTCCTTGCCATCCGAAAAGTGCTCGCTTGGGCCAGCGTAGAGGAATCGCGCGCCCGGATCTTGTCGCTGTTTGCCGCGGGGATCTTCCTGCTCCACCCGTTGCAAACCGAATCGGTCAGCTATGTGGCCAGCCGATCGGAAACGCTGAGCGTGTTCTTCGTTCTGGCGGCGCTGGTCGTTTTTCTGTATCGCACCGGCGCCACTGTATCGATCGCTCGAATTCTCGCACTGCTGGCGCTGTTTGCCGCGGCCGCGTTGTCCAAGGAGCACACCGCCGTGCTCCCCGCGCTGTTCCTTCTGACCGATTATTATTGGAACTTTGAATTCTCCCTTGCCGTTATATGGCGCAACTGGAAATTGTACCTGCCTATCGCGGCCGGCGCCATATTTGCATTAGCGAATATATTCAGAATTCTGGGCGCGAACCCAACCGCCGGCTTCCAGATGCAGGGCCTGACCTGGTATCAGTATTTCTTCACTGAATGCCGCGTCATTTGGGACTATATTCGCCTATATATTGTTCCGATCGGGCAGAATCTCGACCCGGATATCTATATTTCGCAGAGCATTACTTCTCATGGCGCGATCGTTGGACTGGCCGCGTTACTCGCCCTCAGTGTACTGGCCTGGATCTACCGGCGCCGCTATCCGGTCGCTTCATACGGTTGGTTCGTGTTCCTGCTTCTGCTAGCCCCCACTTCGAGCTTCGTGCCGATCCGAGATCCGATGGCCGAGCGCCGCCTGTACCTGCCCTTCATTGGACTATTGCTCATCACCGTGGAGTTCGTGCGGCGCTGGAAAGCGCCCAGGAACGCGTTCGTCGGTGCGCTGGCACTGGTGTTGGTGATCGAAGGCGCCATCACATACCAGCGAAATCTGCTGTGGGGCAGCGAGATCGACATCTGGAAGGATGCCGTAGCCAAATCGCCGCGGAAATTGCGCCCCCGGTTCCAGTTGGCGCTGGCCGATTTTCACGCGGCCGCTTGCGCCGATTCCGTCGACGAATACCAAAAGGCCGCCGCGCTCGAACCGCCCACGTACGATCTGCTGCTCGATTGGGCTTTGGCCTATGATTGCGCCGGCAACTCGCAGCAAGCCATCGCGAAATTTCAGCAGGCGGCGTCTCTACATCCTAGCGCGCACACTTATTCACAGCTCGGCCGGGAGTACGGAAAAGTAGGCAAATATCCGGAAGCCTTGGACGCTTTGGCGACCGCGCAGCGGCTGGATCCCGATTTCGCCATGACTTACTACTATCTCGGCGGTGTTCATTTCAACCAGGGCGACAAGGCGCAGGCGCGGGAAGATTATCAGCATGTGTTGGCGCTCGATCGGAATAATGAGCCAGCACGGGAGGCTTTGGCTGGCATGGCCATCGAGAGCCAGCCCAATGCCAGTAGCCAACCCAATCCATGATCCGGATCGGCGTGAACGCCCTGTACCTCATTCCCGGAGGCGTTGGAGGCACCGAGATTTATCTACGAAACCTGCTGAGCGCGCTGGCTAATATCGATTCGGAAAACCAATACATCATCTTCACCAACCGTGAGACCGGGGCCGGCTTGACGCCGGATCGCCCGAACTTCTCGCACGTGGCGCAGCCGGTCGGCGCAAGATTTCGGGCCGCGCGCATTCTTTGGGAGCAGCTGGCCCTACCGTTTGCGGCGCACAAACATCGGTTGAACGTTTTGTTCAATCCCGGATTTACGGCGCCACTGCTGTGCCGCTGTCCGATGGTCACCGTATTCCACGATCTGCAGCATAAGCGGCATCCGGAATACTTTCGCTGGTTCGATCTGCCATTTTGGAACTTCCTGGTATGGGCCGCGGCGCGGCGGTCGCGCGGGGCGATCGCGGTATCGGTGGCCACTCATGACGATTTGTGGCGCTACTACAGCACGGCTTCGGAAGTGATCCATCACGGCGTGGAACGCGAGTTCTTTGAAATTGCCCAGCGCCGCGAACCCACCAATTATCTACTCTGCGTATCCACCACGCACCCGCACAAGAACCTGCAGCGCATGTTGCGCGTTCACGGCCAAATGAAGAATCCGCCTCCGTTGATCTTGACAGGGGTGAAAGGGTTCGCGGCTCAAGAGGTGGAGAGCCTGGCCGGTCCCTCCGTTCACATCCGGGGCTGGATTCCGCGCGAGCAACTCTACGAACTCTACCGTTGTGCGCTGGGATTGATCTTCCCCTCTACATTCGAAGGATTCGGAATGCCAGTGCTGGAAGCGATGGCGGCCTGTGTTCCGGTGGCCTGTTCCGACATCCCGCCGCTGCGTGAGATCGCGCGATCGACGGTCCACTTTTTCGATCCCGAGAACGACCGCGAAATCCGCGACGCGTTGCTACTGCTCGCATCCGGCAAAATCTCGACCGAGGCCGCTCAACGCCGCGCCGCGCAGTTCTCTTGGGAGAAAACGGCCCGCGCCACGTTGGACTATCTGAGCAAGTGTTCCAGTTGAATCTTGGTGTCGGTCTTCGAATCGCGATACTTCACGATCACCGGCGTGTACAACGACAAACCCCAATCGAGTCCCGGCCCGGACGTGATGGCGCGCGAGCCGGCAACCACCACCGCGCCCTCGGGAATCACTAGCGGATCCTCATCGGTGGCCCGATGGATCTGGCCGCGCGCGACATCGTACACCGGCGTCGAGCGATTCAAAATGACACCTGAGCCCAGGACCGCGCGCCGCTTCACCACGGTGCCTTCGTAGACTCCCGTATTGCCGCCCATCAGCACCTCATCTTCGATGATCACCGGAAGCGCGCCCACCGGCTCCAGCACCCCGCCGATCTGCGCGGCGGCCGAAATGTGGCAATTCGACCCCACTTGCGCGCAGCTTCCCACCAGCGCGTGCGAATCGATCATGGAACCATCGCCCACCCAGCTCCCGGTGTTGATATACATCGGCGGCATGCACGTCACACCTTTACCGATATAGCAGCCGTCGCGAATACTGGAGCCGCCGGGAACGATGCGAATGCCGCGATCGGCAGTTATGTGCTGCACTGGAAACGTTGCTTTATCGAACCACGGCTGACGCGTGGGGTTGATCGACATATCGACCACCGCGCCCATACGAAATCCCAACAGGATTCCTTTTTTCACCCACGCGTTCACGCGCCATCCGGTTTTGGTGGAATTGTCTGGCTCAGCCGCGCGAACGCCGCCGGAGTTCAAAGCCTGCTTGAAGCGCTGAAAGAGATCGAAATGTTCGTCGGTATAAGTCTGAGGTTTCTCGTCAAAAAGTTTTTCGATCTCAGCCTGCATGCACGCTCCGGCCGGCCAGCAGACCGAGCGGCTCAAGTACCTTCTCGATCTTCGCGAGATTCGCGGGATTCGGCGGACACAACGGCAGCCTCCACACCGGCTCTAGCAATCCCATCAGCGCCATCGCCGCCTTCACGGGAATGGGGTTCGATTCAACGAAGTTCACTTCCATCAGCGGCAGGTATTTGCGTTGCAGCTCGCGAGCGCCCACGAAATCATTCGCCAGAGCGCGCTGGATGAGCTGCGTGAACTCGCGTGGAATTTCGTTGGAGACCACCGACACCACGCCGTGACCACCGAGGGCGATCAGCGGAATGCTGATGGAGTCATCTCCGCACAGCACGGCGAAGTTAGACGGCACCTGTTGCACCACCTGCGCCATCTGGCTGATGTTGCCCGATGCTTCCTTGACGCCTACGATGTAATCGATCTCGGAAAGCCGCCGCAGCGTGGCCGGCTCCACGTTCACACCGGTGCGGCCTTGCACGCTATATACGATGATGGGCAGCTTCACGGCGGATGCGATCGCCTGGTAGTGCTGATATAAGCCTTCCTGCGTCGGCTTGTTGTAATACGGCGTGACGGACAGAATGCCATCGGCGCCCATGACCTTGATCTGCTTGGCCAGTTCGATCACTTCCGCCGTGTTGTAACCGCCCGCGCCCGCGAGCACCGGTACGTTGCCTTTGGCTTCTTCGAGCGTGATCTCCACCACGCGCAGGTGCTCCTTATGCGTAAGCGTGGGACTCTCGCCGGACGTCCCGCAGGGCACCAGGAAGTTGATGCCATCTTCGATCTGCCGCCTCACCAGCGACCGCAGCGAGTGCTCGTCGAGTGACCCGTCCTTGTGGAACGGCGTAACCATGGCAGTGCCGCAACCTTGAAACAACATGTCTCCCTCCAAAAAACTTTCCAGGCTCCAAAAAACTTGCAGGCTCCAAAAAACCTTTCAGGCTCCAAAAAGAACTTCGCTAAATTCGTAGCATCCTTTGCGCCCAATAATCCATTTTGCCGCTTTCAGAGCGCCACGGGCGAACCCTTCCCTGCTGCGCGCGGTGTGACGCAGCGTGATGGTGTCGGCGGCGGAATCGAAACCAATCTCGTGAGTGCCCGGATGCGCGCCAGCGCGGCTGGAACTGGTATCGATGTTGCGGGTATAACCGGCCGCCTTCATCCGATCCACCAGTTGGATGAGCGTGCCAGAGGGCGCGTCTTTCTTGGTGATGTGATGGATCTCCCAAGCCCAGGCGCCGTATTCTTTTTCGTTCGCCAGCAGGCGCGCGGCTTCCGATACCAGGCGCGTGAAGACATTGACGCCGACTGAGAAGTTCGGGCTCCAAACAAGAGCGCTGTTGTTTGTTTCGATCAGCGCTTTGGCTTCGGCCAAATGCGCGAGCCAGGCGGTTGTTCCGACCACCATCGGGATGCGATGCGCCGCCACTTTCCCGATGTTGCCGAGCACCGCCGATGGCACCGAGAATTCGACTGCGACGTCGGCGCCAGCGAGCGATTCGTCGCGATCGACATCGATGCGCGCGGTGACAGTGAAGCCGTACTCGGGAGCAAGCTGATCGATCAATCGCCCCATCTTGCCGTAACCGACGATGGCCAAATTAGGCATCCGGGTTGCTCATTCCTGGGTTGCTCATTCCTAGATTAGTCATGCAAAGACCGCCGGATCGAGATCGGTGAAAAACTCCGTGTGCAGAGCTTGAACGGCAGCCGCGAGATCGGCGCCCGCGACCACGAATCCAATATTCAACGCCGAGGCGCCCTGCGACAGCATTCGGACATTGATGCCGCCGAGCGCGTTAAACACACGCGCGGCCACGCCCGGAGTGTGGCGGATGTTTTCACCCACAATGCAGATGATAGCCTGATTTTCGTCCACTGAGACTTCGGAGAACTCCCGCAACTCGGCCGCGATCGCTTCCACGCGCTCGGGCTGATCGATGGTCAGCGAAACGCTAACTTCGGAGGTCGCCACCATGTCCACGGAAGTCTGGTTGCGATCGAACACCTCGAAGATGCGCCGCATAAATCCATGCGCCATGAACATGCGCGTGGACCGGATGTTCAGCACCATCACCCGGCCTTTGCAGGCGATGGACTTCACCACATTCTTGCTCGGAACTGCTTCGGACTGGATGCGCGTGCCTTCCACCTGCGGCCGCCGCGAATTCAGGATCATCACAGGGATATTGCGGTCGATCGCGGGCATTACCGTGGCGGGATGGAGAACCTTAGCGCCGAAATAAGCCAGTTCGGCGGCCTCGGTGAACGAGATCACCTTCACCCGATGGGCGTTCGGGATCACGTTGGGGTCGGCCGTGAGCATGCCGTCGACGTCCGTCCAGATTTGGATTTCTTCCGCTCCGATGCCGGCGCCCACGATAGACGCCGTGAAGTCCGATCCGCCACGGCCAAGCGTCGTGGTGACGCCATTTTCAGTGGACGCGATGAAGCCACCCATGACGACGACTTGTTGTTTTACCAGTGGAGGGATGGCGGCCGATAGCTTGGCGTAGGTTTGATCGAACAGCGGAATGGCCTGTGTATGGCGATGATCGGTAACGATCACCTTGCGCGAATCGACATGTACCGCGTTCAGGCCGTGATGCTGAAAATAATTGGTGACGATCAGGCTGGACAGGCGTTCGCCGAAACTGGAGATGGCATCGATGGAACGAGGCGTCAGCTCGCCCAGAACCGCCAGGCCTTTCACCAATTCCGACAGTTCCTGGAAATGCTCGTCGACGGTACGCTCCATACCCGATTCGCGAAGATGAAAATCGCGCAGCGACATCAATTCGCGCAATGCTTCGTCACGCTGGCCGGAGACCGCGAGATCGGCGATCTTCAGAAGACGGTTGGTGGTCTTGCCCATCGCGGAGACAACGACGATCGGCTTGCGGCCGAGCCGCGATTTGACGATTCCGGTGACGCGCTGGATGGCTTCGGCGGATTCGACCGAAGTTCCGCCGAATTTCATGACGATCATCAGTCCAGCAGGCCTTCCGAATACATCAACTCCGCGTTCAAAACCGCCGCGCCGGCAGCCCCGCGAATGGTGTTGTGTCCGAGGGCGACGAACTTGTAATCGAGCACCGGACATTCGCGCAGGCGGCCAACAAACACGGCCATACCGCGCTCCCGCTCAGCGTCGCGGCGAGGCTGGGGCCGGTCATTTTCCTCCATATAAATTACCGGCTGCGGCGGCGCGCTCGGAAGCTTGCGCTCCTGCGGAACGCTCCGATAATTCACCAGCGCGCGGAGCAGCTCGTCTTTGCTTGGCTTGCGTTCGAACTCCACGCTCACCGTCACGGTATGGCCATCCACCACAGGTACACGATTGCAGTGCGCACTCACCTTGGCTCTCAAAGGACGCAGGCCCTCGGCGGTGAAATCGCCCAGGATCTTCTGCGTCTCCTGCTGCATCTTTTCTTCTTCGCCTCCGACGAAAGGAATCACATTGGCGTTGATGTCCATGGAAGCCACGCCTGGATAACCGGCGCCCGAAATGGCTTGCATGGTGGTAACGACAACTCGCGTAATCCCGAACGGTTTCAGCGGCGCGAGCGCCAGCGCCAGCACCATGGTGGAACAGTTCGGATTCGTGGCGATCTGTCCTTTCCAGCCGCGCGCGCGCTGCTGGTGCGGAATGATTTTCAGATGGTCGGGATTGATTTCAGGAATCAGCAGCGGGACATCCGGCTCCATGCGATGGTTGCGGGAATTCGAGACCACCACGTGGCCGGCCATGGCAAACTCGCGCTCGATCTCGGTGGCGACGGAAGCGTCCATTGCGGAAAACACTAGCCGCGGCGCGGCCCCCGTCTTACTGTCTTGGGGCTTGCACTCCCGCACTTCCATTTGCCGCACGGCCGCGGGCATGATGCCATCCAAGCGCCAGTTGGTGGCTTCGCGATAGGGCTTGCCGGCCGAGCGATCGCTCGCTCCTAACCACGCGATGTCAAACCAAGGATGGTTTTGAAGGAAGTTGACGAAGCTCTGCCCCACCATGCCGGTGGCGCCCAGGATTCCGACGGGGATTCTGTTTTCGTTCATAAAAGTTGCTGGACCATTCGTTTGTAGATTTGTACTGCTTCCAAGATCTGAGATTTCGGGATTCGCTCCTCGCTCGTGTGGGCGACGTGAATGGAGCCGGGACCGATCAGGTACGGCTTGCCCCAGGCTTCACCGAGCGCGGGAATATCGGTGGTAAACGAGACCACGGTGGTTTCATAGCCCGGCAAGGATCCCAGCAACTGCGCCGGGATCCTGAGAGCTTCTCGAACTTCGACTTTGCCGTTCACGGCCTCTTTCATGGCTCGGAGCGTCGCGTCGCCGCTGTCCACCAGGCGGATGAACAGCTCGGCTTGCGCGTGATCGGGAATGACATTGGGCGCGCGGCCTCCCGACATGGTGCCGATGTTGAGCGTGCTCGCACCGAGAATTTCATCCGCGGGAAGTGGCACACGGCGGACTTCCTCGAGCGCATCGAGCAGCTTCTCGATGGCCGATTCCCCAAGCTCGGGATATGCGGAGTGCGCCATGCGTCCATGTGCTTCCAGTTCGAGGCGTAGCGCGCCTTTGGCTCCGATCGCGAGCTTGTTTTCCGTGGGCTCGCCGTTGATCAGGAATTTTGAGCCGCGTGGCGATCGGGCGGCCGCCCACGCTCCCGCGCTGTTGCGCTCCTCACCCACCACGAATAGCAGCGCCAGATTCGTCCGGCCTGCTTCGAGCAGTTCGCGCGCCGCGAAGATCATCGCCGCAATAATGCCTTTGGTGTCGCAAGCGCCCCGACCCCAGATGTGCTGGTCGTCTTCGCGCGAGGGAAAGAACGGCGGCACGGTGTCCATGTGAGTGGAAAGCGTGACCGTCGGCTCGCCCCACCAGGCAAGAACGTTGTTGCGCCGAGGCTCCACTGGCATCAATTCGGCATGCCCGCCATACCGCGCGGCCATTTCGGTGACGTGAGCGAAGAGCACATGACCCATCTGTTCTTCGTTCTCGGTGATGGACTCGATGTCCACCAGCGACCGTGTGAGTTCGAAAACGTTCATGTCATTACCATCAAGTAGGCCCATCAACTGCGCCAATCGGCTATCGAGAGGGATGGAGAAGGAAGGACACGCGGACGGCTTGCGTGCTTCCCGGTAGCGCTCCATCCGATCTCGAGTCCTAGAGATCCGGATGACAGTGGGCAGGTGTTAGCCTGGCCCCCCAATCGTGCCGGGCGAAAGCTGCCACGGCCGATTTCGGCGGAGATGTTACCGGCCCCTTTCACCAGCGCTCCGAACTTCCGGAATCGCGCCTCTGGCTACTGATGGCCGCCGCGCCTCTACGAGGACAAATTCAAGCATAGCAGTTTTCTAAAATCGGCACCAGATCTCCGGAACCGCGCCTGGCGTAAGTGACTGGAAACACAAGAACGAGCAAAGGGAGGCGGAGATTATACCGCCTATTCGCCGCATTTTCTGCGGTGAATATAATTGCGGATGCGGCGAATCGGCGTTATAATCCACGCAGAAGATGCGGAGAATATACATCCACGATCTGAAGGACTGGCCCCACTTCCAGTGGGATCGCGAACGGCTCGCCGAGCCTTTGGCCGCGGTGCGCCTCCGGCAAGGCCGTCTGATCGGCCACATGGAAGCGCTCGGGTTCACGCTGCGGACCGAAGCGGTGCTCCAGACTCTCACCTCCGATGTGATCAAAAGCAGCGAAATCGAGGGCGAGCGCCTGGACCTCCAGCAGGTGCGCTCGTCGATCGCGCGCAAACTCGGTGTCGACATCGGCGCTCTGAAACCGGCGGATCGCAATGTGGAAGGCGTGGTGGAAATGATGCTGGACGCCACCGGTAAGTATGACCAGCCGCTCACCGCGCGCCGGCTGTTCGGCTGGCAAGCATCGCTTTTTCCAACCGGCCGCGGTGGTATGCGCAAAATCAAAACCGGCCGCTGGCGGGATGACGCCACTGGGCCAATGCAGGTGGTTTCGAGTCCATCGCACCGCGAGAAGGTTCACTTTGAAGCGCCGGCGGCGGCGCGGCTACCCGGTGAGACGAAGAAGTTTCTCAAGTGGTTCAACGCGCGCGCTCAGGGCGACGCGGTGATGAAGGCTGCGCTCGCGCATCTATGGTTTGTGACGCTTCATCCGTTCGATGATGGCAACGGACGGATCGCACGCGCAATCGCCGATATGGCGCTGGCTCGATCGGAAGGCAGTCCGCAGCGTTTTTACAGCATGCCGGCGCAAATCCGGCAGGAGCGAAACGATTACTACGATATTTTGGAACAAACTCAGCGCGGAGGTATGGACATCACACCGTGGATGGACTGGTTTCTGGGGTGTTTGGGCCGTGCCATCGACGGAGCACAGACTGCACTGAAAGCGATCCTGGCGAAAGCGCGTTTCTGGGAGACGTTTGCCGCCACGCCATTGAACGATCGCCAGCGCAATATTGTGAACCGGCTACTCGACGGGTTCGAAGGAAAACTGACGACGTCGAAGTACGCCAAACTCACGGATTGCTCGCAGGACACCGCGCTACGCGACATCCTTAATTTGTTAGATCGTGGAATCCTGGCGCGCGGAGGAGCTGGCGGCCGAAGCACCAGCTATGAGCTTGTGAATTTGGCGGCGTAAGAGCAGCTAGGCGCGCTCCTGGTAGGTGCCTTCGGAAGTGCTGACGCGGATTTTTTCGCCTTCATTGATGAACGGCGGCACTTGCACCACCAGCCCGGTTTCCAGTTTCGCGGCCTTGGTGACGTCGGATACGGACGCACCCTTGAGCCCGGGCTCAGTCTCAACCACGGTAAGATCCACGGTGGGCGGCAGTTCCACACTCATGGCCTTGCCTTCATAGAACTCGATGTTGACCTTCAACTGCGGCACCAGAAACTCGATGGCGTCGCCCAGAATATCGCGGGTAAGGTGCATCTGCTCGAAGTTCTCGGTGTTCATGAAATAGTAGTATTCACCGTCGTCGTACAAATATTCCATTTCCTGCTCTTCGAGCGCCGCTTTGTCGACGCGATCTTCCGAAGAGAAGCGGTGTTCGGTCATCGTGCCGCTGCGCAGGCTGCGCATCTTGACTTGGACGAAGCCGCGAAGATTGCCCGGCGTACGATGGGTCATCTTAGAGATGGAGTACAGTTCGTTGTTGAACTTGATCACCATGCCCGGACGTAGCTGTGTTGCGGAAATCATGGGAGTCGTTTACCTTCCGTTGATTCGGACGACACCCGGAGCGGGGTCGCGCGAAATTTCAGTTTAACAGGCTGGAAGGCACGGGGTATAATGGAGTTCCCGCCAGGCGGCGCTATCGTCTAACGGTTAGGACGGAGCCCTCTCAAGGCTTAAATACGGGTTCGATTCCCGTTAGCGCTACCAATTCCTCTACAACTTACGGGCGTTGAGTGACTACAAGTGACAACGTGCGACGCGCCGGAAGAAACTAGCCCACGGTTCGTAGTCTGTCCACGTTCGCGCACCGACGCGTTGTGTCGCGCCTGTTGAGAGATAGGTCGGTGGTCCCTAGCCGTTGCATTTGAATTTTCGAACCGGGGCGGCTGCTACGTCGTTGCCGGTCGCTAACGACCAACAATAGAGCACTTACGCCAAGACATAAGCCTGCGCCATCACTGACTGCGCGGGCTTTCACTTTTTTGGAGACGCCGAGGTGCCAACGTGAACGAAACAGCTGCCAGCCGGTCGCTTTCATCAACTCCTTGACCGTGACGCCTCCGGGCCGTTTCAGCAGTTCCAGGACCTGGTTGGTCTTGCTGCCCTCGCGGGCGGATTTGGCATTCTTCGCGCCCTTGTGCGCTTTCTTCGCTGGGGTAGCCTTCTTAGCCGACTTTCCCTTCTTCTTCGCAACCTTGGCGCCCTGTGGAGCACGGCTAGCCTTTCTCGCGGCTTTGTGCTTTCCCTCTGTAGGTTGAGCCGGGGAGGCGGCCGTTTCTTCCGCAATCGAAATCATGTTTTCTCCTTCTGCGGTAATCACTGCAGTCACGACATGGATCATTCCGGTGCGCCAGGAAAGCAAGTGGATTCGGCTGCAAATCGCAGAAGGCGATGGAAGGGCGATGCGGTCGAAGCCGGGCAGATCGTGCCAGATTGCGTCAGATGGTAGGCCACGGTACAAAATTCGGTCGCAAGAAGGAGGAGGCTATAGCGGCTTTGCTGACCCAAATGAAGTTCGACACCGCGTACAGGGAAGCTCGGCGGGCAGCGTTCGGACAGTCCATCGCGCGGCTCCAGCAAGGCACTTCGGCGGCGGCCACGACGCTGCTAAAGATAATGAGCGATGCGAGCATGCCGGCGTCCGTACGAGTACGGGCGGCCGATTCGATCTTCAACCACGCAGCCAAGGCGATCGAGATTGAAGACATCGAGGCGCGTCTGTCGGAACTGGAGCGAGCCACCGAGGCATCCAAGCAAATGAAAAAGAGCTAGTGACGGGAGGGAGCTGATGCTGCTAAGCGCAAAGCGCAGGCTGGCGATGCTTGAACGGTCCACTGAACTGCCTCTCACTGTCGAATGCTTCCTGGCGCGTGTTAAAGAACACGTCCGCCTCACTGGCGCGAGTCTTGACGAGGCGTTTCGGTCTTTGCTGGTTTCACTTAGCGATGAAAACCTGGTCGCCTCGAAGAAGAACTTATGCAGCGCGTCCCTAGCGAAGAGATGCAGACTGTGTTGACAGAGAACACATCAGAGCATACGGGCTGTCGCTCGACGGCTGACCGCAATTTCCGCCCCCGCCAGTTCGCGATGGAGCAACGGGCGAACGGAGCGAGGTGTCGCGACGAAGAACCGATCCAGAATACCTTCCGATAATGGCGAATATCAGGCCAAATCAACCGATAGGCGACTTCTCGCTCATCTGGGTTTCGTGCAAGACATAACCCACTCGGCCGCGCGAGGTCGCCAACAAAGCTTAGCGTCAATCCATCCCCTTATGACGATTCGCGATTAGAGGATTCCGGCGTGCAACAGGTTGCCATCAACGGCTCTTGAACGCTACATTAGCATTGAAGTTCACGGAGGCCGAAGATGTCGAGTCCGCGAGTGGCCGGTCTATTCGTATGCCTGGCTATGAGCAGCCACGCTCAGTGGCTGCACTACCCGACGCCCGGAACGCCCCGGACCCACGATGGCACGCCAAACCTGGCGGCCAAACCGCCGAGAGCGTCCAATGGCAAACCGGACCTGTCGGGTGTGTGGCAGGCGGCGTATGCGCCGCCAGGCGAAAATGAGCGGCTGTTTGGCGTATTCAAGAACATCGTGCCGGGAGACGACCCACGAATGTTCTCGAAATATTTCCTGGACATCCTGGCAGATTTCAAACCAGAAGAATCGCCGATGCGGCCCGAAGCCGCTGCTTTGTTTCGCAAACACTCGAACCTGGAGAGTCCGTCCACGCGCTGCGTTCCGCAGGGCATTCCGCGCGGCGACCTTGATAACTACCTTCCGTTTAAAATCATTCAAACACGCGGAGTGATGGCAATGCTCTATGAAGAGAGCAACACGTACCGTCAGATATACACAGATGGCCGCAAGCTTCCAGATGATCCGCAACCGACGTGGATGGGCTATTCGGTCGGCCACTGGGAGGGTGACACGCTCGTCGTGGATTCGGCGGGATTCAACGACCAGGGCTGGCTAGATGCCTCGGGACATCCGCAAAGCGAGGAGCTGCGGATTCGCGAACGGTTCCGGAGGCGCGATTTCGGCCATATGGATTTGGAATTGACTATCGACGATCCCAAAATGTACACGAAACCGTTTACCGCAAAGACGACTGAAGTGCTACTACCGGATAGCGACGTTCTGGAGTATGTTTGCACGGAAAACGAAAGGGACCGTGCGCACCTCGGAAAGCAATAGGCGGACTGATTTGCGCCTCGATAAAAGAGTGAATCGCATCGAAGCACCAAGGACGAGGCTGCCGGGAAGCTGCCTTCTTCACGCCAACATGGCGGAGAATGGCCCTATTCGGAAGGTGGCCCGTTCGGTGTTAAGTTGACGTAAAACGGCCTAGTCACGAATGCACCTTGCATGCGAGTGCCGATAATTGTTCTTATCAGGCTCGCGTTCCCTGGCAAGGCACATCGGAGCATAGGCGACGATACGTCCTGGTGGCCTTCAAATCGGCAGCCGCCCGCGCTGAAATGTGAGACCCCGAAAGCCGCCATTGACGCGCCTTCGAGGACAGTCTCAAGAATTACCGGTCTGAGACAAGAAACCGTCCTTTTGTTTTAATTGCCCGCTAGCCGATTGCCGGGCAGGAATGACGTGGGACCGAAGTAGCGTATCGACGAAATTCGCCAGCCAGCGGCATCTCGCTTCAGAATCATCAGCCATTTCGACAACGACACAGCACCTGACAACGACGCGCTACCCATTGTTGTTTCGCCGTCGACGACAGCAACGTCGGTTGTCACGAATTTCAGAGAGCGTATCCTGAAGCTTTCGCAGCTTATTTCGCACCAGACTGTACGGACAGGTATCAAATCGAGACCGCCATCAAAATCCGAAGTCGTCAACTCAGCCATCCGTTGCGGATCAGACCGAACCTGCGGGGAAAACAGCGACCCGATAATCGTATCGATCGCTTTTCTGTCAGAGATGTCATCAGCAGACAGAATTCCGCTGAATAAAAGCAGAACCGAGAGCGCTCTCGCCATGGCCTTATCTTACATGTTTTTGTGGAGAGTTCTCTGTAGAAACATTTCTATGACATCTTGAGGTATCCCGAAAAAGGACCCGTCTTCAACGGACCGATACGTCCACCGGCCGTGTAACGGCTATCCGCGGACGTGCCTTTGGCGACGAGTGCCCTTAACGTCCCATATCGTTCCGCTGTTTGCGAGACATCATCCCGTAGCTATACGTCCGGATGGATTAGTAAACGCTGCGCCGCCAGAGAGGAGTAAGAGGCCGGCTCTCCACGCGATGAGGCCATCCACGCTGTATCGACCCGGCCCAGAGTAGATCAACCGAACGAGGAAATCGCAACCTTCATTTTGTCGGGAATATAAAAAAGGACACCAGCACGAAAGCCTCCGCGGCGGTTTGATCACAAGGATTCTGTTGCAAATTCCGGCGATTATGTGGGAGGTCCGGGGGAAGGCCAACGGCAGGCGAGTTCCTTTTTATAGCCCGACAAAACATCGCGGCTAGAGAGACGCCGATTCTTGAGTTTCTGCAGACGTTCCGTCGCATTAGCGACGCCCTGGACAGACCTAGGAGTATAATTTTTCTATTCGAATCCTGGTGCCGAAGAGGACCGTGTGAATGAGCGCAAAGCCTAATGCGGAGGACAAACTCGGTCCGGATTGGCAACCGACGGCGACCGGCCATGCGGCGTTCACTCCGCAGCCGCTCTGGCGTGATTCTCGCTCTGCCCCTTCCAGCATCGGCGCCTATCGCATTCTCGCCTTGCTGGGAGAGGGCGGCATGGGAACCGTGTATCAGGCCGAGCAGCAGAACCCCAACCGCATCGTGGCTTTGAAGGTAATCAAGCTGGGCGTTGCCAATGACCAGTTGCTGCGCCGTTTCGAGCAGGAAGCCCAAGCGCTTGGCCGCTTGCAACATCCTGGAATCGCGCAGATCTATGAGGCCGGAACCGCCGACACCGGCTTGGGCCCGCAACCTTATTTTGCGATGGAGTTTATTCAGGGCCGACCCCTGATGGAGTACGCCGCCGAACGGCATCTGAACATTCGGTCGCGCATGGAACTCATGGCGCGAATCTGCGACGCGGTGAATCACGCTCATCAGCGTGGCATCATTCATCGGGATCTGAAGCCCGGAAACATTCTGGTGGACGAGACCGGGCAACCCAAAATCCTGGATTTTGGAGTGGCGCGCGTGACCGACTCGGATGCCCAGGCCACGCGTCAGACCGATCTGGGACAACTGATCGGTACGCTGGCCTACATGAGTCCCGAGCAGGTGCTGGCCGATCCTCTCGCCCTGGACATTCGCAGCGATGTATACGCGCTGGGGGTCATCTTATATGAAATATTGGCGGGCAAGTTGCCCTATACGACCCATGGAAAAGCGGTTCATGAAGTGGTGCAGGCCATTCGGGAAGAAGATCCGGCGCCGCTGAGTTCCATGGATCGTCGCTGCCGTGGCGATGTGGAAACCATCGTCTCCAAAGCGCTCGAAAAAGATAAGACGCGCCGATATGCGTCGGCCGCTGAGTTGGCGGCAGACATTCGCCGATATCTCTCGGATGAGCCCATCACGGCGCGACCGCCGAGCACCAGGTACCAGCTTCAGAAATTCGCGCGGCGGCACAAAGCGGTGGTGGCTGGAACGGCGGCGGTGTTCCTTGTGCTTGCCGCTGGCGTTGTCGTGAGCACTTGGGAAGCAGTGCGCGCGCGGGCGGCGGAAAGCGCGGCCGTCGAGCAGCGCCAACGGGCCGATCAGGAAGCGGCGGCGGCCAAGGCGGTGGACGACTTCCTGCAAAACGATCTGCTGGCGCAGGCCAGCGCAGCCAATCAGTCGTCGTCGAGCGCCAAACCTGATCCGGACCTGAAGGTACGGACCGCGTTGGACCGGGCAGCCGCCCGAATCCCGGGAAAATTCGGTCAGCAACCCGAAGTGGAGGCTGCCGTTCGGGCCACCATCGGGCAGACCTACCTCGACCTCGGGCTGTACCCCGAGGCGCGGACGCAATTGGAGCGTGCGCTGGAAATACAACGCCGATTGCTGGGGACAGCGAATCCCAAGACCCTCAAAACAATGAGTCGCCTTGGACGTGGTGCCTATCTGCAGGGCAAGTATGCCGAGGCGCAGGCGCTTCTCGGTCAGACCCTAGAGATCAGCCGTCGTGTATTAGGTTCCGAGCATGCCGACACGCTGTATTCCATGAACAATCTGGCCAGCGTCTACTACCAGCAGGGCAAGTACCCGCAGGCCGAGGCGCTCGACTACCAGGCCCTGGAGATCAGCCGTCGTGTATTAGGTTCCGAACATCCCGATACGCTGTTGTCCATGAACAATCTGGCCTCCGACTACAACGTACAGGGTAAGTACCCACAGGCCGAGGCGATCCACAGCCAGGCCCTGGAGATCAGGCGCCGCGTCTTGGGCTCCGAACATCCCGACACGCTGATGTCCATGCACAATCTAGCGGCAGACTACTACGCCGAGGGCAAGTTCACGCAGGCCGAAGCCTTGTTCCGCCAGACCCTGGAAAGCAAGCGCCGCGTGCTGGGTCCCGAGCATTCCAGCACTTTGTTGTCCACCAACAGTCTTGCCAACGTTTACTACGCGCAGGGTAAGTTCGCGCAGGCCGAGGCGCTAGACAGCCAGAGCCTGGAGATCCAACGCCGCGTACTGGGCCCCGAGCATTCCAGCACGCTGTTGTCGATGAACAATCTGGCCAACATCTACACCGCCGAGGGCAAGTACGCGCAGGCCGAAGCGTTGTTCAGCCAGAACCTGGAGATCAAGCGTCGCGTGCTGGGTCCCGAGCATTCCAGTACGCTACTATGCATGAACGACCTGGCCGACGTTTTCTACGCTCAAGGCAAATACGCACAGGCCGCGGCGTTGTTCGGGCAGACTCTAGAGATCAGCCGCCGCGTGCTGGGTCCAGAGCATCCCGGTACTCTGAACGCCCTTTCGGATTTTGCATCGATGTACCAGCGGCAGGGTAAATACGCCTTGGCGGAACGTTATGCCGCGCAGGCCCTGGCGGGGCGACGGCACACCTTGGGCTCGCAATACCCGGATACAATCGTGCTGGCGGCCGATCTGGCGCTGGCCTACCAGTCGCAGGGGAAGTTTGCCGCGAGCGAGCCTCTCGCACGCGAGGCAGTGGAGTTCGATCGAAAGAAACAGCCGGACGACTGGCAACGATTCCGCGCCGAGACGCTTCTTGGAGCCAGCCTGGCCGGACAGAAGAAATACGCCCAAGCGGAACCGCTACTGCTGGAAGGTTATCAGGGAATGATGGCGCGGAAAGACCGGATCGCAGTCCCGGACTTGTATCATCTGGACCGTGCCCGCGAATGGGTTGTTCGACTCTATGAGGATTGGGGCAAGCCGGAGAAGGCCGCGGAGTGGCGACAGCGCGGTGTAACCCAGAAGTCCGCGGCAGTCCAAAAGCAGTAGCGGCCCCTGCCGCAGCGTCTTGACCTGACCGTGCGCGCCAATTCAGGATGAGCCAACAAGCGCCGGAAGCACGGCGGACCACTTGAAACTAGTTGTGAAGGCCCGAATCGTAGGTTTGGAGCGAACCGCCGAAGTCAACCGCGACTACCGGACGAAATTTTCGACGAAGGTCAGCCCACCACACCAGCCGACCGCGCCGCATTCGAACGATTCGCGGCCGGAACGAACGCGCGTACGACGAGGCCACTACAGCCCAGTCCCTGGCGGCTAGTCTTGAATAGGTTCCGATAATGCGCGACATCAGGCGGAAGCCTCCTGCCGGCCAACTGCCCCGAACCGAACTTGGCTGCGTGCGTAGCTCCCAATCTCCGTATAGCGCGTAACACGGGATCTGAGGATGCCTGCGGGGTAGAATTGTTGCAATAACCATGGCCCTGACCGCTGGGACTCATCTTGGCCCGTATGAAATCCTTGCACCCATCGGCGTGGGATTCAAGGTGCTTTGGGCCGTAGTAATGCGCTGGTGATGGAGCTGGTTGCGGGAGAGACCCTGAAGGGACCTCTCGCTCCCAAACGGCACCAGAGCGCCCCTACCTTCTGACACGACCATCTGCCGGTGCGCATGGACCAATTCTACCCTGTCGTCCTGAGCCGCCATCAGCGCGTGATCGGCTTGTACGGCCGACGGAGTCTCATCCATCAAATCCTCAGTTTCGAGTATTACTCCTCCTCTGTCATCCCGATCCTCTGATTTTCTATCGGCTCCTCAAAGGCTTTTGAAAGTAATCAGCCCGTCGCCCCATTTCAAAATGAGGAGCAGTGATTCGTTTGAGGACTCTATTCCTGCTGGCCGTTCTGGCTCTGTTCGGGCCGCCGAGGGCCACATCCACGCTCTATACCGCAACCAGCATAGGACCCTTTAAGACTACGGACGGCGGCCTTACGTGGAAACAGCTATATGTGACGTCGAACGATTCGCCGCTCCCTGGACTGCCGATGATATTAGCTATAGTGGTCGCCCCACCGATGCCGACAACGGTGCATGGCTTCGCAAGCTATGAAAGTCCGAGCGGCGACAGGAGAGCATCGGCGGAGTGCAATCGCCTCCCGGAAAAGTCCTCACGGTACATCAGTGACCCTGACCGCCGCTATTTACGATGAGCCGAACCATCCAACCTACGCCACTGGAGGAAGAAAAAATGCGCCGCTTCTCCGCGTCTCCCCGTCAAGCTCTGATGTGTCTGTTGTTGATCTTCGCGTGCAGCCTGCAAGCGGCCGACACGGTTTACGTGGGGGTGGACTACGGGCTGTTGAGAAGCACCGACGCCGGCGCCACCTGGGATATGGTGGACGTTCCTCTGAACACTCCGTTCATGAAGGGATTCGTACGCCCACAATTCTTGGGCATGGATCCCCACAACACTTCGAAGATCTATTTCATCGGTTTCGCGGCGGGCGCGTCGTCGTTCTTCGCCAGCGCCGATGCGGGCGCCAGCTGGACTGTCACACCCTTTATCGCCCTGCAACCCTCCCGCTTGGCTATCGACTTCGCGGGCCAGACGATCTACATCTTGGCGTCACCGAACGGGGGCGCTAGATTCCTCTATAAGAGCACCGACACCGGCGCAACCTGGACGCAACTGCCACTACCCACCGCGTCGGAACCCGGCATCACGGTCACTACACTCAACAGAGCTTTCGCCGATACAAACGTTTCAGGGACGGTATACGTCTCGACTGGGAACCTTTTCTTTAGGAGCGAGGACTTCGGGAGCACCTGGACAGAGGTCCATGTGCAAGGGTCTAAGGAGCCTTCCTACATCGATCCGCACAACCACTTGATTTGGTATGACGTCACCGGCGGTTCGGTGGGCAGCGCTTTGTTGAAGAGTACGGACGGCGCATCCAGCTTCACCCAGGTCAACATTCCGAGCGACGAGGTGACTTCGGTGAGCGTGGGAGCCGTTTCGAACACGCTCTACGCCACCGGCGACGTGTCGGGACTCGGGGCAACCGTCCTGAAGTCAACCGACGGCGGCGACACCTGGACGCCCCTTGAGAATGGGCTGTTCACCGCCATCAGCGGTATAGTCTGGGCTGACCCAGTGGATGCATCACTGGTGTTCGTTAACGATTCTATCTACCCGAGCAGCTTTTACGTCTCCACTGACGCCGGCGCGACGTTCCAAAAGAGCAAACTTCCGCAGGGCCCCCCCACCTGCGTCCCTGGCAATTGTTCGGTACCCGAGGTCTACGATCTCTTGTACGCGGCCTCCATCCCGTCGCCGCCCGTGGTCACATCGGTGGTGAATGGTGCTAGCTTTCAGGCCGGGGTGGTGGCCAATTCATGGGTCACCATTCAGGGCACCGGCCTCGCGCCCAAGACCGACAATTGGAGTAACTCGATCGTCAACGGAGTGTTACCCACCTCGCTTGACGGCGTGAGCGTTAGTGTGGCTGGGAAGCCGGCGTACGTTTACTTCATCTCGCCTGGCCAACTAAATGTTTTAGCGCCCAACGTTCCCGCCGGACCGGTTACAGTGACCGTGACGACGCCGGGTGGCACGAGTGCGAACTTCGCGACCACCGCGACCGTCTACGATCCGGCATTTTTCTTGTGGCCCAACAATCAGCCCGTCGCGACGCGGCAGGATTTCAGTCTTGCGGTAAAGAACGGGACATTCGCCGGAACCACGACCATTCCGGCCAAGCCGGGGGAGGTCGTTATCTTGTGGGCAACCGGATTCGGCCCCACACTACCCGCAGCACCGTCCGGTACCGCGGTGCCCAGCCACGGCAGCTACGCGACGGCCACTTTGCCCACGGTCATGGTCAACAACATTCAGGCGACGGTGTACGGCGCCGCACTGGCACCTGGCTCGGCCGGCTTGTACCAGATCGCGATCCAGGTTCCCAGCTCTCTTGCGTCTGGCGATTGGCCAATTCAGGCCTCGATCGGCGGCGTCGAATCACCCACGGGAACGGTGATTTCCGTTCAATGATGAAAATCGCAATCGCTCGTTGGTTAGGGTGTCGCTCGCGTCGGACCGTTTCATTGATGAAGGCGAGATGGCGAAGTTCTTCACAAGTTAACGCTGAAAAGGTGATCCGGCGCCTGCTTCTCCGATCCGCCCTCCCCAATTTCACGATTCATGATAGTTTCCGGCGACTTTCACGCAATACTTAGTGATCGTCATTATATCGTCCCGAGGAGGGACACCCGATGAAACAGCGCTTAGCGCAGTGGTTGGCTCTTTTTCTGCTCACTCTCGGAACCGGGCTGCAGGCGGCCACCACCATCTATGTGGCCACCGCCTTCGGGCCATATAAGAGCACCGATAGCGGCGTCACCTGGAAGCAGCTCTTCGCGACCGTGAATAATCCGCTTCTTTCGGGTGGTCTCAACGCGGACGCGATCACGGTAGATCCGCTCGATCCTTCCACGGTTTATTTTGTCCGCGGTCCTTCCGGATTCTACAAGTCGACTGATGGCGGCCAGAGTTGGTCGGCGACGCTTACACTGGGCTACACCCTCGCTGGCGACGAAAACCATCCACAAACACTCGCCATTGACCCGGTTAAGACGAATGTGATCTACTCCATGGCTTATCCAACCTCTGGGGGGCCCGTGATTCTCAAAAGCACGGATGCCGGCGCCACGTTCGCTCCCACTACCCACCTTCCCGCGCCCACCGATTATCCCTCTCAATATCCTGATGGCGTCAGTGTTGCGGCTATCACTCCGGATCCTTCCCACTCCGGCGTTTTATATGCCGTGGGCGCGGACTACGTCTTCAAGACCACGGATTTTGGAAATACCTGGGCTCAGATTGCCAGCGAGAAGACTACTGGAGCCGAAATCACCAGTGTTTACGTAGATCCGAGCCATGGCCAAACTCTTTACGCGATCTCCAACCCAGGTAGCTGCGGCCCCAAGTTCTTCATCTGCGGACTGCTGAAGACCACCGACGGCGGCAACACCTGGAACCAGCTCAGCGGGCTAGCGAGTAATAACGTCTTCAGTGTCGCGATCGAGCCAAACTCGGGGGCGATTTATGTGGACGCCACCGTGACGGGTCTCGGCGTGGCCGCCGTAAAGAGCACGGATGGAGGCACTACGTGGACGCCTCTCTATGACCACTTCAGCGATGACCCGGCCAGTGGGGAGATTGTTGAAGTAGACCCGAATACGGCTTCCACGGTTTACGCGCTTCCAGTCGGTTACAACCGGATGTATCAGACGGCCGATAGCGGCGCTGATTGGTCGTATGTTGATTTTCCTCAGGGATGCGACAAACCGGGGGCTTGCGGCGGAACCAACTCCGCCACCAATTTTGTGGTCGCAAAGTCGGCGCCTGCTCCGCCTCCTCCGCCCGACATTTCATCAGACGGCATCGTGAATGGAGCGAGCTTCGCGCCGGGCATTGTTCCCAATTCCTGGGTCACGATCTTGGGAGCCAATCTCGCTTCCACAACCGACGATTGGTCAAACTCGATCGTCAATGGACAATTTCCAATCACGCTGGATGGAGTCAGCGTGACGATCGGCGGGAAGCCGGCGTACATGTATTTTGTTTCTCCGGGACAGATCAACGTCCTCGCGCCCGATGTCGGCGTTGGACCACTGGAGGCTACCGTGACCACTCCCGGCGGCACGAGCGGCACCTTCACGGTGACATCGAATCAATATGGGCCGGCGTTTTTCTTGTGGCCCAACAACCAACCCGTCGCGACGCGGCAGGATTTCAGTCTTGCGGTGAAGAACGGCACGTTCGCTGGAACCACTACCGCAGCCGCGAAACCCGGCGACGTGATCATTTTATGGGGCACGGGTTTCGGGCCGACTAATCCCGCGGCGCCAGCGGGCGAGGCGGTTCCGAGCGATACAACCTATTCGACCACCACTTTGCCTGATGTCACGATCGACGCTGTCTCGGCGAAAGTCTACGGCGCAGCACTC
The DNA here is from genome assembly GCA_052148835.1 of Bryobacteraceae bacterium. Taxonomy (GTDB): domain Bacteria; phylum Acidobacteriota; class Terriglobia; order Bryobacterales; family Bryobacteraceae; genus Palsa-89. The sequence continues at coordinate 31,213 of JBKQHJ010000016.1, forward strand.
GCGCCCGGCTTCGGCGGCCTTTATCAGATCGCGATTCAGGTTCCCACTTCGCTCTCCGCGGGCGATTGGCCGATTCAAGCCACCATTGGCGGCGTCCAGTCGCCAACTGGCGTCACCCTCTCGATCCAATGATGAAAAATTGGATCGCTCACTTGTTTTTGTTTGCCGCGCTGCTTGTCGCATCCCAAGCAAGATCCGCCACGCTCCTCTACGCGATGACCGAAAATGGTCTACTCTACCGCAGCGCGGACGGCGCAAAGACCTGGCAAAATATCGCGCTTCCGGCAACGCCCGGCCAATTCGAGGCGCTGGCCGTCGATCCGGAAAACTCTTCCAACTTGTACGTTGACGTCAGCGTCCGAGGCAAGGCCGCCCCGGGCCAGCAAGATAACTACTTCTTCCGGTCCGCCGACGGGGGCGCGACATGGTCACAAAGCAAGCTGTCCGGACCCCCGCAACTGGTCGTCGTGGACCCGACATCCTCGAACATTGTTTATGCGGGAATAGGCGGTCTTTTCCGCAGCACCGATTCCGGCGTCACCTGGAGCGCAACCTCTATCAGCACATTCGTAGAGGGTATCAGCACCGACGCCCATCACGCCGGCGTGGTTTACGTCACCACTCATGATGGGAAAATCTACAAAAGCACCGACTTTGGTACGACGTGGACATCGCTGGCGGGTAGCCTTCCGCCGGAATTCAATAGGCTCCTGAATGTGGCCGCCGATCCCGACAACAGCAGCGTTCTGTGGGGAGCCGGCGAGGGCAGTTGTTTGGACAGTAACGGTAACCCATTCATTTGTGGTTTGGTTCAAAGCTCCGACGGCGGCAAGACGTGGCAAGCCATCAGCAGCGTGGAGGGATGGTTCAAGAACGTTGTGGTCGATTCGCGAAACGGCAACATCTATGCGGGCGGACAGGATGACACCCAACCCGTGGCCAGTCAGGCCCTGGCGGTGAAAAGCACGGACGGCGGAAAAACCTGGGTCAAAATCACGACCGGGATGTCGAAGTATAGCGTTGAAGTGCATCTTGACCCCGAGAACGCTGCAACTCTCTACACCGAGCAGGCGAATTTGATCGCTGATCTTGGTCCCGGTGGCGGAGTCTATGTGAGCACGGATGGCGGCTCATCCTGGACGCTGAACCCGGTGGATCCGTCTCAAGGGCAATTCGACGTGGTGCTTGGGCTAGCCGCCGTCTCCTCGAACGGGGCCGCGCTTTCGCCTCCTGTCATCTCGACCAACGGTGTAATCAACGGCGCGAGTTTCCAGCCTGGCATCGTTCCCAATTCCTGGGTGACGATCCAAGGAACCAATCTTGCATCAAAGACTGACGATTGGACCAAGGCGATCGTCAACGGACAGTTTCCTACCGAGCTCGATGGAGTGAGTGTAGAGATCGGCGGCAAGCCGGCCTACATCAATTTTATTTCGCCAGGTCAGATCAATTTGCTCGCACCAGATGTGGGATTCGGTCCCCTCCCGCTAACGGTGACCACTCCAGGCGGCGCGAGCGCCACCTTCACCGTGACCTCGAACCAGTATGGCCCGGCATTCTTTGAATGGCCCAACAATCAGCCGGTCGCCACATGGCAGGACTTTAGCTATGCGGCCAAGAACGGAACTTTCCCGGGAACGACAACCATATCCGCGAAGCCTGGGGACGTGATCATTCTCTGGGGCACTGGCTTCGGTCCCACCAATCCTATCGCACCCTCTGGCGAGCCGGTTCCATCCGACAAAACGTACTCGACGACTACCTTACCGGACATCACGATCGATAACATTCCAGCGACCGTGTACGGCGCTGCCCTGGCATCGGGCTTCGCTGGTCTCTACCAGATCGCGATACAGGTTCCCTCTTCGATCGCCGACGGCGATTGGCCGATTCAAGCCTCGATCGGCGGCGCAGCATCGCCTGCGGGCGTGGTCTTAACGGTACAGCAGTGAAAGCTTCACTTTGCGAACAGCGCGCGCGGTAGCGGTCTTGGATCACCCGAGAGAATTACGGGAGCCCACTGCAGGAAACTGGCCGTCCTCGGATTCTTGAGTAGCTGTAGTTGCGCTTCGCGTAAAGCCTCCGCACGACCCCTTCCGGCGCTCAGCTCACGATAGAAGCGAGCCATCAGCGTCCGTTGGGACGCGTCATCCACTTTCCACAGGGGCGCGACGGATGTCTTCACTCCGGCGATCGCAGCCGCTCGCCGCATTCCAAAAACGCCTTCGCCCGACGACGGAATGCCATCCGCCATCCGGCACTGGGAAAGCACCAGCATTTCTGTGCCTTGCAAATCGAGCGATTGCAACTCCAGAGCGGTCAGCAGTCCGTCCTGCGATGACGCGCCGCCGCGCCCATAGGCTTCTTCGAGCACGATCGCCGAAAGACTCATGACTCGCGTCGCGGGGTCCAGCGCGGCGAGCTCGCATCCAGGACTTCCCGGACTAGAGTGGCAATCTTCATTGCCGCGCACAATCCCGTGACCAACGATGTGCAGCAACGCTGGCCGATGAAGTTGCTTCATGCGCTGCTCGGTGGCCTCACCTTCCCCCAGCAACCGCGCATGGGGAAACCATCGTTGCACATCGCGCGCTTCAACTTCGGCTTCTTCGAGCCGTTCGAGACGATCCGCTCGAACAGCGCTAGCGGTCAGAGTGCCTGATAACGGCTTCGTGCCTGGCAAGGGATTCGCGCTCGCTCCGGGACTCACTGCGATGATGATCGAATTCGTGGCGGAAATTGTGGGACTTTCGGGCGCGGCGAGGTCGCGGCCGGCCGAAACATAGCTGGTCGCGAAGTGCTCTATCAGAAAATGGCCACGGCTATCAGAAAGGGCAGCGAACGGAACAAGATTGAGCATTCCATCGGGTGCGATGCGCAGCCGGTGGATGCCAGCGCCTTGCCAAATGGCCGAGAGGGCGGGAGCCAACTTCGATGAAAGCGTTTCCATCGCACCGCGCGCAGTTTGTGCGGCCGAATCCGCGCTTCGCTTTTCACCGCGCGACCGCGCGATGCTCCAGTCATCCGCCGCACCGAACAGATCCTGCACGGCGAGATCGATCGGCCCCGCCGGACCCAGCTCCACCCATCTCAAGTCGGCGCGACTGAGCACGAATGCGCCATAGCGATTCTGATACTCGACGAACTCGACGAGCCGTTCATCCGGTTCGAGACGCGACCGAATGTCCTCCAATCGTGCGGGCCGCAGCACGGATGCGAATTGCGGAATCTCACGGCTCAAGCCAGCTTCGAGCGTGTCGATGTGTTGACGAAGAACGCCAATCGCCTGGAGAGCTTGCTTTCCTCGCGCGTCAGTCCAATTCGTGCGAAGCTCGTGCAGCAGCCGCTCGTATCGTCCTTCCAGTGCAGTTCCCGGGAGCGCGCAGGATCCGACCACGGCCGGTTTCAGATCGCGATAACCCAGCGCGACGGTGAACGACGCTTCGCACTCGACCATCGCCTCGCGCTGATTAAATCGTTGGCGAACACCCGCATCCGAGTTGTCGCGCAGCGTCTGTCCCCAATCGTGAACGGCATCGAGGATTCGCCCTTTGCGCCGCGCCACCGCTTCAAAGGCGAGTTCCCGTGATGCCGGCGAACCAGCCTTGCTCTGAAACGCGATCAACCTCGGGACCGGGTCGTCGAGGTTCGCGAGCACGGCAGCCTTGTTGCGCTCCGATCCGATGGTTAACATGTCCGCCAGCGCGCGGTCCGACACATCCAGACTGCGGCGATACAGTGGCTCGGCGCTCGCGTAGTCGCCGGCTTCCTCGTACACCGCGGCGAGACGTTCCAGATATTGCGCCAGGTCGGGATGATTTGCGCCCTGACTTTCTTCCACAATTGCGATTGCATCGCGCAGGCATTGCACAGCCTGTGGATATTCGTGTGCCGCCTGATGAACCACCCCCAGGTCGCGCAAAACCGCCGCATAAAGTGGGTGCTGCGTTCCCAGTCCTTTCGCGACGATATCCGAAGCATGTTGGAGCGTTTCGCGCGCGGCGGCGAGGTTGCCGCGATTGCGCTGCGCTTGGGCCAAGCCAAGCAGGGCGCTTGTATAATCGAAAGCCGGCGGGTTTGCATTTCGCGCGTACAGATCCACGTCCTCCTGGAACAATTTCTCGCCGTCTTCACGATTGCGCGCGTACACCAGGCGCGCCAGATTTCGCAGTGAGGCGCCGATCGTCAAGGCGTTCGGCCCATTCACTTTGCGCTTGAGCTCGAGCGATTTGCGGTAGTCCGCCTCCGCCATCGATACATTGCCGATCTGTGCATAGAGTGCGGCGCGATTGTTTAAGAACGCCGCGTAGGCGGGATGTTGGTCGCCCAGTTGCTCGCGCAGCAGCTTTCCGGCTTCGTCGTACAGTTTTTCGGCGGTCGAATAGTGGCCCAGATCGGCTTGCAAATACGCGTAGCCCACCAGGCTCGCCGAATATGCCGGATGATTCACGCCGGGTTTTACGCGAAGAATGCCCAGCCCTTTCTCGAACATGGCCTCGGCGTTTGCATATCTTCCGACGCGTTGATAGGTGCCCGCGAGATTGATGCACAGCGTGCCGAATTCTTCGCTGGATAGCGGTGGCGTATGCGATTCGTGAATCGCGAGCGCTTCCTCCATATGAGCGATCGCGCCGTCATAGTCGCCGAGAAATACTAGAATTCCGCCGAGTGTATTTAGGCTTTCGGCGACGAGTGGATCGCGCGCGCCTAAAAGCTTCGAGCGAATTGACACCGCCTGTTCGGCCAGCTCCCGCCCCTCCCGGTATTGGTCGGAATCGCGGCACAGCAGCGCCAGGTCGTTCGCACTCTCGGCGTAGTCGAGTGTGTCTTGGCCGATTTTCGTCTTGCGAATTTCGAGCGCCTGCCGCAAGGATGCTTCACCGGTTTTCAGGTCGCCCGCTGTGTATTGAAAGAATCCAAGACGATCCAGGCTGTGGGCGGACTGTCTTGAATCGGTCGCCGCGGCGACGGCCGCTTTTGCGATTTGAATGGCTTCCGGGAGGTCGCCCTTGGTATAGGAATTCTCGGCTTGCGCATCGAGTGACGACCAGTCCTGCGCGCACGCGAGCGTCGCGAAAATCAGCGCGAGGCCAATTTGCAGCAGCACAGCGTCACTTTCCGCCCCTCACACGATGGAGGTTTTTCTCCATGGCCAGCCGATCCTCTTCGGAGAGACCCGTCTTTGATGCATGTTTATAAAATGATGCACGTTGATAAAAGTCGAGCGCCTTCACGCTGTCGCCATGCAACTCGGCGATGACACCGGCGTTATTCCAATCTTCCGCACGCGATAAATCCACGTCGAAGCCTTCGACGGATGCTTGCCGCGCAATGCTCATCGCCTTTTCAGTCTCGCCACGGGCGATCGCCGTCTCGATCTGATCGAGATTCGCGCGCAAGCGCGCCGGGGGCGGTACGCGTACCTGATCCTTCGCACGAACTGGCAATGGGCCCGCAATATCGCCGCGCGAATGATCGCGAAAAATCGTGGTCAGCCTGATCTTGCCGATGGCTTCACCATCGCGAACCACATCCACCTCGGCGTCCTTCGCCAATCCGTCAACGGATCCAAGATCGATTGTCGCTATACCACCGGCAATCGACTCGATAGATCCTGTGGCGCGGGAGTCGCGAGTCACGCTGTCCGCGCCGCGATAGGCCGCCAGGTTAGAATCGGCGTTGCGCGCGAGGAGGATCGGAGACGCCAATATCGCCACATCCGGTTTCACTGGCCGCGCATTCCTTCCCGGCGCGTACAGCACCACAGCCACGATGACCGCGGCCGCTGCTGCGAGAATAGCGATTCGCAGCCGCGTTATCGTTTTTCTCTTAGGAGTCGCTAATCCGTGTCTCGCGATCGCCGTCGAGGTCAGCTCGTCGAACAAATCGTCATCCCCGAGCGCCTTTTGCGCGAGCTCTCGCGATTCCGCCGGCGGCAATTCTCCGCGCGCGAAGCGATCGAGCATTTTTTCACTCATGCCTGCCATCCATGCGCTTGCGAATGCGCCGGCCTAATTCGCGAATTCCGCGGCTCACCCAGGTCGCTACGGTATTCTCGTTGACGCCCATCCGCCGCGCGATCTCGCTATACTTCAGCCCGTCCATGCGAAGTGTCAGTACGTCGCGGTAGTCGCGATCAAGGGTCGCAAAGCAATCGGCCACCATCACCCGCGTTTCCTGTTGGATCATCCCCTCGAGTGTGTCGGGCGAGGCGTCCGCTGGTTCGGAAATCGAAAGTGCCGCGACTTCGCGACGAAATCCGACGCGGCACTGCTCTTCGCGCACCACGTATTTCAGTACTCCATGCAGCCAGGCGAGCAATTGATCAAGTGGCCACTCCGGCGCCGGGCCAGTCGGCGATTCTTCGCCGAAATAATATGCGACTGCTGGTTGCGACTTCCGATTTTCGAGTGAGCGCCGCAACGCTTCCTGCGCCGCGCTTTCCGGATCGCGCGAGCCGAGCCGGGAGGCTCTGGATGTCAGCGCGGAGGCTAGGCGGCGATAATCGCGCACTGGATCGCGGGTGATCGGAGGTCCAGCCTGGGAGATCATGCGGTGTCATTATTATCCTCCAAGTCATCGCCACGCAGGAAACATCGCGCACGCTGAATCGTCCAGCATCCGTGTCTATTTATATGTGGATTTGGTACTAAAGCTGATCACGCCGGAAGCGGAGGTAATATCGAGACCGCTGGCCGAAAACTTTGAGTAGAAGTCGTTCTGCATTGCCATACCGCCGGTGCCGGGCGGCAAAGCCGACAGAATGTACGAGGGCACGGTGACCTGCCCGTCGCTTGCCTTGACCAGGCAGGTAAAACCGAGGGTGACCGATGGTGTGGTGGAGGTTGCTTTGGAAGTGGAAACGCCGGTGACGAAAACGTACGAGCCTGGATTTCCACCCGTCCATTTTGCCGTGAGATCCTGGCTGCGGTCGATGGTGGTGCCTATGTCAGGATTGGTCCAGCTCAAAAGAGGGTTCGAGAAGTCGACCATGGCGGTGAAGGGGCCAACGTCCGCGCCGCCGCTCCCCTTGACGGTGAAAGTTCCGCCCGTCTGGGGAATCGCCGTCGCGCTGAGAGTTGAGTCATACATGCCCAATCCCAATTGCAACGGCAGGGTTAGCGAAAGACCATCGGGGCCGGTCACCGTGATCGTGCCCGGGTCGAGGCCCTTGAGGGACCCGATGGTCGCCGGCTTGAGGTAGTCCACAATGCATCCACCCGGCGATACGGGCTGGTTGGGCGAGTAGGCGCCGGTAATCGCCTCAAACGTCGCTCCGGCGGTGTTGGTCAGGATGTTATTGCGCGTGTCCCCCTGTATTGAGATTAATCCGAACCTTATGGTCTGTGAACTCGACGGCGCTAGCTGGTTGCCGGTCAGACCGTCCACAGAGTCCACACACTCCCCTCCGCCGCTGTTAATCGGAAGAGTCGCGATATTGCTGAGCACGCCACCAGACACAGCGGCGAGAGAAACCCAGCAGCCGTTGGGAGCCGAGGCCGGTATGGTCATGTCGATTTGATTCACGCCGGGGTATCCGGCGGAGCCTTGATAAAGGATCGTGGCCGGAACGCCGCCAACGTAAATCTGGAGAGGAGTATTTACGGCGTGAGGCGTCGTCGTATAACTAACGTCGCTGTCGGCAGGGTCCGCTCCAAGGCCAGTGGTCCACAACACGATGTTCTCTCCCGGCGTCCCGGAGTTGGTATAGGTCAGTAGCGCGTAGGTACTGGCATCTGTGGCGACTCCGGAATTGGTGCCGTACGTGTTGATTCCGAGCGCGGCCGGCACAACCAAGAAGGGTGCGGCATTGCTCGCGGCGCCCCTATACGTCACCGTCAGCGTTCCAGTTCCAGTCGGAGTGGATGCCGGAAGTACTGCGGCAATCTGCGTGGGACTGGTGTAGTAAATGCCGGGATGAGTGGTCACGCCGTTCACCGTCACGGAGATGCTGGCGCCATTGAGAGTCAAAGGTAGGCCTCCGGCTTGCGAGCTGTCCTGTAATTCCGGCGTGCCCGGATCGGCCAGGCCGGTGCCAATCACAACGAAGATACTGCTGGGCGCGATCCCATAGCTCGGAAAGCCCGCGGAGATGCCGCTCGAGTTATTCTGAATCGCGGTAACGGCCGGCGGCCCGGTGGTGCCTCCGCCCGATACACCGAATGTAGTGAACATCAGGGTGATGGTGGAACTAGTCGAGGCGGTTACTAACACCTTGGCGTAGTGGCCTCCATTAGTGTGCACGTAAAAGGAGTCCGTCCAAGCAAGGGGGACGTTGACAGCCTCAAGAGTGGCACTGGAGATGGTTACCGTTGAATAACCAGGCCAAAACTCCACGACCAACAGGGAGACGCTGGAGAGGTCCGTTGCACTTTTGAGGCCGACGTTAACTGCCTTCGCGGAGCCTTGCGGAGTCATACCGCTGGAACTGAATTGGACGTCGCCGCCGGAATTGGAGGTGGCTCCGGTATCGAGGTTCAGGTTGGTGGGGCTCGAAATCGAGAGCGTCGTCGTCTGGCTGAGGTCGGCAAGCGCGGCCGCGGGAAAGATGAATGCGAGAACCGGTACGATCAGACGCAATCGGAGTGCATGTTTCATCTAATTGTCTCCTCTATGTCACGGATGCCATGATTGCGCATCTCGGCGCACGTGTGATCGGTCATCGAAAAGCGACTGCGGCGCTGTCCTGGAAGTTGAAAGTCTTCCGGCCTTACCAGTTTGCCGCCAGAATTGCTCACCACACGGGTTTCCAGCCCACACTGGAGTTCGTCTGCGGGGTGGCGGACTCGCCGAAGTGGGCCAGGGCGGCCATCGGAAACCAGAGCGCCAGAGTAATGAAAGATGGCTTCCACGCAATCTAAATGGGGATTGGAGGCCAATTCTTTCGAAACTTCTTGCCCAAAGATCGTGTTGGCCCGTGCCAATATCGCCGCGATGGTCGTCCTTGCTTCTACATAACCTCGCCGCTCCTGGCTTGCGCGATCAATTGCGGATCGAAGCTGGTTAACCGCGGCGTAGACAAATCGTAGAAGGTGCTCTGCCCCGCCGCGATTCAGTGCACCTCGGTCTTCAGATTTTCGGATTGGATCCACAGCTGCGGGCCGATGTATAGGCGAGTGGGCACTGCTGAGCTGCGCCGTTCGTGGTTCCGTTCGAAGAAGCGTGACGGAGATCACTGCCGAGAAGTCCTGGCCTCGCCTTCGAGTTTGTGAGCGTGGCCCACGTAGCCAAAGTTTCCGAATCGATTTTATCGGTTTTGATCCGCGCCTCAGCGATAGCCCGAACCTCGCCTGGATGTGCCAGCACAACCTCGTCGGTCAAATCGTCGAGCCAATCATACATTGGTCCCCAACAATAGCTTGCCTCCAATACTGCCTTCATCGGACCGGAAAACTCGGCTAAGCTTTGTCGGAACTCACCTGGCGTGCTGAGAACGCGCTGACGCTTCAGAATCTTTCCGGCGTCGTCCATCACAGTGATCCGTGATGTCTTCTTGTGTGCGTCTACTCCTACAAAAAACACTTGCACCTCCTGTAGTGGTCTGCTGATCACCACTAGCTTACGCAAGCGTTTTCATCGTAGCTTTATCATTCAGTGCCTGAGTTGGCAAGCCGGCAAGCCGAAAGAGCTGGATCAGAGCTTTGTACGAAGTGGCGCGTAACTCGGACGCAACACACAGTCCGCCGAGAATCGGTAAAAAAATGGCCGGTTGCTTGCGGGTGCTAGTGGTAAGCTCTATGCTTACAAAAAACAACTGTTTCGTTTGTGGATCGGGAGGAAGGTATGAAGGGGATCAATTGTCTGACGGTGGTGGCTGCCATTGCGGTGCTAACCGGCGAAGGACTAAGCTACGCGCAATCTAGCGACAAAGGACTGGAGCGGTTTCGCGAGATATACAAGGAACTGGTTGAGACCAATACGACTCTTTCAACCGGTGACTGCACGCTGGCTGCAAGACGTATGGCCGATCGGCTGAAGACTGCCGGCTATCCAGACCAGGACCTACGCGTGTTCGCCCCAGACGGCCATCCAAAGGAAGGCGGCCTTCTGGCTGTGCTCCACGGCTCAGACCCCGCTGCCAAGGCGATCTTGCTGCTCGGTCATCTTGATGTAGTCGAGGCTAAGCGCGAAGACTGGACTCGCGATCCCTTCATCATGATCGAGGAGAACGGATATTTTTACGGTCGCGGAACGAACGACATGAAGGCCCAGGACGCGGTTTGGGTCGACAATATGGTCCGTTTCCGGGAAGAAGGTTTTAAGCCGAAGCGTTCGATCAAACTGGCGTTGACCTGCGGGGAAGAGACAAACAGCGCATTGAACGGGGCTGGTTGGCTGGCCACAAACGAGCGCCAGACGATTGATGCCGAGTTCGCCCTAACCGAAGGCGCGACCAGTGAACTTGACGCACAAGGTCATCGGATCGCACTCGAAATTGTGGCTGCCGAAAAGACATCCCAGAATTTTGTGCTGGAGACAACTAATCCTGGCGGGCATAGCTCACGGCCCGTGGCGGACAACGCGATCTATCACCTGGTTCGCGCCGTCGACCGGATCAGTCGCTACGAATTCCCCGTTCAACTAAACGACGCGAACCGCGCCTATTTCACGGCCATGTCGAAAATCGTCGGTGGCGAGGCTGGCGTGGCTATGGCGGCCGTTGTCAGGAATCCGGATGACGCCGCCTCGGTCGCGGTGCTGGACCGGGACAGGAATTGGCACGCCATGCTCCGCACCACGTGCGTGGCGACGATGCTATCCGCCGGCCATGCGACCAATGCCTTGCCGCAACGAGCCACCGCGAACATCAATTGCCGCATCTTTCCCGGCGTGTCACGTGACGTTATCCTGGCCCAACTGGTCAAGATCGCGGCCGATCCAGAGGTGAAGGTGACCATTCCCGAAGTCCGGGGACCTATTGCAGCCCCAACTCCGCTGACACCGCGAATCATGAAACCGATTGAGAAATTGGCGGATGAGATGTGGCCCGGCGTCCCTGTGGTCCCCGTCCTTGAGCCGGGCGCATCGGACGCCCAGTTTATGAACCCCGCGGGTATTCCAACCTATGGGATCGACGGCTTCTTCCAAGACCCCGATGGAGGCAACATTCACGGCCTGAACGAGCGCATCCGGGTGAAGTCCGTCTACGAAGGGCGGACGTTTCTCTACCGGTTGGTTAAGCTTTATGCGGACCAATAAATAAAAGTTTTGAAATTGAACCGGCGGACACTCTACCCGGACACGATCCCGTCAAAGCAGGTGTCCACCGAGGGCTATTCGGAATACCCCCATACCCGAGGTATCCTCCTCCAGTTCCCAGAGCAGTGGTTCCATTCCGGGCCTAGATCACAAAGCAAATCCGTCGGCTATCGAGTTGGGGCCGTATTCAGCGGGGGTGATCCTGAAATCGAATGACGCTGAGAAGCTGGAGGCGACCGATTGCTCTGTTGTCAACCAGGCCGAAGAGGCCTCGCCGCCATTGTCGTTGGTGAGTGTCAGCACGGGTGCGGGCAGGACCGCCGCTGAGCCCTTCAGCACAAGGCCCGTGAGGTCGATGCTGTGAGTGATGTTGGCTGTAGTTATGGCGTGAAGAGCTCCGCACTGGCCAGGACGGTGCCGTTGTAACCGCCTGCAATAAGAACTGTGCCATCGGGCAACAGCGTCGCGGTGTGGTTCTCGCGTGCTGTATTCAGGCTGGCGCTGGAGGCGAAGGTTCCGGCCGTTGGATCGTAAAGCTCCGCAGTCGGCCCGGCGTCGCCGCCGGCGATCAAAACCGTGCCGCTGTTCAGCAGCGTCGCCGCGAAATTGTTGCGCCCCGCGTTCAGGGGGGGTATAGGCAAAGGTACCCGTCATTGGATTGTACAGCTCCGCACTTCCCAACAAGCCGCTGGAGTTTGCACCGCCTGCAATCGGAACCGTGCCGTCGCTGAGCAGCGTTGCGGTGTGGTTCTCGCGAGCTGTATTCAGAGGGCCGGTAAGAGAAAAGGCAGCCGCGGCCGGAGAGAGTGGGGTCGAGAAATTGGTGATCGTCAGAGTACCCTGCAGCACGCTGTTCGAATCGAAATTGGAGCCGCCCACGATCCAGCCGAAGGTGTCCCCTTGATTCACATTAATTGTGGCAGTGCCCGAAACGCTAAATCCGCCCGAAGGCGAAGTGCAGCAGTTCGCCGGACCCGCGCTGTAGAGTGTGACGACATTCGACGCGTCGAAAACCTGCAGAAGCGCGGTTACATCGAAGTATGCATGGAAACCCGTATATTGCCAGTTAAAGGACACGGTCCCAGAGGCTGCGGCAGTGTCTTGGAGCGTCCACGTTCGGGCCGAAACCCCGCCTCCGCCCAAATTGATGGAATACGCGAACTGGGCCGATGTGGATGGGCCGGATGGTGGAGTGATGGTGGTGGTCCCACCGTTACTGGCGCTAGCGCTCCAATTTTGAAGTTGATATGGGCCGGTGAAGCCGACGGAAGTGACGGTATCGGCGGTGATCGTGTACATTGCCGTCGCAGTTCCGCCGGCGGCGTCGCTCAGCGAGACGTTTATATTGCCTGTACCGGTGCCGGTTGCAGCTCCGCTGATATTTCCGTTGCTGAAGCTCAAGCCGGCCGGTAGATTAGCGGCGCAATTGCTGCAGGTCCAATTACTGAATGGCGGGGTGCCGGCCATCGCCGGGATGTTGTAGCTGTACGGCGTCCCCACCAGGGCGTTCGGCAGCGTTCCACCGGTAAGCGATGGCGGCGGGTTCACTGTTATGGAGTACGTTTGCGACGCCATCGCGCCCAAGGAGTCCATCACGCCAACAATAAACGTGTATGTCCCGGTAGCGGTGGGCGTACCAGTTATGGTTCCGGCTGAGGGGCTGAGAGACAAGCCTGGCGGAAGGGCTGAGCTCAAGGCGGGCGTCCAGCTCCAATTGCCATATGGGGGCGTCCCGCCGCTGGCCATGGCCGCAAGCAGCTGCGCCTGATAAAGAACGCCCTGGTCGCCTCCGGCCAACACACCAGGCAGCAGGACCAGGGAGGGTTTCACGGTCACAGGGAAGGCTGAAGAGGGGCTGCCTTTGAAGTTCGAATCGCCATTGTAAGTGGCAGTAATAGACTGGGGCCCCGATGAGGTAAGGGTCAGCATGCAACTGTTGGCCGGCAGCGTCGCAGTGCACGAAGTCGGTGCACCCGGGAAACCGACCGTCACGGTTCCGGTCGGCGTGCCCGCGCCGGGGGCTATCGGAGCAACCGCTACGGTCACGGTTGCCGGCTGCCCTACAGTCGCTGGCGACGGGTTCACCGAGCTGATGGTCGTTGTGGTACTGGCTGCGGTTATCGTAAAGTTCGCCGTGTTATAGGTGATGTTGTAATTACCCAGGACACCTTGCGGACTCAGCGTCGCTGAGATCGTGTACGGCGATCCGGCCACGGTTTCTCCCGCTGTTCGGCTGTACGTCGCCGTGACGTTATCCGATGGCAGGAATCCGCTCAGCGTCCCGGTGAGAGTTGGATCGGCCGCACCGTATATCTTGCCGGCCAAGTTCGGCGTCACCGAGGCCGGCAGCTGGTTCACCGTTTGCGACAGCCCAATCGCGCTGGGCGCGAAGTTGGTGTCGCCGGAATAAGTGGCGTTGATCGGGTACGAGAACGCCGGGGTGGCGCTGGCAAGCCCAGCCGGCAGCGCGGTGGTCTGCACGGTCGCCGTCGCCCCAATGGGATTATTTGGATCCGGAGCGAGAATGATCTGATTCGGCGATGCGCAGGCCGTCGTGCTGATCGTGCCGTCCGCGCAGATGTAGTACACCTGGCCATTTGGATCGCTCGGGTTCAGCTTGAACGACAGCGTCGCTGTCCCAGTGGGCACTCCGATGCTGCCTCCCGTGGCGTCTACCACCTCCACCGTCAGGTTTACTGAGTTGCCATAAGTCGACGGATCGGTCGGCTTCGTCAGGGTGATGGCCGAATTGGCCTGGCTCACCGTAACCGAGACGTTATTCGCCGTCTCGCCTAGGAAATTCGGGTCGCCCGAATACGTCGCCATCACGTTTTCCGCACCCGTCGGTAGATTGCTGGTAGTCGTCACGCTGGCGACGTAGTTACTGCCGTTGTACGTTAGCGGGACGGTGCACGCGGGGG
>JBKQHJ010000017.1:0-5006 GCA_052148835.1 Bryobacteraceae bacterium
TTTCAGCATGACGGCTTTGCCTTCATCGTTATGACACAGCCGCTCGTCGAGCTTCTTCTGAACCTCACCTTTGACCTCAGCCAATCCCCGCCAGTGAGGCAGCTTTTCGGCATCAGTGCGGCACCCGCGGATCGCTGCGGCGACGCGGCGATCGAGACACAGTTTTCCAGCAGTTCATGCGCCTCGTTCACGCGCAGGCCATTTTGATGCTGGACGAAGGTATATTAATTCGGGGTGGCATCGCCGCGGGTCTCGCCACCAAGAGCTACCGGAAATACTTCGGACCTGCCGTCATCACGGCCTATAACTGGGAACAGCACGAGCCGGACCATCCGAGGATCAGGGTTGATCCAGGCGTGATGCGGGAAGTCGAATCGAGTTCTGCGGCAGACGCATATGGACGCGAGGATCAACTTGAAGTGTTGGGTAGCTTTCTGGCGCACGACGAAGAAGGTAACGCCTACATCGACTACCTGCGTGTCGCTCTCTACGAATCGGAAGACCCCCGAGTGGATCTTGAAGAAGCACAATGATCTGATAAACGAGCGACTTGCAATGTTCGCGAAGAAGAAATCCATTCGCAGCAAATACGAATGGCTGCGGACCTACCATGACCGGACGGTGAAGGGATTAAAAGTGCGGCCGGAACGCAAACGCAAGAAATAACGCGCCTACTTCACGGGTTCGAGCACATAGTCCCGAAGGTTCTTTCCAGCCTTCTGGTAGATGGTGTTCTGCAGGTGCTCCGCGATTATCGTGAGTGCCTCGGGCAGTTCTTTGCCGTTGCTGACCGGCGGGTGTTTATACTCGTTAGTCGCATGGCTTGACGCCTGCGAGCATCCCTTCCAAACGCTGCCGAGAAGGTGGGCTTCGAGCGCTCGGTGGTCCAGCAGGACGCCGCCATCAAGGTCGTCGATGCGTACATCCTTGCCGCCGAACTTCTTGCTCTTCCGGCAAACGGCGGCTTGGCCTGCGTCGTCCTGTTTGATGCCCACGAACTCAATCAGCCACCGCGTCGCGGCCAGACGCCCCTCCCATATCGAATCCGTGGCGCAGCGCCAATAAATGTGGTCCTGTTCGGTACGGCAGTGTGGATCGATGGTCGCCGTCCCCCGCAGAATGGAGTTTTCCATCGGCAGGCGCGCGATCGCGGCGCGCACTCGATGCGGGATATGCGTAGTCAGCCATTGAGCCTGTTCGGGAGGGTCCATCGGTCCAATCATATCGGACGAAGCGGCATCGGGTAAGCGGTGTGACTTCCATCGTCTAGGGCTGAAACCGGTTCAGCCCTTCCCATGGAGCCCGCGACAACTTTCGCCGGAAATGTTTTATACAATGTGGTAGGTGAGTTCAGGCTTAGACCACCTGCGGGTTGAAGATGATGGGCTGCCTCGCGGTGAAGTGAATCGCTGGGCGGAGGATAAGTACCGACTGCTGTCCCTCTACAGCGAGCTGTTCTCCAGCGGCATGAAGAACAAGTGGGAGCAGCGGGTTTACATCGATCTGTACGCCGGAGCCGGATACAGCCACATCCAGGGAACCCAGATGTTTCTGAAGGGCTCTCCGATCATTGCATTGACGGTTTCCACCCCCTTCGACAGGTACATATTCTGCGAGGAAAGCGAGGAACTATTGGGTGCGCTCAAGGCGCGTGTGGAGCGTATCGCGCCGCAAGCGGACGTGAAATACGTTCCCGGCAACTGCGACGTGAAGATCGAGGAGATCTGCGGCAATATCCCGAAGCCATCGTCGGCCGAGAAGGTCCTGAGCCTGTGCCTCGTTGATCCGTTCGACTTCGGAATCAAGTTCGATACGCTTCGGCGGCTATCGCGCGTGTACATAGATTTCGTGGTGCTGCTCGCCATCGGCATGGACGCGAATCGCAATTACGACCACTACGTTGAGGGGAACTCTCCGAAGATTGATGAAGCCCTCGGCAATACCGAATGGCGGGAACGCTGGAAAGCCGTCGCCAGAAAAAGGAGCAATTTCAGGCCGTTTCTGGCGGCGGAGTTCTCCAAAAGCATGGAGTCGCTCAGGTATCTGCCGACGCCGCTGGACCGCATGAAGCTGGTCAGATCGGATGAAAAGAACTTGCCACTTTATTACCTTGCGCTATTCTCACGAAGCCAGACCGCCCACAAATTCTGGGATCAGGTGCTGAAGTACGGTACAGATCAAACGAATCTTTGGGATTAACGAATGTCTCTGCTTTCAAAAATCGAGTGGACCGACGCAACCTGGAACCCCGTGCGCGGCTGTACGAAAATCAGTCCGGGCTGCAAGCACTGCTACGCCGAGCGGTTTGCAGAACGGTTCCGCGGTGTCAAGGGGCATCCGTTCGAGCAGGGATTCGACCTGCGGCTTGTGCCTGAAAAGCTGGCTGAGCCACTGCGGTGGAGCGAGCCGAGAATGATTTTCGTCAATTCGATGAGCGACCTGTTTCAGGAAGGCGTGCCTTTCTCGTTTATCGAGCGCGTCGTGGCAACAATGCGGCTGGCGCGCTGGCACACGTACCAGGTGCTTACGAAGCGTTCAGAGAATCTTCGGGAAATGCTGGCTGGGCCTTTGAGGGATGCCGCGAAGGAGCCGCATATCTGGTGGGGCGTTTCCGTGGAGGACCGGAAGTACGGGCTGCCGAGGATTGCCGACCTTCAGGCCGCGCCAGCTGCTGTGCGATTCCTGTCCGTCGAGCCGCTGCTGGAGGATCTTGGAAAGCTGCCTCTGAAAGGCATATCGTGGGTCATCGTCGGCGGCGAGAGCGGTCCCGGCGCGCGACCAATGAAAGAACAGTGGGTTCTCTCGATCCGTGAGCAGTGCGATGCCGCTAAAGTTCCGTTCTTCTTCAAGCAATGGGGCGGTGTACGGAAGAAGGTGGCTGGAAGAACGCTATTGGGTCGGACGTATGACGGATTTCCGAAGCGGGTGCAGAACCCCACCCTGCCGGCCACGCTTCGCCAGCGGCACGTTTCGGAGATTGAGAGTGGCGCCCTGGTGCAGCTCGGAACAGCTTAGTTTGGACTTTCTTGCGCCCGCGAGAGCCATATTTGCAGCTTCGTCACGAAATCTATGACGCTCTGCGCGAGCTTATGGGCGCGCTGGTTGAGCGTCTGGAAGCGGGTTTCTGTTAGCGCCCGCCCCTCGTCGCTCCCGGCGGTAGGCGATTTTCTCGGGGATTAGGTGGCGTCGCTGAAGGCTCAGCTCAGTCGCATCCGATAGGCTTGCTGGAACGCAGCTTTTGGCTGAGCCGACTCGACTGCCGCGACGAGGCACACTACACGCACAACAAGCCTCACTTCGCCAGATCGCAACCCAAAGCAAACACGAGGTTGGTGGTTCTGCAAATCCTGATTAAGCGAATCGGTGTCAATAGGTACCGGCGGCGTCCGGCTCCGTTCTTGACCGATTCACCAGGATTACTCTTGAGAAACACCGAACGGGTGAGAAGTCGCTTAGCATCCCGTTGATGTGCGCCGTGCTGTCCTGATCAGCCTCTCACGAGAAAAGCCGTTCTGCAGATGATCGCCTCGCCGGCGTCGAAGGTGCAGCGATAAAATAAAGCGGGATGTGGTCGTGACGCGACTGACCTTCTTCCGCTGCCGGGCCGCATTCAACCAGGTCGAGCGTGCCTACCGAGATGGATATGCCCAATCGTGATCTCATTCGCGCCTCTGAAATCGCAGATTGGTGTTATTGCCGGAGATCCTGGTATTTGAGCGATCGCGGCGTTGGCCCCAACCTGGTGCAAATTGAGAAGAGGCAGGCCGGCGTTGGCTATCATCAGCAGCATGCTCGTAGTGTGAATCAAGCCCGCGGCGTAATGAATGGCGCAACTCGCGCTCTACTCGTTGCCGTGGTGCTTGCTGCGGCCTACTGGTTCTGGGCCCACGCTCGCTGAAATGGACTGGAGACGATGTTTTTCCTCATTGCCTTCATCGCCGCAGCCTTGGCATGGTTCGTGGGACGCGGGCTGTTCGCGCGAACCGGCCTCCCCACGCGAGACATTCTCTACGCGGACGTGGGCAGCACCTTTCCACAGCCCGCACCTCTCGTATCCAATCGCTATCGCCTCAGCGGAAAGCCGGATTACCTGGTTCGGGTCAAAGACGGCATCGCTCCGGTCGAGTTGAAGTCCAGTCGGTCTCCTTCGTCCGGCCGCCCCTATGACGGCCACCTCTTCCAATTGGCGGCCTACTGTCTGCTCGTCGAAGACGTTTGCCGTGTCTCAGTCCCTTATGGACTGGTCCGATACGAGGATCGCACTATCCGTGTCGAGTATACTCCGTCGCTACGTGCAGGCCTGCTTGGGCTTCTTGACGAAATCCGGACGGCCAAACGCAGTGGGGAATGCCACATCAACCACAATCAACCTAGCAAATGTCGGTCTTGCGGGTTCCGTTCTCATTGCGGAGAGGGTCTGATTTGAGCGCCCTACTCGCCAAGCAACGGCTCGGCTTTAGGCTGCACGCTTTGTGTGCTCGTTTCGCCGGCATGGTCAGCCAGACCGTTACGGCCAATCCAGAGCTCTTCCTGCCGGTATTTTTGCTGTTCGTCTGGGAAATCACGGCGATCGCGGTGAAGCCGCAGACCCTTGGGCTAGCCCTGCTGATGACGTTGCTCTTATTGGTCTATGGCTATCGCGTGCTAGGAAAGACGCCCTGGCTCCGTCGTTTAGGCTGGGTGTCCCCGCGTCAAGGGTTCTGGCTCTGTAGCGTTCTTGCTGGCCTTGCGTCCAGTGCTGGCGTGTGGTCGATCGCCAGATCGTTTCACGAATCCCTGGGTGGTGTTCCTCCCCCTCATCGAGTCCTCTTGGCCAGCGCATCTGGCCCAATGCTGGAAGAAATGCTTTTTCGAGGCCTGCTCTTCTGGCTGGTCTTCGAGGTTCTGAGCCGCTGCCGCGTTTCGAAACTCGTCGCCGTTAGCGCGACGATTCTCGTCATCGCCGTAGGCTTCGCTTTCTCTCACGCTGGCAGGACTGGCCTCAGCCTCTACACAACAATTCTCAC
>JBKQHJ010000018.1:0-3941 GCA_052148835.1 Bryobacteraceae bacterium
TTCACGCTGATCGGCGCGACAACGCGCGCAGGCCTGCTGGAGATTTTCACCCCCAGGATTTGTGCCACCGCAGCGCCATGGCCGAGCGATCCCAGCGTGCCCAAGCCTTCGAACGCGAATTGCGCGCGTTGACCGCCACGAATAGCCGCGGCGATATTGATGGCGGCTGTCGTTGCTTCCCGAATCGCATGCTGCGCGGTGGGCGGCGCTTCGGCGCCCGAAACTGTTTTCACCGCCGTGCAGTCGCCCAAGGCCCACACCTGCCCTTCGTAGTCTTTCAATTCGAGGCCGGTATTGGTCGCGAGCTTGCCCTTTTCCTTCGCGCAATTGAGCTTTTGGATCACCGGCGGCAGCGTCGAGGGCACGGTGCACACGATGGTCTTGCACGGGATCTCGGCGCCGGACTTCAGAATCGCTTTCTCCGACGTCGCGGCTACTAAGCGGTCCTCGAGCAGGATCTCAACGCCCCGCTTGCGTAGCGTCTTCTGCGCGAACAATGCCAACGGCTCGGCCATCTCCTGAAGAATGCGATTGCGCGAGTGAACCAGGACGCAGCGATGCGGCTCGTTGCGCAGGCGCAGGTAATTCCTTTTGACCGCCCGCACAAAATCGTTCAGCTCCGCGATCACCTCGACGCCCGAGAATCCGCCGCCGCCCACTACGAACGTCAGCAGCTTGCGGCGCAGTTCGGGGTCCTCTTCCACGTCGGCTTCTTCGAGCGTGCGAATCACGTGATTGCGCAGCACCATGGCGTCGGCCAGGGTCTTGAACGGGAATGCGTTCTCGAGCATGCCCGGCATGCCGTAGAAATTCGTGACGTTGCCGAGCGCGATCACCAGGTGGTCATACGCGAGCTTGAGCTGGCGCGGCCGAAAGCCCGGACTGACGGTGACAATCTTGTTCGCCAGATCGATGGCTTCGATTTCGCGCGTGACCAGATTCGTGCGCGGGCAGAGCCGCCGGATCGGCGAAACAACATTCGCGACGCCGATGGAGCCCGAGATCACTTCCGACAGCATCGGCTGGTAGACCCAATAATTCTCGCGATTGACTAGCGTGATGTTCGCCTCGTCGGGCCGCAGCAGCTTTTCGAGAGCGCGCGCGGTGTAGACGCCGGCGAATCCTCCGCCGAGGATCAGGATTTGTTTGGTGCCCGCGAGCATCGCCCTTCAAGATTACCCGAAGTGTTCCATCACCAGCGCTTGATCAGCCGGGCGTGTTGGATGCAAACGCCATGCAACGCGTCTGCGATCTCGCGAGCGCGCGCCGTCAGTGCAACTTCGAGCGCGATGAGCCCGCCCATGGAGTGGCCGACCAAGTGAGCCGAAGTCCAACCCTGCCCGTCCATCAGGGCCAGCGTGTCTTGCGCCATTTGTTCGATGATCAGCCCGCAGCCGTGCGGTTGACTCCGCCCCAGGCCGCGATTGTCGAACGCGAGACATTCGTATTTTGCCGCCAGTTCGCCAATCCGCGGCGTCCAGACGCTGCCGTGTACGCCGACTCCCTGAATAAAGATGGCCGGCGGTCCGCTGCCCCGAATCTCATAGGCGAGCGCGCAGCCTTTATGAAGGTGGGACCTGCTTTTTCTGGCTGTGGGTTCCGTAGCGTCCATCGATCACGGACCGCCGCTCAGACGTCCAAGTTGCCACGAAATGACCCCGCCTGCAAGGACGGCAAGCAACTCCGCCGAGTGGAGCCACGACAATTTGCTCGCCGACCTCATCTCATTCAGCACTTCCATTCGCTGAGCGTTGGAGAGTGGGCGCGCGGCTACGACCTTGCGGTAATTCTGAAAGCTCCGGCCGTAAATGTACATCTTCCTGTACCACTTCCAGACGCTCGTAATCTCCCGGTGGCGGATGACGACGTCCGGAGAATAACGCACGATTCGGCACGAGAATCGATCCACCGCCCGGCGTACGAAGACTACGTCGGCGCCCCGGCCCAGTTCCACGAACGGACCAACTGCGTCCAGCAGCGATTTTCGGACGGCCATGTTGTTGGTGTACCCAAAGAACACTTCCCGGTCGGCGCCGGACAAGATGTAACGAGCCTTATGCGCTTCATACGCCGCAAGCGATGCGACGCGGCGCGACGGTTCTTGAAACTCCCGCCTGCCCAGAATGATACGGGCCTCGCGATTTTGCATAGCGCGCGCGATCTGCTCTAGCCAATCGGGGCGCGGGACACAGTCGGAATCCGTGAACGCAACGATTTGGCCTCGCGCCTCACTCAGCCCCAGATTTCTGGCCGCGTAAGACCCTTGCTTGGCCTGGGACAGCAGGCGGATGGCCGGATAGCGGTTTACGATCTGCGCGGACCCGTCGGTAGAATTGTTGTCAACTAAAATATACTCGCAGGTGCCGCTGAATTGCTGGCCGAGGAGTCCAGCGATGCAGGCCTCTAGGTGGGCCGCGGTATTGTAAACCGGGACGACGACCGAGATGTCGATGGGCCCAAGCATTGCGATACTCAAGTCCTAGAATATACGATACTTTGGGTCGTAGATATCTATCTACTTGAAACAATTCCACTTGACGGTTGTCTTCAGATTGGTGATAATGATGTAGGACTGTTCCGGTCGGAGTTCTGATCGCCTATGCTCAAATTGACCAAAAAAGCGGATTACGGGCTCATCGCTTTGAAGCACTTGGCGGTGAACGCGCCGGCCAGCTCGAGCGCCAAGGAGATCGCCGAAACGTATGGCATTCCGGCGGCGTTGCTGTCGAAGATTCTGCAAAAACTGGTGAAGAACGGATTCCTGCGCTCCGAACACGGGACCAACGGCGAGTCGACCGATACTACCGAAATTCACAGCCTTGTCCATTTTGACAATCTTCCCCTCGACGAGATCTTGCCCGCCTATCTGCGAGTGATTGCCCGCGAAAGCACGCATGCGGCGGGCAGCACGGAATTGGAGGTCGAAAGCAACCTGATCACGAACCCGCTCAATCAACTGGTTTCCTTCTATTCGAAGTTCCGTCCTAAGAGCGGGCAAAGCCTGGTGCGGATCGACGGCACGGTCGAGGGCGACAAGCTGAAGCTTGCCGTCCACATGGGCGATACGGCCTGGGATACCGAATTGCCCATGCCCGAAGACAAGATTCGCGACAGCTTCGCGCCGGAGATGCAACTGCGGGGCCTGCATCTTGGGCAGTCGTGGACGATCGTGTCCTACAGCCCTTTGGCCCTGCCGAGCCATCCTTTGGACATGATTCGCGGGCGGCCGCCGACGGAGGTTCTGTTCGCCCGGGTGGAAGAAGAAGTGCCGTTGCCTTGGAACGGCGCCTTGGAACCGACTTGGGTGGTGGTCTACCGCACGGATGCCGGCGAAAGTCCCGATAACGACAAGAACATCCGCAATCGACTCTGGATCCATCACGATGGCACGGTTGTGCGGCAGGAGGTTCATTTGGGAGATCACAACCTGCGATTCAGTCGCATGAACGATCAGGAGGCGGTCAAGTTGCGAGGCGAGCATAAGGAATTCCAGAGGCAGACCGGGGCAGTGCAACCATGATCGAGTTTGACCTGGTAGTTCGACGATACGGCCGGACCTTGGCGGTCAACGGTTTGACGTTGACCATTACCCCGGGTGAGCTTTTCGCCCTGCTGGGCCCAAACGGCGCCGGCAAGACGACGGCCATCCGCATGCTGGTAGGCTTGCTGCGTCCCGATTCGGGACAGGTGCGGGTGTGCGGCGTGGATTGTTCGCGCAAGCCGCGCGAGGCCAGCAGCCATCTGGGCTATTTGCCCGACGAGCAATATCTCTACGAGAAGCTCTCCGGCCGCGAGCTGCTGGAGTTTGCGGCGGAGATGCATGGCCTGGACGGGGCCACGGCCCGCGACCGCATCGACCGCGAAGCGCAGCGCTTCGAGCTGGCCAAGTTCATCGACAACCTCACCGAAACGTACTCGCACGGCATGCGGCAGCGGCTGGT
>JBKQHJ010000019.1:0-6928 GCA_052148835.1 Bryobacteraceae bacterium
AACGTACCTCGCGATAGGGCGTGGTCGGCAATCCTGCCTGGGTGAGGAACGATTTTTCACGGAGGCGCTGCTGCGTGGTATGAAGAACCGAACCGCTGGGGCGAACGGGGGCGCAACGGGCCGCGGCCTGGGCGGTGGGCGCTGGAACATTTTCGAACTCGAACGTTACGACGCTGACATGCCGCGCGAAATCGGAAACGGCGTCCAGATCGTCGTAGGAGGCCTTGATTTCCACGTCCGCCACTTGGCCGGTGGGCGTGTCCTCATCCGGCGAAAGTGTGTGTACGCGATAACCCATGCGGCGCGCGGCGATGGCGAACATGCGCCCCAGTTGCCCGCTTCCCAGCACACCGACGGTGGCCCCGGGCAGAATCGGTTCGATCACGCCAGCTCTTCCGAGCGGACCTTTTCGGCCTGTTCCTCGCGAAAAGTGCGCAGCTTCTCGCGCAGCGCCAGGTTGTGATTGGCCAGAATCGCCACTGCGAGCAGCGCCGCGTTTTGCGCGCCCGCTTTACCGATCGCCAAAGTGCCGACCGGAATTCCGGCGGGCATTTGAACAATGGAGAGCAGCGAATCCATGCCCTTCAGTGCGTGGCTCTCCACGGGCACGCCCAGCACGGGCAGCAGAGTATTGGCCGCCACCATGCCGGGAAGATGCGCCGCTCCACCGGCTCCGGCAATGATGACTTGGAGCCCGCGCGATTCAGCGGACGACGCGTACTCCACCATCCAGGCGGGCGTGCGATGCGCCGAGACCACCTTCGCCTCATGCGGGACACCGAAGCGATCGAGCGTTTCAGCTGCCGCGCGCATGGTTTCCCAGTCGGACTTGCTGCCCATGACGATGCCAACCAGCGGCTGCATCGAATGACTGTCCGGCATCCGGCTACTGTCCTTGCGAGAGCGAGTAGCCGGCCGAGCCGTCTTCGGGCCAAACCTTGACGCCGCGATTGTCGATCATAGTGGACATCATGGAACCACTAAAATACCACGCGCGCAGCAAGTACGCCGCGACGCTATTGGCAATGGGCTCTTGGCTAGAACAGCTGTTACTTCACCTGGGCGAGCAGCGTTCGAAGTTCGCCGACGAGTTCAGGGGAAGGTTTCCTGGACAAGGCGGTTTCCACCTGCTCTTTGGCACCCGCACGATTTCCGCTAGCGATCAAGGCCACCGCGTAGTGGTAGCGAAACATTCCGTTTTCGGGATACTTGTCGATGAGCGGTTGGAGAATCGAGATCGCCTCCGCAGTGTGCTTGCGCTTGAGTTGCACCCACGCCAAGGTGTCGCGAAGCTGTGGAATGTCGGGCGCTTTGCGGATCGCCGTGCTCACCATCCGCAAGGCTTGATCGGTATCGCCGCCGGTGTCCGCCAGCAGGAACGCCAGGTTGTTGAGCACCACCGGGTCCTCCGGCGTTTTGGTAAGAGCCTGCCGGTAGGTGGCCATGGCTTCCTTCTTCTGACCCAACTGCTCCTGCAGGTTCGCGATATGGCCGTCTAGATCCTTGCGATCCGGCGCCAGTTGGCGAGCTCGCTCGAAGGCCTGCAGCGCTTCCGGCAGGTGGCCGCTCTTGCGCTCCAGCTCGGCGATTTGGATCTGAACATCGGGCGAGGACGGGTTCTGCGCCGCCATCTTCTGCAACTCCGAGAGCGCCACGTCGTTCTTGCCGGCCGCAACCGCGGTGGCTATCAAGAGCGCTTCTTTTCCTTTGGATTCCGGCGAATGTCCGGATTCTTCGCGCATCAGCGCCAAGGCCTTGTCCGGCATACGCTCGGCTTCATAGGTATTCACCAGCCCGGCCAGAGGTTCCAGATCGGACGATCCTTCTTTGTAGAGCTTGCGGAACAGGTCTTCGGCTTCGCCATAACGCCCCTGTCCCAAGGCGATGATCCCGAGCTGCATTTCTACTTGGGGGGCGTCCTTGGTGTCGCGGGCCAGTTGCTCGGCTTCGGTCTTGGCGGAGCCGTAGGCATGCGTTCCCGTAAGGCCGATCACGCGAAACAGGCGCGCGTTGGTATCATTCGGTTGAATCGCCAAAGCGGCATTGGCATGTTGGAGGACGCCGGCATAGTTTTTGCGCAACAGATCCACTCGGGCTAGAGCTAGTTGGGGGGGAAGCGCCGTGGGATTGGCCTGCGCGGCGCGTTGCAGATGATCGGATGAGGCGCTGAGCTCGCCGGTTCTTAGAAAGGCCTGCCCAGCCAGCAGCTGAAATCTCGCATTGGTCGGGGCCTCCTGGGCGAGATCGTTCGCCAGGGTGGCCGCGGCTTTCAGATTTTGCGCCCCGCCCATCTGGTCGAGCAGCTGCACCTTGAGAGAGCGCGCGAATTGACTCTTGGGGTCCTTCGCCAGGATGGCGTCGGCGGCCTTCAGGGCTTCTTCCCGCCGTCCCAGCGTGGCCAGCGCGCTCGCGACACGCTGCTGGTAGACCTGCTTTCGGGTTTTGTCCTGCGCTTCACCGCGCTGATAGTCCGCCAGAGCCTTCTGGGGGTCGTGGATCATGGCGTGAAAATCGCCGACCAGCAAATCCGCCTGGGGAAACTGAGCGCGCCGGTTGAGCAGGGATTGGAGGGTTTTTTCGGCGTCGTCGGGCTGCTTTCGCGCGTAGTAGAACGCCGCTAATCGAAGAACTGGGGCCGATTCTTTGGGATTGTTCGCGCCCCACAGTTTCAACAGCGCTTCCGCCTTGTCCCAGTTCTGCCGCGACACGTACATGACGTACAGGATTTCGTAGGCCTGGTTGTAGGCCGGAAACCGCTGGACGGCGTCGCGAGCCGTTTTCTCGGCCTCCTCCGGCTGATTGTCACGCAGCAACGCCTGCGCCAGCTCGCCGGCCGCATCCGCTTTGTCGGGCGCCACCCGCGCCGCCTCCCGCAACGCATCCACCGCTGCTCCGGGATGATTATCGATCAAAGCCAGAGCGCCTTTCAGCCTGAGCCCTTCGGCGCGATCGCCGCCCGGCCCGAGAAGCTGATCGGACATGGATTTTGCCTGATCATAGAGCAAGGCGGGATGCTTCGGGTCGCGCGTATAAATCGCCAACGACAAGATCCCGAGTTGTACCTTGGCGGGGATGTTCTTGGCATCCAGCGGCACGGCTTGACTGAACGCCCGGTAGGCCTCGACCAACTGATTCTGTTTCACTAGCGCCAGTCCGAGACGATAGTACGCTTCGCCGGAATCGGGACGCTTCTGAATCGCGTTGCGATAGTTCAGCGTGGCATCGGCGTACTGCCCCGCGGCAAAAAGCTTGTTTCCGCGATCGATGTATTGAGCCGCGCTCTTGCTGCAAGCCGTCAGGCACAGGCCGCAGAAAACGGCGGCCACGAGCGCCGCCATTGCTCGGGTGCGCGCGCAGCCGATCGGGCCGACGGTACTTAGGGGAGGCGTCAAATTTCTACGGTAGCACGGCCTGCGGTTCACAGTTTCACCCGTATAATCGGCGGAATCGGCCTTAGACGTTATCAGCGGTAACATTTGCAGGCCAGAGTCGTCCGCCAACGTAGGATCTGCAAAAGATCGAATCGGCGTGCGGCCCTGCTCCGCTCCAATCCACTGCATTAAAGTATTTAGAATCAATAGTTTATGGTCGCCGTCTCGTTTCGGCGCTTTTTTGGGAAAGCAGTTGGAAGGAAAACTGCCTGCTTGGGGAGCAAGGGAAAGGAAGCCGTCCTATGTTGATCCTATTAATCCTGTTGATTGTGCTGTTGATTGGAGCCACGCCGGCGTGGCCCTATAGCCGTGGTTGGGGCTATTATCCGACCGGGGTTCTGGGCACGATTCTAGTCATCTTTCTGGTGCTGATTCTGTTGGGGCAATTGAATCTATAAACGACAAAGGGAATAAATTCATGAAATATGCCGCTGGTTTAGCACTATTGCTCATCACACCGGGGATGAGAGCTATTGAGCCTGACAAGGGGGCGCAAAAACGGGTGGCCGTGTCGGCGGAAGTATTAAGCGAAATACTGCATGCCAAGGATAAGACCATTCCCGAGGACCTTATTTCAAAGGCACTGTGCGTCGGCGTTGTGCCGAGCTTGAAGCGCGCCGGATTTATTGTCGGGGCCAAATACGGAAAGGGTGTGGTGGTGTGCCGTACGGGCCGCGGCTGGAGCGCGCCGGACACCATTCGAATTGAGGGCGGGAGCTTCGGTTTTCAGATCGGCGCCGGCGAGACCGACCTGGTTTTTATCGTGATGAACCGCCACGGCGTGGACGATCTCATGAAAGACAAGTTCACTCTTGGTGGGGACGCCAGCGTAATGGCGGGACCGGTGGGCCGTTCGGGGACGGCTGCAACCGATGCCTTGATGCGCGCCGAGATTCTCTCGTATTCCCGGTCGCACGGCATCTTTGCCGGTGTATCGCTGGAGGGCGCGACGTTGCGGCCTGACTATGGCGATAACCGCGAGTTGTACGGGCGCGACGTAACGCAACAGGAAATCCTCACCGGTCAGGTGCGGCGGCCCGCCGTGGCCCGATCGCTCTACCTGGAACTGAACGCTAAGCACGTATAAAACGCAGCGGCAAATTGTTGTTGGCGGCGGCCAAGTGGGCACCCGGAGGCTGCATCCAATAGGTCCGGCGTGCATCTCATCCGCATGGACTTGCAACTGGACGATAAGCGCGCCCTGGTGAGTGGATCGACGGCCGGAATCGGCTACGCCATCGCCAAAGCGCTCGCAAGCGAGGGTGCGTACGTGATTGTAAATGGCCGCACCCGGGACCGGGTGGACGCCGCTCTTCAAAGACTGAACAGCGCACGCCTGAAAGGTAAAGTCGAGGGATTTGCCGCCGACCTGGGGACCAGCGAGGGCGTGAGCCAAATCACCGCCAAGTACCCGGACGTCGAAATCCTGGTCAACAATCTGGGCATCTTTGAGCCGAAGCCTTTCGAGGAGATCCCGGATGCCGATTGGTTTCGCTTCTTCGAGGTCAATGTGCTGAGCGGAGTCCGCTTGAGCCGGCACTATCTTCCCAGGATGAAAGAGCACGGGTGGGGACGGATCGTCTTCATCTCCAGCGAGTCCGCGCTACAAATTCCCAAGGAAATGATTCACTATGGCATGACGAAAACCGCGCAGCTCGCCATCGCGCGGGGCCTGGCGGAGACCACTGCCGGCACCAACGTTACCGTGAACACCGTTCTGCCCGGGCCCACGGAATCGGAAGGCGTCGCGACCTTTGTCGACCAGATGGCTGCGGCGCGAAAGGTCGGCCGCGAAGCAGTGGAGAAGGAGTTTTTCCGAAGCGTGCGTCCGTCCTCATTGCTGAAGCGGTTCGCGACCGTGGACGAAGTTGCCGCGATGGTGGTTTATGTGTGCAGTCCGGTATCGTCGGCCACCAACGGCGCCGCGCTGCGAGTGGATGGCGGGGTGGTGCAAGCGATCGTCTAGATCAAGTTGGCTGAAAGATCGCGATTCCCTTGCCCGCGAGCGCGACAGCGATCCATAAAGCCAGCGAAAAGCCTGCAATCAGCTTCGCGCGGGGACGCGACGCAGGGGGCTCAGCGAGTGTGACTTCGCGGTGAATGGTGAAATAAAACGCCACCGCAATCGCGAGCAGTGCCATTTTGATCCAAAAGGCTGGAGTCTTGTAGCACCGCTCGGCCTCTGAAATGAGAATCAAAGGACCGCTCGCCAGCATGATGGCTAGGCCGCCCAGGGTCCAGTTGTTCAGTTCCCGTGCGATCCGAGAAACCGGTTGGTGTCCGATGCCGAAGCCGAGCAGGCTCAAGTCCACCATGAGAACGGTGCCCAGCAAAAGCGTCAGACCGATTAGATGAATGATCTCGAGCGTCGCGATCAGCGCCGCCGAATGCCGGATGGTCTCACCCAGATAGGTGTGCTGCATCCACTCGAACGCCGGCAAGAGGGATGCGACCATCATCCGAGATCATGTCACATTATCCGAGATCGTATCAGCCTAGATCGTATCCGGGCGCGTAAGCGATGGCGCGCCCCGCCGCGATGATGGCGATCCAGAACACCAGCGAGAGCAGACCGGCCAGCCGCGCCCGAACCGGCGCCACCGAGGGCTCCCAATGGGCGGCGTCGCGATAGACCGTCCGGTGGAATATCAGCGCGTTGAGTCCGGCTAGAGCCAGCAAAACCAGTTTGATGCGAAATGCCGGGCTATGATACATCTTGACGGCCTCCGAGGCGAACAGCAGACCGCCGCTCAGTATCATCAATCCGAAGCCCCACAGCGTTGCCGGCACGATACGCGCGACCAGTTGCGTCATCGGGATGCTCCGCAAGCCCAGTCCCAACAGGCGAAGGTCGACCAGCATAATCGTGCCCGCCACCAGGACGATGCCAAGCGTGTGAATGGTGTCGAACGCGGGAAAAGCCCAATTGGATTGGCGCAGCATCGCGTTCAATCGCGTGCTATCCACCCACTGGCAGATGCTGAGTAAGAACATGTTCGGCGCAGTCTCTAGAAGGAGCGCGAGTAACCGAACGTTAGCATGCACGGTCGGTGAAGTCCAGGTTGGGCGTCCAGGTTGGTTGTGGTCGAGCGACAATAAGGTCCTATGGCTACCCGCGGGGCTCTCTCCCTAAGCTTGTCTCGCTTCCGAAGCTTGTCGTGCTTCCTAAGCTTCGCTGGCGCCTGCTTAGCTTTGTCCGGCGTGTTATTCCCGGAGCAGGCCCGCGCGGCGGAAACTCCTTCTCCGGCGTTGTTGGTCCTCAACAAAGCCGACAAACAACTTGCAATCATAGATCCGGCGTCGGGCAAAGTTGTCGCGCGAGTTGGTGTGGGCGATGGTCCGCATGAAGTCACCGTGTCTCCCAACGGCAAGTTCGCATACGTCGGTAATTACGGGCAACAGACTCCGGGCAACACAATTTCCGTGATCGATCTGCCGGTACAGGAAGAGCTGATCCGCGTGGATCTCGGGCCGTTGCGGCGTCCACACGGGATGCT
>JBKQHJ010000020.1:0-39951 GCA_052148835.1 Bryobacteraceae bacterium
CTTACCAGCGGTTTGTGCCGGGATTCTCGCTATGCTGGGCATTGTGAACGCGCAAGCCCCCACTACTCGCGACCTGCATCTTCGAGGCGGACGTTTCCAGCCGCTCACCTACGACACGATGACGCCCGAACAAAAGAAGCTCGTCGACAGCATCCTGGCCGGTCCACGCACATCCTTGGATGGACCGTTCAATGTGCTGATGCGCAGTCCCGAGATGGGCGACCTGGCGCAAAAGTTCGGCGCCTACGCGCGCTTCCATTCTTCGCTGCCGCCCCGGCTGAACGAATTCGCCATCCTGATCACCGGGCGTTTCTGGACCGCGCAATTCGAATGGCAGGCGCATCACAGAAACGCGCTCGCCGTGGGCCTGAGTCCCGCGATCATCGACGCCGTGGCCGCCGGAAAGCGCCCAACCTCCATGCAACCCGACGAAGAGGCTGTGTACAACTTCTGCACCGAAGTGCTGACCACTAAACACGCCAGCGACGCCGCGTTCCAAGCGGCCAAGGACAAATTCGGCGAGCGCGGCGTGGTGGACCTGCTGGCTGTGGTGGGCTACTACCAGTTTGTTTCCATGCTGCTGAACGTGGACGGCTATCCCCTGCCCCCGAGTGTGCAACCGGAGCTTAAGCCGCTGCCGTGAGCGTTCGGTAGAGCGAGCGCTCCGGCCCGAAATTTTCCAATGAAAAGGGCTTGACCCTCCGGCCCACATGTGCTACATGTAGTAGCACTACAATGAGTAGCGTTAAGACGAAATTACGCAATCCATTCACCGATCTGGAACAAGCCATCCTGTCGAGCATCTGGCGGCGCGGCTCGGCGACGGCGGAACAAGTGCGGGAGGACTTGGCTCCCAAGCACAAGCTCAAAGAATCGACCATCCGGACGTTGCTATCGCGAATGGAGAAAAAGGGGCACCTCAAACACACGGTGGACGGGCGAACGTACGTGTACTCGAGCACGGAGGGACCGCAGAGTTTCGCGATCAAGGCGGTCCGGCAGTTGATCGAGCGCTTTTGCGCCGGTTCGGCGGAGCAACTTCTGGTTGGCATGGTGGATCACGAAGTGCTGGATGCAGGCCAGTTGCGCCGCCTGGCGGACGAGATTGAGAAGAGGGACGAGATAAAGCGAGAAGAGATAGAGAGAGACGAGAAGCCGAAAAGGAGGTAGCTAATGGACTGGTTGAGTTTGAACAACATCGCGCGCGAAGTGGTGGCGTGGCTGGCGGATACGTCCCTGCGCGCCGTGATGCTGGCCCTGCTAGCTTTCCTGTTGGTTGCGTTTTTTCGCCGAAGTGCGACCGCACAGCACACCGCGTGGACGTTGGTTCTGGCGGGGATGCTGGTGCTGCCTTTCCTGCACGCCGTGGTCCCGGTCGCCCATGTGCATCTTCCACGAGGGCTGACATCGCGCCCGACCACGATCGCCCCTGTCCGTTTGAACGCGAATTTGTCTCATGTGCCGGTACCAATATCTTCATCGCGGCCAAGAACCGATCCGGTTTTTCCTCCACTCTGGCCGCTATTCGTGGTGGCAGCTTACCTGGCCGGTGTGATGCTATTCGGTGCACGGCTTTGGGCCGGCGTGCTGTTCACGCGGCGGGCATTGCGAAATACTCGCACGATTCATGAGGAATTGTGGGAGTATTACGATCTCATCGCGGATGCAAATGTCGATCTGAATCTGGAGGAATCGGATTCCGTGCGAGTCCCACTGATAACAGGATCGCAGCTTACGCGAGTGATCCTTCCGGCGGACTGGCGCGAGTGGCCGCGAGAAAAACTAAAGGCGGTGTTGGCGCACGAATTGGCGCATGCGCGGCGTCGTGATCCGCTGATCGCAATGGTTGTCGCGATAGACAAGTGCCTGTTTTGGTTCCATCCATTGGCGTGGTGGCTGGAGCGTCGACTACCGGTGCTGGCCGAGCATGCCGCCGACGACGCGGCATTGGCCGTTTCATTTGATACCCAAGCCTATGCGCGTCTGCTTCTGGATAGCGCTGGCCGATTGGACAGCGGGGGTAACCGGCTGCTGTGGCATGCTGCGGCGATGAGTGGACCGGTGGTAGCCGAACGTATCCGGCGCGTGCTGGATATTCGCACGATGGAGCGGCTGAAGCCGCTGGGCAAGATCGGACGCGCGATGCTGTTGTTCGCGGGAGCAATGCTGATCTGGATTTCGACGGCGGTGGATGTTCCGAGGCTGGTGGCGCAGACCAATGGCCCAGCCACCGGCAAGCAGTTTGCGTGGCAGATTACAGCCGAGCAAGCCGCCGCGTTGGAACAAGAACTCGCAGCCAATCCAGAGGATGAGAAAACGCGTGAGACCCTAATCCAGTACTACATGTTCAACAGAATGATGGACCGTAGGATTCCGCTTATTCTCTGGCTAATTGACCATCATCCGGAATCGGACCTGGCCGGATTCGCAGCTCTTATTTTCCCGGCAGTCGACGGTCCGAACGTCTATCAGGATGCCAGGAACCGTTGGTTGACGCAGGTGAACCTGCACCCCAACGACGCACGCGTGTTGCTGAACGCCGCCGGCACTCTCGGGTATCCCAACATGCAAGAGCGGATCGATCTGGTGCAGCGGGCCCGGAAACTCGATCCCGCTCGCGCAACTGAGCCGCTAGCCAGGCTCTATTCCGCGATCCTGTTGTCGGGCAACGAACCCGGTCTCGCGGCGCAGATTAGAAACGAGCTGCAGAGTTCGACCGACATCGCGTTGCTCGGATCGGTCGCCCGGCACGTGGTGGAAGGTGGGGTTATCAACCTGAGCGCTTCGGACCGTTACGCCCTCGCGGCCGAACTCGTGACGCATGCGGAAGCGCTAGAGCCACAGAACCAGGAATGGTCCGATCTTATGGAGGGAGTGAAAGCGATAACGGCCACTGTTCCCTCGGTCACCGGGCAAGCAAATGCCCCGATTCAACCTAATAGTGTTCAGGCCATTCGCGTCGGAGGGGTCGTGGCCGCAGCTAACCTTCAGCAATCGTCACCGCCAATTTACCCTCCGTTGGCCAAGGCTGCGGGCGTGCAAGGCACTGTGAAACTACAGATCCGCATCGGCGCCGACGGCCATGTCAAGGACATAACTCTGATCAGCGGCCATCCGCTGCTCACCACCGCTGCCGTGGATGCCGCGGAGCACTATGTGTACAAACCGACCTTGTTGAACGGTCAACCCACCGAGGTTCTGACCACCGTGGACATTGTGTTCCAATTGCCTACGCCGTAGGCTGCTTCAGGGTTTGCTTTAGTAGGCCCCAAATCCTCACGATGACAGGCTTATGTCATCGCTGCCATAATCAAGTAATGGCGATCCGAACGACGGTAGATATCCCCGAGAGCTTGCACGACGTTTTGCGCCACCGGGCCGCTCAATCGGGCACATCGATGCGGGCTTTGATCGTCCGTGCTATCGAGGAGACGTACGGCAGCAAGCGAAAAGGCGCGTACGTAACGAGCCCGCCTATCCAGCGCAAACGCGGTGCCAAGCTCGGTCCTTTGTTTCCGAAGGACGAGAATCCGCATGATCTCATTCTTTCCTGATGTGAACGTGTGGTTAGCGCTATCCGTTACTGGACATTTGCACCACAGTGAGGCGTGGCCTTGGTTCACCGATCTGCCTGACGACGCGACGCTTCTGTTCTCCCGCTACACTCAACTCGGATTGTTGCGGTTATTGACGAACTCCGCGGTCATGGGCGATTACGCGCACACCGTTCAGAGCGGGTGGAATGTCTACGACCGTTGGCTCGGCGACCCGCGGGTCCAGTTTCATCCCGAACCGCGCAGCGTAGATGCCGCTTTCAGACAAGCCACGGCGCCGTTCGCCTCGCAACGCGCATCGAAATGGATCGGGGATTGTTACCTGCTGGCGTTCGCAAGCGAAACGGGATCCACCCTTGTAACTTTTGACCAAGCGCTCATGGGCCTAGCGAAGAAACGGAATCACGCGGCGATCATCCCGGGCAGCTCGTCTGGTCCGTGAATAGTCCGATTAACATAATTTATAGAAACACCCTCTTGCATTTACCCGGCTAGTGGGATAATCTAGATCCAATGATCGCTTCGAAAGGACAGGCCGGTGTGACTTGCGCTTTACCAAGCGTGGTTGCCTCTGTCGTTTCAAGCGGTCAAGTTCCGAAGCTGCGGCCCATTATTATTATTGAGGTCGTCGTACCCAGCCCCGCTTGAGGGCTTCGGACATCAGTTTCCGAAAGGCCATCGGGTGGGGAAAGAAAAACCACCCGGTGGCCTTTTGATTTTTTGAGGCCCTGATTTTGGAGGGCTACTGTTTGGAGGAAAGATGTCGACCATCCCTGCGCATAGAACAAGCGGCGTGACCGAATCGAAGCTCATGTCCGGCTCCCAGATTCTGCTGGAGTGTCTGGTTCGTGAGAACGTAGACTGCATTTTCGGCTACCCCGGCGGTGTCACGCTGCCGCTCTACGACGCTCTTTACGACCACCCCATCCGCCATATCCTGGTTCGGCACGAACAGAACGCCGCGTTTGCGGCCGAGGGTTACTCGCGATCCACCGGACGCGTGGGCGTTTGTTGCGCCACCTCGGGCCCCGGCGCGACGAACCTGGTCACCGGTTTGGTGGACGCGATGATGGACTCCATCCCGGTAGTGGCGATCACCGGGCAGGTCACCTCCAAGCTGATCGGTAGCGACGCGTTCCAGGAAGCCGACACGTTCGGCATCACGCGGTCCTGCACCAAGCATAATTTCCTGGTGAAGACCATCGCGGAACTGCCGCAGGTGGTGCATGAGGCGTTCTACATCGCGTCTTCCGGACGGCCTGGCCCTGTTTTGGTGGACATCCCCAAGGACGTGTTCCAGGCGCAGGCGCACTACACTCCGGTTTCGTCCATCCATCTTCCCGGGTACAAGGTTTTCACCGAAGGCCACACCGGCCAAATCCGGCGCGCGGCCCAGGTGATCTGGGAGTCGCGGCGCCCGCTGGTCTATGCGGGTGGCGGCATTATCGCGGCCAACGCGAGCGAAGAATTGCGCGAACTGGTGGAACTGACCGACGCACCCGCGGTGACCACACTGATGGGCCTGGGTGGCTTGCCGGCCGACCATCCGAACTTCATCAGCATGCCCGGCATGCACGGCAGCTACGCCGCGAACATGGGCTTGACGCATGCCGACCTGCTGATCGCGCTGGGCGTCCGCTTCGACGATCGCGTGACAGGGCGCCTGGCGGCGTTTGCTCCGCACGCCAAAGTGATTCACGTCGATATCGATCCGGCCGAAATCGGCAAGAATCGCACCGCGGACTTGCCCATCGTGGGCGACGTCAAGCGCGTGCTCGAAAAACTCAACAAGGTTCTGCAGGAGATGGCGCCGCGGAGCCGCGAACAAAATGCCGCCGCGCGCGCCGACTGGTGGAGTCAGGTTCGAGGCTGGAAGGCCGAGCATCCGCTCACGCCTGAGGTGTCGACCAGCGAGATCAAGCCGCAACACGTGATGCGCGAAATCGACCGGCTCTCGGGCGGGCGCGCCATCGTCACCTCCGATGTCGGCCAGCACCAGATGTGGGCGGCGCAGTTCATCCGCTTCAATTCGCCGCGGCTCTGGATCAACTCGGGCGGCTTAGGCGCGATGGGGTTCGGCCTTCCGGCGGCCATCGGCGCGCAGTTCGCGCGTCCCGACAAACTGGTATTTTCGGTGGTAGGCGATGGCGGATTCCAGATGTCCATCCCTGAGCTGGCCACCATCGTCAATCACGCGCTGCCGATCAAGATCGTGATTCTCAACAACGGCTATTTGGGAATGATCCGGCAGTGGCAAGAGCTGTTCTATAACAATCGACTGTCCCAGGCCGAGCTAACCTCGTTCCCGGACGCCGAAAAACTGGCCGCGGCTTACGGATTCAAGGGCCGGACCATCGAGGGCGCGCATCAGCTTGTACCGGCGCTCGAAGAGGCAGTGCGGGAACCCGGTCCGTACCTGTTGAACGTGCGGGTGTCGCCCTTTGAAAACGTGTATCCCATGGTGCCGGCCGGCGGCGCAATCAACGAAATGGTTCTGGGCGCGCCCCAGCCGGTGGAGGCTTAGGCGGAACGATGCTGCAACTGATTTCATTGCTGGTGGAAAACAAGCCTGGCGCGCTGATGCGCATCACGGGCGTCTTGAGCGCTCGCGGCTATAACATCGAAAGCCTGACGGTGGCGCGGACGCTCGACCCGACGCTTTCGCGCATGACGATCGTGGTGGATATCGAACCTCAACTGCGCTCGCAAGTGATTAAACAAATGAACAAGCTGGTGAACGTGCTGCAGGCCTCGGACCTTACCGATTCTCCGGCCGTGAAGCGCGAAATGGCCTTGTTGCGAGTGCGCGCGCCGCTGGCCAGCCGTACCGCAATATTGAAAGAAGCGGAAATCTTCGGCGCTCGCGTGGTGGATTCCTCCACCGAGGGCTTTGCGCTCGAAGCCACGGGCGATTCGGAGAAGCTGGACGAATTCATCGACGTGATGCGCAGCTATGGCGAGATTGAAGTGACGCGTTCGGGAGCCATCGCGGTGTCGCTCGAAGCGAAGAAGCTGCGCCTGGCGCCGCCCATTGCGCGGCATGCAGCCGCGGATGAAGCAGACGAACAAATCGAGACGAGACACTAGCCGAAAGCTAGACCAAGAAAGACTTTAGGAAAACATGGCGAAAAGATACTACGAAAAAGACGGCAATTTGAGCCGATTACAAGGAAAAACGGTAACCATTATCGGTTACGGCAGCCAGGGGCACGCGCATGCGCTGAATTTGCGCGATAGCGGCCTCAGCGTGACGGTTGGCCTGCACCCCACGAGCAAGAGCGCGGCGAAAGCAGCGGCGGCGGGGCTCAAGGTGCTGAGCGTGGCGGATGCGATTAAGGGCGCCGACATCGCGATGATCCTGGTGCCGGATCATATTCAAGGCGATTTGTACCAGAACGAAATCGCGCCGAACCTGACCGCGGGCAAGACGCTGATGTTCGCCCACGGCTTTAGCATTCACTTCGGACAGATCCAGCCCCCCGCCAACGTGGACGTATCGATGATCGCGCCCAAGGCGCCCGGCCATCGCGTGCGCGAGCTTTACACCGAGGGCGTGGGCGTCCCGGCGCTGGTCGCGATCTCCCAGGACCCTTCCGGCAACGCGCTCCAAAACGCGCTGGCCTACGCACTCGCGCTCGGATGCTTGAAAGCCGGCGTGATCGAGACCACTTTCAAGGAAGAGACCGAGAGCGATCTGTTCGGCGAGCAGTCCGTGCTGTGCGGCGGCGTGAGCGAGCTGATCCGGGCGGGCTTCGAAACGCTGGTCGAAGCCGGTTATGCGCCTGAAATCGCCTATTTTGAGTGCCTGCACGAACTGAAGCTGATCGTCGATCTCATCTATGAAGGCGGCCTCGGCTACATGCGCTTCTCGGTTTCCGACACCGCGGAATACGGCGATTACACCCGAGGGCCGCGCATCGTCAACGCCGAGACGCGCAGCGAAATGAGGAAAATTCTGTCTGAGATTCAATCCGGGCAGTTCGCGCGCGAATGGATCAAGGAAAACAAAACCGGCCGCCACAAATTCCTGGCGATGCGGGAAGCGGCCAAGGAGCAGCCCATCGAGCGCGTGGGCAAGGAGCTTCGCCAGATGATGACTTTCCTAAAGAAGAAGAAGGAGGAAGGCGTACCGCAGGAGCAAGAAGCCGCCGCGGTCAAGTAGCGCACGCACTCTTGCGTGCGAAGAAAGAAAACTATGCGCATCCAAACATTCGATACCACTCTTCGGGACGGCACGCAGGGCGAGGCCGTCTCATTCTCCGTCGACGACAAACTGATCATCGCGCAGAAGCTGGATGAGCTGGGCATCGATTATATTGAGGGCGGCTGGCCGAATTCCAATCCTAAAGACAAAGAATTTTTTCGCCGCGCGCAAGAACTCAAATTTAAGCACGCCCGCTTAACGGCGTTTGGCTCCACTCGCTTTGCAAAGAACACGGTGGAGCAGGATCCGAACGTACGCGCCCTGCTCGAAGCCGAAACGCCGACCATCTCCATTTTCGGCAAGAGCTGGGATCTGCACGTTCATCGCGCCCTCGGCATCGACGAAGAGCAGAACCTGCAACTGATCGGCGAGACGGTAAAGTATCTGAAAGACCACGGCCGCGAAGTGGTGTACGACGCCGAGCACTTCTTCGACGGTTATAACGCCCGGCCGGAATTCGCCCTGCGTACGCTCGAAGCCGCGAAAAAGGCCGGCGCCGACGTGCTGTGCTTGTGCGACACCAATGGCGGCAATTTGACGCATCGGATCGTGGAAGTGGTCTCGGAAGTTCGCAAACGATTCGACGGCGTCATCGGCATCCACACGCATAATGACTGCGACGTCGCGGTAGCAAACACCATCGCCGCGGTGGAGGCCGGATGCACGCACGTGCAGGGCTGCATCAACGGCTATGGCGAGCGGTGCGGCAACGCCAACATCGTGTCGATCATCGCGAATCTCGAGTTGAAGCTCGGCCACACCACTATCGGTCCCGAGAAGCTGCAAACGCTGACCACGGTGGCGCGATATATCGCCGAACTCGCCAACCTGCCGATGCGCAACGACCAGCCGTACGTCGGCCACAGCGCCTTCGCGCACAAAGGCGGTGTGCATGTGAGCGCCGTATTGAAGGACTCGTCCACCTACGAACATGTGAAACCGGAAATGGTCGGCAACCGGCAGCGCGTGTTGTTGAGCGATCTTTCGGGCCGCGGCAATGTGCTCTATAAGCTGAAGCAACACGGCCTGGCCGAGCGTCTGGATTCTGAAGCGCGTCGCCAGTTGCTCGAGCGCATCAAGGATCTGGAGCATCAAGGCTACGAACTGGAGGCCGCCGAAGGCACCTTCGAACTGTTGGTACGCGAGGCGTTACACCCGGGCTGGAGTGTCTTCGAAGTAGTGAATTACGATGTCACCAGCCGTTTAGTGGGCGGCACCACCGCCACCGTCACGCTGCGCATCCAGGACAGCGTTCACACCGCCAGCGCCACCGGCCAAGGTCCCATGAATGCGCTCGATTTGTGCCTGCGCCAGTGCCTGTCGAACGTCTATCCTCAAGTGAAAAACGTCCGGCTGACCGATTACAAGGTCCGGGTTCTCGACACCAAAAAAGGCACCGCGGCGAAAGTGCGCGTGCTGGTGGAATGGTCCGACCATCGCCGGAGCTGGGCCACGGTCGGCGTCTCCGACAACGTTATCGAAGCGAGCTGGGGCGCGCTGGTGGATGCCATTCGCCTGGAACTGATGCGCCTGACCGAGCAAGACGAAAACGTCGACAAAGTTGTAGAAGACTACTGCTGGGGCGTCTGATCGAGGTCAGGGATGAACCGGCGCCAGTTTGTTTGCGCAGCCAGCACGGCATTGATTCGTGCTCCACGCCTGTTCGCGGCAAGCTCGTCTAAGTACGACTTAGTCGTTAAAGGCGGGCGCGTCGTCGATCCCTCGCGAAAGTTGAACGCGGTCCGCGACGTGGCGATCGCGAATGGCCGTATCGTGGCCGTCGACGCCCATATCACAGCCGGCTCCGCCGAAACGATCGACGCGCGGGGCAAGCTGGTGGTGCCCGGCTTGATCGATATCCACACCCACGCGACGCGTACCAAGGATGGACCGTCGCTGTGCCTGGCCGATGGCGTGACGGGGCTGATCGATGCTGGATCGCAAGGCGCGGATCACATCGATGAGGCGATCGCGGTCGCCAAGTCGGCGCCGCAGCAGTGCCGCGTGTTGATCAACATCGGGCGCGCGGGCATCATTCCTGAGGGCGACACGATGGACCTCAGCCGCGCAGATGTGGGCGCCGCGCGTGAAGCCATCGCCCGCAACCGCGAGATGATCGCCGGTGTGAAGGCTCGGCTGTCCCAGGATGTCGCCGGCGCAAACGATTTTGAGGTGCTCAGGCGCGCGCAAGAAGTCGCCTCGTCGTTCAAAATTCCCGTGATGATCCACATGGGGCAGACCGTCTCGCCGCTGCCCAAGCTTCTCGCGCTTCTCAAACCTGGCGATATTGTCACGCACATGTTCGCGCCGCCGCCCAACAGCATCATTGATGACAACGGGCACATTCTGCCGGAAGTGATGGCCGCTCGCAGACGTGGTGTGATCTTCGACCTTGGTAATGGACGCAAAGGCCACTTGCGTTGGGATATGGCGGAACGTGTGTTGCAAGCGGGGTTCCTGCCGGACACCTTCTCCACCGATTGGACTCCCGAAGCCCGCACCGCCCAGGTCATCAATTTTCCAAACGTAATGTCGAAGTTCCTGATGCTGGGCATGTCGCTCGACCAGGTGATTGCTTGCGCCACTGTCAATGCGTCCCGCGCGTTTCCGGTCTTTCGCAACCGGGGCACACTGAAAGTGGGTGCGCCGGCCGACATCGCGGTGCTGGAACTGAGAGAAGGGTCGTTCGAATTTGTCGACAATTACGAGAACAAGCGCACCGGCCGCCAGCGGCTTTTCCCCAGTGCTACCGTGCTCGGCGGCAAACGCGTTTCCGATCGCTCACTTGCCCACTAAGTGAGTCAGGTCCTTTTCGTTCTCGTCACAGACGTACTCAATCAGCTCCGTGTCTTCCAGTGTCATGGGAAGATTCACAGTCCATGGTTTCTCGTAAGCTTTCGGATCGTTGACCGTGACTTGAAGGTCGATATGCCCGAAATCCCGGCGGTGAAATCGTTCGGTAAGATGCATGGATTCGGTACCAGGGTGCCCGTTGTTGTCGAGCCAGTTATTCTCGACAAAGCCCGACGATTCAACTACCAGAGTGTCGCCGTCCCAGTGGCCAACCGAGTATCCCATCCATGAAGGATTCGGATCTTTGGGCAGCGGCCTGCCATCCATGAAGATTTGGCGATAGCTGTGCAACGCTTCATAGAGAATCACGATCTCCTGGTTGGTGGTGTTCATTATCTTGAATGGATACGGCACCACGTCTTCGCGCGGCACGCCGGACAAAACGCAGCGGGCCTGTGGATCGTCTTTGCCGGCCGTATCCAGCCGATGCT
Organism: Bryobacteraceae bacterium; assembly: GCA_052148835.1. Taxonomy (GTDB): domain Bacteria; phylum Acidobacteriota; class Terriglobia; order Bryobacterales; family Bryobacteraceae; genus Palsa-89. Next base: position 11,043 of record JBKQHJ010000020.1, read on the forward strand.
GGTACAACGCCGCGGCCCACGGCTGGAACGACACCTCGCCGGGTTTCAGATCCTTCGCGAGATTCAAGGTGTACCCGCGAACCGCCCAGACTCCCGAGAGGTCCGGCTTGCCGTCCGGGGTCTTCGGCGCGGGCGCGGCGAGATTCGGTTTACCGTCCGGCAACCGAGGAATTCCCGGAGTCGGGTAATTCAGCCACTGCGCCGAAAGAGGCGCGCAAATCAGGCAGACAAGCATCGTGATGCGCATTGTTGACTCCCTTCTATCTCGCCGCCGTCTGCGCCGAGTTGGCGTCGTACACGATCCTGCCGCCCACCATCGTCATCAGCGGTTTGATGTCTTTGATCTGGTCCGCTGGAACGGTGAGGTAGTCGCGATCGAGCACCACCAGATCCGCCAGCTTGCCGGGCTGAATGGAACCCAGATTGTCTTCCTGAAAAACCAGGTACGAATTTTTGCGGGTATGCGCGATCAAGGCGTCTTCCCGGCTGATGGTCTGCCGGATCACCTTGGCGCCGCCCGCCATTTTCCCAGTAACCGCAAAAGATAACGTCGTAAATGGCAGGATTTGATTGGCCGCGGTCCCATCGGTTCCCAAACCCCATTGAATACCGCTGTTTTGGATGGTGGCGAGCGGAGGCATATCGTAAGCGGCATCTCCGAACTTTTCGTGCATGATCCCTCCGTTAATAACGGCCCAGGGATGCACGGCGGCGTACATTCCCAGCTTCTTCATTCGATCGAGCTGCGCGGCGTTGATCTGGTTCACGTGCGCCAGAGTCCAGCGCAGGCTCTTGATGGGATATTCCTTGTTAATCGCTTCGATTTGGTCCAGGAACGCATCGATGGTGTCGTGCAGCTCCGCATGCACGTGCAGCGGCAAGCCGGCTTTGGCAACCTCGGTGGCCATGCGGCGCCATTGTGCAAGCTGATCGGGCGTCGGGTCGGACTTCACTAGAAACATCGGGTCGTGCAGCGGCCCGTAGACGCTTTCCCCGAAAAAGATATTGTCGATATAACTGTCGCCCTGAAAAAGCTTCATGCGGGGGATCTGCGCCAGAGCCCGATCCATTTGTTCCGGACTTCCGGGCGCCGTGCCTTCGATACAAAATATTCGAACATTGAGCCGCCCCTCCGCCTTCCATTTTTGAAAAATCTCGAGTACATCGGCGTTGCAGCCAGGGACGCCGACCGAAGTAAGGCCCGCTCGATTCACGTCGTCCACCAACGCCCGAGCGCTGGCTTCAAGCTGGTCCGGCGCTACCCTGGGAAGTCTCGACGCGACCGCGCGCGTGCCTGGGATGTCACCCTGGATCACGCCAGTAGGCTTTCCGCTAGCGTCGCGCAGAATCGATCCTTTGACGAAGCCCTGCGGATCGGGCGCGTTCGCTTCAATGCCCAATACTTTCAGGCCCGCGCTGTTCAAAAAAACTTGATAGTACGATTCCTGCAGCGCCACAGGATTGTTCGGCGCGATCTGGTCCAGTTCTTCCCGCGTAAACGGCTTTGGATCGTCCGCGAACTGTTGATGGGCCCAGCCACCAATGTTATAGACCCATTCGCCCGGCCCGGCCGCTTTGACACGCGCGCGCAGCATCTCGATGGCCTGTTTTCGCGAGTCCACGCCATCGAAACGAAGCTCCCGCAGCCAGGTTTCCCCGGCACGCAGAAGATGCATATGGTTATCGATCAGCCCGGGAATGACGGCTCGGCCCCGCAGGTCGATCCTTCGGGTGTTGGTACCCGCAAGCTGGTTGATGGCTTGGTTGGTGCCTACCGCCACGACGCGGTCGCCTTGGATTGCCACGGCCTGTGCGATCGTAAAGCGCTCGTCGACGGTGATAATTTTCCCATTCGAGAGGATCAGATCCGGCGCGGGTTGCTGCGCCTGAAGCATCGCGGTTGCGGCCGCGATCGCGATCAGAACGAACTTCCCGAACGTGCCGAGCGGGACGAGGATTTTGTGAGAGCCGATGTGAGTCCTGGAGGTGAGGCGCATTTGAGTACCTGGTAGATTATATGACGCCACACCGGCGTCGACTACCAGCCCATTTTGCGCGCCTACTCGCCGCCCTTCAGTTGCGAATACACCATTCTGACGAACCGGTCCGCGCTGGTTCCGGTGCCGGCGGGCAAAAGTCCCCCAGGAACCTTCGCGTCATAGGGAGCCGTCACCTTCGCGGCCAGCACTTCCTGCTCGCTCTTGCCCTCCTTGATCAACTGCCGCACCTTCGCCTCCACGTCGAGGATCATGTCGCGATAAGGAATGATATCCGTGCGATTGATGATAGTTCCGTGGCCGGGGATGAGCCTGGTGTTCGGACGGGCCAGCTTCATCGTCAACTCAAGCGCATCCAATACACCCTTTAAGGTGCCGCCGTTGTTGGTGTCGACGAAGGGATAGCCGTAATTCCGATAGAAGTCGCCGATCATGATCACATCGGCGTTTTCAAACCGGACCATTGTGTCGCCGCCGGTGTGGGCAGCGCGGACCGGAATCAAGTCGACGACTTCGCCGTTCAATCGAAGTTTCACCGGGTCGCCCATGCCGTAGGTCACCACCGGAAGCCGGGACGGATCAGGCACGGGAACTGTGCTGCCCGCTGCCGGCGCAGCTGGCGGACGGGACAGTTCCTCACGGAGCTCTTCTCTCGCAAACAGCAACGCACCCATCTGGACGAAGTTCGCATTGCCACCCGTATGGTCGCCATGCACGTGCGTATTGACCAGATAACGAATGGGCTCGATGCTGATTTTCCGGATCGCCGCCACCACCTTATCTGTTATTTGCGCGTACTGGGCATCGACCAGAAATATGCCATCCGGCCCGACGAGCACACCAATCCGGCCTCCGGCGGCGTCCTGATGAAGGGGATCAGCGCCCGCGGAACCGGTGAGAATGTAGAGGTTCGGCGCAAGCTTTTCCGTCAGGATTTCGATCTTGGAGTAGTCGATTCCCTGCCCCTGCGCCCAAGCACTTATGCAGAACGCGGCCGTAGCCAGTAGCAGCAGGGACGTTTGCCTTGCCAGTCTCATCGGTCTTGCTCCTGTTCTCCCCGATTCTCTCACTTGCCGCGAGACTTGAGGAGCCCGCGGGGTCTACAGAATAGCGCGCAGTATCCCGAAAGCTTGCGGCGCCATTTGAATACCGATCCGCAGCGCCATCAGCGACACTGGCACCAGCGCCCACCAAGCACCGCGCCGCAGCGGCTGTAGCGTAGCGAAAAATACCAGCGGCGAAAACACTCGCCCATAGCTATAGACCTGCTCCCAAAACGAAGGCCGGCTGGTGGCCACCGCGAGCGCGATGAAAGCGGCGATCGTCCATTGCTCCGCGTCCCAGGGAAGCCGGCGCAGGCACCAGGCCCCGGTCGCGAGGAGCGCCAGGAGCCCGCACAGAGCCAGCGCATCGGCGCCCTGCACGATACGATTCACTATTGGGCTGAATGGGTAATGTTCCGGCAGGAACAGCTTCATTGCGATTCCAATCGCCGGATATTTGAAGAGCCAGACCGCGAAAGCGTACAGATCCTCGGCCGGACGCGCCGCGGCCACCGAAGCCACACGTCTCCAGACGTAGACATCCCAAGCCGCCGCCGGCAGGAGCGCGGTGGCGAACAGAGCCGCTCGCCGCCAGCGTTTTCCGCACAGATCGTATCCAACCTGCGCCGCCACCAGGAGCGCGCCCGTTTCGCGCGCCAGTGAAGCCAACAGCAACGTTAGGTAGAGCCGGGCTCCCGGTTTCTTCTCGTAGCGCACGAAGAGCACGCAAAGGGCCGCCAATGCGACGTCCACCGTCATGCGATCGATAGAGGTGAGAGTGGCCGGCAGCAACAGGAAAGCCAGTCCCCACGCCGGGCCATGCCCTTCTTCCACGGCGTAGCGTCCCAGCCAATAAACGCCCACGAAAATCCAGCCGAGAATCAGGCTGATATAAACTCCGTCCACCAATCCGCCGCGCCCAGCCGCCAACAGCCACGCCGAGGCCGGTAACAGGATGCGCTGATAACGGAGCCGCAGGGAATCGAAGTAGCGCGCCCAATCGATCCGAACCCAAGGGGCATGGGCCACGTAGCGATAAAATTCGCCATCATAGCCCGTGGAGTTTTTGAAAACGTAGGTCTGCGCGGCCAGCTCCGGCGGTGGCGCGAAACGATCGCCGGTCTCGAAAAGCGCGGTCCAGTTGCCGCCGTAATTGAAGTGCACGGTGGCGGCCTGCCAGCACAGAACCGCGAGAGTCGCAGCCAGTGCATAGGCAAGACAGAACCATCTACGGGTTCTTGCGTTGGCTGCCCGCGAATCCTCCGCGATCACAATAGGCATCCCGTGAGTAACCGCTCGTAGAGGGCGACAAAGCGATCCACGAAAACATCCTCGGTCAAGTTGTGCAGGGCAAATTCTCTCCCGCAAGCGCCCAGAGATTCCGCAAGGTCGCGGTTAGAGAGAAGCCTGAGAAGCGCCGCGGCAAGAGCGTTCGCGTCGTTGGGCGGCGTCAGAATGCCGGTACGGCCATCCTGAACAATCTCGTTGAGTCCGCCGCTGCCGGTTGCGATGACAGCCGTGCCGCGCATCATCGCCTCCGCGGCGACGATTCCGAATGGCTCCCTCCAGCGCGATGGGACGGCTTGAACCCAGGCCGCGGCGAAGCACGCCTCTATCCGCGAGCGGTTCAAGTGCCCCATCAACCGGACACTCGACGATAGTGAGAGCTCGTCGATGAGACGCTGCAGACGGTTACGCTGCTCTCCGTCGCCGGCGATCACCAACTCCGCCGCCGGCAGATGCGAGCGGACGGTGGCGAAAGCCCGAATCAAGACATCGGCTCCTTTCTCGGGAACCAACCGGCCCGCGAACACCACCGTTGGCCGGCCGCTAAGAGGAGGACGCGCGGGGCTTCTCGGCACTCCATTCCAGATGACCTCAACCGGACTGATTCCTCCATCGTCCAGCAGGCGGGCTGTCGAGTGACTATTAGCAACCACGACGTTGAACACACGGCGCCAGTGACGCCAGAGTTTTAGCTGCAACATCGTCGACGGCCAAGCCCACGCCGGGAAGCAGCGGTGCCGAAGACAAGCGAAACCGGCGCGTTCGGTGCAGGAATCTCCTTCTGGCCACATCTTCGTCCCGATGGGGCAGATGCTTCGGTACCACGCGGCATGATAGATGGCCGGAACATCCTCCAGGAGCGGCAAGATGAGCGGCGAAAGCTGGCTGAGATGAAGCCGAACGTGGACCAGGTCGGGCCGAAACTCGCGAATAACTCGGCGCAGGCCCAGCAGCGCCGAAGGGTTGGCGATCTGAATCAAACCGCGGGCGGCGGAATCGAAACCCAAACACTGGTAGTCCGCCAGGTTCTCGGCCCCCAGTGGGCGTGCCGAACTGGCAAAGAGGCGGGCATCGTGGCCACGCAACCGGAGTGCCTCGCGCAGAGCCAGAAGCATCAGCTCGGCGCCCCCGGTCGGCGTTCCATAGTCACTTACTAAGAGGATCCGCATCGGGCGTGCTGCCGCGTTACTCCGCCTGCGTCGCGCGGCCAGACGCCGGCATCGCTGTGGGTCCTTCTTCACAACCGTATGGTACGTTTGTCGAGAACGGCCAAGTTACTGGTGACGACGCCGATGTCGCGCGGCTCAGCCGGCTCGGATCGCTGAGATCGTATAGAAAAACCTCGGCCGCCGATGTCACGTTGTTCGCAGGACGCGACTCAACCACCAAGCCCTCCCGCCGGCGGCCGATGGAATCGAGATAGCGAAGAATATCGTCGCCTTCTCCATACGGCCTTGCATGAGTAATCAGTACCCACAGGCGAGGACGGCCACGAAAAGCATCCAGTTCCTGAAAGTAGCGGCGGGTGTCGCCTCGATGGCAGCGTCCAATCGCATAGGCATCCTGGCGCAGGCCAAATGCTCCGGCGTAGAAAGTCACTTCTGGCGCCGCGCCGTAGTAGACATAGACCGCGTCGCCTGCCACGCGCTCTTGTCGCAAATATGCCAACACGGGTTTCATATCTTCGAAGCGGTATACGGGCGGTGTTTTCACCACCGGGGAAACGGCCGCAGCCGCTATCAGGATGGGCAGTAGCACAGCAATTGGCTTCGACCATCGATTCAACCATAAATGAATCTGCGCCACCGATGCGCCAATGGCAACGAAGAAGCTCGGAACCAAGAAGAGGATGAGCCGGTCGCTAAAGGGGTAGCGCCGTGCAAACGCCGCGGCAAGAGTGAAGCCGATCGGTGCCAGCAGCAGCGTGGCAAGCGAGCGGTCACGGCGCCAAAGAATCCAGAAGCCGAGCACAATCAAGCCGAGAAAGAGTGCTGGGAACGGATAACCCAGACTGGCCTCCGCACCCGAGCCCAAAAGCCACCCGAGCTGATGCCGGGGCCACAACGTTTTGAGGGCCTCCGAGAGAGATAGCGGCGCGAACCCAGCGGCCCAAAATCGGTGCATATACGCTTGAGTTGCGTCCGTCAGACCGGCCAACGCCACCAGAGTCGAAACCAGCGCTGAAACAACCCACAGCCCTAATGGCAAGACAAGAAACCATCGGCGCTGGGGTGCCCCGTGCCTTGGCACCCACGCAAACAGGATCAGTGAAACGCTGAGGCCGCAGACCACGAGAACCGACGGTTGGGAGAACCAGACTAAGACCGCTCCGGCCATTCCCGCACCCAGTCCTCGCCAAAGAGAAGGCGTACCAACTCCCAGATGGAGCGCCAACCAAAGCAGCAGCATCGCCACCGCGACATCAGAAGAATACTGCTTCACCTGTGAAGCAAAAACGACCAACGGAACGGCCGTCGCAAACAAGGCCAGAGCGACGAGGCTTGTAAGACCATCCAGCCAACGTGCCACGATGCGCCAGAACACAACCAAAGCAATCAGCGACGAGAGTAGAGGGAAGAGCCGGAGTGCGTAGCCGCTAGAGCCGAACACGGAGACTGCGACTTTCTCAGCCAGCAGGAAGCCTTTGGGCGCCACCTCGTTGTTGTCCAGCGGCAAGCTGAGAAGGCGCCAGAGGGATCGATCCAGAATGTTGCGCGCTAGCGGGACTTCATTGAGCCACAGCGCTGTATTGGCCGCATATTGCCACAGCCGGAGCCCGGCGCCCAGCCCCACCAACGCAATCTGCCAACCGAGTATCGCCCCCGATGGCCGCGTTTCCGGGAGCTGCTCCTCCGCTACAGGGTGGCGTGCGGCCAAGGGCATTGGACTTGGTTCTAGAATCTAGCCTGATGCCGGCTCGCGTTGGGAGCCAACAACGCGGCGTACATGCCGATCATCTCGGCGGTCCGGGCGAAGAACGACGCGGCCAAGGCAATCGGGAATAGAAAAAGCGCTCTGAGGCGGCCGACTCCGAGGACGCGGCTGAAGCGGAACCAGTGGCGGGCGTCCCGGCAAACCAGTCCCATACGGAGCACCACGGGCTCGATCCATGGAAACCGGCGTAGCGCGCGAAGGCGCGGCCAACTCGCATCCGCACCTCTTCCCTCATAAGTTTCCCAGCCTCTTCGAAAATGCATTCTCGAAAGCCACCACTGAAAGTTCATCCCATGGGCTATTCTCTGGCCAGGTTGATATGAGAATTTCGCGCCCGCCCGTCTGAGTTCGAAAAACTGGAGCGATGAAACAAACGACCGTCTTAAGACCGGAAAAGGATGTTGCAAGAGCCAAACCCGGCGGATGATCAGATTGTGAGCCATGAGCGCGTTCGCCCTAAGATCACTCGGCGAGGACGAAAACGCCAGCCCGAAAGACCAAGAAGGTAAGGCGGCGGCAATCATCCAGGGCGAATCAGGCGACAACCTGCCCGTGCGGTAAAGCGAGGGGCCAACGGAGGCATCGGCGCCGTCACGAATTGCGCCGACACCCGAGGACAGCCAGCGGGGCCCGGGCAACGCATCGCAATCAATTAACGCTAGAATCTCACCCTCCGCACATTCGGCAGCTTTGTTCTTCAATTGCCAGTAGTGGGAATTCTCCTTATCTACCGATAGGAGCTTTACTCGATGGAAGCGCGGCCACTGCGCATAAATCTCTTGCCAATCCGCGATTTGTCGCTCGCTGCCAATGAGAATCAGCTCCACCTGTTCGAGAGGAAAATCCTGTTCGAGCAAAGCCCGAAGAGTGTCGTCCGGGGGCGCAAGAGCATTCGCCTCTTCGTTGTAAGCTTCGACCACAATGGAAACAAGCGGCGGCTTCATATGGTCGCGGACATTGTTATTGATGGTAACGCATCGACGCTAATTAGGTCGCGCTAATCGGAGCCGAGGCCTCCCAGCAGCTCGTCCACCGATACGATGGGCCCGGCCTGGATCGCGCGTGGCTTTTCAGGATAAGCGATCGCACCGGTGCAGGCGGGCGCCGGATTGAAGGCGTGCAACGTCCAGCCACTCGCTCGATCGGCGCTTCCCTCAAGCGTGACCATCCGCGCCTCGGCGCCGGGGCGAAGCGTAACCCGGAAGCTATCTAAAGGTATCGACAAGCCGCCTCCCATCGCCTTGATGTAGGCTTCCTTCCGCGTCCAGCAGTTGAAGAAGGCAGCGTCTCTTTCGGTTGCGGGAAGCTCCATCAATTCGCCGGCCTCCTCGGGCGAGAAAAACCTGTGAGCGATGTGCTCCAGGTCGCGGATCGCGCGATGCTGCTCCACATCGACACCAATCTCGCAGCCGAGGGTGAAGGCGAACGCGGCCAGGTTGCCGGAATTGGACGCATTGAATCGCAGCGGGCACGCTTCGTCGTCGAGCGCCGGCTTACCCTGCGGCCCATATGCGAAACGCACTTGCCCGGGCTCTCGGCCAAGGTAACTCCCGAGGAGCGCCCGCAGTGAAGCGCGTCCCAGGACATAGGATCGGGCGTGCCGCTCGAAACGAAACCGTTCGGCGCGCGCGTTTTCTTCCGCCGACAGCCACGTGCGCGATCGCGCGAAGTTATCGTCCGACGCCTCCAGCCGCACCACCCACAGATGCACTTGGCCTCCTTCAAGTCCCTGTCGGTTGAGGAGTCGCATACATCCAAAGGTACAATAGCAGTCGTGGCCCCACTCACCTTCGAACAGGCGCGCCAGTGTGTCCTGGAGAATCTGCGTGCCGCTCAGCCACAGCCTAAAACAGAGCTGGTTAGCCTGTCGGAAGCGGCTGGCCGCGTGCTGGCCGAACCGATAACCTCGGATCGCGACTACCCAATGACAGCACGCTCTGTGCGCGACGGTTTTGCCGTTCGAGCCGCGGATCTGCCTGGGGACCTCCTCGTGATCGGCGAAGTTCGCGCCGGTGAATCCTTCACGGGCCAAGTTCAATCCGGCCAAGCCGTGGAAATCATGACCGGCGCTCCGGTGCCGCGCGGCGCCGATTCGGTCGTGATGGTGGAGCATTGCACGGTAACGGGGGATCGCGTCAGCGTGCCGCGGACTTTGGCACACGGCGAGAACATAAGCCCGCAGGCCTCACAGGCGCGAGAGAACGAAGTGCTGCTCGAAGCCGGCCATCGCCTGGGTTTCGCCGAAATCGCGCTGTTGGCCACGGTCGGCCGCAACCGGGTCTCGGTTTACGCGCGTCCGCAGGTCGCCATTTTGGCCACCGGCGACGAGATCGTCGAGGTGAATGAAACTCCACTCGACTACCAGATCCGCAATTCGAACGTGGAGTCTCTCGCGGTTCAAGTGAGGCGCGCCGGAGGTTGTCCCCACATTCTGCCGATTGCGCGCGACCTGTACCAGGCCACTCGCGAGCTCGCCGAGGAGGGGCTGCGTTTCGACATGCTGCTGCTCTCAGGCGGCGTGTCGGCCGGCAAGTACGACATCGTGGAGCGGGTGCTGGCCGATCTGGGCGCCCAGTTCTACTTCGATCGCGTCCTCATCATGCCGGGGCAACCGCTGGTATTCGGCAAAGCGCGCGACAAGTTTTTCTTCGGCCTTCCAGGCAATCCGGCGTCCACCATGGTGACGTTCGAAATTTTCGCCCGTTCCACCGTGGAAATTCTGGGAGGCCAGAAAGAGGCGTCCCTCCCGCTGCTCTGGAGCAAGCTGTCGCAGGATTTTCGCCAAAAAACAGGGCTCACGCGTTTTCTGCCTGCCATTTTGAGCGCGGACGGCGCCCATGTTACGCCCATGCCCTGGCAAGGCTCCGGCGATGTACCGTCGCTCGTGCGCGCCAACGCCTTTCTAGTCACCGAACCCAGCCGCGAAAGTTGGGCCGCTGGAGATTGGATTCGGGTGCTGCTGAAGTAGCCGGCGCCGATAGCCATGTCCACTAAAAGAAAGCTCAGCCACTACGACGACGCGGGCGTGGCGCGCATGGTGGATGTCTCCGCCAAATCGCCCACCAAGCGCACGGCGCGCGCGCATGCCTTCGTAAAGATGCTGCCTTCGGTGATCGCACAATTGCCCAGCAATCCCAAGGGCAACCCGCTCGAGATCGCCCGTGTGGCGGGCATTTCAGCCGCCAAGAAAACATCGGACTTGATCCCCCTTTGCCACCCGCTCATGCTTTCCCATGTCGACGTGGAGGTGACGCTAGAAGATAACGGCGTCCGAATTGTCTCGAGCGTCGCCACCATGGCCGCAACGGGCGTCGAGATGGAGGCGCTGACCGCAGCCTCGGTAGCGGCCCTGACGGTTTACGACATGACGAAAGCGCTTGACAAAGGCATCGAGGTTCAAGATCTGTATCTTCTCGAAAAGACCGGCGGCAAGAGTGGGGACTTTCGACGGGCTCCTTCGGTGCAGCAGGCATGATCGCCGGTGCAGTCAGCATGATCAAGGTTGCGGTGATTACGGTGAGCGACTCGGTAGTGGCGGGAACCCGCGAGGATCGTTCCGGCCCCGCGGTTCGCGAGCGCGTGGAATCCTTCGGATGGACGGTGGGCGCGATGGAATTGGTTCCCGATGAACCCGGGCAGATCGCGGACACCCTGCGCCCCTTGGCCGACTCTGGCGAAATCTCGCTCATTCTGACCACGGGCGGAACTGGCGTGGCGCTTCGGGACGTCACACCGGAAGCGACGCGCGGCGTCATCGAGCGGGAAATTCCGGGACTCAGTGAATTGATGCGGTCCGAAGGGCGTAAATTCACACCGAAGGCCGTGTTGTCGCGCGGGCTGGCGGGAGTGCGCGGGCGCACTCTGATCGTGAATCTACCGGGATCGCCCAAGGGCGCCGTGGAGTCTTTGGACGCGATCGCGAAACTGGTCCCCCACGTGCTGGATCTTTTGGAAGGGAGGACGTCCCATGCCGATGTGCCAAACTAAAGCTATGCGCCCTGCGCTCATTTTCCTTGTTTGCACTGCTGTGTTTATTCAAAGCGGCGTTGCTCAGGCACCCGGAACTATCGACCCGTCGAAGGTGCCATCCACCTCCAAGCCGGATTCCACCGATCCGAGTCCAAGCAGGCCGCTCCTGCCGCCGCCCGTCTCGACGGATTCCAGCGACTCTACGACCTTCCGCACCGGTACCACCGTTGTCATCGCGCCCACCACGGTGCGCGACCGCAATGGCGAGTTTGTCAACGGACTCCAACTGCAGGATTTCCAACTTTACGACGACAACAAACTGCAAAAGGTTAACGCGGATGTCCGGGACGAGCCGCTTTCGCTCGTGGTCGCAGTGCAGCGCAGCTCCAACCTGACTGACTTTCTTCCGAAGATCCAAAGAATCGGCACACAGCTCAACCAGCTAGTGGCGGGCCAGGATGGCGAAATCGCGATCGTGGGGTTCGACCACCGGATCCAGGTGATGCAGGATTTCACCAAAGAGGGCGCCAAGATCTCCGAGGCGATGCAGAAGATGACGCCGGGCAGCTCGAACCATGCGGTGGTCGACGCCGTGAATTATAGCATCCGCCTGCTGACCCATCGTCCACCGGACCGGCGCCGCGTTTTACTGCTGATTGCTGAAAAGCGGGACCGGGGCAGCGAACTGCGCTTGCGCGAAGCCCTCGAAGCAGCTCAGTTTGCCAACGTTTCGATTTATTCGTTAGACATTTCCACCGTCATTGCCGCACTTACCGACAAGGGCATCCCGCCGCGCCCACCACCGATTCCTGCCGAGGCGCAACACTACCCGGGCGGCGGCGCCTCCACTCCCACCACCGTCGATCAGAATTACTACATGGGAAATTACGTCCCGGTGTTTGTCGATATTTTCAAGGCGGTCAAGAGCGTTTTCGTGGACGACACCCTGGACGTGTTCACGCGCTTCACCGGCGGCCGGGAATACTCCTTCGTCGGCGAGAAAAGTCTGGACAAGGCGATCAACGGGATCAGCGAGGAATTGCACAGCCAATATTTGTTGAGTTATTCGCCCAATAATCAGACCGAAGGTGGATTCCACGAGATCAAAGTGATCGTGAATCGCCCGAACCTGGAAGTCCGAACGCGGCCTGGATATTGGGTCGCGGCACGTCCGGAATAAGCAAATACCCGCTTGCTCACGCGCGCGGCTCAGTACGGAGCGGTTAGCCACCCCACGTCAAGGCTAAAACTTCGCCTGGCATGACTCAAGCGTAGTCGCGCAAAACGTTCCGCGCCATGGAAACACAGTAGGGGCTAGTTGTAGTACGAACTATCCTTGGAAGGCAATCGCGGCGAAACTAACCACGCTCTGCTCGTCGATATTCCATTGCTGGTAGCGCCTCAAAGTCCCACGCGCTTGCGGAACCGTTTTGAGAAATGTGTACATGGGCGCCGACCCACACCATTTCAAGTCGTCCTGATTCTCCTGCACCAGCTCCCAGAAGCCCTGCGGATCGGACGCGGTGAGCCGCTCGATACGCCGCTTGTCCCGCTCGGCCACCGCGGCCATTTCGCCTTCCTCCGCACGCGCGATCATCTGGTCGCCATAGCGCCGTCCCATGTGCGCCATATCCACGCCCAGCACCCACAACAGCTTGTTCCCTTCGCGCGCCGCGAGATTGCCCAGCGCGCCGAAGAAACGCTGCACTTGTTCGTTCCCTTCCGGCTTGCCGCCTTGATAAATGCTGCGCAGGAAGGAGCCGCACAGAATCGGAAGAATGCGAATGTCGGGGCCGTAAAGATATTGCAGGAACAGGACCTGAAATTCAATAGAGTGCTCGATGGCGTGGCAGTAATCTTCCATGCGAATCGACTCCGGCGCGGCCTGTGCGAGTTCGTCCACCAAGCGCCCGTCGGTGACGGTTTCACCGAACGGCGTAACGAAAGGTTTGTGCGTTAGGCCAAAACGGTCCGGTTCGCCATAGTGCGATGTTCCCAGAACCACGAAGATCCGGTCATCGTGCGACGGCGGCAACATGGAATACGCGTCGCGATACGACTCCCAGCCGCCAAAAGGACTGACGTGCGGCGTCGCAATTCCAATGATCGAATCTTCGGTGGCCGGTGGCGCGCCTTGCATGAATTCGCCCAGAGTCTTGCGGGCTTCCTCGGCATTGTCGGGATAGGCCGAACCGGCATGCGACGCGTCGCGCTTGGGCGCCGCGGCGAATTCGTTGACGCGAGCTGAACGCTGCGCCTCAAACGTCTCGTCTTCGAGAAATCCAGCCTGGCTGAGCGTGTCGAACAGATGCTTTTCAAGTTCAGCGATCTGGATCTCGCCCGTGATGCGAACCAGAGCGGCGCGCAGGTCCAGACTGGTCTGCTCGCCATCGAAGCAGGCCAGACACTCCACCAATTGAGGTGGAATGAGCAGCATCGCATCGGAGAATTTCAGCGGATCGCGAATCAGCAGGCCGGGGTGCTGGGGATCGGAGGACGGAATAAAATCGAGTCCCAATCGGAGACGGGGGAGTGGTCCTGGCACATCACCACTATCGCATGGCCTACTCGACAACTGGCAACAATACCGCGCTCGCGTGTTCCGGGGAGCGGAACACGGTCTCGGTCGCTTTCACATAATCCGACGGCTTGGCGAAGAATATGTTCGGCACGAAGGTCTGCGGGTTCCGGTCATACAGCGGGAACCAACTGGACTGGATCTGCACCATCATTCGATGCCCCGGCAGAAACACATGGTTCGTAGTCGGCAGAGTAAATCGGTAATTTTGCGCCTGGTTCGCCGGAATCGCTGACGGATGCTCGAAACTTTCGCGATAGCGGCCGCGGAAAATGTCCATCGAAACGGACAGCTCATAGCCGCCCAGCTCCGGCTGGCTCGGAACTTCGTCTGGATAAACGTCGATCAGCTTCACCACCCAATCCGCGTCGGTGCCGCTGGTGGCGGCGAACAAATCGGCAATCGGCGCACCGCTGATCCGCACCGGCGCAGTGAGTACCGGCCCTGTGTACGTCAACACGTCCGTGCGATCGGCCACCGCGCGCTGATCGCTCAGCAGCCACGTCCGCCAGCGGTCGGAATCGGCGAAGCGCACCGGCCGCGGAATGTATGGGATCGGCTTCGCCGGATCGGAGACGTAGGAATCGGACGCTGCTTCCGCGCCGGAAGGTTTATCGAATCCCAAGCCGAAGTTCGCCTCCAGATAAAGCGGCTTCATCGGCGCGGCGCAGCCCTGCTCGCAGGCTAGCGGCCAGCTCTTCAGGCGATCCCAATGGTTCTCGCCGGTGTTGTAGATGAACACGGGCGGGGTTTCAGCCTTCGGGCCATCTGTCTTCAGATATTGATCGAAGAATGGCTTCAGCACATCGCGCCGGAATTGCAGCGCGGTATCGCCATCCCATTTCAGTGGGCCTAGATTATAGCCGTCGTAATTCACTCCGCTGTGGCGCCACGGCCCCATCACCAAATAGTTGTGATCCGCTTGCCCGCGCGCCTTCAGCGCCAGGTAACTATGAATGGCGCCCCACATGTCCTCCTGATCCCACAAGCCCTGAATCCACATGGTGGGCACTTGCGACGGATGCTCGGCCACCAGCTTTTCGAGCGCCTGCCCCTGCCAGAATTCGTCGTAGGCGGGATGCTCGATCACCTTGTTGTTCCACGGCAGTTGATCCAGGCCGTGCTCGCGGGCGTAATCGCCAGCCGACCCGGCGCGGAGAAATACTTGATAGTCATCGTAGCCGTCACGCGGAACAGACTTGCCTTCACCCCGCTCGGTGGTCTGTTCGGTGAAATAGTCGAAATTAGGCTGGCGAAAAGCCCCATAGTGAAACCAGTCGTCACCCATCCAGCCATCAACCATGGGACTCTCGGGAGCCGCCACCTTCAACGCCGGGTGCGGACCGAGCAACGCCATCACTACCGTGAACCCTTCATAAGAGGAGCCGATCATGCCGACGCGTCCATTCGATTCAGGTGTATTCTTCACCAGCCAATCAATGGTGTCGTAAGCGTCGGTCACGTTGTCGGTGGAGGTGTGGTTAAGCGGCCCGCGCACGGGCTTGGTCATGAAGTAATCGCCCTCGGATTTGTACTTGCCGCGCACGTCCTGAAAGACGCGGATATAGCCGGCGCGGACGAACAGCTCGTCGCCCTGCGGCAGGATCGCGAGCATGTGAGTGCTATTGCTGCGAAGCGCGCGATTGGTGGCGTCGTAGGGCGTTCGGGTGAGCAGAATCGGCGCGTTGGCCGCACCTTTAGGGACGACGATCACGGTGTACAGCTTCACGCCGTCGCGCATCGGGATCATCACTTCGCGCTTGATAAAATCCTGGTCGGCAGTGGAAGAGTGGAAAACTTTGGGAATATCGCTGTCGGCGGCCAAGAGCGTCGCGATGGCGGAAAGCGCCACGACGAAGCTCGCCCCGAGCAGCCTCTTTGTTTGGCGGCGCGGTCCTGGCTTCATCCGAATATTTTAGCGTGACGGCGTCAAATCGGCGATTTCATCGCTCGTACAACTCGTCGCGCGTCCAGTGAAACCTGCCACCGGTTCCCCGATCGGGCGCATTCCCTGCCCTTCGCAAGAACCGTTGCTTTGCCCTTTGGGTTTCACGCTCCGCAGCGAAAACATGCCACCGTCGCAGCAGAGTTTCTCGCAAGGCCACGATAACTCTGGCCCGCGCCATCATAATTTTAAGTGTAGCAATGGAGCTGCGAGCTGACTGCCGTAACACCTGCTGCTCACTGTCCGAGGAGACCAAACCCCAACCGCAGGCGAGCAAGGATGCGGACCATCAATAGAAGCCGCCCATCCGAATAGAGCCTTGTATATTCGCGATGGAGCCGCCAGCTCTTCGATAAATACCAGCCCAACGCCTCAAACTGCTCGCCTTTCGGGAGCTTATCGTTTACTTTGTCTACCATCTCCAGGTTCGCAAGAGTTGCGACAATCCCACAGGTCGCGACACACGCCAGCGCCACGACTCCGACTATGACACGAGCTGCCATTCCTGTTAAATTTTAGCCGGTTCAAATTGGTTACCCTGGTCCCCGGCGCGAAGTGGGCCGACGAACCATGGCGCGATAATAAAAACATGCGAAGATTCTCCGGGCCCGAGCTCGCCGAGGCCCTCTCCACTCTCGCCGGTTGGTCCGTGGTCAACGGAAAACTCCATAAAGAATACAAATTCGCCGACTTCATCCATGCCTTCGGATTCATGGCCACCGCCGCGCTCGCGATCGAGAAGATGGGCCACCATCCGGAGTGGTTCAACGTCTACAACCGCGTGACCGTCGATCTGACCACGCACGACGCCGGCGGCATTACTTCCAAAGACGCCAATCTCGCAAAACTTCTCGACGAAATCGCCGGCAGACTGCAATGAAGATCCTGCTCGTGTTGTTGTGCGGCCTTTTGTTGTGCGGCGTCGCCCTGCACGCGCAGGAGGTCTTCTCAGGCGCGGCCGCGGTGGATCAGCAAATCGAGCGCGCGATTCAGGAAGGATTTATCCCCGGCGCGGTGGTGCTGATCGGCCACGACGGCCACGTGGTATATCAGAAAGCCTATGGCAGCCGGGCCGTGATCCCGCATCGCGAGCCGATGACGCTCGATACCATCTTCGACGCGGCATCGCTCACCAAAGTCATTGCCACTACGCCCGCCATCATGCGGCTCTTCGAGCAAGGCCAGATCCGCCTCAACGATCCGGTGACGAAATACCTGCCCGAATTTCAGGGCGGCCACAGCGACATCACCATCCGCAACCTGATGACCCATTTCTCGGGACTTCGGCCCGATCTCGATCTGAAGCCCGCCTGGAGCGGCTATGACACCGGCATTCATCGCGCCCTGATCGACAAGCCCAGCGGCCCTCCCGGCGTTCGCTTCGTTTATAGCGACATCGATTTCATCCTGCTGGGCGAAATCGTGCAGCGTTTGACCGGCAAGATGTTGAACGACTATGCGCGCGAAATCGTTTATGAGCCATTGGGCATGCACGAAACGATGTTTCTTCCGCCGGCGTCGCTCGGCCCGCGTATCGCACCCACCGAAATTGATCCAGCCAGGGGCCAGCCCTTGCGTGGCGAGGTGCATGACGACACAGCGCGCTACATGGGCGGCGTCGCGGGACACGCGGGCGTTTTCACTACCGCCCAAGATCTCGCCAAGTTCGCGCAAATGATGCTGGACGAAGGTGAAGGCAATGGCGTCCGGCTGTTCAGCGCCGCAACCGTTCACAAATTTACGACTCCGCAGTCTCCCGCCGACCAGCCCATTTTGCGCGGCCTGGGTTGGGACATCGATTCCCCCTATTCCAGCAATCGCGGTGAATTGTTTCCGATCGGTTCCTATGGCCACACCGGATTCACCGGCACTTCGATATGGATTGACCCCTTCAGCCACTCGTATGTGATCATTCTCACGAACGCCGTGCATCCGCACCGTGGCCATTCCGTCACATCGTTGCGTAGCCGCGTGGCGACTATCGCGGCTGCGTCGTTTGGAATTGTGGCTCCCAGCGTTAAATTGACCGGCTACAACGAGACCATCGTTGGTCCCGGGGTGCATCGTGAAGTTGAACCAAAAGCCGAGGTCCTGACCGGCCTGGACGTTCTCGCAGCGGACAATTTCGCCGAATTGCGCGGCAAACGGATTGGCCTGATCACCAACCAGACCGGCATCAACCGCGATGGGCGGCGCAACGTCGATCTCATGTTGGCCGCCGGTATCCAAGTGACGGCTCTCTTCTCCCCCGAACATGGCCTCCAGGGCGCGGAAGATCGATCCGACGTCTCCGATACCAAGGATTCCGCGACGGGGTTACCGGTTTTCAGCCTCTATCGAACCTCTTCGCGGCGAATTCAACCCCAGATGCTGGACAATGTCGACGCCCTGGTCTTCGATATTCAGGATGTCGGCGCGCGCTTTTACACCTACTCTTGCACCATGCTCTACGGCATGGAGGAGGCCGCCCAGAAACATCTGCCATTTTTCGTTTTGGACCGGCCAAACCCGCTCACGGGCGTGCACATCGAAGGCCCTATTCTGGACAGGACCCTGGAATCGTTCACTGGATGCTTCGAAATCCCGGTCCGCCACGGCATGACGCTGGGCGAATTAGCCGGCATGGCGAATGACGAGCGGAAATTGGGCCTCGATTTGCGCGTGATTCCGATGCGGGGGTGGGATCGGGGCGATTGGTTCGATGCGACCGGGCTTCCCTGGGTGGATCCGTCGCCCAATATGCGGAGCCTCAATGCGGCGCTGCTGTACCCGGGCATCGCGATGCTGGAAGCTTCGCCGAATTATTCGGTCGGGCGCGGAACCGATAGCCCTTTTGAGCTAATAGGCGCCGATTGGATCCGCGGCCGCGAACTCGCCAATTTCCTAAACGGCCGTTTTATCCCAGGAGTTCGGGTCTATCCTGTGCGCTTCCGGCCCATGTCGTCCAATTTCTCCGGAAAGACCATTGAAGGCGTACGTTTCGTCGTCACCAACCGCGACACATTCGATAGCACGCGGTTCGGTCTGGAACTCGCGTTTGCCTTGAACAAGTTGTATCCGGAGAAAATCGCCTGGCAGGAAAACCGCTTCTTAATCGGCAATAACGAGGTGCTGAAGGAGCTGAAGGATGGTGTAGATTCTGGGACCATCCTTCAGGAAATGGAAAGCTCCCTCGCGGCTTTCCACCAGCAGAGGGAGCGCTACCTTCTTTACCGTTAGGCGTCAGCGCGAGAGATGGACGTACGTCCATCTCTCACGGGTATGAGAACCCGAGGTGCGAGCAAATATGAGTATTGGCCCGTTTACCGCGACTGGCCCAACGTCCCTTAGGCGGCGGCTACTTTCACCGAGCCCTTTGGTTCGTTTTTCGGACGATTCTTGCTGCCGGGCGGACGGCCTCGGCGCTTAATCTGCGACATCCAGGCCGGAGGACGCCCCCGGCGTCTGCCGCGGCCGCGAGCCAGCCGTTCCAAGGTCATGATCGCTTCTTCGATCTGCTCCCGCTCCATTCTCAACTCGGCCAGCATTTTGTTAATGTCCATTGAGTCCTCTCCCACAAAAATTTGCTCCGTCAAGGCACGTTCCGTTCGGAAAAGCGAACAAGATCGAGTCATCTCGTTGGATCTGCAATAAACTTTGTACCGCATTCTGGCTCCTGTTTCAAGAACTTTGTTCGGTTTACCGAACAAATGGTCACACCAAACGTGGCTCTAAAGTACTATCCGCCCAGGTCTGATATGGATCTGAGGCAGTCTGAGCCCTATGCCGAAAGCCGCTTTTCGGAGGGAAGACGCCTTTTCCAGTGGAAATAGAACGGGAGACCCACGGAAATAAGCAGGAGGCCGAGGATCGATTCACGGGGAGAGCTACGAAGTGTCGAAACAATTAAGCACGCGATCCCAAGAACGAAGGCGATGGGGACCACCGGATAGCCAAGCGTGCGGTAGGGACGTGGCATATCAGGACGCCGAAAACGCAGCACAATCACGGATGCCGTCGCCATGCCGTACAGGATCGCACTGGCAAAAATCACGTAGGTGTAGAGCTGGTCGTAGCGCCCACTAAGTACCAGTAAACAGGCCCAGGAGCTCAAAAGCAGGATCGAAACGCTGGGAGTTCGATGAACCGGATCAATTCGCTCCACGCCACGGAAGAATAGACCATCCCGCGCCATGGCAAAAGGTACCCGGGAACCGGAAAGCAGGGAGCCATTGAGCGCCGCGAAAATCGAGATCATGGCCGCTAAACTAACGGCAGCCGCGCCGGGAGCGCCCAAGATCCTACGCATGGCTTCCGCGGCTACACGGTCCGTGGACGCCACCGCGCCAGCGGGCAGAACATAGAAATAGGCAAGATTGATCAGCAGATAAATGGCGATTACGCCGGATGTGCCCAGGATGAGAGCCAGCGGCAGGTTGCGATGCGGTCTGCGAACCTCCGAGGCTACCATCGTGACGTTATTCCAGCCATCATAGGCCCACAAAGCGCCGACCAAAGCCGCAAAGAATCCCAGAATTCCGCCCGGCACCGCTGGAGTGGAGGAGTGGAAATTGGCGACACTACCGATGCCGGAGCCGAGCCCGATCACGATAATCGCGCCGATAAGACCCACCTTAAGCAGGGTGGTTGCCACCTGGACATTTCCTCCGACGCGAACTCCGAAGTAATTGATCAGCCCCAGCAAGGCAATTACTCCAATCGCAAGCAATTGTCCGTAGCGGATGGGAAGCGGCAATCCCCCTTCACCGAGCGGCACAGGCGCCACGGCCCAAACCTCTCCCAGCTCCGGGCGAAAATTCGCCAGATAGATGTAAAAGCCCGTGGCCAGCGTAGCGATGGACCCGCTCTTGGCGACCCACATCTGGGTCCAGCCGTAAAGAAAGGCCCACACCGGACCGTAGGCTTCCCTCAGATAAACGTACTCGCCTCCCGCTTCTGGCATGGCAGCCGCCAGTTCAGCGTAGCTGAGTGCCCCGAACAGGGAAAGCAATCCGCCTGCGATCCAGACGCCAAAGACTTTCAGAGGCGATCCAAGGTCGCGCACCATGGTGCTGGGCACCAGGAAGATACCGCTGCCGATGACGGTTCCCACCACGATGGCAGCCGCGCTCCAGACACCCAGGTCGCGTTTGAGGCCGTGTCTGTCAGGCTGCTCAGTCATGGCGGCTTTCCTTCAAGAATAGCGAGAGTACGTAACCAGTCGAAAATGTTGCGGCCGTTCCGATGACAACGTACCAGGTGAAAGCGATGCGAGTCTCGGCGCTGACGTAGATCATGAGCGCCAAGCCGGCGATCATCGCGATCATGGCCGATGTTTGTTGGACGCGTTTGGTTAGCAAGCCGAGCAGGAAGACGCCTAGCAGTGAGCCATATAAAATGGACGCGATCGAAAGTCCTGCTTCCAGAACCGATCCGACATGCCGCGCGACGAGTCCCACCAGGAACAGAATCGCGCCCCAGGCGATGGTGGCCCAGCGGGCGATTCCGAGAAAATGAGCGTCAGATGGAGGCGGATCGCGACGGATTACCAGTGGCTTGTAGAAATCCATCACGGTCGTGGAAGCTAACGCGTTGAGGGCCGCGCTTAGGTTCGACATGCCGGCGGCGAGGATGGCCGCGGTCACCAGTCCCGCGGCACCGACGGGCAAACTATTCCAGACAAACTTCGGATAAATGGAATCGGCCGGCTGCGGCGCGGGCAAGTGAGCGTCGCTGTAATGGACGAACAGCAGAACGCCAATGAAGAGGAAGAGCGCGAATTGAAAGAAGATTACCAGCCAACTCGAGAGTAAGGCCGCGCGGCTTTGTTGTTCGTTCTTCGCGGAGAGTAACCGCTGCACCAGCAACTGCTCGGTTCCGTGACTGGCCGTAGTAAGGAAGCAGCCGCCGATGATCCCGGCCCAAAAGCTGTAGCTGCGGGCGAAAAACGCCGGTGTCCAAGCGAAACGGAAATCGAACATTTGGAACTTATGCCCCGCGCCCGCCAGCGCGCTTACGTGGGACCATCCGCCGGGAATCTGATGCAGGATCACCCAAAAGCTCAAGATCGCTCCGCCGACATACAAGAACATCTGCACGGCGTCGGTCCAAATCACCGCGGTCATGCCACCTTCGAAGGTGTAAAACAACGTCAGACAAACGATGGCCAAAATGGAAACGATTTCGCCGGTACCGAGTACGATCGAGATGATGATCGATAAGGCGAACACTCGCACGCCTTCAGCCAAAGCGCGCAACACCAGGAATGTTCCGGCCGTGAGGCGGCGGATGCGCTCGCCGAATCGACGCCGCATCAGCTCATAAGCGGTAAACATCTCGCCGCGAAAATACTGCGGCAGGAAAAGCACGGAGATTACGATGCGCGCCAGGAGATATCCCAAAACCAATTGCAGAAACTGGAAGTTGCCGAAAAACGAGAGCGCGGGCGTACCGATCACGGTCAGCGTGCTGGTTTCAGCGGAAACGATGGACAGCGCGATGGCCCACCAAGGCGCGCTGCGGCCACCCAGGAAATAATCTTTCAGGTTGTGCTGGGACTTTCGAAAGCGCGCTCCGAACCAGGTGATCGCGATTAAATATGTTGCGATCACTGCCAGATCGAGAATACGCATCCGCAAGCGGATGATAGCACGCGAGGCTTCGGCCTCGGAATTGCATTTGCGATATCGGAGGAACCGATGAAGAAAGCAATTGCAGCGGGTTTGATCGCGTTGAGCTTGTTAGGCGTAGCGTTTGCGGGCGATATCCCGGCGGGCACCGAGGTCAGGGTGCGGCTGAGTCACACAATTTCGGCAGACAAGGCGGAACCGGGCGACACTTGGACCGGAACCGTTCACCAAAAATCGTGGTGGACGGCACAACGATAGCACGGCGCGGAGATCCAGTTCGCGGCACCTTCGCGAATGCCGAATCCTCGGGACGTGTATCGGGGAAAGCGCTGCTCGAGCTGCGGCTTCAATCAACGGAATTCACGTGAGCAGCGACACGGTGAGCAGCGAGCGTAAAGGCCACCAGGGACGGAATACGAAAGCGATCGGCGGCGGAGCGGTTGCTGGGGCGATCATTGGCGCATTGGCTGGCGGCGGAAGAGGCGCTGCCATCGGCGCCGGAGCAGGAGCCGCGGCGGGAACGGCGGGTGCGGCAGCTACGGGCAAGAAGGACGTTCGATTCCCGGCTGAAACAATTCTCGACTTCACCGTGCGCTAGATTCCGAGAGTGCCTTCGACACGGCTGCCGGAGACGGCTCCTGCATGGTCATGCAATGCAGCGTGCCCAAGCCCAGCACCAGATCGCCGCAGAAGATGCCAACCACTTCGCGGGTTGGGAATAGCTTGGCCAGCGTATTGAGCGCAACGCGGTCATTGGGATCGTTGAACGTAGGAACAAGGACTAGGCCGTTCGCGATGTAGAAATTCGCGTAACTGGCTGGCAGCCGCTGGCCATCGAAGTAGATTGGCGAAGGCATGGGAAGCGGGATCACGCGCAGTCCGGTGCGCTTGAGCAGCTTCAGATTTTCACGTAGCGGCTCGTAGTTGGCTTCGGACTTGTCTTCTTCGGCCGCGATGACCACGGTCTTCTCGTCGACGAATCGCGCCAGATCGTCGATGTGGCCGTGAGTGTCGTCTCCCGCAATTCCCCGCTTCAACCATATGGTTTGGCGGATGTCGAGATAATCGGCGAAGTATCGTTCCAGCTCCGCGCGGCCGAGCCCGGGATTACGAATTTGAACCGACTCGCTCAGCATGCACTCTTCGGTGGTGAGCAAAAGCCCCGCCCCGTTGACATCGATGCTGCCGCCTTCCAGAACGATGCCAGGCGAAAACTCGCGCATCGCCTTGAACTTCTTTGCCGCGCGGCTAGGGATGCGGTTGTCGTCGCGCCAATTGCCGTATTTGGCCCAGCCATTGAATAGCCAATTGGTAATCGCGACGTCGCCCGCGTGGTTTCTAACAAAGATGGGGCAGTAGTCGCGCGTCCAGCTTCGATTGGTGGGCCAGTGCAGGAAATCGACCGCGGAGATGTTCACATCACACTTCGCGAGGACGCGCCGGACGCTCTTTTCCAGGGCCGCGTCTTCTACAAGAATTCGGACCCGCTCCACGCGCGCCAGCTTCTTTACGATGTCGCCATAAACCCACGGGATGGGGGCAAATTTGCCCGGCCAATCCGAGCGCTCGCGCGGCCAAGCCAGCCACGTCGCTTGGTGGGGCTCCCACTCGGCCGGCATGCGTAACCCCAGTTTGGATGTGCTCAATCCGGCTCCTCAGTCCGACTCCTCAGTCCAACCAGCGTTTGAGGATAGGCGCGTACGCGTCGATGCGGCGATCGCGCAAGAACGGCCAGCCGCGGCGAACCTCTTCCATGCGGCGCGGATCGCACTCCACCACGAGAATCTCTTCGTTCGAAGTGGACGCTTCGGCGATGACTTGGCCAAACGGGTCGGCCACAAACGAAGAGCCCCAGAATTCGAGGCCGTGATCGGGCGGCCCCTCGAACCCGACACGGTTCACCGCGGCCACGTAAATCCCATTGGCGATCGCGTGCGCGCGTTGAATCGTTTTCCAGGCGTCGAGCTGCGCCGCGCCGTACTGCGCCTTTTCCGAGGGGTGCCAGCCGATGGCGGTGGGATAGAAAAGAATGTTCGCGCCGGAAATGGCCGAGACTCGCGCGGCTTCCGGATACCATTGATCCCAGCACACCAGCACGCCCAGGCGCCCAAAACGCGTGTCAAAATTCAGAAAGCCCAGATCGCCCGGCGTGAAATAGAATTTTTCGAAATACAGCGGGTCGTCGGGGATGTGCATCTTGCGATAGATGCCTTCGATTTCGCCGTCGGCGCCAATCACTGCCGCCGTGTTGTGATACAAACCAGCACTGCGCCGCTCGAAAAGCGATGCGATAATCACGATTCCCAATTCGCGAGCGACGCGGCCCAAGGTCTCGGTGCTCGGGCCCGGAATCGGCTCGGCCAACGCAAACAGCTCGGCGTTTTCCTCGCGGCAGAAATACTGCGAGCGAAACAATTCCTGGAGGCAGACGATTTGCGCGCCGCGTCCCGCCGCTTCGCGCGTCCGCCAGATAGCCTTCTCTAAATTTTCGTTCGGGTCCAGCGCGCAGCTCATCTGCACCAGGCCCACACGGAACTTCTCCATAACTCCATTGTCGGGGCGAACACACGTTTATAGCAACGAACGCGCGATTAAAATGCTGTTACATAGACCGGGGCTCTTACATCCCGAGGCCTTGTTACATATAGAGCCCACCGTTCACGTTCAGCACGTGCCCGGTGATGTAGCCGGCCTCTTCGCTGGCCAGGAATCGGACAGCGGCGGCGACCTCTTCGGGCTTTCCGATGCGCTTCAGTGCGATGTGGCCGACCATATTGTCCCTCAGCTCTTCGGACAGCTTCTGCGTCATGTCGGTTTCGATAAAGCCGGGCGCGATGGCGTTGACGGTAATATTGCGGCTGCCCATTTCCTGCGCTAGCGCTTTGGTTAATCCGATCAAGCCCGCCTTGGATGCGACGTAATTGGCCTGGCCCGGATTGCCCATTTCGCCGACCACGGAAGAAATATTGATGATTCGTCCCCAGCGCTCCTTCATCATGGAATGCAGAACCTGCTGGGACGCGAGAAATGCACCCGTCAGGTTGGTCGCGAGCACGCTGTCCCAATCGTCTTTCTTCATTCGAAGGGCGAGCCCGTCTTTGGTGATGCCGGCGTTATTTACGAGGATCGCAATGGGACCGAACTGCTTGGCGGTTTTGGCAAACGCTTCGCGAATGGACTCAGGGGCCGTCATGTCGATGGTTACGGCGAACGCCTCGCGACCGGTGGCTCGAATCGTGCGCGCGAGGTCTTCCAACTGAGCCATGTTGCGCGCCGCGAGCGCCACTCGAGCTCCGGATTGAGCGAGCGCCAGAGCACACGCCCGACCGATGCCCCGGCTCGCGCCGGTGATAAAAGCCGTTCGATTTGTCATGAGAGCGAAATTCCATCATAGTAAAACGTGAGCTCTCTCCATGGCATATGACGACCTGCGCGATTTCATCGACGCGCTCGAAAAAAAGAAAGAACTGAAGCGCGTCGCGGTGGAGGTGGATCCGGTTCTCGAGATCACCGAATTCGCCGACCGATCGGTTAAGAACAACGGGCCGGCGCTGCTGTTTGAAAAGCCGGTGGGCAGCCGCGTTCCGGTGTTGATCAACGCCTTTGCCAGCATGCGGCGGATGGAACTGGCGCTGGAAGTGGACTCGGTGGAGTCGGTCGCCGCGCGCATCTACGAGTTCCTGGAAATGCGGATGCCCGAGGGACTGATCGGGAAACTGAAAATGCTGCCAAAGCTGGCGGAAGTGGGCGCATTTTTTCCGAAGATGGTTTCGAGCGGCCCGTGCAAGGACGTGGTCCGGCATGAGAATTTTTCGTTGAACGAATTTCCGATCCTGCACTGCTGGCCCCAGGATGGCGGCCGGTTCATCACGCTTCCGATGGTGTTCTCGCGAAATCCGGACACGGGCAAGCGCAACTGCGGCTGTTATCGCATGCAGGTTTACGACGAACGAACGACGGGGATGCACTGGCAGACGCATAAGCACGGAGCGGAGCATTATCGGCGGTTATTGAAGGAAGGCAAGACGGCGCGGATGGATGTTGCGGTAGCGATTGGATCGGATCCGGCGACCATGTATTCCGCAATCCTGCCGCTGCCGCCTGACCTGGACGAGATGATGATGGCCGGGTTCCTGCGCGGCAAGCCGGTGGAGATGGTGAAGTGCGAGATGTCGGACCTGGAGGTGCCGGCGAACGCCGAGATCGTGCTCGAAGGCTACGTCGAGATCGGCGAGAATCGCACCGAGGGTCCGTTCGGCGATCACACCGGATTTTATTCGCTCGAAGACCAATACCCGGTGTTCCACATCACGTGCGTGACGCATCGCAAGCGGCCCATATATGCGACCACGATCGTTGGGCCGCCGCCGATGGAGGATTTCTACATGGGCAAGGCGATCGAGCGAATCTTTTTGCCATTAATGCGCCTGCAATTGCCGGAAATTCGCGACATTTCGATGCCGGCAGAGGGTGTGTTTCACAATTTGATTCTGGTGTCGATCCGCAAGTCGTATCCGTTGCACGCGCGCAAGGTGATGCACGCGATTTGGGGCCTGGGCCAGGCGATGTTCAGCAAGTGCATCGTGGTGGTGGACGAAGACGTGGACGTGCAGGACGTGCGCGAGGTGGCATGGAAGGCGCTGAACAATATTGACCCGGAACGCGACATCCAGTTCGTGTTGGGGCCGGTGGATTCGCTCGATCATTCGAGCCGGATGGCGAATTACGGGTCCAAAATGGGGATCGACGCGACGCGCAAGTGGAAAGAAGAGGGTTTCACGCGGCCGTGGCCCGACGTGATCCGCATGCCGGACGAAGTGAAAGCGCGGGTAAGTCAGCTTTGGAAAAAGGCGGGCCTGGGATGACGATGGATGTTAAAATAGTTGGTGCACGGCGGCTGTAGCTCAGTTGGTAGTAGCGCCAGATTGTGGTTCTGGATGTCGTGGGTTCGAATCCCACCAGCCGCCCCAAAATCAATAACTTACGGGAACTCCTCGATCAACCAGACTTTCGCACCGTAAAATCTGGATGCCATGGGTTCACAACATAAAGAATCAATAACTTACAAACGCAAGCGATCTCGCTGACCGTAGCTTATCTGTAGCTAATGAGAAATCACCTGTTTCAAACCGGGCTTCGAACCAATAAATTGGGGCGCTGGCGCATCACTGAAACCTCGCGATACCTTACCGAAAGAACAATTGATAGGCATTAGCGGTATTCTTCGCCAACGTGTAAGTTGATAAGCATATCCGGCAAGGCTCAAAAAGCAATCACAGATTCTGGCACTCCTCTATGTCGCTCGGTAAATTCCTCAAACGCGGTTCCGCAAATCGGGATCGGTCAACTCTCAAGACCCGATGTGAGGATGTGACCGATCGCTCTCTGAAAAGATCGTCGGCATTGCGTACAAAGATTGGTATCAACCGGGCATTCTCCGTGTAGCGCGTAAACCGAAAGCAATTCGAAAACAAGCGCTCGTCGAGATCGAGACCGTTCATTCCTTCGGTCGGGCGAAACCGATTGTCTTTCGATGAGCGCGTTCTAGTTCCGAAACGCAGAGCAGGCATGGGCGGGTTACGAATCGGTACGCCTGACGGCACTTCAAGCGCGATTATTAAAGTTATGACCGAGCCTTACGAAACTGGGGCCTTGCTCCCGATGCAGCAAATCCATCCTTTGCTTGGTTCCGTAATGACCTGAACGTCTGAGTAACCGGCATCCGTGAACAGTTCGCGATGCTCGTCGACGCTGAGGAGCGCCATACCAGTTTTTTCAGAGTATCTCTCCGCGGCTTTTGAAGTGAAGGCCGCTGCTCCCTTGTAAACTTCAGCGATGATGATCAGCCTACCACCGGGCTTCAGGACTCTCAAAACTTCGCGCAGATCCGTCGGCAAAGCAGGCCACCAGAAGTGCGTTTCGACCGCCGTGATGACATCAAAGGCGCCCTCTGAAAATGGCAACCGGGAGACAGACGCCTCCCGAACCTCAACGCGTGCAATATCGATCCATTGCTTGTTCGTTCGCATGGCCATAGCCACGCTCTCCGTCGAATGATCGATGCCATAGACTTTGCCCTGAGTGGCGATTGCAGCCAACTTGCTCACGGTTCTGCCTCCGCCGCAGCCTACATCCAGGATGATGTCCTGTTTCCCTATCGAAGCCTGCGATAAACCCCAATCTGTAACCTTGGAGTGGCGCGAATTCATATTCCGCAGAACCAATCGTCCCAGCCATCCAGTCGGGTTCTGGCATTGATTTACGCGTGAGTCTCTGCCGGTCATATCGGTTCACTCAGCCAACGATTCTACGCAGTGGGCATCTTGATTGGCAACAACGGCCCCAGATGGATACGTCTTTCATGCGTAGGTGACCGACCAGCCGGCCGCGATCTTGGCATCCAGGCTCGACGGAACCGAGTGGCACTCTCCAAAACCTCAGCCAGTTGCGCGCTGAAATAATCCTGATACTCGTCGTTTCCGTAAACGATGTAGTCGCGCACCGTGCCGCCGAGTATTTGCCGAAAAGCCTAAGAGCCTCGTCCTGAG
>JBKQHJ010000021.1:0-22429 GCA_052148835.1 Bryobacteraceae bacterium
CTCAACAACGGGCTTAAGCTGCGACTTAGCCCTAACTACATTAGCTCCCCACATACCTGTGGACACTAGAGCCATGACTACAAATAAGTAGGGCGCTATCCCACCTATGTTGGCTGATAGTTTCTGGCCCAGCGGAGTCTCAGCAAACCTCGATCCTGCTTCGCCATAAATAACAAGCTGCGCGGCACGCTGAATGCCTGCGCGGTAAAGGCTCCCGGATTCGGCGATCGCCGCAAAGCGATGCTCGAGGACATCGGGATTCTCACCGGCGGCAAGGCTCTCATGGAAGAGACCGGTATCAAGCTGGAAGGCGTCCAACTGGGCGACCTAGGCCGCGCCAAGCGCGTGACGGTGGACAAGGACAACACCACCATCATCGACGGCGCTGGTTCGCAGAAGGCGATTGAAGGCCGCATTAAGCAACTGCGCGCCCAGATCGACGAAACCACCAGCGATTACGATCGCGAGAAGCTGCAGGAGCGGCTGGCCAAGCTGGCTGGCGGCGTCGCGGTGATCAAGGTGGGCGCGGCAACCGAGACCGAGATGAAAGAGAAGAAGGCTCGCGTGGAGGATGCTCTGCATGCCACTCGCGCGGCTGTCGAGGAAGGTATTGTTCCCGGCGGCGGCGTGGCGCTGCTTCGTGCAGCCAAGGCTCTCGCGGGTCTCAAGTTGACTGGCGACGAGCAGATCGGTGTGAACATCGTGCATCGCGCCTGCGAAGAGCCGGTCCGGCAGATTGTGGGCAATGCGGGCTACGAAGGCGCCATCGTGATCGAGAAGATCCAGAACGCCAACGACGCCAACTACGGCTTCAACGCTGCCACCGCGCAGTATGAAGACCTGGTGAAAGCGGGCGTTATCGATCCTACCAAGGTGACGCGCTCGGCCCTCCAGAATGCTTCTTCGATCGCGGCGCTCATGCTCACTACCGAAGCCATGATCGCTGAGATTCCCGAGAAGAAGTCGGCCCCGGCCCCCGGTGGGCACGGCGGACCCGAGATGGATTACTAGGCGCTAAGCGCGCGGCCTCGGCGCCTCCGGCGCAGTGGCGATCGCACCCAAAAGAGAATTCAGAAGTCAGAATTTAGAATCGAAAATTGGCCCGCCTCGAAAGGGGCGGGCTTTTTGTTTTCTCCAGCCTGCACCTCACACACCCCTACCACCCAAATCCCTAATCCCCAAACCCCAGCGAGCGAAGCGAGCCCGCTCCCGGTCCCGCCTTTTTCGTGATCTCATAGGATATGCGCCAGTTTCTTCTCGGCCTTGCTCTCATCGCGTCTCTCCACGCCGCCGCGCCAGGCGGCAAACCGGTTTTCACGGGATCCTTCGACGGCCCCAAGACCGGCTGGACGGTCCTGCGCGGCACAGGCGTGGCCGACCCTACCGTCACGCACGATGGCCAAATGTCGATGCGCCTGGAATCCGACGGCAATCGCGACGCACGGGTGCAATCCGCTCCGATAACGCTCGCCATTGGCAAAAGCTACCAGTTAACCGGCTGGGTCCGCACCGACAAGCTCAGCGTCCGCGATCTGGACCGCTCCCCCATCTCGACCGGCGCGGCTCTCAGCATGGCGTCCCTGCCGTTCGATGTTCAGTCGGAGTCCCTCGCCGGCACACGCGACTGGACCCGCGTTGATCTTCGCTTCACCGCCACGCGCGCGCACGACAGCATCGTGCTCACGGTCGCCTACGGCGGCGCGTTCGATGGCAAGGCTTGGTTCTCGGGAGTCGCGGTTGAGGAGGCGCCTAGTGAGGGCACATGGCCCGCGCCCACGGCCGTCACCACTTATGGCCCGGCGTATCGCTATCCGGTCGGCGGTTGGATCTACCTCCACGTCGAAGGCCAGCCTTATGAACGCGGCTATCAGCACGGGCATTTAATGGCCAAGGAAATCCCGCAATACATGGCGCGCTGCGCCGCCGAGCTCGATCCCACCGGTAAGAACAAAAGCTGGAACCTGGCGCGCACTACTGCTTCCGCGCTCTTCCTGCACGGTTTCGACCAGGAAATCCTGGAAGAAATGAAGGGCATCGCCGATGGTGCTTCCGATGCCGGCGCGCGTTGGGAGGGCCGCCCCATCGACCTTACAGACATCGTCGTCGTCAACACCACCGTCGAATTGGGCGAACTCAGTCCAGCCCTGTCCGTTACCCCGAGTGGCCTGGAGGGCCTGCGCTTGATAGCCCCCAACTATGTCAATCGCAAGCGTGGCGCCGCGCTCGATCATTGCAGTGCCTTCGCCGCCACCGGACCCGCCACTCGAGACGGCCGGATGGTCATCGGCCACACCACTTGGTGGCCGCTCACGCTGGCCGAGCAAACCAACGTGATGCTCGACATCAAGCCCGCCTCCGGCCATCGTGTCCTGATGCAAAGCTATCCCGGCGGCATCGAGAGCGGGACGGACTGGTATCAGAACGATGCCGGCATGGTGCTTACCGAGACCACCATCAACCAGAGCCCCTTCAACGTGAACGGCACGCCTATCGCTTTTCGTGCGCGCAAGGCGATCCAGTACGGCGATGACATTGACAAAGTGGTCGAGTACTTAAGCGCCAAAAACAACGGCCTTTATACCAATGAGTGGCTGCTCGGCGACGCCAAGACCAACGAGATCGCGTTATTCGAGCTCGGGACTTACAAATCGCGTCTCTACCGCAGCTCTAAGAACGATTGGTTCGGCGGCACCGAAGGCTTTTATTGGGGCGACAACAACGCCAAGGATCTGGGCGTTCGGCTGGAAGAGAATCCGGATCCCAACGGCGCTCCCACTTACATCCCCTACGTGCCCACGAACCGCGATTTAAAATGGCAAGCGCTATATCACGAGTACAAGGGCCAGATCGACGAGCAGTTCGGATTCATGGCGTTCGATACCGCGCCGCTGGTGAGCGCCACTGCGATGGATGCGAAAGTAATCACCGCCGACATGGCGTCGCGCATGATGGTGTGGGCCGATTTCGGAAAACCGAACCAGCGCGAGCGGCTGCCATCGCCCGCCGATCGGGACGAATATCCGGCCAACGACGGCCTTTACACCTCCGGCTACAGGCTCATATCCACCCAGCCAAGTCTCGCCGCTGCTACGGCCGAAGCGTCCCACGCGTGGATCGAGGATCCTCCGCAACACAATTACAGCGATCGCCTGTGGAGTGGCTGGGTACTGCCCGCCACCGATGCCGACGTTTGGTTTGCCTCCGGCTCCGCGGCATATTATGACGACCTGGATTCGAAAAATCTTCCGAACGCCATGGCCGCCCACTGGGCCGAGTATCGCGCCTTGAGTGTCATCTCCGACCCGACGCCCAAGCAGCGCTTCGAGCTCGAAACCGAGAAGGGTGCGTTGTTCCTCGACCAGTTGCGCCGGAGCAAGGGCGACGATCGCTTCTTCAAATTGATGGCTGATTACTTCGCCGCTCACAAGACCCAGGCCGTTACTGCGCAGTCGTTTCTAGATGCCGCGGGCGTCAGCTTCGCTTTGCAGCCGGACAAGGGCGGACCTATGTATCTTGCGTCCGACATTCACGGGCGCATCAGCTCCGCCATTCTGGTATATGGCACCATGACGGACGCTGGCGCGAATCGTTATGCCGCCGAGCAATTGCAGAAAGGCTTCTTCCGATCGCTCGAACACGCGGTTCCCATCCGCAAGGATTTTGAAGTGAGCGATGAAGAACTGCGCACGCACGACGTCATTTTCGTCGGCCGTCCTGAAAGCAATTCCGCGCTGGCCGGCTGGCAGGAGAAAATCGGCTTCCAATCCTCGGGCGGCCTGTTCCGCATCGCCGGTCAGGATCACGCGTCGGAAACTGAAGCTGTGATCTTCGCCGCCGCCAATCCGCTGGATCCACGGCGCATGGTGTTGGTTCTCGCGGGTAACAGTGCGCTCGAAACTGTTTTGCTGACCAAAGAGCCGGCCTGGAGCGATACGCAGTTTTCGATCTTTGACTCCGGCAAACAAATGGCCGCCGGATTCTTGAAATAAAGCGCAGCTACTTCTTCTTCTTTAGCAGGTCCATTACGCGAATCGCCGTGCCGGTATCCGCGCCGGTGGCATCGCGGATTTTCTGAATGACCTGCGTGTACTGTTCCTGACGAAGCAGGTCGTTCAATTCGTTTCGCAGAGGATCTTTCAAGCTCGCGGCAATTTGGGCGGCCTTTTTTTGCGCCTCGGCGTAATCGACAAGTGTCTGGCGGAAGTACGCCATGCCTTTTTCATTGGGACATGGAAAAACCTCGTACCACCCGCCATTCAACTGCGCCAGAAAAATGACCATAACCTCGTCGGATTGATCGAACTGCAGGTTCAGGTCGTAGGTCGGCTGTACCGGAGTGTGGAAGCCATCTTCCGGTAAGAGCGCTGGAAACGGCCCCGTCATGGGGGCGAGCTTGGTGATGCGATATGGGCCGCTTCGCACCGGATCCATCAGGCGCTCAATCCCTATGTCAAAGAACTCTTGCGTGCTCGAGTTGATACAGGCGCGCACGGCCGGATGAAACAACCGCTCCAACCCGGCCTTGTCTTTCGACCGCAGCGCCTCGATCCACGGCTTCACAAACGTGTTTTGAATCGCCGCTTCATCCGGCGTTGCGCCGAACGAGCCTCCCGCCCAAAGTGCGAACGCGATCGCGAGCTTTCCCATATTTTTGAACCATCGGCGATCCGGCCAGAATCTTTAGCCGCCGTGCTATACTCGCCTGAGATCTTTGCAACGCTTCTTTTGAAGCACAACGGTGAGGGATGTTCGGGAAGGCGGTGTAAATCCGCCACTGCCCCGCAACTGTAAGCGGCAAGAAGTTTGGCCAAGGCGATCACTGCGCAAGTGGGAAGATCGCTTCAAGAGTACGCCAGCCGCAAGTCAGGAGACCGGTTCCTCGCTTGGAAACCAATTCGCGTTTTCGCGGGAGAAACGTACGATGCGAACCATCTTTCTATTGTCTCTGTCGCTCGGGCTTTGCGCGGGCGAAAACCCTAATATTCACGGCACCATTCTCGATCCCTCCGGCCAAGCTGTCGAAGCGGCGCGCGTCACGTGTGAAAAGCAATCGGTCTTTAGCAACGCAGAAGGCCGTTTCACCATGCCGGGCGTTGACAAGTGCCAGGCGCATGTAGCAAAGGAAGGATTCCAACCACGCGCCGTCAGCCTCGCTGCCGACCAGGACGCGCGCATTACACTCGAAGTCGCTGGCCGTGCCGAGACCGTCATCGTCTCCGCGAATCGCACCGAGACCACCCCCGAACAAGCCGCCGTGGCCGCCAACGTGATCACCGAACAACAGCTCCAAGCGCGTCAATATCCGATGCTTTTCGACATGCTGCGCGAGATTCCGGGCCTGCAAATCGACCAGTATGGTCCGCCCGGAGCGCTGGCCGAAGTGTTCACGCGCGGAGCCGATTACACGGGCACGCTGGTCTTGCTCGATGGCGTGCCCCTGAACGATCCAGGCGGTGAGTTGCACCTCGAGAACATCACCTCCGACGGTCTCGAACGCGTGGAAGTGGTGCGTGGCCCGGAAAGCGCGCTGTTCGGCGCCGAGGCCGCCGCGGGCGTCATCCAACTATTCACCAAGCACGGCAATCCTGAGAATGCGGTCCCTCACGGATCGTTCTCCTACGAGCGCGGAAGCTTTCAAACCGACCGCTGGATCGCCAATCTGAGCGGAGGATTGCCTTCGCGCCTCGATTATATGCTGAGCGCGTCGGAATTTCACACCGTCGGCGAATGGCCCAACACATTCGCGCTGAATAACACCGGCACCGCCGATATAGGCTACAAAATCTCGGACTCTACGCAACTGCGCGGCGTCTTTCGCGTGTACGATGCCATTGCCGGCATACCCGGCCAGATCGCTTATGGCGTCGACGATCAGGTGCCCAACGAACATGAGCGCGACGACACGGTATCGCTGCGCCTGGACGACAGCCGGGGATCGAATTTCCGGCAGCAGTTTACCTTCGGCTTCCACCGTCTCACGGATCGTTTTAACGACAACGAACCGTACGGAGAGCAGCCGCTCGCGGCCCTGGTTCGGAACTTCGCTGGTCCTCAGCCAGCTACCTATTTCGTTGCGCTGGTCAATCCGTATAATTTGCCCTCGGTGATTCCTCCCGGCCTAACGTTAGTGCAGAGCGCCGCATATTTCGGCCCTTCCGATTCGCTCGATCTTACCGAAAGAAAAATCGCGGGATACCAGGGCACGCTTTCGTATCGCGGCGGCGCGCTAGTCTTCGGCTACGATTATCAGGACCAGAGCGGCGTTCTTTCCGGCCTGCCGGCGTCGCGCACCAACAACGGATTCTTCACGAATTTACAGCAAAACTTCGGCCGCCGGATTTTCTTGAGCGGCGGTGCGCGCGTGGAGCACTCGAGCGCGTTTGGAACCATCTGGTCGGGGCGCGGCGGCGCTAGCTTTCTGCTCGCGGGCGAGCACGGACCGCTATCGTCCACCTATCTCCGCCTGAGCGGCGGACGCGGCGTCACCGAGCCCAGTCTGCTCGAGAACTACGTCGACGCTCCGCTATTGGAGGAGATCGGAAATCCGGCGCTTCGTCCGGAAACCACCACCACGGGCGAGGCCGGCGTGGTTTCGGAATGGTGGGGCCGTCGCGTGAAGACGGAAGTGGACCTGTTTCGCAATTCTTTCCACGACCTGATCGCTTACGTCGGCCCCACTTGGGAGAACATCGAGGCCAGTTGGGCACGCGGCGTCGAGACATCGGTCGAAGCGCGCATTACCAACTACCTCGGGATCAACGGCGCCTACATGTGGCTGGACACGCGCATCACTGCATCCACCACGCCTGAATCCTCCGCTACCGGCATCGGCGAGCCGCTGCTTCGACGCCCTCGCAATTCCGGTTCGCTTTCCATCGCCCTGACGCCGCGCCGTTGGTCGCTCGTGGTCGGCGGCCGCTTCGTCGGCGAGCGGCAGGATGATGATTTCACCTTCGGAGTCACGCGCAATTCCGGCTACCAAAACGTTTACGTCAGCGCGTCTTACGATATCGCCAAGCATTTCACCCCAATTCTCAGGGTGGACAATCTGCTTAATGAACGCTACGAGGAAGTTCTCAGCTACCAGGCGCTGTCACGAAACATGCTGGGCGGCCTGCGGATACACTGGTGAGGCGATGGGGTGAGATGATGGACGTATGTCGTCCTCTCCACAACCACAGGCACCGTCGCCCGAGATTGTTTTCGATACGTTGCAAGCCTACCAGCGCTCGGTCGCGCTACGTGGCGCGATCCATCTGGATCTGTTCACCGCCATCGCGGAAGGCAATCATTCGCTGAGCGCGATTGCCGCGCGGATCAAGGCGGCCGAGAAGGGCACGCGAGTGCTCTGCGACTATCTAACTACGATTGGGTTTCTCGTAAAACAAGGCGCCGAATATTCCCTGACGCCCGATTCCGCCGCATTCCTGGACCGCCGTTCGCCTGCGTATCTGGGCAGCATGGCGAACTTCCTGATGAATCCCCGTGTCGCGGGGATGCTGGAGAACATTGCGGAAGTGATCCGGCATGGAGGGGCGTTGCCGAGCGACGATGGCGCGCTCGCGCCCGAGAATCCCATGTGGGTAGAGTTCGCGCGCTCCATGGCGCCGCTGATGCACGTGCCCGCCCAATCGATCGCGAGAATGTTCGCCGGCTCGAAGCCGATCAAGGTTCTCGATATCTCCGCCAGTCACGGGTTGTTCGGAATTGCCTTTGCTAAACACAATCCTCGCGCGTTGGTAACCGGCCTGGATTGGGCGAACGTGCTCGAAGTCGCCAAGGAAAACGCCGCCCAGGCCGGGGTCGCGGATCGCTACTCCACCATCGCAGGCAGCGCCTTTGAGGTCGATTTTGGCTCCGGATACGACATCATTCTGGTCCCGAATTTTCTGCACCACTTCGATCCCGCGACTAACGAGACGCTGCTCCGGAAGGTTCACGCGGCACTCGCGGCGGGGGGCATTGTCGTCGCACCCGAATTCATTCCCAATGAGGATCGCATCTCGCCCGCTCGCGACGCCATGTTCAGCATGCAAATGCTCGGCACGCCGGCCGGCGATGCCTACACTTACTCGGAGCTCGAAAAAATGTTCCGCAACGCGGGATTCACGCGCAGCGAACTACGCGAACTAGCGCCCTTCCCGCAACGCTTGGTGGTCTCCTACAGGTAACTTGACCAACAAACTAGTATTCGAAAATCTTAAGCACCGCCCTGTGCGGACGCTGCTCGGAATCATCGCCATCAGCATCCAGGTAACGATGGTACACACGCTTGTGGGTTTAAGCGACGGGATGCTGAACGAGCAGGCCAGCCGCGCGCGCGGCGTGGGCGCCGATATTCTGATCCGTCCGCCGGGCAGCGCCATCATCGCTTCGGGCGGCCAGATGCTCGACAAAATCATTCCCGCGGTGATCGATAAAACGCCGCACGTCACAGCCGCTACCGGTACGCTCATCTTCGGAACGGACCTGTTCAACTACCTTACAGGCGTGGATCTGGCCACGTTCGATCGGCTCAATGGCGGATTTCGGTTCGTCAAAGGCGGTCCTTTCCAACACCCCGACGACATGATGGTGGATGAGGTTTACGCCAGCCAGCACCAGCTCCATGTCGGCGACAGCGTCAACAACACGAATCACGCGTGGCGCGTCTCTGGAATCTACGAGCCTGGAATGCTGGCGCGCATGGTGGTGCCTCTTTCGACGCTCCAGGACCTTACAGGAAATACCGGAAAGGTCAGCACGGTCTACGTGAAGGTGGACAATCCAGCGAACATTCCTGGCGTCATTTCCGAGCTTTCGGAAAAATTGAAAACCTACAAAGTGTACTCGATGGAAGACTACACCAGCCTTTTCTCGGCCAGCAACATTCCCATGCTGACCGACTTCATTTGGGTGGTGGTCGGCATCGGAGTGCTGGTTGGATTTCTGGTGGTCTTCCTGTCCATGTACACAGCGGTGCTGGAGCGAACGCGCGAGATCGGCATCCTGAAAGCGCTAGGGGCCTCGCAGGCCTACATACTCAACATCCTGTTGCGGGAAACGGTTTTGCTCGCAATCGCCGGTTCGATTCTCGGTATCCTGCTGTCTTACGTTACGCGTTTCGTGATTCGCGATTTGGTGCACAGTGCGCTCATCCAAGCCATCGTTCCCGGCTGGTGGCTACGCGCGGCAGCCATCGCTATCATCGGCGCGTTGTTCGGCGCCCTGTATCCCGGGCTCAAGGCAGCGCGGCAGGATCCGATCGAGGCTCTTGCGTATGACTGAGGGCGAGCCCATTATTTCCACTCGTGGCCTCCGCAAAACGTATCATGTCGGCGAAGTCGACGTGCATGCTTTGCGCGGCGTCGATCTCGACGTTCAGCCGGGAGAATTTGTTTCGATTGTCGGGCCGTCGGGCTCCGGCAAGTCGACCTTGTTCCACATCCTGGGCGGGTTGACGCCGCCGACCGCCGGGACCGTTCGCATCGCAGGGCGCGATTTGTTTGGCATGTCCGACGCTGAGCGAACGGAGTTGCGCAAAAACACCGTCGGCTTTGTATTCCAGAAATATAATCTCCTGCCCACGCTCACCGCTCGCGAGAACATTGAAATCGCCCGCGATATCGCAGGCCGGAACGGCCCACTCGATCCTCAGTTTGTTGAGGTGCTCAAGCTACTCGGCATTGAAGGGCGCCTGAATCACAAGCCTCGCGCGCTTTCGGGCGGCGAGCAGCAGCGCGTGGCCATCGCGCGCGCAATTGTTAATCGACCCGCTATTTTGCTCGCGGATGAACCCACGGGGAATCTCGACACGGAAAATTCCAGCGCCGTGCTCGCGTTACTGCGCGATCTAAACGAGCGCCTGGGCCAAACCATCCTGATGATCACGCACGATCCCGAGGCCGCCAGTTACGGGCATCGCATCGTACGCATGCGCGACGGCCAAGTCGAGTAACTTCCGTGTCCCTTGTTTCGAGCAGAAGCGGGGTCTATGATGATCGCGGGAGGGCCTGCTATGAAGCCAGTGGATACGATGGATGCCGTGCTGCGATTCAAGGGCCGCCAAGTGTGGTCTATCGCCCCAAACGCTACCGTTTACGAAGCGATCGCGCAAATGTCCGAGAAAAGTGTGGGGGCATTGTTAGTGTTGTCCGAGCGCCGGTTGGCGGGCATTATTTCTGAGCGCGATTACGCTCGCAAAGTGATTTTGAAGGACCGCTCGTCCAAGGAAATCGAGGTGCGGGAAATCATGACGGAGCACGTGATTACCGCGAGTCCCGGCGATACGGTGGAAGAATGCATGCGGTTGATGACCGAGCATCGCATACGCCATTTACCGGTTCTGGATGGCGACAAAGTGGTCGGTATCGTGTCGATCGGCGATCTGGTCAATTGGACCATTTCCGCGCACGAGGAGACCATCGGGCAGTTGCAAGGCTATATCGAAGGACGATATCCGGGTTAGCTCTGCGTTTCGTCCTGGGCGGACGCTTCCGCGGGCGCTTCCTTGCGGGCGTGGTCAAACAGGAAATTCAAGGTCTTGTTGCTGCGAATCTGATAGGCGATCCGGCTCAGGACCCCGTCCTTTTGCAATTTCTTGCGCACCGCTGCGACCGGCTCGCGTTGCTGCTTGGCAATGCGTTGGACCTCGGCATCCACTTCATCGTTGGTCGGCACGATGGCTTCGCGCTCGGCGATCTTGTCGACTAACAGCGAGGCCTTTACGTCGTGGAGCGCCTTGGGCCGCTGCGATTCTTTCAGCTTCGCCCAGTCTATCTTGAGTTTGGCCGGATCGATACCGCGCTCGGCCAACTCGCGGAATTGATTTTCGACCTGCGCTTCAATTTGCCGCTCGATGTAAGCTTCGGGCACGGGAAATTCGTGCGTCTCGATCAGCTTGCCGATCAGCTCGTCTTTCGCTTTCTGCTGCTCGGCGTATTCGCGCTCGGCAAAAATGGCTTTGCGAACGGCCTCGCGCAAATCGTTCAGCGTTGGATAATCGCCCAGATCCTGCGCGAATTCGTCGTTTAGCTCGGGCCATTCTTTTCTGCGGATCATGGTGAGCTTGGCACGGAAGCGCACCGTTTTTCCGGCGAGCCGCTGCTGCCCGAAGTCCTCCGGATAGGTAACGTCGAATTCTTTTTCTTCCCCCGGCGACAGTCCCCGCAGCGCTTCGGAAAAGTCGGCCAACGTTTCGGGATCGCCGATGTGGAGTACGATCTCGTCCTGGTGAATGGGCTGATCGAGGTCCGAAAGGCTGTCGAGCGTAACCACCGCGTAATCGCCGTCGGCCACCGGGCGCGGTTCAATGTTTACGAACTGCGCCTTCTGCTCGCGAATCTCATCCAGCCGCTTGGCGATGTCTTCGTCGGTGACCTGCGGCTCGGCGTAGTGAATGGTGACGCCGCGGTAATCGTTCAATTCGATTTCCGGCGCCACTTCGAACTCGGCCTTGAAGCGCAGCGGCTCGCCTTCGTGGAAATGGACGTCCTTCACGTTGGGACGCCCCACCACTTCCAGATGCTCCTCTTCCACTTTCTGCTTGAAGTATTTCGGCAGCAGATTTTCGAGAACATCGTCTCGCACCTGCTTGGAGAACTTCGAGCGGATCAGGCTGGCGGGAGCCTTGCCCGGGCGGAAGCCGGGCAGCCTGGCCTTCTGCTGGATGGTGGCGACTACGCGATCGGTCTCGCGGGCGATCTCATCCACCGGGACGGTAATTTCGATTTCGTGCTTGCAACCTTCGACTAACATTTGAGGAGTGAAAACGGCGGGGGCTTTTTGGGGGCCCGCTTCTAGTATAAGAGACTCGGAGCCCCCAAAAGGCAAATTGCTACTTCGCCTCACTACTTAGCAGTAAGGGCCAGCTTGGCGCCTTCCTTGAGAGCTTCCGCCTTATCGGTGGCTTCCCAAGTGAACGTTTCTTCGGCGCGTCCGACGTGGCCGTAGTAAGACGTCTTGCGATACACCGGACGCCGCAGCTTCAGAGTCTCGATCATGCCTTTGGGCGTGAGCTTGAAGTTCTGCCGGACCAGCTCCACCAGATGCGCCTGATCCACCTTTCCGGTCCCGAATGTATCCACCATGATGGAAACCGGTTCGGCGACGCCGATGGCGTAAGCCAGCTGCACTTCGCAGCGCGACGCGAGGCCCGATGCCACGATATTCTTAGCAACGTAGCGCGCCATATAGCAAGCCGAACGATCCACCTTGGTCGGATCCTTGCCCGAAAACGCACCGCCGCCGTGCCGGCCCATGCCGCCGTAGGTGTCCACGATGATCTTGCGGCCCGTGAGGCCAGTATCGCCATGCGGTCCGCCGATGACGAAACGGCCGGTGGGGTTCACGTGATATTTGGTGTGCGAATCCACCAGATTTCCGCCGACCACGGGGTCAATGATGAACTTCTTCACGTCTTCGCGGAGCTGTTCAGTGCTCACATCGTCATCGTGCTGCGTAGAGAGAACGACGGCGTCAATGCGCACCGGCTTATTGCCGTGATACTCGACGCTGACTTGGCTCTTGGCGTCGGGACGCAGATAAGTGAGCTTGCCTGTCCGGCGAATCTCGCTCTGCTGGCGAACCAGCTTGTGCGCGAGCATGATCGGCAGGGGCATCAGCTCGGGCGTTTCGTCGGTCGCATAACCGAACATCAAGCCCTGGTCGCCGGCGCCGCCGGTGTCCACGCCCATCGCGATATCGGGCGATTGTGTTTGGACCACATTCAGGATGCCGCACGTTTTGGCATCGAAGCCCATCTTGGCGTCGGTAAATCCGATATCGGCGATCACTTCACGGGCCAGCCTGGGAATATCCAGTATGGCTTTGGTGGTAATTTCGCCCGCCACCATGCAAATGCCGGTGGTAACTAGCGTTTCGCAAGCCACCCGGCTCATGGGATCGACCGCCAAACACGCGTCCAGCACCGCATCGGAAATCTGGTCCGCCATCTTGTCGGGATGTCCCTCACTAACGGATTCCGACGTAAAAATATGCCGCAGTTTCTCTGACACCGAAATAAGCCTCCCTCGAGTTTCTAACCTAAGAAATTGGACGGTCGAGATTTTCCGACCAAAGAACCAAGAGGAAGTCTATCGCTTTTGAAACATCCCGGTCAATGGAACCGGGGGTCCATCCATGACGCACCTTCGTACTTTTGGTTCTAAGTACTCATTGTAATGGTGCTCTGTATGCAAAGGCAAATGGGAATGGCGTGCTTCGGCACGCCGCCCTTCGCAATTGGCCCTTGGCCGTTGGCCAGATCAAGAGTCGCGATGTACGGTATCAGGATCGAAAGCCGCCAGGCATACCGCGATGTATTCGGCGCCGTCGGGGCCGGGAGTGCTGTAGCGCACCCATTCGCCGCGCGGAGTGATGACGGCTTGCCCGGCTTTTACTTCGAGTACGCCGGTCTTCGATTCCACGCGCAGAGCGCCCTTCAAAACCACGGTGTATTCGTCGAACTCGGGCTGCTGGCCGGGCTCGCTCCAACCGGACGGACTGTGCATGTGCGCGATGCTGACGCCGGTGTCCTTGCTGTTAACCCGTCCCACGTACTCTTCGATGAGTTTGTTGCCGGGCACGGGAATGCGAGTAGCGCTAGAGACCAGACGAGGCATAATTTTTGATATTAGTGATCGCGTTCGGTGATCAGTTCGGTCAGCGCGGACATGGCCCGCTGGTTCGGCGAATCGGGGAACTCGCTAATGATGGCGCGGGCGCGCTCGGTGAACGATTGCGCCCTTTCGCGGACGCGATCGAATCCATGGCGGCGCTCGATCATGCGAAGGATCTGGGTGAACGGGACCTGGTCGTAATTGCTGTCCTTGAGCACCGTGGCGACCAATCGCCGCTCTTCCGGCGTGGCCTCCTCGAGCGCATAGATCAACGGCAGTGTGACCTTGCCTTCGCGCAGATCGCTACCCACGGGCTTGCCGAGTACTTTCTCGTGCGAGGTGAAGTCGAGCATGTCGTCGACGAGCTGAAACGCGATGCCGAGATTCCAGGCAAACTCGCCCAGACGCGTTTCGGTTGCTTCGCTCGGGCCCCCCGACGTTGTGGCCATCAGGGCGCCCAGACGCGCACAGGCCGAAAACAGGCTGGCGGTTTTACGATCCACCAGTTCCATATAGTCAGCTTCGGAAACGTCGATTTTGCCGATGCGCTCAAGTTGCAGCAGTTCGCCTTCCACCATCATCTGCGTCAGCGCGATCAGCAGATCCAGCACGTGGAAGTTCCGCTCGCGCAACGCGAGTTGGAAGGCCTGCATGTACAACCAGTCGCCCGCAAGCACGCAGGTGTGATTGCCCCAGATGGCGTTCGACGACGGCCTGCCGCGGCGCGTTTTGGCGATGTCGATGACGTCGTCGTGGACCAGCGTCGCCGCATGAATCATCTCGACAACGGCAGCCATGCGGATGGTTCCGTCGCTGACTTCGCCAACCAGTTGCGATGCCAGCAGAACTAAAATAGGCCGGAGCCGCTTGCCGCCGCCATCCTGGAGGTAACGCGAAATGGTGGTGACCGCATCCACGCTAGCGACCGATTCCAGGCTGATCTCGCGCTCCACGCGCTCGAGATCTTTCTTCACCAGATCGAAGATTTCCTTCGCGGTTAGAGTTTGCCCGAGCCTGCCGAGTCCCATGGGATTATTAAGTTTAGCAGGTTGCTTGAAACCGCCGTCTTCATGCTTCTAGAGCAACTTCAACTCTTGCTCATGCTGTACGTCCGGCCGGTGCGGGCGGCCAGCCGGATCATCGACCGCGGGCGAATTTGGTTCGCTCTGTGTGCCGCGCTGCTGGTCCTGCTCTTCGGCAGAACGTCTCCCACGGGTGGAACCGTGGAACTGATCGCAGTAATTGCGCTGGCGTTTGTGCCGGCGGCCATTCTCTTCATCACCGTCTATCGATCGCGCGAGAGTTTCCCCGTCACGCTGCGAAAAGACTATCTGACGCTGCTGAATTGCGTCTTGCTCTGCTTGGCCGCCGCGTTCTTGCCCGTGGCCGTGATAGGCCGGTTGATTGGCTTCGGCCGATATGAAGTGGTTGTGGCGATCACCCTTCTCGCCGTGTCGGAGATCTACTTTCTCGTTCTGGTGATTTGCTCCGTGCGGACGCTTTGGGGAACCGACTTGGGGGCGGCCATCGTTGCCACTCTGGTTGGGTTAGC
The DNA here is from genome assembly GCA_052148835.1 of Bryobacteraceae bacterium. Classification (GTDB taxonomy): domain Bacteria; phylum Acidobacteriota; class Terriglobia; order Bryobacterales; family Bryobacteraceae; genus Palsa-89. The sequence goes on from JBKQHJ010000021.1 coordinate 15,151, forward strand.
CGCTCTCATCGGTGGCACTGCTGCGTTCCGGTTGTTGGGCCCATTGATGTACTATTTGGCGTCGCCGTTCCTGCTGTATTACGCGTACATTCTGCTTGGCTCCGACATGCGTTCCTTGGGTGAGGGCTTACGCGCGCGCCAGCATTTGCGGCAGCAGTTGGACATCGCTACAACCAATCCCCGGGACGCCGATGCGCAATATCAGCTTGGGCTGATCTACCAACAGCGGCATCAATATGACGAAGCGAAAGAGCGATTCGCGCGCGCGGCTGAGATCGACGCCAGAGAGGCCGATCCGGTGTTTCAGCTTGGCCGCATCGCGCTAGAAGAAGAACGTTTGGCGGATGCAATCGAATTGTTGAGCCGTGCCGCGGCGCTGGACGACAAATGCAACTCCAGCGAAGTGTGGCGGGATTTGGGTGTCGCGTATTTTCGATCGGGTCGGCTGGAGGAGGCGTGCGCGGCTTTGGGCAAGTTCGTGGAGCGCAGGTCCTACGATCCGGAGGGGCTTTATTGGTATGGGAAGAGCCTGGTAGCGTTGGGTCATGGGGACGAGGCCCGGCAGCAGTTCATGCAGTGCAAAGAAGCGGTGGAAACGATGCCCGCGAATCGGCGCAGGCAACTTGCGAAGTGGAAGCGATTAGCGGTTGCGGAGTTGAGAAGCCTCTAGGCGAGCAATAACCGCCGGAAGTTCGTCGTCGTGGCGTCGCAAAGGTCTTCGTACGATTCGCAGCGCAGGTCTGCGAGTTTCCGGGCGGTGTGGACCATGAGCGCCGGTTCATTGCGTTTTCCGCGTTTTGGCACCGGTGCAAGATACGGCGCGTCGGTTTCGATCAAAATGCGATCGCGCGGCGCGGATTTCGCCGCTTCTTGAACGGCGAGCGCTTTGGGGAACGTCACGATGCCGCCGAAGCTGAGGTAGAAACCGAGGTCGACGGCGCGGCGCGCTTCCTCGGGGGCGCCCGAAAAACAATGCATGATGCCGCCGATACCGTGCGGGGCCCAATGCTGCTCGATAAGCGCGAGCGTGTCGTCCCAGGCCTCGCGCGTGTGAATGACGATCGGCTTCTTAGCTTGAGCGGCGATTTGCATCTGTTCGATGAATGCCGATTTCTGGACCTCGCGCGGCGAGAAATCGTAGTGATAATCGAGACCGATTTCTCCGATGGCTAGGACCTTAGGATGCGTGAGTAGATCGGACAGGCGCCTGAAATCGTCCGGACTCGCTTTGGCGGCGTCATGCGGATGAATGCCGATAGTCGCGTAGAAGGCCGGGTATTTATCGGCAAGACGGACGCCCGCTTCGAGGTCGGGCGGGCCGTTTCCGGTGCCGATGGCCATCATATGCTCGACGCCGGCGGCGAGGGCGCGCTCGATTACGGCTTCGCGATCCGAATCGAATTCGGCGCTATCGAGATGGCAGTGGGAGTCAATCATGTGAAAGGTTTGCGCACGAGTGCGAAGACGGCAGGCAAGAGTGCGTGCGCTACTTTAGTCTTGCGCCAATCGGCACATCTTCGAGGAAGCCGGCCAGAACGGGCTTGCCACCTTCGAGCGATGCCGCGACGATCATGCCATTGGATTCGATGCCGCGCAGCTTTCGCGGCTGCAGATTGGCGACGATCACAACTCTTCGGCCCAGCATCTGCTCGGGCTGATAGGATTCGGCGATGCCCGCGACGATCGTGCGCGGCTGCGCTTCACCGATGTCCACCTTCATGTGCAGGAGTTTGTCGGCGCCCTTCACGCGCTCGGCGCTAACTACTTGGCCGACACGCAAGTCGACTTTGATGAAATCGTCGATGGCGATTTTCGGCGACACGTCTTGAGAAGGAGCCGCCGCGGGCTTGGCAAATCCGAATAATTCCGCCTGCCGGGCCTTTTCCTGCAATTCCAGGTGCTCCATCTTGACGATGGCGCTCGAATCCAAGCGCGGAAAGACGGCGGCCACTGAGCCGATCTTTTGACCAGCGGGTAGCTTCCCCCAGTGCAAATCGGCGAACGTGACGGATTCAATCGGGGTGGTCATGCCGAGTTGTATCCAAATATTGCGCGCCGAGTTCGGCATTACCGGGTAGATCCAGGCACAGAGGATACGCAGCGCCTCAGCGGCGGTGTACAAGGTCTCGTCCAATTGCTGCTGCGAGAACGCGCTCGGATCTTTGCCGAGCTTCCAGGGCGCACGCTCGACGATGAATTTGTCGATCACGGAGATGAAGCTCCAGAGCGTTTCCAGGCCTCGCGAAAAATTGAAATCGCAGAACGCGTCCATCGCGAGTTCGGTAGTGCGGCGCGCGGTTTCGGCGATGTCCGGCGAGCCGGGGGAATCCGGGATAATGCCGTTGCGATTTTGATGGATGAGCGTCAGCGTGCGGCTGGCGAGATTGCCGAGGCCATTGGCGAGATCCGCGTTGTAGCGCTGGATCAGCGCGTCGTAGCTGAAGCTGCCGTCTTGTCCAAATGTGATCTCGCGCAGCAGGAAATAGCGCAGCGCGTCGGCGCCGACTACATCCACGATGGGCCCGGGCCGCACCACGTTGCCGCGCGACTTGCTCATTTTGTTTTCTTCGTGCAGAATCCAGCCGTGCGCGAAAACCTGCTTGGGCAGCGGCAGATCGGCGGCCATCAGGAAGGCCGGCCAATAGACGGCGTGGAAGCGCAGAATATCTTTGCCGATCAGATGAAGGTCGGCCGGCCACAGATCTTGATCCTTCACCGCGCTTATGTAGGAGATCAGCGCGTCGAACCAAACGTAGAAGACATGATGGCCTTCCACGGGAGCCCGAATGCCCCATTGAATATTGGTTCGAGTGATGGAAAGATCGTTCAGGCCTTGCTGGACAAAGGCGATCATTTCGTTGCGGCGATGATCGGGTTTCACGAATTCTGGATGCTTTTCGTACAACTCGAGCAGCGGCTGCTGAAACGCGGAGAGCCTGAAGAAGTAGTTTTCTTCCGTGACGGTCTCGGTGGGATTGCCGCACGTGGGGCACGGATCGCCGGGGTTAACGTCGTTGACGTACGCCTCGTCGCTCACGCAATATGCGCCGGTATAGGAGCCCTTGTAGATGTGGCCGTTCTTCTGGCAGCGTTCGAAGAGCCAGCGAACTGTTTCGTGATGCTTGGGGTCGGAGGTGCGAATGAAATGGTCGTAGTCGATCCCGAGCTTGGCCCATTGGCTGATGAACTCGGCCGCCATCTTAGTGGTGTACGCGAGCGGATTGACGCCCGCGGCCTGCGCGGCGCGCTCCACCTTGAGGCTGTGCTCGTCGGAGCCTGTGGTGAGCACCACTGGGTCGTAGCCTTCCATTTTCTTGAAGCGCTTGATGAGATCCGCGACGAACGTGGAGTAAGCGGTGCCCAAGTGCGGTGCGGCGTTGACGTAATAGATGGGAGTGGTGAGGTAATATTTCATCTAGAGTTTTTCAGAGTTGCAGGCTTTTAAGGTAAGCAGAGTTCGCCTCGGCCAAGATCTGCTTGAGCGGCACGCCGGATTCGCGCGCGAGTTTACGGCAATCCTCATATTCTGGGGCGAAGGATCCATTTTCGGCGATCTTCATCCGGATTTTGCCGTGCGGCGTGGTGATCTCAACGGAATGCCGCGCCTTTACGCGGCGCTCGGCGGAATAAATCCGAAGCCCGAGCGTGGAGGTCTCTTCGAAGATCACGCGGGCCAGCGCCTCGCGGGTTTCCGGGCGGGCAATGACGCTCAGCAGCGTGCCGGGCCGGGATTTCTTCATCTGGATGGAGGCGAGCGTTACGTCCAGCGCGCCGGCTTCGAGCAGTCGCTCCATGGCGTAGCCGAGAACTTGAGGGCTAGAGTCGTCGATGTTCGCCTCAAGCACCGCGACGGTTGTGGATTCTTCCGCGCTGGTGTTTTCGCCGATGAGGACGCGCAAAACGTTGGCGTGTTCGGGAAAATCGAAGTCACCCGCGCCGTATCCGCTCGCGACGACGTGCATGGGCGGCGGCGGACCGAACCCGATCGCGAGAGTTGAAGCGATGGCGGCACCGGTTGGGGTGGTTAATTCGAGGCTCGGGCCGCGCGAGTAGATCGGCTTTCCAACCAGCAGTTCGGAGGTGGCGGGAGCGGGGACGGGCAAGACGCCATGCTCCGTCTTTACGGTGCCGCTTCCGACATTCACCGGCGAGCTATACACGGCTCCGATGGCGAGCAGATCGAAACCGATGCAGGCGCCGACGATGTCGCAGATGGAATCCACCGCACCTACTTCGTGGAAGTGGACCTTGTCGATAGAAATGTCGTGGACCTTGGCTTCCGCTTCGCCGAGGCGCTGAAACACGGCCGAAGCGTTTTGTTTGGCGCGGTCCGAGAGGCCGGATTTCGCGATAATTTCGAGAATGTGCTTCAGATGGCGGTTAGCCTTGCCATCGCCTCCGATTACGCGAAATTTTGAGGCCGCAATGCCGCGCCGCTTGGTTTTTTCCACTTCGAATGTGGCGCCGGTGCCGAGCGCGTCGAGCGATTGCAAAAGCCTTTTCGAGTCGGCGCCGGCATCGATCAGCGCGCCAACCGTCATGTCTCCGCTGATGCCGGAGAACGCGTCCAGGTAACAGATCTTCATGCGATCAATTGAGGCAACAGCTCGCCCGACGGGCCTTTCAGAAATTCGTCGATGGCGCCGGAAAGGGCGCTTTCCGCGATATTGATTTCGACCACGCGCGCGCCGGAGGATTTCGCGATCGACGCGAGCCCGGCGGCTGGATAAACCACCGCGGACGTTCCGATCAACAAGAACAGGTCGGCTGTACGCGCGGCGGTCTCGGCCTCCTGCCAAATATTCGCGGGCAGCGGCTCGCCGAACCACACCACGCCGGGTCGCAGCATGCCCCCGCATTCGCAGCGCGGCGGGAGTTCGGGAAGCGGCGATCGACGGTCTTCGCGTTCATCCCGGCACTCCACGCAGCGCAGCATCCAGATGCTTCCGTGCAATCGAAGGACGTTGCGGCTGCCGGCCAGCTCATGCAGGCCGTCGACGTTTTGCGTGATCAGCGTGAATTTGCGCGCGCGCGCTTCGGCCTCGGCGAGGGCATAGTGGCCGGGATTGGGCTTGGCTTCGGCGATCACCGAGCGCCGCCAGTCATACCATTCCCAGACCAGTTTCGGATCGCGCGCGAAGGCGCCGGGCGTGGCGAGATCTTCGGCGCGATACTGCTTCCACAGTCCCTGCTTGCCCAAGGTGCCGCCGCGAAAGGTGGGCACACCGCTCTCGGCCGATACCCCCGCGCCGGTGAGCACGGCAACCGAAGTTGCGTCGCGCAGCCATTGTCGGACAGCGTGCATTAGTTTCAGATTAGCAGCGCCTCAGACTAACAGTGAGGCCACGAGATCCCCCGCGGGCATCGCGCAAGCACGGGCCACGCCTTGACCGGCCCAGAGGGAAAGATAATCGGCGAGCCCTTGCTGGGCCGCGGCAGTGCGCATGGGCCGCGTGAGGGCGTTTTGCAATGGATAGGGGAGGATGAGATTCCGTTTGTCGTCGAGACTCGCGATGAAAGCGTTCTTCAATCCGCGCGCGGGCCGTCCGGAGAAGGCTCGGGTGACAATGGTGGTGTCGTGTTTTGCGGACAGGATCGCGCGTTTGTAGATCTCGGATGCGCCGGATTCGGGGCAGGGAAGGAATGCTGTGCCGAGTTGTGCGGCGGATGCGCCGGCGTTCAGCGCACCGACAATGTCGTGCCCATCCATTAGCCCGCCGGTAGCGATGACGGGAACGTTCACCGCGCTAACGGTGTCGCGCACCAGATCGAGCGTGGGGACCATGCTTGATTCAAACATGGACGATTCAAATGAATCCAGAAATGTTCCGCGATGGGCGCCCGCTTCCGCGCCTTGAGCAACAACAGCGTCGACGCCTGCGCGTTCGAGCTCGCGAGCTTCCTCGACCGTAGTGGCGGTTCCGACGATGACGATGCCTCGCGACTTGAGCCGCGACATCGCGTCGCGTTCCGGAATGCCAAAGGTGAAGCTGAAGATCGGCGGGCGCGCGTCGAGCACCACTTCGAGTTGCGCGGGGAACGGATCGGGTAGAGGCTTTGGCGCCACAGGCGGCGGAATGCCGAGTTTTTCGTGAATGCTCGCGAGCAGATCGAGCATCGGACCGGCATCGAAATCCCGATTCGTGTTCCAACCGCCCGCGAACAGATTTACGTTGAATGGCCGGGAGGTGAGCGCCCGAATCTTCCGGATCGCGTCGCTGATTTGATCGGGCGTGAGGTAGGCCGCGCCGAGCGATCCGAGGCCGCCCGCGTTGGAAACGGCCGCGACCAGTTCGGGCGTGGATGGCCCGCCGCCCATGGGGCCCAGGATGATAGGATGCTCGATGCCGAGGAGGTCGAGGAGTTTGATAGCGCTCACTACACAATATTATCTCGCCGATCGGCGCGCCAGACTATCTCGTGCCGCGACCACTGTGCGATAGGCTTCTTCCGGATCGTGGTTCAGAGCCGTCAAATGCCCCATCTTGCGGCCGGGGCGCGGCTCTAGCTTTCCGTACAGATGCAGCTTGACGCCGGGGAAAGCGCACGCGGCGGCCCAATCCGGTTCGCCTGAGGTCCACAAGTCGCCGAGCAGGTTCGCCATCGCGGCCGGACGGTGCATCTCGGTCGATCCGAGCGGCAGCCCGCACACCGCGCGCAATTGCTGCTCGAACTGGCTGGTGACGCAGGCGTCCACGGTCAGGTGGCCGGAGTTGTGCGGACGCGGCGCCAGCTCATTGATCAGCAGCGACTCGTTGTGGGTCACGAAGAACTCGACGCACAGCACGCCGATCACATCCAGCTTTTCGAGGACGCAGCGCGCCAATTCCACGGCTTCCTGTGCGACGCGCGGGGGAACGCGCGCGGGAGCGATCGATAGGTCCAAGATATGCCGGCTGTGCTGATTCTCGATAGCGCCGTAGTGTACAAACTCGCCATTGTGGCCTCGCGCGGCGACTACCGAAATTTCGCGGTCGAAATCGATGAACGCTTCCAGCACGGCTTCCTGCTTGCCGATGGCGGCCCAGGCCTCGGCCGCGCGATCGGGCGCGTCGATACGGAACTGACCTTTGCCGTCGTAACCAAAAGCGGCGGTCTTGAGCACTGCGGGGCAGCCTAAATCGGCCAGCGCGCGGTTCAAGCTATCGAGCGAACGTACCTCGCGATAGGGCGTGGTCGGCAATCCTGCCTGGGTGAGGAACGATTTTTCACGGAGGCGCTGCTGCGTGGTATGAAGAACCGAACCGCTGGGGCGAACGGGGGCGCAACGGGCCGCGGC